>PBAZ01000017.1 GCA_002717565.1 Chloroflexota bacterium
TCTCTCCTGTGGTTCTGCTGCACAGTACTGCTATTTAAGATGCGCCTGTAGCTCAGTGGATAGAGCATCGGTCTTCGGAACCGAGGGTCGGGGGTTCGAATCCCTCCGGGCGCGCCACTCCATACAGAGTTTCACTGTCAGATATTTCGTATTTCCTAACAGGAATTGCACAAATGCAAGAAGAACAATACAGTCCGCATCGGTGGGTAATTCAGGCTATGCTTATGCTTTTGCAGGTTGGAATGGGTCTGAATTTCATGTCTCCCACTCCACTTTTCCCGGTCATTATGGATGAATTTGAGATCAGTCGAAGTGCAGTGAGTTTACTGGTTTCAGCAACAATAATCGTGATAACGGTGGCTCTCTTACCAGGAGGACTGTTGATTGCAAAAATGGGCTCTAGGCGATCTATGACAGTGGCTGGTGTTCTTATGTCAGCCCATTTATTAACTCCTCTGACCGATTCTTTCATACTGTTGGTCATAATCAGGCTGGTATTTGGTATGGGAGTGGCGATAACAATTCCTGCGACAAGCGCGATCCTTATGGAATGGTTCAAACCTAGTGAGTTACCACTGTTAAATGGAATTACCGAAGCGGGTCGCTCACTGGGAGTGGCCGTAGGAGTGTTTGTCGCGGTGCCTGTCACAAACCTCATTGGCTGGGAGATGACCTTATTATCCTTCGGGGTATTGCCTTTAATAGGTGCCTTCGCCTGGATGATGGGGGGGCGGAGTAATGTAAGCTCAACAACTTTGGAACCGCCATTTTCAATAAGAGACAACATACCGTTCATGCTCAACCGAAACACCTTATTGCTGGCAGCAGGGATGGCGGGGGCCTTTGCGGTGTTTATTGGATTCAGCTCATGGTTGCCGGCGTACTACAACGAAGTGAGGGGAATTCCCTTAGAAAGAGCCAGCTTGGTAGTGGCATTATTGCCGCTGATGGCTGCCGTTTTGAATCCGGTCAGTGGACTTATACAATCTAGATTGGGAAAGCGTAAGCCGATGTTGACCATGGCGGGTTTAACGCTTCCCGTATTCGCGTTAGGGTCTTTTTTGGTGCCTAGTCAAATTATTGCTACCGTTTGTGTGATGTGTTTAGGCGCTATATTTAGTATTTTCATTGTTGCAGCGTTAACGATTCCAATGGAGTTGCCTGGGGTTAAATCTAGCAGCGTTGGTCTAGTGACGGCTGCTGTGTTGACTATGGGTAATTTTGCTGGAGTAGTCTCACCTATATTTGTTGGATCACTGACTGATTCCTTAGGATCTTATACCGTTCCGTTTTGTATAATAGCGCTCGTTCCACTTACACTAGTCATTGCCGGTCTTTTTTTACCAGAAACAGGGAAGCGTGCTACAAACGGTATTCCAAAGCCAGCAACGAGTTAAGGCCCCTTTTATAATAGGGTTAACTGATTAAAGTAAAAGGCGCAGCAATAACCTTTGACTGTAGAAAGAACAATTATGCCAACAAGAGGGAAGAGTGCCCATGATGTGGTAATCGTTGGTGGGGGAGTTATAGGCTGCAGTATTGCTTACTTTCTTGCCGCACACCATGGTATACAGGCTGTTATTCTAGAGCGTGATGGTATAGGAAGTGGGGCATCTGGCAACGCTGCTGGAGAGTTGGCCGCTGTGGGCAGGCATCAATATTCGGATATGTATACGAAGTTCATTCTGCAGGGGATAGCAATGCATCATGAACTTGCGGACGAGATCATGGACACAAGTGGAATTGATTATCTGTTCTCGGACATCACTCAGGTTCGACCTGCATTAAACCGATCTGATGTTACAGATTTACAATATCAGGTGCAGTGGCAAGAATCGCTCGGCCTTTCGGCTAATTGGGTCGAGCCTTCAGAACTTAAGTCCCGATACGGATGGTTGAGTCACAAGGCACTTGGAGCTGTGGAGACTGTTGAGAAGCAGTTAGAATCGTATCCGTTTTGCCTCGCAATGCTCCGGGCAGCAGAGAAACTTGGAGTCACGGTAAAATCCGGGGACGCGGCAAAAATTGTCCAACTGCCGGGACAGATCGTTGAGGTCGAGTTGGAAAGTGGCGAGACTATACAAACGACTAATCTTGTTATAGCAAACGGGCCGTGGGCCGTGGCGTTAGGCGCTTCCTTAGGATTTACCATTCCGATGAAGCCCCTTCGAGGGCAAATAGTTCACGCTGCTCTCCCATCAGGTTTTGGGCTGCCATCCTACAGTATTTTTCATGACTCTAATTACATGTTGCCCAAAGCCAGCGGTGCTTTGTTATTGGGCACTACTGACGAAGCAGTCGGATTTAACCCGTTCCCAACTAAAGAGGCTGAGCGGGACATACTCGCTTCAGTCGTAGATATGATTCCTCCACTTGAAGCAGCGTCGGTTATTCGTACAACGGCATGCCTTCGCCCAAGTACCCCGGATGATCTTCCGATAATCGGTCAAATTCCTGATTCGGATGGTATATATTTAGCTACGGGCCATGGCCATAAGGGTATTACTCTTGCATTGATAACTGGGAAGGCGATAGGAGATCTGGTTGCTCGAAGGAACTGCGATATTGATATTTCGATGTTCAAGCTCTCGCGCTTTGGGACTATGCAGTGATTAGTATTTGATACTGATAAGCTGCTGAACTAGAATTCCAGGCCTATCGAATGCGCTAGTTCGATATGTTTTTTTTGGTAGGATTCCCCTTCACTTGTGCCATCCATGATAACCATTTGTGTCGAAGGGATGCTGTTAAAGTCCAAGATCCCAATATCTAGGGTTGTTTTGATTGCGGTGTCGTAGTCACGCTTTTGGAGATCTTTTGTAGTTGCTCCCGTTAGACCGATTATGAGGCCTTTTTTTATGTTATGACTGGCAGGGCCGTACGTCAGTCCGTAGTTCCAAACGCGGTCGATCCAACCCTTGAGCATTGCTGGCATTGACCACCACCATACGGGAAACACCATCACTACAGCTTCGTTGCGGTTGATGCGAAGAAATTCTGTTTGAATGTCCTCAGAATAGCTTTCCAGGGTGCCATCACTGGGTTCATCATGTTCGTATAGGATGGGGTCAAAGTCCTCACGGTAAAGATCAACGAACTCTACCTCGTGCCCGGCCTGGATGGCTCCCAATTGGAAAGATCGCGCGATTTCCCCGGTTAGTGAAGATTCCCTTGGATGGCAGAAGACGAGAAGTATTTTCAATGTTCACCTACTACGTGCTTAAAAGATCGTTTAACCCTATAGGTTCTATTTGCTTTGTCAACAGTAGCTAGCGATACCCGCCCAATTGATTAGTTGCTACAGCATAGGTGGTCTTATCTTCCAGTAGGAGGTGGCTTGTTCAAATGCATGGGCAAGTTGAAGCACACCGATTTCGTCGCGGTAACGGCCTATAATTTGTATTCCTATGGGCAATCCATCTTCAGTGAATCCGCATGGTACGGATATTGCCGGGTGCCCAGTAATTGAGACGTAATAGCAAGATTTCATCCAGTCAATGTATGTTTCCATAGCCTGTCCATCAATTTCCGTAATATAACGGGTGCTCACATCAAATGGTGGCACTTGGCTGACTGGGCAGATCAAGAAATCATGGGTTTCCATGAAGTCATGCATTCGCTGGAAAATTTCCATGCGCTTCGTTTCTGCCCAGCGGATTTGCTTTTCGCTCAAACCTAATCCCTGCTCAATATCCCAGATGAGCGTCTCCTTAATCGAATCCCGGTGTGTCTGTAGAAGTTCTGCATATGCTATCGCGCTGCCAAACCCTCGCCATATCTTGAACACTTCATCAGCGTCAGTGAAGTCAGGTTCGCTGTCATTTACCAGGCACCCTATAGACTCGAATATCTTGCGTTGGGAATTGATAATGGTGACAACTCTGGGGTCAATCGGCAATCCACCGAGGCTTTGGCTCCATCCAATACGGACACCTGGGAAGTTTCGGTCCAGAGGCTCAAGAAAACTCTTCCCAGATTCAGGTATGGAAATAGGGACGCGTGAATCAGGTCCTGCAATAGCGCTAAGCATTAGGGCAGCATCTGCAACTGTGCGTGCCATAGGTCCTTGTACGGACATAGGCATCCATGATGTATTGCTTGGCCATGAGGGTACTCTTCCTGGGGATACACGTAATCCAACCACGTTACAAAAACTTGCGGGGTTTCTTAAGGAGCCGCCGATGTCACTGCCATCTGCCAAGGGACTCATGCCTGTAGCGAGAGCGACTGCAGCTCCCCCACTGCTCCCACCACAGGTTTTTGTTATATCGTAAGGGTTGAGGGTTTCCCCGAAAACTTCGTTATAGGTCTGGGATCCTGCTCCAAATTCAGGAGTGTTCGTTTTGCCAACTGGTATGCCTCCTTCGTTGTGCAGTCGTTGAACAATCAGGGCATTTTCGGTAGGGATATTGTTGGTGTAGATTGGAGAGCCGTAGGTTGTACGAATTCCTTTTGTTGGGAACAGATCTTTGTGGACGATAGGAAGCCCGTGGAGTAATCCCACCTCATCACCTCGGCTTAGTTTCTTATAGGCGAGATCTGCCATCTCAAGGGCTTGGTCTGGTAGGAAAGTTACTATCGCATTTACTTTTGGGTTGACGGCCTCCACTTGCTCAAGATGTGCCTCCATTACTTCTCGGGGAGATATTTCCCTAGAGTGTATTTTGGCAACTAATTCTGTTGCTGGCAAAAAGCAAATCTCGGAATTATTCATTAAATTGATTTCTCTGATAGTTTCGTTTTCCATGAGTGTATCAGAAATTAATGTTGCGATTAATATATCGAAATCCACGTGGGAAGACCAAACAAGTGTACAATCTTTATAATAAGATACCTCACTAAGATGCATCAAGATAGGTCGAAAATGATACGAATCGATCAAAGGAGAGCATTATGTCTACGTATATCGGATACTTCGAGCAGACTGAGTCATGGATAACGCTGCGGGACCAAAAAATCATGTCAGGTGAATGGGAGTCGTCCTTAATACCGGACCCCGACCTTCAAGTGAAAGTGCGAGAATTCCCGGGATTTCTTGAGTCAATAGGAGTGAAGCTTATTGGGTCCTATGTTCCCGTTGGGCAACCTCTCAACGAAACACCCGGTATAATGATAATTGAAACAGACAATCCAGCTAACATTCAACAAATAATGTTCTATTATATGCCCTACTTGACCTACGCCTTTAGCCTGTACCAACCAGTTCCAAGGCCGGTTTAGTCCCGTATGAAAGATTCGCGTGAGGTTTTCTGTACCTGACATCTCAGCGGCATTGGATAGGATTTAACGTATAGTGTAGTCAATGATTTCGAGGAGTCGTACATGCCCACATTGTTAGTGAATGGTGTGAATATACAGTATGAGGAGATGGGCACTGGAGTCCCAATAATCCTTACCCCCGGTTCTCGGTACGATATGAATGCTGTGCGTGCCTTGGCTGAAATCCTAGCCTCCGAATATCGAGTGATAATTTATGACAGGCGAAATTGTGGAGCCTCAGATGTTGTCATCTCTGGGGATTTGTCTGAACAGGAAATATGGGCAGATGACCTTCACGATATACTTGTTCAACTTCAAGCGATACCAGCGTATGTTGGAGGAGGATCCGCTGGTTGCAGGGTTTCTCTTATGCTTGCTATCCGCCATCCAGATTCGGTTCGAGGGCTACTGCTCTGGCATATAACTGGAGGGGCAACAGCTGCTGAGCAACTTGGCTATAGCTACTACGAGGAGTTCATGGAAATTGCCAAAAGAGAGGGCATGCAAGGAGTGATACAAACAGACTTCTTTGCTGAGCGTATAAGACAGAATCCGGCTAATCTGGACAGCCTTCTTTCGATGGACACTGACGATTTCATAGATGTCATGGCCCGGTGGCGCACGTTTTTTACTGGCGAAGATCCAGTGATTGGAGCTACGCAAGAGCAATTGGAGCAAATTGCAGTACCAGCTGTGATTATTCCCGGTGATGATGATGTGCATCCTTTGTTAGTCGGACAAAACTTGCATGCCATACTGCCGGATTCAGAATTACATGATCCGGTGTTCTCCAAGGAAGAAGAAGGGCGTTTAGCGGCGGAAGATGGTGCAATGTTTCAACAGGCGGGCCATAACCGCAGAGCTGAAATTTTTCTCAAATTTCTGAACAAACACGAATCCTGAATCCAATAACTGTTTAGTTGGAGGCGGAAAAATGGTTAATGTAGAAACTCTCCTAGAAAATCGACCGGGCGCTTTATCAGGCATCAGGGTTTTGGATTTCACGTGGGTTCGTGCTGGACCCTGGTGCACTCGCTGGCTGGGAGCTCTAGGAGCGGAAGTTATCAAGGTGGAATGGCCCGATAATCCGAGTACTCGTGGAATTGGACGTCCTATACCTGATCCAGTTCCCGGATTTGAGCAAAATCTCAATAACAATGGTCATTTCAGTGATACTAACGCTAACAAACTGAGTATAACTTTGAATACGCGTACTCCAAGGGGAGCGGATCTGATTAAGCGGTTGGTTGCCGTTTCAGACATAGTCATTGAGAACTTTGCTTACGGTGTTTTGGAGCGCTGGGGTTTGGGCTACGAAGATATGAAAGCCATTAAAAAGGATATCATTTACCTGTCAATGTCTGGGTTTGGGCATACGGGGCGTGATCGTGACTACCAAACTATGGGGCCGATTGCACAGGCGCTTTCAGGTCTTACCTACACATCCGGACTACCTGGCCAACCACCAGCGGGTTGGGGGTGGTCTTACATGGATGACACGGGAGGAATGTACGGTGTTATGTATGCACTTAGCGCTTTGTACCACAGGAATATGACTGGGGAGGGCCAGCATATAGATAGTGCTCAGTGGATCAAAGGGGTTCCGCTAAATGGAGCTGTATTCCTTGATATCCAGGCCAACGGACGTTCCACTGAGAGGGAAGGGTTTCCTCCTGGTAATCGGGCTCACTGGCCAGGGACACCGATTCTCAACAATTATCGAGAAAGAACTGTGGCGCCGCATAATGCGTATCGAACAGGCCCAGAAGGATACGACGATTGGTGCACGATCGTGTGTTTTACTGATGAAGAATGGACTACTTTAGTTGACGTTATGGGTTTGCCTGCGTGGGCTTTTGACTCAAAATTTGCGACTATGAAAGGACGCTTGGATAATCAGGAAGAACTAGATAAGGGAATCCAAGAATGGACTAAAACCCTAGGTAAGTACGAGGTTATGCAACTTTGCCAGGACTCTGGTGTGCGGTGCATGCCAGTGCAAAATAATCTGGATAGATTCGAAAATGATCCGCAATTGCAACATAGAGGGATATTCCGGGAGCTAGAGCACCCAACATTAGGGAAATGGCCACTTCAGGAAGCTCCTTTCAAGATGTCTGACACGCCTCCGTTTAATGTGCGAACGGCTCCACTTATCGGTGAACACAATAAGGAGATATTTGAAGGATTGCTAGGTGTCACGCATCAAGAGTTGGTGGATGGTTTCCATGACGGAACATTTTGGCCTATAGATTATGACAGGACTCCGTACCCCTACCTTCAGGAGATGATCGACAGCACCAGCAAGGTCACTAGGAGCGAAGACACCCTAGAAGGCATTTCAGGCTCTGATAGTGATGAAAGGGTTTCTAGGGTGTCTTCAGATCACGGGGCCCTTTCTGGGATACGGGTGTTAGAACTTACTGATGAAAAAGGTCAGTGGTGCGGGAAATTATTAGGTGATATGGGGGCTGATGTTATCAAAATAGAACCCCCCGGGGGTACATCTGCTCGCGAAGTTGGTCCTTTTTATCATGATAATCCAGATAAGAACAGAAGCTTATATTTTTGGCACTACAATACTTCTAAGCGCAGCATAACCTTGAATCTGGAAACGCAAGCTGGAAAGAGATTATTCAGACAGCTCGCAGACGAATCAGATGTTATTCTGGAAACGTTTACCCCGGGCTACATGGATTCTCTTGGACTAGGCTACGACGAACTCAAAAAATCTAACTCAGGGTTGATCATGTGTTCTTTGACCCCTTTCGGACAAACTGGGCCGTGGCGAAATTTCATTACGACTGATTTATTGCATCTCGGAGCAGGTGGGCAGATGGCTTGTTGTGGTTATACCGATAGTGATGTGCCCGGGGCTCCACCTATAGCAGGGGGTGGTGGTCAAGCATGGCACACGGGCAGCCATTTTTCATATATTGCTATTGTAGCTGCTCTACTGCGCAGGACTGTGACCGGGAGCGGGCAATATTTGGACGTGTCCGTGCATGATTCCTGTGCTTTGACTACTGAAGCCCATGTGAATACCTACATTTATACGAAACAAACTGTCCAAAGGCAGACAGGCAGGCACGCTTCGGTGCGGCCGACAGATCTTACGCAGCATATTTGTGCTGATGGCAAATATATCAATGTTGCTGCACAGATACTCAATCGGTTGACGTTAGATCGTCTGAAGGCACTAGGAGAGTGGATGGATGAGGTAGGGCTTGACCGAGATCTCTTGGATGAAAAGATACGTGATCCAGAGGTGATAACAGACAATGAGCTTTTCATGTATCTAATTCAGAATGCTTCTCGCGACGCCATCTACCATGGCGGGCAAAGGCGAGGGATGAATATGGGAGCCGTCAGGACTCCTGATGAGATCATGCGAGACCCACATTTGGAAGATCGTGGGTTCTGGGAAGATGTTGATTACCCTGAAGTTGGTGAGCGGTTTCGACATCCGGGTCCAGGTGGAATTTTCAGCGTGACTCCATCGCGTATTACCCGTCGAGCGCCTCTTATAGGTGAGCACAACCAAGAGATATTCTGTGGGGAATTGGGCCTAACTAGCGACGACCTTACGTTTCTCTCAGAGACAGATGTCTTGTAAAAGTACGAGGCTATGGTAGTTGAGATAGCTGTGACCTACGCTGTTGACTCTATCGGCATGTTTTTTGGGGGACCTAATCGTCTGGCTTATTCAGGGTGTTCTATCAATTCAATTAGTAATCCGTTTGTGGATCTAGGGTGCAGGAAAACTTGAGGCTTCGTGCTCGTAGTGATTTCTGCACCGTCGATAATTACTTGAACTCCTTTGCTCTTGTAATCCTCGATTGCTGCTTGGAGATTCGCCACTCTGAGGGCTACTAAGTGTACACCGCCACCTCTTCTTTCGAGAGTTTGTCCTACAGGTGTGTCAGGAGCAGATGGTTCTGCAAGTTCTAGAAATCTGCCATCACCTAGATCAAACTTGGTTGCTCTTGTGCCATTCGCGCCTACTTCAGAATCCCCAACTGTGAGCCCAAGGGTATCTCTATAATTCACGATTGCTTCGTCTATATTTCTTACTGCTATTACTATGTGATCTATTCCTTCTATGCTCATTGAGCGCTCCTTTCAAATGCGTGTGAGTAAGGGGACTGATTTCAGGGAAATGGGTTCAGTGTTCGAAGTCTCTCGCAGTTGTTCCATTTCGATTAGGACTGGTCTCAGGTATGAGGAAACCTCCAATAACTAGGGTAAGAGGGAACGCTATAATGGACAATAGGCCGATTTCTAGCGATCCGGTGATTTCTTGCACGAGACCTACCAGTGGTGGTCCCATTGCGCCAACAATGGGAAGTAGTGTCATTCCAAGGCCCGTGGCTACCGCCGTTTCTCGTGGCGCTAATTGTAAATCAAAGGGAATGGTTCTAATGATCGGCACCCATATTTGTGCGTTCCAGCCAGCGAGAAATAAGAGGAGCCCGGCAATAAATATTGAGTTGGTGGTGAACAGGGCTACGTAGAGAGGCGGTAGCAGGATACCTGCTAGCCATAGGAATGGTTTTCTTCGCCGAATGCGAGAAGAAAGAGGGGCTGCAGCGAATGCTGCTGCCATGCCGCCGAGCAAGAATACCGTCATCAGGGATCCGACTTCGGTGAGTGATAAAGGCAACGTTTCCAGTGCTAAAGTGGGCCAGAAGGTCATTACCGCAGAGAATGCCAAGGCTGCACCGGATGGCGCCGCAGCAAGTATCCAGAGAAACTTATACGTTCTCAGGACGTTAATGGGGGATTGGTCTTGATTGCCTTTATTTTCTGTTGAACGTGCTTGGGATCGTTCCCTGCCAATGATTACCCATAAACAAGCCATAGCGATCATAATTAAGCCTAGAGCATAGTAGACATTACGCCAACCCGATAAAGCGATCAGAAGATAAGGAGTAAGGCCGACAGCAATCATTTGCCCGATCACCATCATTCCAGTTGAGACTCCCAGGACGGTTCCAATTTGCCTAGGTGCAAACCACTGGTGAATCAGTAGGACCTCTGCTTGCATGCGACTGACTGCCACAATGACGAAAAGAAATCTGAACACGAGGAGGGAGATAAAGGCAGGAGCCCATCCTTGCAGTAATACTGTGCATCCTGATAATAGCAGAGACAAGAACGTGATTCTTTTTGGGCTATATCGAGAGAGCCAAATACTGGCGGGCAGGGATACTACCGCGGATCCGAAGAACCATACCCCCCCGAGCATGCCAGCTTGTACTGGGGTTATCCCTAATTCCTCGGTCATTGATGGGAGCATGACCCCTATGGACATCGCGGTCATGGGAATAACGAGGTTCAAAGACCACAGGAAGCCCATAACTACCCAGCGGTATCTGGGAGGTTGGGTTCCGGTTTCCTGCGATAATGGTGTCTCTGGTGGAGAGTTCAAATTTGTCTGGGATCCTTGTCTAGTCTTGGATGTTGGCGAGTCTATCATACATTCCGGTACTTTCCACGAACTCTATAAGATGGTGAAGGGGATAATATGCAAAACTTATGGAACTTAGCTAGCATATAAGGTATGGAAGAAAACATTTACATTCGCTCTTGGTCAAATGCCGGTACGTTGTACGATCGTGTGTATGAAATTGTGATGCAGATACCATATGGAGCCGTAGCATCATATGGTCAGATATCAATGCTAGTTCCAGGTAGTACTCCACGGTTAGTTGGCTATGCTATGGCATCAGCCCCTGCAGCTATGAATTTGCCATGGCACAGGGTGATAAACGCTAAAGGGCGAGTTAGCGTTCGTGGATCGGGCTCTTCGTCTCATGAACAGCGAAAAAGACTTGAGAAGGAAGGGGTTAGGTTTGATGGGCGTGGAGTTATCGACTTTGAATTGTACGGGTGGTTATAAGTTTCTCGGAGCTCTAGGGTACGAATGACAGTTCGATGGCGTCAATGAATGCCTTGGTTATTTCCACGTTAGTTTGGCGCAGTATGGTGGAATTTATGTGTAGATACGCAATTTGAGTGCCAGGCTCCGGGTATATAAAGATGTCAATGGCTTTGAGATGTTGGGCTATTTTCTCAAGATTTAGGTCTTCAGATACGGTTAAGGTGAATATATTTGACCCATGTTCAAACGCATCGACATTTAAATGCGCCAGTGCGTTGAGGTCTGCGAATAGTAGGTGTGCTTTCTCTATGGCTGCATGGAATGTGGGTTCGAATTCATTAATCCCGTGTAAGGCTAATGCAGCGATCATGGAGGAATGTGCTAAACCCGATCCAAACATACGCCTATCGTGATAGAGCCCATCTATGAAGCTAGATTCCCCCGCGAGGACACCACCGAAAGGCGCCCCAAAGTATTTATAAAGGGATATATACACTGAATCAAATAGTTGGGCGTATTGATGAACTGTTTGGCCTTCAACTGCGGCCTGCATGAAAATTCGTGCCCCATCAAGGTGCACTGGTAGATTATGCTCTCGGCAAAATTCTGTGAGTATCTGAAGTTCTTGCCAAGGTACAGTTTGCCCATGTTGTCGTCGGACAGGGGTTTCGATAGATACTACTGATATTGGATTAAAGACCCTTCCAGTGGTTGATGTTTCGTAAGCTTTGCGAAGTTCTTCCAAAGAGAATGAAGGTTTTTCTTTGCCAAGTGGAACAAGGTTTATCCCACTCAGTCGGGCAAGTGAGTCGCCGGTGTCATTGTAAAGATGGCTTTGCTCTTGAACTGCAACTCTGCCGTATGGTGTCGCATGTTTTCTGATCGCCAGATGGTTTGCCAAAGTGCCCGTTGGCATGAAGATGGCTGCAGGTTTTTTGAGTATTCTTGCAATTGTTTGTTCTAATTGCTCTACTAGGCCACCTATCGAAAAATTATCGTCCTCGAGGGTTTGTGTAGCAGAGAAATCGTTGAGGTTACCGAGAAAGGTTTGAATCGTTCGTGGCTCCCCATCTCCTCGGAACACAACAGATTTTCCGCCCTTGGTTGTATGAAGGTCTTGCATCGTATGGCTACCTCCCATGATAGGAATGTTTTTGATCTGTCTAGGACATTGTGACAGGAGGTCCCGTCCATTTGGAAATGGTTTCAGCAACGGAAGCTACGAAAGGAGTTATGTCGTCATCTGTTCTAACGACCAAATGATCCCTTAGTATAGGCTGAGCTGTGCTAGACAGTCGGTTATACACAGTTATGTCTGCATCAGAATAATCGTTTGCAGATGATTGGTCGGCACGTTGTCGCAAGCGGTTCATTATAACTTCTTGCGCAGCCGTTATTTCGATAAGGATTAACTTTGCCCCAGTTGCGTGGGCTACTTTATAAAGGTTTTTTCGGTTTTTCCTGATGAGATTTGTAGCATCAAACGCAACACAGATACCACCTCGAAGCAATTCTTCTGCTAGCATGTAGGCTGTACGGAAAACTCTCGCATTCTCTGCTCGGGTATAGATGGGCTGAGGGACTAGGATTTTTCGGATTTGATCTGATTCGATGAGTGTTAATGGAATCACTTTGGCTAGTTGTCTCGAAAAATAGGTTTTCCCTGATCCTGGTAGCCCGCTCATAACGACCAAGGCAGGGCATTCGAAAGCAGCTGAGACCGTGTGCAGTTCCTGTTTTGCGAAATCGAGGTCCTTCAATTTTTTGTATCCACTAGCTTGGTTAGTATTGGTACTACTTCGGGGTCGGGAAAATTTCCATAAAACCAAAATTTGACGAAGTGGGGTGAACGAAGAAATTAGTGCTGCCTGGTATTCGGGTAATACGTCCTCCGTGAGATTCGATATTGTGAGCCAATTCTTCGGGGTCATCCGCCTCAAAAGCTAGAAGATATACGCCCTCTCCATGGGGATTGAACTCATTGACCCGGTCGCGCATCAGACGAGCTACTGGCGTATCTTCAGATGAAGATTGAATGAGTTGTAACACTGTTTTTCCTTCGTATCCCATAGACACTGAGTCGAAATTTCCGATGTCGTTGTGTTGGGGTTCATTGAGGGCGTCCATACCGAACAAGTTTTTGTAATTCTGGACTGCAGATCCAAGGTCATGGACTGCTATTGTGTAATGTTTGAATCTCATCATGGCAACTTAGCTCCTTTGACTGAACACAGTAGTTGGCCTGCAATTGAGTTGATTGTAATTGGTCCGTAGTGTAACAGAATAGGCTTATTAGTTGGTCAGGCTAACTTGGGCTGGAGGATTAGGGATTTTGGAAACATTAATCGTTATCGCTCCCAAGATGTATATGACTGCCAGTGCTACGAATGCTTCGTTGTATGACCCAAAAACTTCATAGACTAGGCCGATGGCTATTGGTCCACCTGTACTAAATATGAGGGTTAGTGGACGACCTAGACCCCTGATGGCCCCAATATGTCGCCTTCCGAAATATCGTGCCCACAGGAATTCACTGATGGGAATGGTTCCGCCGAATCCGAATCCGTAAAGGAAAAAACCGATAACGAGTAGAAGGGTGTTCCCATTTCCCGCTGCTACCACCATAAGTAGAACGCCGCATGCGGAAGTGGAAAACGCTGATCCAGCGAGTCTGCGGGCATCAATTCTTTGAAGCGACCATCCCCAGACACCCTTTGAGGCGAGGTTGCCTAGTCCATTAATGCCTAGTCCGATTGCTGCAATTGATCGGGTGAAATTTGCTGCTGTGGCAAAAGGTATGGCATACATTATGACAGATCCCAATGCCACAGCATTAAGCCCGTATCCAAGAGTAAGCAGCCAGAAACCAGGAGTCCTGATGGCTTGGTCACGTGTGTGGGTCTGGAGGTCATCTGTGAGCCGTGCAGATTCAGCCTTGGCGTTCTTCTCAGGGGTTTTGGCTTGATCAGAATTGCCGTCTGGTAAAAGACCCATATCTTCAGGTTGGCGTTTCATAACAAACGCGATTGGAACTACTAGTACTATGACGCTTCCTGCGAGTACAAGGTATCCTGATCGCCATCCAAAAGAGTCAATTATTGCAGTCATTGTGATGGGGGTGATGATGCCGGCAAGAGATACTCCCATCGACCCAATTGCCAGTGCCCAACCACGACGAACAATAAACCATTTGGTCAGTGTAGCGTTTACTACTAGCCCACCGAAAAGGTTGAGCCCAAAAGATCGGCTGACAGTTTGGAAAACGAAAAACAGTACAAAGGAGGATTGCCACGACAGCCCTACTAATCCGATAGCGCAGAGGATAGCTCCTGACAAAATTAATCGTTTAGGGCTGATGCGATCCACTAATGGGCCAATAAAGACAGCCGCTATTCCTCCGATACCAGTTGCTACTGACACAGCTGCTGCAAAGAGCCAAACTTTGATTTCCAATTCCTTCACAATCGGATCAAGAAAGACTCCAGAAACCATTTGCCCTAAGCTCGTAAACATGAAGTGGGAAAGAACTGCACAAGCAAGTATCCACCAGCCATAGTAGATATCAGTTCGAAACAACTTCATCATGCTACCTTCTGTTTTGTTACTTATACGTAGGGCGCGCACTGTAGATATTATATGCGAGGAGTCACTGTTGTAGGTAGTGTCGGTTTTAGGCGCGTGCGTAATGAAAACAATCATAAAGCGTAGAACGCGTGCCCATATATGGCGCTTGACGTCGATATATGTCCTGTATACGATTGCATTATGGCTGACTGTGTTGCGGACTGGTCTTGCTTCGTTGGTAAGTAAGGAAGCCTGATAAGCAAATAAGGGGGTGCCCGATGGACTACAAGTTGCTAAAGAAGGAAACCATAGGACATGTTGCTGTAATTACCTTGAACAGACCGGAAAAACTTAATGCGCTGAATAAGGCAATTCGATTTGAGTTGGTCACTGTGCTAGAAGAAATAGGTGGGCAATTTCCGGATATTCGCGTTGTTGTTCTTACTGGTGAGGGGCGTGGTTTTTGCGCTGGGGCCGATGTTGGAGAACAAGCAGATGGGTTGCCTCAAGAATTGGAGAGGACTATAGAGTCTGTTCAACGCGATCACGAGGAGCGCCAAAAAGATCCTGCCAGGCGAAGTCCCGCGCCACTTGTCCGCGAAATACCTCAGCCTGTTATCGCTGCGGTTAATGGAGTCGCTGCTGGGATGGGTCTTTCGATAGCCTTGGCCTGTGATATTCGTATCGCTTCTGAGCAAGGGCGATTTTCGTGCGTTTTTATTAAAAGATCGCTAGTTCCTGATACGGGAGCTGCGTACCTCATTCCATCCTTGGTTGGGCCTGGAATCGCTGCAGAGATGGCACTAACGGGCAGGGTGTACGATGCGGATTGGGCATTGAGGGTTGGACTAGTGAATAAAGTAGTGCCTCAGGAAGATTTGATGGCCGATGCTTTGAGTATTGCCCATGAGATTGCTGCCAATCCGCCGCTTGCGGTAAGATCTACGAAGCAACTTCTGTACGATGCAGCATCGACGGATCTAAATACGATTCTTCCTATGGAGGGCCTGGCAAATGCTCCATCTTGGGGAACTGAGGATCGGCGTGAATCATTGGTGTCGTTCCTTGAAAAACGAGATCCTGTGTACCATGGTAGATAGCTATCTTGTTGGTTGGTAGAAATTGCTGGTCATAGGCATGAGGGAAGGGATGAATCAACAGGACAGTCTTTATACCGAGTCTCAACGTTTTGATCAATGGTGGATATGGGGTATTGTTCTTATCGCCCCTCTTGTTTTTTGCTGGTTGATCTACAGGCAAATTATCTTGGGGTTGGAAGTTGGAGATAATCCCTTGCCTGACTTAGTCTTGTTTGCTATTGCCTTAGTTCTTGGTGTCGGGCCAGTGGCTTTGATCTACGCTTGTAGGTTAGATACGGTGGTGACAGGCGATGGGCTTTTTATTCGTTTCAGGCCTTTTCATAGGAGATGGGTGGAATTTTTGCACCCGGATGTGCTTGAAGTAGAAGCAGCAACCTACAGTGGACTCCGCGATTATGGGGGTTGGGGTATTAGATATGGTGCAAGAGGGAAAGCATATACTGTTCGTGGCGATCAAGGGGTTATGTTGAGACTAAGCGATGGAAAGAACTGTATGATTGGATCCCAAAATGTTGAATCTTTTATGTGTGCAATGCTTCGAGATGGATGAGACAAATTGTTCAAACTGGTGATTTTCAGATGTTTGGAATATTGAATGGAGGGGTGAATGAGTGATCTGCGGCGTGCTGCGATAGTCGGGATATATATGACAGAGCAGGGGAAGCTCAGTGATCGGACTGCCGGGAGCGTATATGCCGAATCCGTGTTGGGTGCTCTAGCAGATGCAGGGCTTGGGGTTAAGGATATCGATGGTATTATCGGAACTGGTCCAGAGGGTGCCGGGATCGCAGGAGACTTTTCGGATAATTTTGGTGTGACTTTGCGGTTTCAGGCGCAGACCGGAGTAGGAGCTTCCTCATCCTCTTCAGGGATAGGAATTGCCGCGATGGCTATAGAGAGGGGTTATGCCGACGTGGTGATTATCCCGACTGCCTCAGGTGGTGCGATCAGGCCAGGGTCCGGGACTGGTGGGGGGCCGACCCCTAGTTCCTTTGAACATATATGGGGCTCAAATCCTGCAGCGGTTTATGCTATGGCGGCGCGAAGACATATGTATGAATACGGAACCACTCCTGCGCAACTCGCGGAGGTCGCTGTGGCAGCTCGAAAGCATGCCACGTTGAATCCTGCGTCCGTAATGGGGGAGCGGGGGCTGATTTCAGTAGAGGACGTTCTGGAATCTAGAATGATAGCGGATCCACTACATCTTTATGATTGTTGCCTTGTGAATGCTGGTGGTGGGGCTATCGTGATGACCACTATGGAGCGTGCTCAGGACTTGCGAACCACCCCAATTGTTTTGATGGGCTGGGGTGAAGGCTTTACGTTTCATGACATTATGACTGCCCCAAGTATGACTTCATTTGGGGGAGTTGTCGCTGCTACCACTGCCTTTGCTCATGCAGGTATAAGTAGGGATGATATAGATGTAGCTGGTATTTCGGATCATTTTTCTATAAATGTGCTCATAGAACTGGAAGATGCCGGTTTCTGTGGTAAGGGAGAAGGTGGTGATTTTATTGCAGGTGGGGCTATACAGCTAGGTGGAAGGCTTCCAGTGAACACCGATGGAGGATTCCTGTCGAATAGCCACGGTGGTGGGTGTGGTCTTTACACAGTGGTTGAACTAGTTCGCCAGTTACGTGGAGAAGCAGGCGAAAGGCAAGTGGAAAACTGCAATTTGGCATATGCCCACGGTACCGGAGGCACTTTTCAGGGGCAGTATGCTGCCATCTTTGGTCGAAGGTAGAACTTATGAATTACAGTAAACCGATACCGGAAATCACGTTGCTGACAGAACCATTTTGGGAAGGACTGAGAAGTAAGGAACTTCGAATGCAGGCGTGCAGTCAGTGCTCAGTACTACGGTTCATCCCGAAAGAAGTATGCCCTGATTGCTCCTCAGTGGATTATGTGTGGCAGCAAGTTTCAGGGCTAGGGATGGTCTATTCCTATACCACGATACATGGTGGTGTGGGGCCCGCCTTTAGAGACGATCTTCCTTTTGTAACAGTTATTGTCGAATTGGATGAAGGTCCTCGGGTGATGAGTCATCTCATCAATTGCCTTCCCGATGCTGTTGAAATTGGGATGAGAGTGTCAGTAGTGTTTGAAGACGCCACTGAGGAACTCACGCTGTACAAGTTTGAACCTCATGATGCTGGTAGATAGATTCACTGAGACTTGAGTGTCCTACATTAAATTTCCTAATTAGATTGCTGCTTTTATATGGGTGGTATAGATTCCATATTTGTTAGAGCTTAATTAATATTCAATGATAGCTCTTCCAAGTATGTCACCGTTCTGCAATGCTGTGTAGGCTTCGTTGACCTGACTTAGTGGGTACCGTTGAGTTACGAGTTTATCCAGCGGGAACTTGCCCTCCTTAAACCATCTGAGAAACATAGGAAAATCGGTGTCTGGGTAAGTTGCTCCAAGACTGCCTCTGTACTGTCGCTGACCGCCGACAAATTGTCTTGGTGGTATCGCCATGGATTCGTCCGTGTTTGGAAGTCCTATCAGTACGGCCACACCTCCCTGATTGCTTGCACCAGAGCCACCTGCTCGAGTAGAAGGTAAGATTTGCTCATTGGTGATCCGTACTCCAATGGCATCGAATGCAAAATCTGCGCCTCCTCCAGTTATTTCGTGGATAGCCTTGATAGGATCAGTATTGGATGCGTTGACAGTATGGGTTGCCCCAAACTCTTTTGCCATCGCAAGTTTGTCATCGCTTAAGTCAACAGCAATAATCGGATAGGCGTTGACGATGGCTGCTGTTTGAATAGTGCAAAGTCCTACTCCTCCTACTCCATAAACCGCTACAGATTGGCCTGGTTGGACTTTTGCTGTGTAAAGAACAGCGCCTGCTCCTGTGAGGACGGCGCATCCAATAATGCAGGTGACATCTGTGGGGTATTCATTGAGAATAGGCACCACGTAGTTTGCATCAACCAACACGTCCTCAGCTAAGGTATATACTGCCCCATGGACTGTCTCTCCTTTGTAGGTGGCACCGCTAGGGGCATTCACAGGCATACCTCTCACAGGAGTTCTTCTAACCCATGTGACGATAACATGGTCTCCCTCTTTTACGTGATTAACGCTTTTGCCTACCTGGACAACTACCCCGGTGGCTTCATGCCCAAGGGCCATCGGGCGAGGAAGATTGGCGTTATGCATTTGATGGAGTTGTGAGTGACACACCCCACTTGAGAACAACTTCACCACGACTTGTCCATCCTGGGGCGCGGGAAGTTCGACTTCACAGATCTCGAGTTTGCCCTGGTTCGCTAATTGTAGCGCTACGTTCGTTTTCATGGATGTACCGTCCTCTGGCTAGATTTTTTACTGTCCCCTAGTGTAGCAGTCACTACTACATCTCGATTCGTTTTTCCCCAGAAAGGTAGGCCTCTGGTTCCTTGGAAAAAGCGACACGGCATCCTGGCCCACAAAAATAATAAGTTTCTCCGTTGTATTCATGGGTTCCCCCTGGGGCGTTATCGGTGCTGACGTCCATACTGCAGACTGGATCGACAGCAGTATTGCCGGAGGGTTTCGAGAAAAATGGGATCTTCATATATACCACCTTTTAGTTTAGTTGCGATTATTTGCGTCTTTGTAGACGAAGTGAATTACTGACAACGGTAAATGAGCTGATGGCCATAGCCGCTGCCGCTGCCATCGGATTGAGAAACCCGAAGTCACCTAGTAATGGTTTTAGCACATCTGGAACGGTCTTGTCATTAAATATCAAGTAGAGAAGTCCTGTTGCAATGGGTACTAGTGCAGTGTTGTAGGCAAATGCCCAGAATAGGTTTTGCTTTATCGTACGCATTGTTGCTTTACTTAATTCAAGGGTTTTCATGATACCCCGGAGATCACCTTGTACCAGAGTTACCTCTGCAGTTTCCATTGCAACATCGGTACCAGTGCCTAGGGCCATTCCTACATCAGCTTGGGCAAGGGCAGGTGCGTCGTTGATACCGTCTCCAACCATGGCTACAACCTTGCCTTGGTTTTGTAATTCTTGTATTTCTTTTGCTTTCTCATCCGGAAGAACTCCGGATATGACTTTATCAATACTCAGGTCATTGGCAATTTTTCTTGCGGTTTGCTCGTTATCTCCCGTTAGCATGATGACCGTATGCCCTGAAGCTTGTAGTGATCGTATGGACTCTGAAGCTTCAGGTTTTATACTATCAGCTATTCCAATAACCCCTTGAATAGTGTGGTCTTGGGCTACGAAAATAGGGGTTTTGCCTTGGAGAGCAAGGAGTTGTACTTCATCGATAAGTAGGTCTGTTTTACAGTTCTGTTCTTCCATGAACGCGGCATTACCCACGTGGATTAACTTTCCTTGGGAGGCAGTCGTTATACCTTTCCCGGGAATTGCCGTGAACTCTTCGACTTCAGGGATTGTAATGTTTTGATCCTGTGCTGCAGCGGTTATTGCTGTTCCAAGGGGATGCTCAGATCCTTGTTCCGCGGTTGCTGCTAATCTGAGGAGTGCTTTTGTTGATATCAAGTTGGAACTAACGTCTGTCACTTTGGGAGTGCCGGTTGTTAGGGTACCTGTTTTGTCTAAGACAATGATGTCAACCTTTCGGGAAAGTTCGAGAGCCTCGGCCGTTCGAATTAGGATGCCTGATTCGGCCCCTTTGCTTGTACCAACCATAATTGCTGTTGGAGTAGCAAGCCCAAGCGCACATGGGCATGCTATGACGAGCACCGCTACCAAATTGAGAAGGGAGTACGTCAAATTGGGATCTGGTCCGGCTATAAACCATACTCCGAAAGTTGCCAGAGCTATGAATATTACTGACGGTATGAAGTAGCTTGACACACGGTCAGCAATTCTTTGAACTGGTGCCTTGGATCCTTGGGCATCCTGAACCAATTTGATGATTTGAGATAGTGCAGTTTCTGCACCGACTTTTGTTGCGCGGAATCTGAAGTGGCCATCATAATTTAGTGTCGCAGCGAAGACAGGCGAGTCCACAGACTTATGTACCGGCAGGCTCTCCCCGGTTAACATACTTTCATCGATCGAGGACGTTCCATGTATAATGACTCCGTCTACGGGGATCCTGTTCCCAGGGCGAATCAGAATGATGTCGCCGGGTATGACTTCTTTGCTAGATACTTCTATTTCTTGATTGTTTCTTAAAACAAATGCCGTTGGAGGCTGCAATTGCATTAGGTTCCTTATTGCTTCTGAGGTCCGTCCTTTTGCTCGTGCTTCAAGATAGCGACCGGCTAGTATGAACATTGTGATCATAACTGCAGTATCAAAATATACGTGAGCAGTATTGGTATCTAGTGTAAATAGCTTAGGGTACATTGTGACTGCCGCACTATATACATAGGCTACGCTCGTGCCTAAAGCGATCAGGGTGTTCATATTGGTAGTTCTATGTTTTAGGGCAGCCCACGCGCTTGTGTAAAATTGCCATCCAATCCAGAATTGGACAGGGGTTGCGAGAGCCCAGAGAGTAAACCAATTTTGCAGAGGCGATGGAACCCATGGGAACAAGCTTTTGAAACTTCCGAGTATTACGAGGACCCCAAATACAGATCCGATTGCCAACTTTTTTCGCAGTGCCTTGATTTCGCTTGTTCTGGCGAGGCGGTCTTGGTCACTGGAATCTAAGTCACCAGCTATACCCTCAACCGTATAGCCAAAATCATCAACGTTGGCGGTCAATGCAGGTAGGGTGGCCATAGTGGGAACGTAGTGGACACGGGCCTGCTCCGTTGCAAGGTTAACATTTGCCGACAGTACCCCTTCAACTTCCGTAAGTGCATTCTCTACATGAACTACACATGCAGCGCATGTCATGCCACCTATATTGAGCGTGATTTCTTCTGTCTCCGCCGTAAATCCAGAATGTTCTAGAGTCTGCACTAGTGTGGAGATGGAGGTTTTCTGTGGATCAATGGTGATTTCTGCAAAACGACTTTCTTCCTGTAGGATAGCGCTGTTCACCCCGTTGATTAATTGAAGTGTTTTTATGAGGTCTAATTCTTCAGCAGAGGGGAGCGCTGGTGCAATTGGAAGAATAATCGTTTTGGAAGTTTTTGGAGGCATCGCTACACCTAAGGTATGGTTAAGAGGGTTAGTTCAATTTTTATGGCGTCTATTTTATTATTTGCTGAACATTATACCTTGCGTGGTTATATTTCTATAGAGCAGCGGTGTATGTTGAGGGTTTTGCAAATAATACGTATAGTGGGGGCGCGTTGAGCATGATTTATATTGATGAATGTCATGCTGTATTAATAAGCAAGGAGGCAAAGCTGTGACATACGAGCATATTCTATTAGAGAAAGATGACCATGTAGCGATTGTGACACTAAATCGTCCTGAAAGATTGAACGCATTGAATGCGACCCTCTGGGAGGAAATTATTGGCATTGGAGAAGAGCTTCACGCGGATGACACTGTTCGTGCAGTAGTGTTCACGGGCGCAGGTAGGGGGTTTTGTTCTGGGGCAGATGTCGGGCCAGCTCCGGCAAATGGATCAGCGGAAGCACCGACTCTAAGTAGAGAAGAGATGCTTGATGAATATGGGAGGATTGGCAGACAGGCTCTTTCGATATACCAGCGCCTGGATAAACCCACAATTGCTGCGGTGAATGGGGTGGCTGCCGGTGCAGGATATTCTTTGGCCTTAGCGTGTGATCTGCGCGTGGGCACTGAAAATACACGATTCAACACAATGTTCTTACAGCGCAACATAAGTGCTGATTCGGGGATGTCGTATTTTTTGCCACGTATTGTCGGCTACAGTCGGGCTATCGATTTGATTTATTCTTCACGGTTTGTTGGGTATGAAGAAGCTTATAGGATAGGGCTTCTCGATCGTGTTTTTGATACCGAGACTCTGGTAAGCGATGCGGTTCAATTGGCTAAAGATATGTCTAAATGGCCACCAGTAGCGACCCAAATGGCAAAACGTGTTTTGCAGCATAGTATGGGTGCTTCCTTGGAAGACCAGCTCCGATTCGAGGTTCATGGTTTGAGTGTAGCTCGCCGAGCTGCGAATGATCAAAAAGAATCGCGTGACTTTTTCTTGGAAAAAAGGGATCCTAATTTTACCGGCACATAGCTGTTCGTGTTTGATGTGGATACTGAAATTAATGTTGAAAGCTGTGCTTGTGGGGGGAGTATGACTGAAACCAATCGTGTACGGTGGGTGTATGCTTCGAAGGATAACGCGGAGCTTGCGGCTCGATATGATGAGTGGGCGGAGGATTACGATACAGATCTCGATAGGGATTTTGCCTGGAGCGGTCATGTTCTGGCCGCTGAGGTACTGATGAAGTATACCGATCCAGATGTATCAATTATTGATGTTGGTTGTGGGACTGGATTGTGTGGCGGTGAGCTACAACGGCGGGGATATACCCGAATTGACGGATTTGATTTATCGGAAGGCATGTTAGCCTTGGCAAGTAAGTTGGGGGTATACGCACAACTTAAACAGGCGGTGCTTGGTGAACCGCTAGAGTACGATACAGACGCTTACGGAGCGGCAATTGCTACTGGAGTTTTTACTGTAGGACACGCACCAGCCAGTGGGTGGGATGAGGTTGTACGCATAATACGTCCAGGCGGATATTTTGTATTAACAATCCGACCTGATATTTTTGAGTCGAATGGATATCTTCAAAAGGAACAGGATTTAGTAAATTCTGGTCAGTGCGAATTGGTTGAAGCCTCTGATGAGATAAAGATGTTACCAAAAGGTGAACCTGAGGCGTATCACCAGATTCGTGTCTACAGAGTACTGAAGTAGTCGAAAACCGAGGCGTGTAGTTTCCCTACGTCTGTTACTCTTCTATTCTTCGTACAGAAGGTTCCCTAGGGTGCCTGCGGTTTCTCCTATTTCCTCTGCGGCTTTTTGCATCGCATCGGTTGCATAGACATATGTTTTCCCAGGGGTAAGTTGTTCCATGTAGAGGACATCTTCGCTTTTTCCATAGGTGACAACCAGTGAATACCAGTCTGATTGAGGTATTTTTAACTCTGCCAATCCTTGTAGATCAAGAGAGGATGTTTGACCTCCGACCAGGGTCACACTCCCAGATGTTATAGGAGCTGCGTGACTATTTAAGACGCGGACCCAGACGCTGTCTCCAGTCAGAGTGCCTCCTGGGATCTTTTTTACTACATCTGCTTCATAGCTTCCAGATTTTTTGGGTATCATCCATTCCTCTCCGTATTTGATACGCAAATATTCTTCCGGAGGATCTGGTACAAGGAATGATTCTCCTAGGAAGCTAATTTCCCGTGGAGATTTAAATAGTTGTACCGGAACCACGACACCGGGAAAGATATGGAGGTTGTCGTTGAAGGGAACTGCGCAGTCCCAGCCGACCCTTATATTGTCCTTAATCATAGAGAAGGATGTTGAGTGTTGCCCCTTCATACGACCCACATAAAACCCGTTTTGTTCAAATGTTCGAATGGCTTCGTCTATGCCCTGTTGATCTATACCGTGCTCCCATACTATGGACAATATATCTATATCGTCATCCCAGGGTATAAATGCCTGATCCCGTACGGCTCCAAGGCATGATCCTGAGAAGAGGAAGAAACGAATCTGTAGTTCATTTAGGATTGTTCTGGTTTCCTTTAAGATTCTTTCTGCTATCGAGTGATCCATTTGCACGTTATACTTGAGCGAGTAGTCTAGGCTTGCTTTGTCAGCACCGCTACCTTTATCCATTGCACACTCCTTTGGTCATTCATTTCGCATCTAACTCCAATACGACACCATTCCTGCGTGGTAAGTCGGGCAGGTCCAAGCGTGACCGTTGGCGTTCAGGTACTTATTCTGATAGAATCGCCGTCAATCAGCGATTAACTTAATGTTGATGTTAGCACAGATTGTGGGTAAGGGTCGGGCGTGCCGTTATGTTGGATAGAGCAACGATATCAAGTATCTATGGTGGTTACTGGAACGAAAATCTGAAAGATTTTAGATTCATGACCAATCCATATTTTCCGCCTGATGCCTTTATGGAGTCGCTGACCACTCGGGTGGCTCAACTGGTTAAATCGTATCCCTCAACCAACTGGTACGTCTCTGAATTATATGCAGGACTGATTGGTCTGAATAAGGACCAGTTAGTTCTGGCAAATGGGGCTAGTGAGCTTATAGCGGCGATTATTGATTTGTACGTAGACCGTCTGTGTGTTCCGATCCCAACGTTTGATGAATACATTAACCGTGCACGTGACCTTGGAAAAGAAATTAGCACAGCGCATTGGGAGCCCGGTACTGATTTCGACGAGACTGCTTTTATCAATACAGTTCGAGAGAGCCATGCTAATGCTGCCTTATTGATTCGTCCTAATAATCCGACAGGAAGTCTTATTTCTCGAAAAAAGACGATAACTGTTCTCAATGCACTCCGAGATATAGATTTGATTATTGTTGATGAGTCTTTTCTAGAGTTTTGTGCAAGCCCCGAGGAAGAAACCGTAGCTAATCTTATTGATGATTATCCTAACCTCATAATATTGAAGAGTTTATCTAAAATTTACGGAATCCCTGGATTGCGCTTGGGGTACGTCAGTTCTAGTAACTCGGATTGGATATCTACTATACGACGGCACTTGCCCCTTTGGGGCATCAATGCCTTGGCTCAGTATTTCGTTGAAGAATTGCCGAAGTACGATCGAGAATTTCAAGATGCCTGCACCAGTGTTAGGGAAGCATCGAAGGTTTTGTCGGGAGGACTTGGGGAACTGCAAGGCCTTTATGCATATCCGACAACTGCAAATTTCGTGCTTTGCAAATTGCCGCCAGAGCGTAGTTCGGCGTCCCTAGTTGACGACTTGTGGAACATAGACAGGATATTGATCAACGATTGTAGTAACAAGGCAGCGTTGGATCAGTCCTTTATTAGACTAGCTTCCAGAACATCAGATGATAATGCCATGTTGGTAGATGTCATGCGTCAGGTAATAGGATAGCTAGTTCGTATTGCAAAACCAAGGAGAAGTGATTATGCCTAAGGCTTTAATTCTTGCAGCAGGTATGGGTACACGTCTCGCACCGCTGACTGACAATAGGCCCAAATGTCTAGTTGAAGTTGCTGGCGAGCCAATACTTTATCATCAGTTATCTATGCTAGATCGTGTTGGTATTCAGGAATGTGTTATTGCGACAGGATACAAAGGGAGTATGATTGTGGACCGATTTGGTTCTAGGTTCCGTTCTATTAAACTGACGTATGTGGATAACCCATGGTATGCAGAAACAAATAATATCTACTCTCTCAACCTCCTGGGTCCGTTTGCGGACGATGATTGTGTGCTAATGGAGGGTGATGTCTTGTGTGAAGAGGGTATCATAGCTGATCTAGTTGCGAGTAAAAGTGGCGATGTTGCTGTGCTTGATTACGTATCAGGGAACCCTGACGGAACCGTTGTTGTCGCTAATTATAGACGGGTTACTCGAATGCTTCTGAAGGAAGCACAAACTAAGGGGATGGATTACAAACATCTCCTAAAGACAGTGAATATATATAAGTTTTCAAAGAAGACATTAATTACTCAATTTTTCCCAGGATTGCAGGCACGAATCGATGATGGACACACTAGCATATTTTACGAAGCTGTCCTTGCGGACCTTATAGAGTCGCAAGATATTCAGGTGACTCCTCAGGTTGTGCTTGGTCGTCAGTGGATCGAAGTGGATAACCCTCAGGATTTAGCCATAGCGCAACAAACTTTTGAACGACACCCTGTTGCATGATGTAGATTGCGTTCTGCAGTATTAATGGCAATTGGAGGATGATGTGACCATATCCGCAATAATCGTTCTCGTAGTTAGATTGTTGTTTCCGCTCACTATATTTCGTTGGAGGATAGGTGGATCCGTTGGGTCGATGCTTCTTGATGGTGTCGACGTTATCCTTGTTGATGCTCTCGCATCTGTCTTGGGGGAGGAGCCTGGTCTCGGAGATCATTACCAGTCGTTTGATAAATGGCTTGATATGTACTATTTGACTATTGAAGCATTTGTCGCGGTGCGCTTTTCTAATCTACTTGTTCGTAATACTTCAATAGGTCTCTATTGTTTCCGCTTACTTGGTATTGTCGTCTTTGCCCTCACCGGGGAAAAATACAGAAAACTTATCTTCTTTTTCCCGAACCTGTTTGAAAACTTCTTCTTATTTGCCATTTTGGCAGAAAGGTTTTCCCCTAAATTACTTCCTACAAATAAATTGCAACTAGTCCTTGTGCTGGCATTGTTGTATATTCCTAAGTTTTTTCAGGAGTGGATTTTGCATTACAAGCAACTTACCCCTTGGAATTGGTTCCGGGAATCTGTTCTGGGAGCCAAGCCTAACTGAAATTGAAGTAGCTGGATGATAGAGGGGTAGTCTTAGCCAAAGATTAGTAAGCTCCAGACTACAGCGGCGTTAACGATGGAAAGCGATACAGCTGCTGATGCTAAGTCTTTAGCCTTTTTTGATAACGGGTTCTGTTCAAGGCCAATGCGATTGATCGTGATTTCTAGGGCGGAGTTAACAAGCTCAAAAATAGGTATCAATAATAGGACAAACAAAAGAAATGCCCTGTCTGTTTGATTATCACCGATAAATATGGCAACTGGTGATAGTACTAGTGTTAGTGCTATTGCTAGACGAAAGTGCTTGTGATTCTGAAAACCCTCTTTGAGGCCGTCCAGAGAGTATGTACAGGCTTTGATTAATCCCTTGATGTAAAACAACTTGTAGCCTCTGATTTATATCCCTAGCTATCGAGATTTACTTTTTTTTATTGGCATCAGTGTAACAATTGCATGTTGTATCGCTCAAGAGAAGACCAATATACGAATTGCTCATAAACTTCTACGGATGCTAATATGATTTCGTCATAGAAGGGTTCCTGCCTTTTGGGCATCCAAGCAGGTATCAAGGTCGTGTTCGGCATTATACAGAATAAATGGAGGGGAGCAGAGATATGGATCTAAAAGATGTTCTTTATGAAGTCCAAGACGGAGTTGGCATAATTACCATGAATCGCCCTGATCGATTGAATGCCTCAAGCACTGATATGACTGAAAGTATGATAGAAATACTTGAAAACTTATCCCCAGATGTAAGGGCTATTGTCCTTACCGGTTCGGGGAGGGCTTTTTGCTCTGGTGGCGACGTTAAGGGAATGTCGAAGCGACTAGAGACTGATGAATCTTGGAAGCAGCCTCATCCTGAAAAAGCGGTTTCCATGGCTTTTTGGAATTGTGACCGTCCTATTATTGCAGCAGTAAATGGACCGGCAGTTGGCATAGGTCTTTCCTATGCGTGTATGTGCGATTTTCGCATTGCTTCGGAAAGTGCCCAATTTGGTGCTTTTTGGGTTCGCAGAGGATATATGCCTGATGGTGGGGGCACATTTTTTCTGCCGGAAATTTTAGGCACCTCCAAAGCTCTTGAATTGGTGTGGACTGGGCGTCCAATTGCCCCTCAGGAAGCGCTAGATATTGGATTGGTTACAAAGGTTGTTCCCGCAGAGGAACTGATGGCCTCAAGTGTTGAATTGGCGAGACAACTTTCTAAAGGAGCCACTCTCGCTATGGGTATGGCGAAGAGGGGAATGTATAAGAGTCGTATAGGTCAACTAGAGGCTGCCCTTGAATTTGAATCCTATGGGCAGGCGATGCTCCGGCAAACTGCTGATCATGCCGAAGGGGTAAAAGCTTTCATAGAAAAAAGGACTCCAGTATTTACTGGCCGCTAGATAAGAGTGCGAAAATACTGGTAGCTCCCCAAAAATAGTTTTGAGCCATGCTAGAATGTATCCAAGCTGAACAACTCGACAAAAACAAATAGGGACGTTGAGGAGCACTTTTCTGAAGTGCTCCTCAGTATTTAGTCTCCATGCCTTAGTTGGGGTTTTTTTGCGAAAAGAATCAACACTCCTCCAACGAAACTTAGGGCGGAAAATACGATGAAGGGAATGAAATAAGTTCCTTGAATATCGAATACCCAGCCTGCGAACACGGGTCCTAGCATCATCGCTAGGTTCGATGGGAATTGAGATATCCCCATGATAGTGGCAAATGCTTTGCGCCCGAAATATTCACCCCTCATAGCCGTCGACAACGGTATTCTCCCTCCGAACGCTATGCCGTACAGAGGTGCGAATACCCATGCCCACATCGGACTATCTGCGACTGCTAGGACGAGGATTGCGATTCCCTGAATTGCCATGAATATAAATAACAGGACAGTTTTTGGGAACCGATCTCCCAGGTATCCAGCTAAGAAAACTGTAGGGATGCCTACCAGCGTAAATACGGTAACAATTATGCTAGCTTGTTCAAGCGAATGTCCCATGTCTGTCAACTTGGGTACGAGGTGCACCATCAGTGAAACTAGTGGAACTGCAGAGGCTATGTTGGACATTGTTATAATCCAAAATGCCGACGTTCTGAGAGCTTCCCGGGCAGTAAGTCCTTGGTCTTCAGCCATCGCAGTGTTGTCGTTTGGTTGTTCAATGACTGGTGGAGGTTCTCCATCTGGAGTTAGGCCATATTCTTCGGGGGATGTCCGTATGAACTTATAAGCAGGGTATGCGATGAGGAGTAGAAGGCATGCGATTCCTCCGGTTGTCCATCGAAAACCTGCAGACGCTAACCCTAGTGCTAAGAGCGGGACGAAGAGCCCCCCAAGATTGATTCCTGACATGGTGACAGCCATTGCGCTCGTTCGTTTTCTATTAAACCAATGGTTTACGGCAGTAATTAATGGCAGGAAACCTCCGACTCCTGAACCGAGGGTAATGGTAAGGAACGCAATGTAGAAGTGCCATATTTCTTGTACTTGGGAGAACATGAAGAATCCGATAGCCATGATTACATATCCGATGAGAACCATTTTCCTTGCGCCTATTTTGTCTATCAGAAAGCCTTCAATTGGTCCTAGAATCGCTCCCTCTGCACGCGACAATGAAAATGCCAATGAGAGCATGCTTCTTGTCCACCCGAAACGGATCTCAAGGATGTGGAAATAGGCTCCAGCCCCTTGAAACACGAGAAGTGATACCAAGGTGAGCATGCTAGCGCTTACGGCGACGAGCCTCCACCCGTAGAAAGAGAAGGCACTTCGAAGCCGATGACCTACACTATCTTGTTCTTGGGGTGTTAGTAAATCCATGCTTATTCTTACTCAATATTAGTGCTATTGCTTCACGAATGTAATTTGCAGAGTGTGCAGATCATCCTATAGTTGGACGTACGTAATTGCAATGGAGATAGGAATTCCTCCAATGATTCTTATTGGTACGGATTAGGATCGAATTGTTCGAATTCGATCGCATCGATGCCCGCGAACCTGGCGGCCATGGTTTGTAGAGCTAGTTCATTGTTATCAATAAGGATAAAACGACGCTTCAGTTCATGGGCCGCGATTCCAGTTGTGCCACTACCTGCGAAAAAATCTAGCACGGTATCTCCAGGGTTGGAAGAGGCCTTGATTATCCTACGAAGAATTGCCAGGGGTTTTTGAGTCGCGTATCCAGTGGTTTCTTTACCGCCAGGAGGTACTATGGTTTGCCACCACACATCGGTAGGTAATTTCCCGCGTGCTGCCTTTTCCGGTCCCACAAGATTTGGTGTCATGTAAGGTATGCGGTCAATGGAATCGATATTGAATACATAGTTGTTTGGATCTTTTCCGTAGACAAGGATATTATCGTGTTTGGCTGCCCACTTCTTCTTTGTGCGACCTCCATAATCATATGCCCATATAATTTCGTTTAGGAAACAAGCACGTCCGAATATTTGGTCTAGCAACAATTTGCAGTAATGAACCTCACGATAGTCAATATGAAAGTAGAGAGTTCCATTGGCAGCAAGTACTTTATGTGCTGCGAGTAGACGTGGTTCAAGGAAGGTAATGTAGTCGCTGAAGGTGTCGCTGAATGAAGTGGTAGCACCTTTTTCGGTCCTATATCGCAAACCTTGGAATCCAGTGCGGTCTCCCTCGTGGTCACGGGTGGTCTTTAACCGCGTTTTTGTTTGAGTTTTGCCCGTGTTAAAAGGGGGATCCACGTAAATTAGATTGGCTGATTCTGCTGGCATTTGCTGCAGCGATTCTAAATTGTCTCCATAGATGATCTGGCTATGGTCCACAGGGTGTTTTCCTTCTGCTAGAAGTTATTCTTATGATTAGTAGGGCTGTTTGCAGTTATCTCAGACTACCAACGGCACATTATGAAGTCAACAAGGGATTGCAGTTTTATGTATCTGGGGTGATCATGTGCGCACGTGGTTTGTATGGCAATAAAACTTCAAAAGGAGATTAACATGTCGAACTACAACCTTGTGTCCTATGAACAGGATGGTCCGGTTTTGGTAATCACGCTTAATCAGCCCGAGGCCTTGAACGCTCTTACTCCCCCTATGGAAGGTGAGTTACATGCTGCTTTGGAGCAGGGAGACAGGGACGAATCCATTCGTTCAATAATCCTCACAGGGGCTGGCAGGGGATTTTCTTCGGGTTATAACATTTCGCAAAATAGCTCTGAAGAAGGGGATGCTGCTCCCGATGAAGAAGAAGTAGCAGATCAGCGGCAAAAATGGAATTCAAGTCTGCGGAATCCCGATATGCTGATGCATATAATGCAGCTCTCTAAGCCCGTTATCGCTGCGATTGATGGGTGGTGCATTGGTGGTGGGTTTTGGTATTCCTTGGCATGCGACATCACTATAGCTTCGGAACGTGCTGTATTCGCTCAACCTGAGGTTCGGATGATTTCAAATTCCTCGGTTCTTTTTGCTTTGCTTTGCGGATGGAAAAATGCTCATCGGTACGCTCTCACTGGAGACCATTTTGATGCTCAGGAAGCTCTACGAATTGGTGTGGTTAACGAAGTTGTCCCGCATGAGAAACTGATGGATCATGTCAAAGCTTTGGCCCAAAGGTTGGCCCAAGTTCCTCGGGAGTCTGTTCGCGTGAACAAGATGATGACGACGTATGCACTCGAAGCTATGGGCCTCAGAAATGCCCTGAATGTGAACGCGTTCCTTTCTACTATTGTCAGAGCTACCACTGATCGGTCTGACGTTGCACATTTGGATAAAGCTCGACTTGAAGGGGGCTTTAGGGCGTTCCTTGAGGCTCGGGATGGTCCATTTATGCCTGAACCCTTTGGTCCGAGGAGCAAGCCACGGGAGTAAGTAGCAGGGAATTTACTTGTGAGAAAACTTAGCTTTTATGCTCGCGTATTTCACTAAAGCATAAGCTGCTCTTGCAGTATCTTCTGGTCTCTGGTACCCCGGTATGCCGGCCAGCTGAAAAATCTCTGCCACTGATCCTGGCTTAGGGTTGCTTATGGGTGACATGCCGAGACCTAGCACAGGTTTTCCGAATCTGTGGGGTATAGCTGCGATGCGTCTTGCAGCCTCAGCACTAATCTCTGCACCTGCTCCGGAACGTTGTGATGGCGGGCTGATCAATAGAATTCCTATGGAAGGCAGTGGAGCGATTGCTTCAGCTATTTCGGCGAACGTGAGAGGAGTTCGAAAATCACCGGCGATGTCTATAGGATTGCGGGGTGTTGGTGCATGGGCAGCGAGCACATTTTGGGTCAAATAATCTTGTGTAGCTTTATCGATTTCTGGCACATCAAGTCCTAGCTGAGCACAAGTATCTGAACTAACGACGCATTGGCCACCGGTCATTGAAATAATCCCGACTCCACGCGATGGTGGTAAGGGGGCATTTGCAAGTGCCTCGGCCATATCGAATAAGTGACTGGTCTCTTTAGCCCGTATGATGCCTATCTGCTGACAAAGATTATCGAACAAACTGTCCGGCATCATTAGAGATCCTGTGTGGGATTGAACGGCTCTTGTTCCAATCTCACTGCTACCTGGTTTGTAAATGATGACTGGTTTCTTACGTACTGCAGCCCTTGCGGCCTCCATGAATTTTCTTCCATCGCGAACACCCTCCATATAGATGGCTATAACTTTTGTCGAAGCATCCTGGGCTAGGTAATTGATATAATCCGCTTCACTCAGATCAGCCTGATTTCCGCTGCTCACAAATTTGCTCAATCCGTATCCTTTTTCTTCAGCTTGGCTAACGAGCATTCCCCCAAATGCTCCGCTTTGTGAGACGAATGCTATAGAACCTGGCTTTATTGGTTTTGCTGAAGATAGGCTAACTTTTGCATCAGCGCTCCACATGCCATTGCAGTTTGGTCCGATCATCCTTATCCCAGCAGACCGGACTATAGCTGTGAGACGGTCCTGTAGTAGGATTCCTTCATCACCAGCTTCAGCAAATCCAGCGGAAATAACGAGGGCACTCCTTATGTTTGCTGCTATCGCTTCTTGCATTGCTTCTGGAACGAGGTGTGCGGGTATTGCGAAAACGGCCAAATCGATGGTTTCAGGAATAGAGGCTACATCGGGATAGGAGGGTAGGTGCATAATTCGTGATTCTCTGGGGTTAACTGGGAAAATGGATCCTTCAAATCCGCCGTTCACTAAACGATCCATTATGGAGTATCCCCATTTGGGAGGGGTATTGGAAGCACCTATCACTGCAATAGAACGGGCCTTAAAAATAGGGTCAAGCTGCTCAGCAATAGTTGGGGGCATTCTTGCTATCCCTCCATTCTATTTACGTTTCCAGTCCCTTGACTCAACTGAGGTGCTTGGTGAAATCAATAGGATATATATTTATGTAGTTTAGATCTGGTTATTTGCTTGTGCATGTATTGGTGGTATGGGTTTTCGCGCAAAAAATATGAAGCCCACGCCAATCAACATCGTCACAATGAATACAGAGAACGCGAAATTGTAACTTCCGGTGGTGTCATATACCCATCCTGCGAAAACGGGTCCTACTACTGTTGTAGGAACATGAAAAAGTTGGTTGAATCCGCGGATGGTTGCGTAGTTCTTACGGCCGAAATATTCTCCGATGATTGCCATATATACCGGAATGGCTCCTCCGTAAGCGATTCCGTAGACGACAACGAAAACCCAAACGGTCCCAATCGTAGTCGCCGTCATCAGTATATAGACTCCCACAGCTTGGAGAAGTATGGTGCCTATCAAGAGATGTCTTTTGTCGATATAGTCCCCAAGGATGCCAAATCCTAATCGACCTATCAAGCTGATAGAAACCATACCTCCTAGTGCAGCACTTGCTTGTACGAGCGGAATCTCCCGAACTTCAGTCAAGTATACGACTTGATGCACTACTATTGAGGTCATAGCAAATGCTCGTGCTCCTGTTCCTAGGATGAGCATCCAGAACGCGAAACTTTGTAGAGATTCCTTGACAGAGAAATCATAGGTGTCTGTAGGAATCGTTTTCTGTGATTTGCTCCTGGAGGGAGTCTGATCGGTGCTTCCCTGGAGTAAGTCGTCTGGTGTATCTCCATCTGGGAGATAGCCGTATTGTTCTGGTTTGTGTCTAAGAAGTAGCGAAAGTGGGATGATGATCACGAAAATACCCACCCCGGCTAGGAATGCCGTATCTCGCCATCCTACTCGATCCACAAGATATCCTAAGAGAAAGACTGTGAACCCACTTCCTCCTGCGCCCATGGAGAATATAGCGAAAGCTCTTGACCGTTTTCTGATGAACCAGGCATTTACCGATGCCATGCTTGCATGCCCGAACCCTGTGTTATATCCGATCGACATCCACCCTGCATAGAGGAGGACGAAGGCGACGAATGAACTTACTCGTATGGGGCCGATCGAAAATTCCGATATATCACTCATCACCATGAAGCCAATTCCGGTTATAACCGCGCCTATGATGGCCATTAAACGTGGGCCGAATTTATCTACTGCCCAACCAATGATGGGACCTTCAAGCCCGCCTTCCAGACGCGATAGGGAAATTACTAAGGCTCCTGCGGCGGCAGTCCATCCGAACTCGTCAAGTAGCGCTTTGTAGAAGATGGGGAATCCATAGAACCATACCCCGGCTCCGTATACGTTGATGGCGGCCGCAGCAGCGACTATATACCAACCGTAGAAAATTCGGGGCTTCTTTGTTGTTGTGGTACTAGTTTTCACGGTGCTCGCATTGTAGCACGGTCAGCTAGCCGAATTTCACTGGATCTTAGGGAACTTGAGGTAGGTAATCCATGCCGATATGTCCTAAAGATTTGAGGTGGGCGTATTCGTCTTCACTTAATCCAAGAACCTCGCGATAGACATATTCGTTATCCTCTCCGAGGCGTACTGGTGGTCTTTGCACCCCAAATGGGATTTTTGACATTTTATATATAGTGGATGGATATAAATGTTCGCCTACCTCCGGTGCCTCTACAGGAACAAAGAAGTTTCTCTCTCTCAAGTGAGGGTCGGCGAAGGCTAGCTCTGGGTGGACTAAAGGACCGGCGGGGATTCCTACTGCCTGCAGACGGTGGAAAATTTGGTAATTATCGTATCGATGCGCCCAGTCAGCTAGTATGCTATCTACAGTGTCGTGGTGCTCCCTGAGTTCCGCCATGGTTTTAAATGCTTCGGTGATTTCTATTTTATCCTTTTGCATTATTTCACAAAGAGTGTGCCACTGTTGAATTGTGCTGATCGAAATTGCTATCCATTCGTCGTCCCCGGCACAGGGGTATGCTCCTTGAATGATTGATCGATGTCGATTGCCCATTCGTTCGGCTACCCTTCCGTTCATCTGGTAATCCATGTAATGCTCACTCATGTGAGCGGCATAAACCTCTCCGAGTGATATATCAATAAAGGAGCCACTTCCTGTATATTCCCGTTGGTTGAGTGCCATCATGGCAGCCATTACTGCTGTTACCCCGGTTGCTGGGTCAGACGGTACTGTTACGGGCATGCCATCGGCATCCATGTCAGGGTAACCGATAATTGAGCCGTATCCATAAAGTGCTTCAAATATGTAGCCCCAGCCTCGGTATTCTTTCCACGGACCAGTTTGTCCGGGACCGGCAATAGAAATCATGCTCAGTTTTGGATTCCATTTTTGCAATTGATCGTACCCAAGACCTAATCGTTCCATAGCTCCAGGGACACTGTTCTGTAGGAACACATCGCTTACTTCTACCAATTTGCGGAAAGAATCTTTCCCTTCCGGTGTGCCTAATTCGATACTTATTGAGCGTTTGTTTCGTGCCATTGCATTAAAGCCGGAACTTCGGTTCCAAGGGCGTTGACCTGGTTCTCGGTTGGCGTAGAGTGATACCAGTGCGGCTTTCTCTTGGTCTGGATTTGGTCGTGCAAGTTGTCCTCTTCCTCCTAATGGTAGAAAACTAAGAGGTTCCAGTCTAATAATTTCCGCTCCGAGGTCGGCCAGTAGCATAGTTGCATATGGACCGGCGAGAGCTAGGGTGATATCTAAGACGCGAATACCTTCAAGCGGCAGTGTGCTGACCGATTGAGTCAACCGGGGGACCGTTAAAGGCGTGCCGTTCCACTTGTGTGTGCGGATTTCTTGGTGATGTTCATCAAGTAATGGGGCTGGGCGATGCAACTGCCACCAACTTTTTGGAGTGTGGATTGGCGCTCCGGGGTAACGTAATTCACCTGCTTTGGGGTGCAGCTTACGAGTAAAATAACCTCTTGAATCTGCTTGAGGATTGTGGTCCATTGCCTCACTGACGTCATTGATTAATCCAGAAATAATCTCATGGGCTTGGCATTCTTCGACAAATTGCTGTTTGGTTCGCTCCAAAACCCAAGGGAGCCATATAGTTCCAATGAATTCTTCACGTACCTCAGGATCGGCATGTTTCTCTGGGGTATTGAATCTAGGATCATCAAGTAATTCTGGCATACCTAGCATTGCAACGACATTGGGCCATCGTGCATATGGCGCACTGATACCTACATATCCATCAAGGCAAGGGAAGTACCCATTTCCAGGGAGTCCAATTGCCCCGCCTTGGGAAAGGCGCAGTGGCCTATCACCGGTATATTGATAGCCTACAAAAGATTGTAAGCTGCCATTCACAGATCCTAGTTGGGTTTCTAGTATGGATATGTCGACATGTTGTCCACCTACTCCTTTGTGGTTGCGACTATACCAAGCAATGAGGGTAGCCATGGCAGCTACATTGCCTGCGTGATATTGAACATGTTTGTCCACGAGTTGCAACGGGTATCGGTCCGGTAGACCCGTGCGGGTCATGTTGCCGCCCATGGCATACAGGACGAGGTCGGATGCTACGTAATCTTTATATTGACCCGTTTGCCCGAAATTGCTTATAGATGTCATGATCAGATTGGGGTTCTCATTCGCTAGCTCCGCGTAACTTAGTCCCCATTTACCCAAATGGCCAGGCTGGAAATTTTCAACGAGTATATCTGCTTCACTTACCAATTCTCGGAAGAATTTTACGTCTGATTCGTTATCAAGATTGAGGGCGATGCTTCTCTTGTTGGTATTAAGAAAGAGAAAAACTCCACTGGTTTCGTTATCCTGAATATCACTTGGGAATGGACCTATTTTTCTGGAATGATCGCCCACCTGAGGTCGCTCAACTTTGATTACATTTGCGCCATAATCTGCTAGGAGTTTAGTGCAGTAAGGACCGGCTATGCCATGAGTTAGGTCAAGAACCCTAGTATTGACGAGGGGTTGAACGGAAGAACGAGTGGTCATACGAGCACCTCTCTCTATATAGGAATTAAAAGACTAATACAATAAGCATGTGTCGCATTGCCTACGATAAGCGTACCATATGGCGCATGCAAGTGCGATATACGTATCCTAGGGGAAATTAGTATAAAAGTCACGGATTGGTGTTATAGCCTTGGCTAGAATATGGTATGAGCTAAGCTTCAGAAGGTGGCTCATATCTTCTGGTTGTCAGGAGTACCCCTGCTACTGGGGCAACCCACATCAAAATCCAAATCAAAGTGAGGGCAACAGGAAATCCATCACTCAATATCCAAACTATCGGTACAGCGAGGATTAATGTGAGAGGGAAAAAGATCACTGAACCTAGAAGGTAAAATAGGCCTACTTCAGAGAGTATGGTTGTCCATGCCCAAAATACAACTATCATAGAACAAATAAATCCGATAGATATCCCTATTGTGTCAAGTATCTGAGTCAAGCTAATCTTCTGTGATTCCATGGTGCTCACCATCAGGGTCGTTTTCTGTCATTCCTAGAGTAGGCGATTGTAATCCGAAGGTGTATCGAGACAATGACGTGACCCATAATGCAATGATAGCGCCTCCAGCGGAAATTGCTAAGGGCGCAGAAAAAATTGCGGCAATTGACCCTGCTAGTAGCCCACCTACTGGGGTGAAGCCAAATGTTAGCCCATATACCCCGAGTACTCGTCCCCGCATATTGTCGGTGGATATAAGTTGAAGCATGGTTGCCATAGTTACGTCGTATGCCATTAGTGTGCCACCAGCGAGTGCCACGAGGAACAAAGATAGGATGAACCACGGGGATATGGCGAATAGAATTAGAGATATCCCTGCAGCTAAGGCTGCGGTGGTTAGCAGAATGCCTTTGCGGTGGAAGTCTCCAAGACTTGCCACTGCTATAGTACTTAAAGCAGACCCGACACCGCTAGCAGCTGATAAGTACCCAAGTCCTGTGGCCCCCACCTCAAGTACGTCTCGGGCCATCACGGGCATCATGACGAAATGAGAGAATCCAAATGCTTCCATGCATAGGCTTAGTAATAGTAGCCTTCTTATTGTCGGATTAGCCCAGACATATTCAATTCCATGCTTAATTTCTTTCCAAAACGCAACCCGGGGGTCAGTATTGAGACCGCTCTCAGGAATACGCCACAAGAATATGATGCCAATCAAGGATCCGGAGGCAGCGAATATGTAGGCACTACCGATGCCTAGTTGTGCTATCAAGCTTCCCGCAATTAAGGAACCGATAATCCGACTTATGTTCATCGCCGCTAATCTCGTGGCCATTGCGTTTAGCAATCGGTCGGGACCTACCAGTTGGTAAGCCAGTGAATTATTTCCAGGGATTTGAACAGACATTGCCAAACCTTGAGCAAAAGCGAGAAAGGGCATATGCCATAATTCGATGGTATCTGTAATTACAAGTAAAGCTGTGATGATACTTGCAATCCCGGTAAATGCATGCACTGTTGTGATAATTTTGCGTTTCTCGAATCTGTCGACAATTGCTCCACCAACAGTTCCAAAAGCTACTAAACCTAGACCTTGGATCCCTGCAATTGCTCCTACCCAAAATGCTGAATCAGTCATCTCAAGTACTAGCCAGCCTTGAGCAAGCATACGAATGCCCATCGACATGGATGAAAATAAGATACTTAGCCAGAGCCACCGGAATGAGATTACCTCGAAAGAACGGAAAATTGCTGGAAATTTTCGTTTAGAGACCAAATGGTTGTGTTGTGAGGCACTTTCATACTTCATGAGCATCTCGATTTCTTGCTGTCATAACTATCATAAATGAATCACTGCATATAATAAATTAGGTTGCGTATTCTGTAGTGCAATAAGCGTGTGCCTGATTTTGTGCTACAGGCACACGCTTTATGGATGGTGCCCTTGCGAATTGAAGCAGTTAAGTGGCAAACTTAGTTTCAAACTAAAGCAGAGGGGGGATAGAATGCCTGAAAACATTATTACTCAAACTGTGAATTTCCGCGCTAACGGTAATACGGCTGATGGATACTTGGCTCGTCCAGAAAGCTCTGGGCCTCATCCTGCGGTCATCGTAATTCAGGAATGGTGGGGTGTGGATGCGCATATTAAAGATGTGACAGAGCGATTTGCTCGACTGGGATTCGTGGCGATAGCACCTGACCTATACCACGGTCAAGTGACTGCAGAGCCAGACGAAGCAAAAAAACTACTCATGGAACTTGAATATGAAACGGCCGCAAAAGAAATCGATGGAGCCGCTGCTTGGCTTGAGAGTCAAGAATTTGTAAATGGGTCGAGATTTGGATGTGTCGGGTATTGCATGGGTGGAGGATTAGTCTTAACGACAGCAATAAGAAATCACAATGTTGCCGGTGCTATCGTTTACTATGGTGGGCTTCCTAATCCGGTAGACAGTTTGTCTGGGATTGAGGCCCCCGTTCTGGCTTTTTATGGGGATGGTGAGGCAGGTACAGCTAATGAACTGGAAAGAGTTCTAACTGAACACAACAAATCAGTTGAAGTTCATATATATGAAGGAGCCGCCCACGGGTTCTTTAATGATTCGAATGAAGGCGGATATGATCTGGCTTCTGCATATGATACATGGCCTCGAGCGGTGCAATTTTTTCAAACTAATCTTGGGTAATCCGAAGCTGTGACTGCGCATGGTCAGTAGTTCATGGCTTTATACTCTAGTGGCCGCACCAATAGCGACAGGCTATTAGTGCAGCCACTAGAATCATTGGCTAGTAACCTAATTTGGCTTAAAAGCTACTACCTTCACGCTGATGACAGCTGGGGCACTCAAATCGTAGATTCGGGCAGTCCCTTCTTCTTCTTCGATAGATATGTTGGTGAAACCAGCATTGCCCAGTCGACTTAGGTAAGCATCGCGGTCTTCTGCTCCAGTAACGCAAGCAGCCCACTGCTCTGGGTCGTTGCGAAGAGTTTCTGGAACCTCTCCAAGCGACATCATGTCCGAGATATGTAAACGCCCACCCGGTGAAAGGATGCGAAAGCTTTCACGTGCTACAGCGTCTTTGTCTGGAGAGAGACAGACCACGCAGTTAGAAATAACTACATCTATGCTAGCGTCGGGGAGCGGTATTTGCTCCATTTCCCCGTGGATAAAGTCTACATTTGTGACGCCCAATGATGCAGCGTTTTTCTGAGCTAACATGATCATATCCGCTGTCATGTCGAGGCCTGTAACATGACCATTCTGACCCACTTGTCGGGCGGCTAAGAAGCAGTCAATACCGCCCCCAGATCCTAGGTCAAGCACGCGCTCGCCGTTCTTGAGGCCAGCCAGCGCTGTTGGATTGCCACACCCAGCAGATGATGCTATTGCCTCTAACGGTAGACCTTCAAGTTCTGCTTGTGCGTATAAGTTGGAAAATGCTCCAAATGATGTATCGAGATTGGTTTCACAGGTTCCATCCGCACAGGATTCAGCTTCACTGATATTGGTTAGAACGGTTAATTGCGTGACTTGGCGGGCTCGCTCCCCATACTTTTCTCTAACGAAGTCTTTGATGTTTGCTGAATTGTTTATCATAGGTATCTCCTGACTTGCACTATATTCCTGTTCCGTACTAAATTTAATCATATTTCATTCTTATTGCCAATAAGTAGATTTTAACGAACATATTCCATGTGATTTATTTGCATTGTCAACTTCGGGTCACTGAATTTGTCAAAGGATACAGATATGGTGGGTGGGCGTAAGCGTCTAGTATTAAACTTCCCAATAGTACTGGGATTATTATTGGTTGTTGTTGTTTTATTCTTTGGTTGTTCGAGACATGGCGTTGCACTGACTAAGTCAATGTTATTTGTTCCGCAAATATTTGATATTGGAGTTAAGCCTCTCGAATGGTTCACTCCTCAACCGTTAAGGGAGCGGGTGTTCGTTTCTCATGGCGACTGGACGCTTGAAGCAGATATATATCGTCCATCCAGCGACGGTGCATTCCCCGCAGTTTTACTGTTTCTAGGGGTTGCTCCTGCTACACCAGACGATCCTAGGATTGTTGCGTTAGGAGAGGCTTTGGCTCGATCAGGTATGGTTGCCTCGTTTTATTGGTCCCCCAAAATGATTGAAGGGAACTTAGATATTAATGATGTAGCAGGTTTGGTTAGGTTGTTTGGCTTCTTACAAGAACGCGATTATGTGATTCAGGATCAGGTGGGTATTGGGGGATTTTGTGTGGGGGCTAGCTTTGTTTTGATCGCAGCGACTGATGAGGAAATTCGTAATGAGGTTGCGTTTGTTAATCTTTTTGGACCATATTTCGATCTTGGTGATGTAATAGTATCTGCGGTTTCAGAACAATCAAGCTATGAAGGAGAAGTAAGAAGTTGGATTCCTGATGACCTTACGCAAAGCACATTGCAAGACCATTTGGTTAGCGGGCTAATTTTGCGTGAGCGTATTGCAATCCAAGAAGCCCTTAGCCTGGGAGGTTTTGCAGACACAACTGAGCTTGACCTGTCTAAAGAGGGGCTGGCTGTCTATGAGCTTCTTTCCGGTACATCTCGTGATGAGGCTAAAAAGTTATTGCAATTCATCCCAATACAAACCACACGGAGTATGGTTCAGATTTCTCCTCGAAGCTATATTCGTTATCTAGAAGCTCCTGTCCTAGTGATGCATGATCGGGATGATAGACTTATACCCGTTGAGGAATCCCGTAGATTGGTTGATCAGGTAATGCAATTTGGGGACGTGAAATATACGGAGTATACTAGCATATTTTCTCACGTTAGCCCTCGAGAATCACTTAGGGTGCAGTATTTAACCGATATGCTCAGGTTTATATCGCATATGCATTCGATCATGATGCAGATAACTTAGCCTGAAGGAAAGGGATCAATTCGCCTCGTTGCAATGCAGATTTTGAAAAGAGATACCGATTGGGCGTTTGTGTGATATGATGCCGCGATTTGCGTATATGCTGTATTGTATCGCTAATCTTTTGCCAACAATATCTCTGGGAAACTGATTGGAACTTCTTGAATAAGTAGGTTATGGAATGTTGAATTACTGATGCGGTTCAAAATAACTTGGTATCTAGTTCTGATTGTGATAGTGATAGGTATGCCTGTGATGGGATTTGCCCTCAATACAAAAGTTGTTCATGGGCATATACCATACATAGCAGGTTCGAAACATCCTGATATGGCGAGCTCGCTACACCTAGATAATATACAGATATCTAAGGTCGTCTATCAGGAACTCACATCTGAAGCAGAACAATCCTGGATTAGGATCAATGCGAAAAAAGGAGAGGAGTTATATTTTCAAATAGGTGTCCCGTATTTGCCCAGTCTTCGCGAATATCAGCCATCTTTGGCTTTGATCAACCCTGAAATTGCCGACGACTTAGGTAGTGATTCGGATCTCCGTAAGGATGGGGTTGAATTTTTTCATTCAGCTACTCAATTTGAGCGTACTATATTTCATGAACGTTTCACCGATACTACGTCCTGGGTATTGCTTGAACAGATAGTGGAGTTATCCGAGGCAGGAGACTATTATCTTGTATCATTCTCCCCTGAGTCAGTGTCCGGCAAATTATGGATTTCGATTGGTCGACAAGAATCCTTTGGTCCAGGGGATTTGGCTAGACTTCCGTTTGTAATATCAGACGTAAAGTCATTTCATGCTAACGGTGAAGATGATAATTTGGGGTCTAGCGACGCTAACGCTGAGCGTTCTCGTGAAATTATCGATCCAGTACCAAATGATGGTAATATCCCGCCCTCCCGTGAAATCATAGATCTGGTACCCAATAATAGTAATACAGACCCTCCAAGTGGAACAGTTAATGATCTATTGCTTACTGATGGCAGCCCGTCAAGTTCCGAGGGCATGATGGATGGAGTAGCTGATGACTCAGATGAAAAAGGTGGTGAAATGATAGCGGATGCTTATTTGATCGGGTTAGGAATGATGGGGATTGCTACGCTGGGGATTGTGATTGCTTGGCGTAAGTTTCGATAGCTTGTGTATCTGGCTATGGCAAGAATAGAAAGGATGAAATATGGATCTGGAATTAGAAGGGAAAGTGGCTATAGTGACTGGTGGTAGTAAAGGTATAGGTCGGGCTATAGCGCTAGAATTGGCAAGAGAAGGAGTCAACGTTGCTATTTGTGCCAGAACTCAAGAGACCGTGGAAATGGCAGCAAAGGAATTAGCTCTAGAAACAGGAAGGGTGATCGTTCCTATTGTCGCAGATATGACCAAAACCGCTGATGTTCGGAATATGGTTAAGCAAACGGTTGCGGATTTAGGTCGCGTCGACATCCTGGTGAATAACGCCGCAGTAGTAGGAGGACAAGTCCGAGGGACGCTTTCGGAGGCGGAGGAGATAGACCTTAGCCAGGATTTGGATACGAAAGTTGTTGGTTATTTTCGATGTATCAAGGAAGTAGCCCCACACATGCAGGCTCAGAAATGGGGGAGAATTATTAATATAGGTGGGCTGTCTGCTAGACAGGCTAGTATATATGGGTTGAGGAATGCAGCGATCGCTCATCTTACTAAAACCCTATCTGATCAACTAGGCGGAGATGGCATAACCGTTAATGTGATTCATCCTGGAAGTACTCGTACTGAGGATGTGGACCGCAGGCTTGCCCAAGGGGCATCTAAGCAAGACATTAGCGTTGAGGAACTTGTGACAAGGAATGCCCAAAACGTGGCAATCAAACGTAGCATTTTTCCATCCGAATTGGCATATCTTGTTTCGTTCCTTGCTTCACCTAAAGCAGAATGTATAACGGGAGAGTCGATAGCGGCCGGAGGAGGTGCCATGGGAGCAGTTTTTCAATAAGGGAATGTGTGCAGTATTATTTGCATGTGGTTGTCGGAATATTTTAACTACGGAAAGGATAGGCTTGATGCGTATAGGGTTAGTTTCGGACACTCATGTTCCTGAAACGGGTCCAGAGATTCCGCCTCAGGTTTACGCTGCTTTCGAAGGGGTTGATATGATTTTCCACGCAGGAGATATGCATGTGAATGATGTTCTGGATTGGCTTGAGACCGTAGCCCCGACAATCGGAGCAAGAGGTAATGGAGATTATCCTACTCCGTGGAATCCTAACAGGCCTGGCCTTTCGGAGGATCCTAGAGTTAAGGATTCCCATGTAGTAAGAGTAGGTCACGTTTCGGTGGGACTAATTCATGGATTCCCATTACCTGAAGAGGTTCCTTGGCGGACTATCGATGAGCTTTTTGCAATGTACTTCAGTCAAGCTGTGGATGTTGTGGTATGCGGGGATACGCATGTAGCTCGTATAGATAGATACGAAAATCTGTTGGTAGTGAATCCTGGAAGTCCTACTTTACCCAACCAAGTTTCAGGGTTAGGCACTGTTGGATTCCTAGATATTGTTGGCAATCAGATTACTCCTTCGATTCTCCAGTTGACCTAGTCGTTTTTTCGTGCTCGCCACACAAATGCTGGTGGAAGATTTGTCACGGCGATACCACAAAATATTTTATTTGTATTGTGGTAGGCCATTGTATCGGAGGGTATAGAGCATCGAGGTAGATATGATACTTGTACAAACGAGCCACCTGGCTTAAGTATGGTAAATGCCTCAGAGCAAATTGCCTTGCGCAATCCGGCGTTCATGGCATTTAACGGGATTCCGGATACAATTTCATCGCATTCCTCTATGCCAAGCGAATTGAGGATTTCAACTACATTCCGTGCATCCCCTTCGACGATCGTGCACGCTGGGAAGTTGGATTTGAGTAGGGCAACAAACTCAGGGGACTGTTCAATTATGATGAGTTTTTCAGGGGCAATGCCTTTGCGCACGAGGGCCTTTGTGAAAGAGCCTGTCCCTGCTCCCAGCTCAAGCACATGTCCTGAGTTACGGGGTTGGATATGCTGGACCATGAGTTTACTCAGGGCCGCTCCGCTTGGAAAGAGAGCTCCAAGCTGTAGGGGATGTTTCAGATAATTCCTGAACCATAGTCCGTAGCTCATTGGGAGATTCTATCAGTTTGTTGGAATATTCGCATGTATCCGCTGCCACTTTATTAGGGTTATAAATATACAAGCCATTGATATCGCTGTCGGATATATTCAAATTTCAGCGAACAGTGATACGTAATTACTTTTTCTAGAGATGCTTGTTTTATCCACGTATTCTATACTTGTCGAATGGAGCATCAAACTGAAAGTATACGTAAGGCTTTGACAAATAGAGTTCCATTTTATTATGGCTGGGTAGTTCTGGTTATCTCCGCGACAGCGATGTTTGCATCGGGGCCTGGTCAAACTTATAGCGTTTCGATTTTTTTAGAGCCGATGAGAAATGATTTAGGGCTAGGTCTAACCCACATCGCGGGTTTGTATACGCTCGGATCATTGTGTGCTGCTATGACAATGTTTTTTGTCGGACGATTGTTGGATCGCTATGGCGCTCGGGTTATGCTAGTCTCCGTATCTATTTGTTTTGGGTTAGCTACAGTCTGGATGTCTAATATATCTAGTCCGATAGAATTGCTTATTGGCTTCGCTCTAATCCGAACTTTAGGGCAGGGATCTTTATCGCTGATTCCGACGACTTTGGTTTCTTTATGGTTCGTTCGACTGCGTGGTCGGGCTATGGCCTTTCACTCTTTGGGTAGCTCATTTAGCCAGGCAATTTTCCCTCCATTTATTCATATGCTTATACAATCCTCTGGCTGGAGGAATGCATGGCTTTCACTCGGAGTGACAATCCTAGGTGTGTTGCTATTACCAGCTTTAATATTGGTGCGGCGGACACCTGAATCGATTGGCTTAGTTCCCGATGGCAAAATAGAAAAACATGATTCTGATGACAATGGTATAGCTAGCATGTCTGATTGGACACTTGGGCAGGCGATTCGTACTAAGACGATGTGGTACTTGATGTTTGCAGGTACTTCGGCCTCGTTTATTGTCACTGCCCTGATGTTCCTTCAGGTATCACTTTTTGAGAGCAAAGGCTTGAGCGCAGAATTGGCGGCGACTGTTTTTGCTGTGATTGCTCCAATGTCCCTCATTGGGGCTTTTATAGGCGGTATCCTCGTCGAGCGCGTCACAAATCGATATTTGCTCATAGTTGGTCAGCTAGTCCTAGTGGCAGCTATGCTCTGGACTTTCTTGGTTTCTAATACACTTGAGGCTGTAATTTATGGAGGTATGTTGGGGTTTAGTACAGGCTTTCTGATGACAGTTAATAGTGTTATATGGCCAAATTATTATGGCAGGGAACATCTTGGAAGTATCCGGGGGGTCGCCACGACAGTAACTATCGCCGCAGCGGCATTGGGTCCATTGCCATTCGCGTTTTTAACGGAATTGATGGACTCGTATGGGAAAGCAGTCCTGGTATTTCTTGTACTTCCTGCTTTATGTATAGTCGCCTCTGCACTTGCTGTCAAGCCAGTATATCAGCAAGGCGATATGACGAAATTAGATCTGAATTTGGAGGCGTGATGCGTACTGCAAATATGGGGATTGGGGTTGTCGGGGTTGGTTTTGGGACCGTAGTACAAATACCCGGATTTCAGGACGAAGGAATCGAGGTTGTAGCGGTTTGTAGCCGTAGGATTGCTCGTGCTCAAAAGGCGGCAGAAGATTTCAATATTCCGTACTACTTCGATGATTATAGGGAGTTGATCGCTAGAGACGATGTCGACGCAGTTAGCATAGTTACTCCCCCTGCGCTGCACTACCCAATAGCTATGGCTGCATTGAAAGCTGGTAAACATGTTTTATGCGAAAAGCCGTTTGCGTTGAATGCCATGCAGGCGTTTGATTTGCACAAAGCCGCTCGGGAGACCGATTGTACGGTAATGATAACTCATGAGTTTCGCTGGTCTCCACAGAGAGCATACATAAAATCTCTTATAGAAGAGGGGTATTTAGGGAAGATGAAATTGGCTTCCATTCGCTTGTTTTTTGGTCCCAGTGAAGGGGTTCGGCCTAGACCCGCCACATGGGCCTTGGATGCTTCTCAGGGAGGCGGGGTCTTGTTTGCGTTAGGATCTCATTACATAGATGCATTGAGGCATTGGTTTGGGGAAGTTTCATCAGTTGAGGGTCATGTCTGGACTCACTATCCTGAGAGGGTAGATGAATCAGAAATGGAAACTCAGGCAAGTGCTGATGATACATTTACTTTCACTCTGGAATTTCAAGATGGAGGTTTCGCTACTATGCACGGTAGTAGTGTTGCACCGCATGGGGGGGGTGCCAGAATAGATTTATTTGGTACAGACGGGACATTGGTTGCCTTGCAGCCTGGGGTAAATCCTCCTCCGGATGGTGGTGTTTTGGGTGCTCGTGTAGGGAGTGCGGGTTTGCAAGAATTAGTAATGCCCGGCAAATTTTGTCCCTTTGAAGATCAACGCGATGGCAGATCGATGCCCTTTCGATTACTAGTGCGAGAATTTGTAGCCGGGATAGAGAGTGGCATATCCCCAAGCCCGAATTTCTATGATGGGTGGAAAACCCAGCAAATATTGGATGGAATCTTGGAATCATCCCGTAAAGGGGAAGCGGTCAAACTCAACTAGCTATTTATTATTCATTAGCTATTTGTACAATCACTTTTCCTTTAGAATGGCCTTGTTCGGCATGAAGGTGCGCGGAAGCAATGTCCTCAAGTTGATAGATCGAATCAATAATCGTTCTAACGTGTCCCTCCTCAATCTGCTTGCTGATGATAGCTAAATCTTGCCCGTCCAACCGCGCGATCAATGTTTTTGCCTTTTTTCTGCCAACGATGGTTAGCAGCAGTGGTAAGAAGTCTCGCATATGTGGTGTGCTGGCGATGAATATCCCGTTAGGGGTCAAGAACTTTTTAAAGGTTCCATAGGATCCGTGTCCAGCAGCGTCGAAAATTATATCGTATTGATTTTTTGAAAGTTGTTGATCAAGATTAGTTCGGTCAATTACGGTTTTTGCGCCTAATGACTTGACCAGTGGGATGCTTGGTGTGCTACAAACGCCTGTGATATTTGATCCCCAATAATTACCGAGTTGGACAGCAAAAGTTCCCACTCCACCTGAAGCCCCATAAATCAAGATATTTTGATCAGGACCTATATTGCCCTTGTCTCGTAAAGCTTGTAGTGCTGTTAGTCCTGCGAGCGGAACCCCCGCTGATTCTTGAAATGACATAGATTGGGGTTTATAGGCTAGCTTGGACTCTTCAACGCATATATATTCCGCATGCGCACCACCGATGGTTGCTCCTATGACTTGGTCTTGCAGTTTAAATTTAGTAATCGCGCTTCCTAGCTCTATAATTTCTCCAGAGAAATCTATACCCAGTATGTGGTTGCGGGGACGCATGAATCCGAATATCAAACGTAGTACGAAAAAACCATTCCGTATTTTCCAATCGATTGGGTTGATCGAACTGGCGTGTATCTTGACCAGAACTTGATTCGGTGAGGGAGTCGGTGTCTCAACTGATTGGACTTGGAGTTCCGCTGCTGGTCCATATTTTGGGAGAATTGCGGCTCGCATAAGCTATGCCTCAGAACCTGTAACTCCAGATTCTCCAGCCTTTTGTAGAGCGAATTTCGATGCGGGGGGAGCTAATAGCTCGTTCACGAGTGTTGCTGCCAGTAGTCCGTTAATGATTAATTCACTGATAGGCAACAATTCAGGAATTTGTTCTACAAGGAGAGCAAGCCCCACCGTTACCCCAGCTATGGGCATAAGTGTCATTCCAAGGTAGCGAGTTACGACTTTCGGGGCTCTTGATATTGTTGCTCCGAGCCATGCTCCTAGAAGTTTGCCACCAGTCCGTCCTACGATAAGTGCTATTACTAATACGCCTGAAGCTGTAAGAACGCTAAAGTCTAGGTGTGCGCCCGCGATGGTGAAGAATATAACGAAAATTAGCTCTTCTATATCCTTGGTAACTTCTATCAAGTTTTGATTGTTGCTCTGTAGGTTTGTAACTGTAAACCCGAGAGTCATATTAGTGATAATTGGGTGCAGATGGAGTGCTTCTGATACTCCGTGGGCTAGGACCAGCATTCCGAGTACCATGAGAAGTTTTTCTTTTCTGTCTCGGGCAAATCTCGATAACAGTAAAACTGGAAGTGCTGCAGCGGCTCCAAAGATCATAGATCCTGAGATACTTAGAAATTCCGTGAAAACAATTGACCCTATAGTTACTGTGCCTGACGTATCCATCAGTAATGCTGCAGTTCCCACAAATATTGCGCACGCTGATACTGCGAGGACGTTATCTAGCGCTACTACGCTTAGTAACGTATTGGTTAGCGGACCTTTTGCTTTGCTATCCGATATGATGGCTAGGGTGACTCCTGGAGCGGTGGCTAATGATATTCCACCGAGGATGAGGCCCATTGAAATCAAAGACTCGAAATTATTCGAATCTTCGGGTAGTACTAGTGGCCCCACTAGCAAGACAAGCACTAGAACGAAGGTAAAGGCAAGGGCCCCTTCACATAGTATTATCAGGAAAATGTTTTTGAACAAACCCTTGAGTGCTGATAATGGGAGACTGCCGCCAATAGTATAGGCCATGTAAGCTAACCCTAAAGGTGTTATCAGGTGAGAGAATCCCGAGATGCTGTCATAGGATAATACATGGAATAACGATGGTCCCAATAGCATTCCAGCTAGCAAGTAGCCTGATATGCTCGGCAAATTGATTTTCCTGATAACTAAGCCGCCTGCTAATCCTGCGATTATTAGTATACCTAAAGAAAAGATAGAGTTGGTTATGACTGCGGATTCGTGCACTTATAAGTCCTAATAGTCGAAAGTGAAAGCATTCACATAATGTCTAATGGTAACAGCTTCAAGCAGCCGAAGATAGTAGTAAAATAGTGGCTGATTAATCCTTATAGATCGGAAAAATTAGAAATATTTTTGATTTGCCCTTTATGACGAATTGCTGTGTAAGCCATGACCAGTCCAAACACTGCCGTGGAGAACAGCACTATTGTCGCCCCGGACGATACGTCAATATAAAAACTCAGGTATATACCGAAAAGACCGCATAGTGATCCAATAACCGACGATAAAATTACCATTCGCATGAAACTGTTTGTGAGTAATCTCGCAACTATTGGAGGGATTACTATTGCTGAAGCAATGAGAGTTACTCCGAGTACTTGCAGGGAAACTACTATTGTTGCTGCCAGAATTAAGGAAAAACCAGCGTCTACCCATCCGGTTGGTATCCCGTAGAACTGTGCTACTTCTTTGTCGAATGTTGTGAAAAGCAGTAATTTGTAGCCGAGGATAATTGTTGTTATGGATATAGCAGCAACAATTACTATAGCCCATAGATCCTGCTCCGAAACTCCAAGGATATTACCAAACAGGGCTGCATCAAAGCTACGAGTAAATGTTTTGTAACGGCTTATTATAGCTATTCCTAAAGCAAAGCTCGCCGTGGTAACAATACCTATAGCTGCGTCTGCCGCTATTTCCTTGCGTCGGGTTGTCAATGTGATAATTAGTGCAGACAAAAATCCCCAAGCGCTTGCACCGATAAAAAAATTGATAGACAGAACGTAACTGACGACTGCTCCTCCAAAAATTGCATGTGAAAGCCCATGCCCTATATATGCCATTTGCCTGAGGACTATATAAGTGCCAATCAATCCGCACAAGCCACCGACTAAAGTGGCAGCCAAAAGGCCCCGCAGGAAAAATTCGTATTGCAGAGGTTCGAACATTACGAATCCCTTTCGGTTCTTGATTCAGCGTCAAGATGGGGGCTTTCCGCTACTAAGGTCATACCTTGGTGTTCGATGACCAGTAGTTCGGTGTTATATGTTTTGAGAAAGTTCTGAGGTGTGAAAATATCGGATGGTGAACCTTTAGCGATTATAGTGTTGTTTATGCAGACTACTGTCGGGAGATGGGCCGCTACTGCATTGATTTCGTGAGTGGTTAAGAGAATGGTGATACCTTGGTGGTTAAGGTCATGGAGTAGGTGCATGACTTCGTCTCGAGTTTTTATATCTACCCCAGTTGTCGGTTCATCAANGAGCAGTAAATTAGGATTACTGACCAATGCACGGGCTAGGAACACACGTTGTTGCTGTCCTCCAGATAGCTCTCGGATGTGACGTTTGCCGAGGTTCGCTATGCCNAGCTTGCTNAGCATGGCGTATGCAATTTCTGTATCTGTCTTTCTGTGCCATGGGAATAATATGCTATTCATCGTTCTTCCCATCAGGACAACTTCCTCAACTGTGACTGGGAAATTCCAGTCTATTGTTTGGAGCTGGGGAACATATCCTATGCGCGGGCGCTTGGAGGAGATTGGGATATGATCAATAANGATTTNCCCGTTGTATATATTTGTTGCCCCNAGTATTGATCTGAGCAGAGTTGTCTTTCCCGAACCACTTGGACCTAAGAATCCAACGAAGTCACCTGAATATATATCTAATGTGATGTTCGACAATACGGGATAACTTCCATATCCACAGGAGAGATTTCTTATTTCAACTATTGGTTCAGTTTGATGGTGTTCGTGAGGNGTTGGATGTAACATAATGTTTCTATTCCGGGTATATGGCNGAACTAGGGCCATCGAATACTAGNCTTGAGTCAAATCCTTCCAANGCTTCGAGTGTACCTCCAAGAGAGGTAACTATTATATTAATGTCAGACACCATCAATCCTAGATAGGTGTGATCTATGTCTCCTGCGCTTCCCGGTAAGTCGTCGTCACGNAGACCCTCGACAAATATTGCGCCACTCTCCTGTGCTATCTGTTCCATAATGTCACTAGGAAATACTTCTGAGCCGAATATTGCAGGAACTTGATGCAGGNTTATTTGNTTTATCAAATTTACGACCTCACGAGCTGATGGCTCTCTAAAATCAGATGGTTGAACGGCTCCAATAACTGTGAAACCATAACGAGTACTGAAATATGGAAACGAGTCGTGATAGGTNAATAGTTTTCTGTTGTTCGGGGGGATCGTTGCTACTGCTTTCTGCACNGCATCATCAAATAACTTGATACGAGATTGTAGTAAGTTGAAGTTAGTTTGGTAGTAGTTAGCGTTGTCNGGGTCCTGAGCTACGAAAGCCTCCAANATCAATTCAGCGTACTTGAGAGCTAGCAGTGGATCGGTCCATAAATGTGGGTTTGGATGCCCAGTTGATTCGGGAAATGAAAAATCGTATATCCACTCTNCCTGNGTTATTGCGTTGTCGCCGAGTTGAAGTATAANGGCATTCTTCTTCTTAGCTTCCTTGGCCATTTCGAGAGAAGGCTGCTCTAGAAAAAGCCCATTCATAATTATGATGTCCGCCTTGGAAAGAATTTGNGCTACTGAAGGAGCAGGTTCATATGTGTGTGAGTTGGTGCCTTCCGGAATTATGCCCTCGAGTTGTATTTTCTGACCACCTATATTTTCAGCCAGACTGGTTATTGGGGAAACCGTGGTGACAACTTGCAAGATGTCGGGNGTAGAAGGGACTTCTTGTGATTTGNTGGGTTGATCACAAGAAACGGTACTTACNGCAATCCCCATGGTCAGCAGCAANCCTAATGTGGTCAGTATGGTCGATGATATTCTAGTGAGAGACACGGCTTAAATGGACCTCAAATAATTTGCTTTATTGTATGGCTNTCNTGGACCTACCTGTTTTGTAGCAGGCATTGCAGAGACCAAAGATGGCCATGTGGTCAATATCAGCCTGGAATGAGTAATCTTCAAAAATCTCAGCTCCCAGATTCTCGAGATATATATTGGTTAGCTGTATGACGGCATCGCAACGACGACATATCAAGTGGTGATGTCTGATATGGTCAAGCCACTCGTAGCTTGATTCCCCACCACCAAGGTCTGTCGCAGAGACAAGTCGCATTTGAATGAGGGCATTTAGNGTTCTGTAGACCGTGGAAATGTCGAGGTAAGGATATGATTCCTTTACTTCTTCGAGTATTTGTGAAGCTGTTAAGTGAGAGGATGAATGGCGAAGAGCTGATAGAATTAACAGTCTTTGAGGCGTCATCCGTTGNCCTGATTCNTTCAGGGTTGTGGCAGTATGTGTTTCACAACTCATGGNCCTCTCCTGCAATCAATTGCAAGANCATCCTAACTGCACATGGNTTTAGTGTCAATTGTCTAAAAAGGTAATCCTCTGGCGTACTAAATTTCTGCAGCTACTGCTATAAGTTTGGCTGCCACATCAGCTACGGCGTTACGCGACTGATNTGAAATATTCGTCATGCTGAAAAATCCGTGGATCATTCCTGNGTAACAGATGTACTCTGCTGGTGTACCTGACTCCTGCAATCGACGAGCATATGCCGCTCCTTCATCTCGAAGGGGATCGCATTCCGCAGTAATAATCATTGCGGGGCACAGTCCTTCTAGAATAGGGGAATTTAGGGGCATTGCATATGGGTTCAGNAGGTCTTGTTCNTCATTGAGATAGTGTCTNATAAACCAATCCATACTTTGTTTCTCAAGCCCATATCCAGAGCTGTAGAGTCGATACGACTCTGTTTCAGTATTGCTAGAGAGAACTGGGTATATCAGTAATTGGAATGAAAATTGCTGTTTACCTCGGTCACGTGTCATCAGGCATACTGCTGCGGCNAGGTTCCCCCCTGAGCTTGATCCTCCGATGCATACTTTCGTTCGTATCCCGTTTAATGTGATGGCATTATCTCGTATCCAATTAGCGGCAGCGTAACAGTCCTCNACAGGTCCAGGAAACTTTGTCTCAGGTGCTAGTCTGTACCCTACAGAAGCAACTATGTATCCCGCTTGCAGGCATAGATTAATCGGGGTGGTTTGGCTCAATTCTAGATCCCCAGTGACCCAACCTCCCCCATGGAACCATATCAATATGGGAAATGGACCAACTCCCATGGGTGTGTAAATTCGTGCAGTTAGATGACCGTCTAGTCCGGGAACGAGATGGTCGGTTACTGTNTATTTGTTTGTGGGGTTNGGGGNGGAATCTCCTGATTTTTCTTGTTCCCGTGCTTGTACTGGAGANAGNTCATGACTTGTTGGTCGCACNTTGTTATTGCGTTCAAGAAGTATCTTCTCCATGGTCTCGTCAAGCGCCATANCNATCNTTTCCTTATAGTTGCTGAGTCATCGANTNTGTGTNCNTATGATTAGAATATCACATGCNTNGATCGGCNAAGGTGTATAATACTGGCATAAATTTTCCAATGAAAAGATTTACGAGATCAAGGAGTGCAAGTTATGAGCGNCAGTAACATNGAAACCCGAAAGCAGGAATTGCGGGTGCGTCTTGAAGGTATTCGGGATTCATATAACCNGAACTTGAATGATATAAGGGCAGAGGTNGGGTTCAATGGAACTGAATGGAGTGTGGCTGACCTCTTGAGACACGTAACAGGAGCTTATTACCCCAATCAGGTAGCCAGTCTGTTAGAGGAGGATAACCCTGACCTTACAACCCCTGCTTTTGATTTGGNCCTGGCATGGGAACGTTCCACCGAACGGATTATGGGGCAGATCAATGATGCACTNTCATTGACTAATGATCTATCCGNGGAACAACTGCAACGAACTGGGNTTAGATCTGGNGACACTGTTGTAGTGATAGACGTTCTTGAAGGATGGGCGGCNCATTTCGAAGAACATCTGAGTCAATTGCAAAATGAAATTAGACCTCGAGAAGGTTTAGCATAGATTAACTGAATGCGCGAGGATATTTATGAATTCTTTCGAAATAGATGAACACATTAGCTTTCCCATAAATGGAAACCCGGCTCCGGGACATTTGGTTGTTCCTGATAGATCNGGCCCAATGCCTGCTATAGTTGTGATCCAAGAGGTTTTTGGCTTGAATGATGATATTAGGGATATCGCCCGCAAATTTGCNAGTCAGGGATATGTAACATTGGCACCAGATTTATACCATGGGGAGGAGTCTATCGATCTCGAAGAGGCTCGCAAGTTTCGAATGGCAATGAACATGGAACAGGCAGAGCAAGAGTTGGATAGCGCNGTCCGCTATCTCCGAGCTTTGCCAAAAGTTGATGGGTCTCCAGTTGGAGTTATTGGGTTTTGTATGGGTGGAGGGCTCTGTTTGAACACAGCAATACGATCCAGTGGTCCCGGGACTGCGGCTATTGATGCCGCGGCCATATTTTATGGTGGAGGCGATTTGCCAAGTGACGATCAGGTACGTCAGATTAAGTGCCCAATATTTGGAGCATATGGCGCTGAAGACCATGGTATACCGCCTGAGAAGATTCATCAGTTTCAGTCGTTGTTGAATGCNAGCAATGTGCAAAACGAACTCCATATATATGAAGGTGCCGGACATTCATTTTTCAACACAGCGAGACCTTCAGAATTTAATGAGACGGCAGCAGGAGAAGCATGGAGTCACGTGACTGCATTTTTTGCTAATGCATTGAANCTGGCTTAAGAGTGTGACTATGGGAGGTGATACAGTGTCACTGAATCTAGACGGTGAATTTGCGCAAACCACGTTAGCTGGTGGTTGTTTCTGGTGTCTTGAAGCTGTTTTTGAATTACTGAACGGGGTTGTAAAAGTTGAGAACGGGTATGCTGGNGGGCACGTGGTAAATCCCACTTATGAGCAGGTTTGNTCAGGGAGTACAGGTCATGCAGAAGTGTTGCAAATNACCTATGATCCCAAAATCGTAGATTTTACTGAGCTTCTCGAAATATTCTTTGCAATGCATGATCCAACGACCCTAAATCGTCAGGGGCATGACATNGGCACGCAATATCGNTCTGCAATATTTTTCCATGACGCTGGGCAGAAAGAAATTTCTGAACAGGCTATTGAGTTCTTATCAAATNAGTCGATCTGGNCAGATCCTATCGTTACGGAGATAGTGCCCTTAGATGTGTTTTACGCTGCAGAAGAATATCATCAGGAATATTATCGTAATAATCCTGAATCCCCTTATTGCCAGTATATTATCTCCCCGAAGGTAAGTAAGTTCCGGGAATACTATCTAGCTAAACTTCGCGTTTAATCTCCGAGCCAGCTGTGCAAAAGGTCCGGCTTGGAAGCTTGCTTAGAAGTTGATATTCTGGCGCCCCGGAAAGTTTATGCGGACAATTCATAAGACCGGAGGGAATTTGGAATGCTAGAGTTACCCCCAGAATCTCTTTCGAAATCCATTGAANATTCTATATTGGATTTTGATACTACAGAATCAGTGGAGCCCTTGAGAGGTATCATAGGACAACAGCGCGCCGTTCGATCAATGGATTTTGGCCTCAATATGAATGAGAGAGGATTCAATATCTACGTAGCTGGTCCGGCAGGGACTGGTAGATTGACTGCNATNACCTCTTTTCTTCANCAGCATGCCGCNTCAGTCGCTCCNCCTTCTGATTGGTGTTATGTTCATAATTTNCGCGACCCAGAAACNCCCAATGTTTTGGAGCTTCCTCAAGGTNTGGGCAGTAAGTTTCAAAAAGCNATGGCGACCTTCGTGAATGAAGCTAGAAGGGATATTCTGCGTGCTTTCCAGAGCCAACAATATTCAGATCATAAAGAACAGTTGTTGCAGGGGCTGCAGGGTGAGAGGGATTCGTTGTATCAGCAAATGAGTGAACGTGCTGGGAGCGAAGGCTTTCTCCTGAGCAATACTCCTTCTGGATTGGTGATTACTCCTCAGAAAAATGGTAAGCCGATTGAGAACGAGNCCATTGAAGCTTTGCCTGAGGAGGAGCGGTCCAGTTTGCAGCGTGCCCACCAAAGGNTGCAACAAGATTTGCAACGCATCGTTATAGAGTCAAGAAATGCTGAGCGAACAGCACAAGATAATGTGAGACAGTTGGATCAAAGNGTAATTCGCGCCACNTTGGATTTTCTCGTAGCAGAGTTGCTAGANACGTTTNCCGNGGCATCTGGCCTTTCGTCTTACNTGGAGGATGTNGCTGCNGATATGTTGGAAAATATGGAACTNTTCAAGCCCATAATACCTTCCGGGGAAGGGGCTGGAACACAGATGGTGCANCCTGANCCTATNATGNGCTGGCGAAGGTATGCGGTNAATGTTGTTGTGGACAATACCTTTACCTTAGGGGCACCTGTGGTTATGGAGCCTAATCCAACTCTGCGCAATCTACTTGGAAGCGTTGAGCGGGAATCGCATTTAGGGTCCGTGCGTACGGATTTTACTATGATCCAGCCAGGAGCACTGCATAGGGCNAATGGCGGATTTCTGGTTATTAGGATTGAGGATTTGTTGCGTGATGTTAGTGCGTGGGAAGGAATTAAGCGTTGNCTTAAAGAAGAAAAAATATTNCTCGAGATGACTAATGANATGGGTATTATTGGTGTGAAGCCTATTACTCCNGAGCCAGCGATACTAAAGATAAAAGTCATATTGATCGGGAGTACTTCGCTTTACCATATGCTCTACNCCAATGATCCAGACTTTTTAGAGTTGTTTAAGGTAAAAGCGGAATTTGATACTACCATGGAAAGNAGCGAATCGAATNTAAGGGANTATGCGTCCTTTGTTGCGATGGTATGTTCCAAGGAAAACTTAAGGCACATGAGTCGAGAAGGNGTGGTGAGGTTAACGGACCATAGTTCCAGAATGGCAGAGCATCAGGACAAGTTATCAACTAGTTTTGCTGAAATCACTGATATCATTCGTGANTCTGATCANTGGGCTAAGGTAGCTCAGGCTTCCTACATCGATGTTGCCCANGTTGAAAAAGCAATTATTGAGAAGAACTATCGATCTGGGTTGATTCAGGANAAAATGGCCGAGATGGTCGANAGTAAATTAGTAGCAATTGATACTGAAAGNAGNATTGTTGGNCAGATCAANGGCTTAGCGGTGCTTANCATAGGTGATTCACAATTTGGNAAACCTAACCGTATAACTGTTTCAGCAGGAATNGGAAGAGANGGGATAATTGACGTTGAACGTGAGGCTGCTCTGGGNGGAAGGNTGCATACTAAAGGAGTGATGATTTTAGGAGGCTACTTAACGGATAAATTCGCTTCAGATTTTCCCTTGTCGCTCGTAGCGCATATAGCATTTGAGCAAAGTTATCAGGAGGTTGATGGAGACAGTGCTTCAAGTGCAGAATTGTATGCATTGCTGTCTTGTCTTGCTGAGCTACCTATAAATCAAGGTATCGCAGTTACTGGTTCGGTGAATCAGAAAGGCGAGGTTCAGGCAATTGGTGGAGTAAATGACAAAATCGAGGGATTCTTTGACGTTTGCAAGACTCAGGGGCTTACAAAATCTCAAGGTGTCATGATTCCAGCTAGTAACGTTCAGCATCTAATGCTGCGCACGGAAATTGTCCATGCCGTCCGGGCTGGGGATTTTCATATCTATGCTGTACAAACTATAGATGAGGGTATTGCACTGCTGACTGGTGTAGAGGCTGGAATACGCCAGTCAGATGGATCATTCCCTTCAGGTTCAGTAAATCATAAAGTTTTCGAACGTCTTAGAAGTATCTCCTATAGCATGAGGGAATTTCTTCATTGAATATNGCTAACCGTACGTTAGCCATACAAAAATCAACAGACCACAGCACATAAATAAGAGGCTAACGAGAATTCCTTTAAGATATCCNTTGGGCATTACTATTCTGTTCGTCTCCTAAAATATAANGTCGCGGGACTGGTGGATTACAATTTGAGATGTTTCGGCGGCTCATCAGGTAGNTGCCAGATTATCTCTTCATGGTTCCATGATACGTGATAGGAATTTGCTGCTTTGACGCCTATCATGTACGCGTCTTGAAAATCTTTCCAGTTCTTNGANTCTATTGCCTGATCNATTTTTGACATAGGTCCATTAATGAATGCCTCTAAATGATCTAAGTATTTCGGTCGNGTTATNTCTCCAATTCTAAAGGCTTTTTTGATTTCCGAAGATTGCAGTGCAGCCATTTTCCAATTTTCGGCTTTAGCAGCATAGTATAGGATCCAATATCGGTCGCTTATCTCGGCCATTAGCCGCGCTAATCCTGGTTGCATGCCACCTAGTTGGTCCAATGTTATTTCGCCATGGCTAGTATGGGCAGCTGGCTTATTATTCTGGGTCATGGTTTTCCCTTTGTAATAATATGATGGTGCGGTGACGAGAGTACTGAGAAATGAGTGCGGCGCAGTTAACTGCGCCGCACTCATTTCTCAGTACTCTCCTATATATTAGGCAGCTTGTTTTTTGCTATCCTGAAACACTTTAAGTTTCATTGCATCTGCTTGATCCTGAGAGAGGAATCCGTTTTCAACTCCCCGCTGGATTCGTGCGTCAACATCTTTTTGGCCAGACAGTTTTTTGCTGCGTTGCCCTTTGTCACAATGCTTCTCACCATTATTGCTGAAAGCTTCAAGTTTTTCGTCAGCTTCCGTCTGAGTAAGTTTACCGGCTTCTACCGCTGCCTGAAGTTTAGCTTCGAGATCTGCGATTGTCATCTTGGGCTTGTCATCAAGATTATCCTCAGACCTTTCTCGTGACATGCGACTGGCTACCTTAAGCCTTTCATTTGCCGCTGCTTGAGTAATCTTGCCACTTTCTACTGCTTGCTGAAGTCTTTGTTCAATTCCAGACTGATTACCTTGGGCAGATATAGGCTGGGAGATTATGTATCCTAGTCCGATCACTAGCGCAGCGATTGCTATAATTATTGCTGCCAGATTGACTCGGTTAATTGTTCGCCCCATAAGTACACCTCTCTTATCGGTTAGGTTTCGATTTAAGAGTAGGGATCGCTAGTAATCCGAAACTCTTGAAACTAGCGTAGCTACCATATTCGAAGGATTGGTGAATGAGCTGCCAATTTTCGGGTTACTTTGGCCACTTAGACAGGTATCTCAATACTGCTGTATATTACCATTAGTCAACCCTGTAGGAAAGATAGTTTGAATAATTGGTTGAAAATTTCTCGCTTGCGCACGATATATTATGGTTGGTGGATAGTTCTGGCCTCGATGGTGGTTCTAGGTGTCGGCGCGGGGTGTTATTGGTTGGGGTTTGGAGTATTCTTTCTTCCTTTGGCTACTGAATTTGCGACTAGCCGAACGCGTTTATCCTTTGCTGTCTCAATTGCCCAAATGGAAGGAGGTCTACTAGGTCCTATAGATGGATACCTAGTGGACCGCTTTGGGCCTCGCAAGATGATGTTTATTGGTGTTGGGATGATGGGCTTGGGATTTATTTGGATGAGTCAGGTGCAATCACTTTTCATGTTCTATGTCGTGTATTTGGCATTTATTTCTTTTGGGATGTCGTTGGGAATCCGTGTTCCAGCTTTGGTTGCGCCCACTAATTGGTTTGTTAAAAAACGTGGTATCGCTTTAGGATTTGCAACGTCAGGAGTAGGTCTGGGAGGCATATTGGTTCCAATTATTGGATGGCTTGTCGTCACTGTGGAGTGGCGCGTTACTGCTGCACTAGTAGGGGTTCTGATACTTTTCGTGTGTTTGCCTTTAGCGGGTGTTATGAGACACAGGCCGGAACATTATGGAATGGTTCCAGATGGCAATATTGATCTGGAGGAAGCCCATAATGATGGCGGAAGTGAAAGTATTCCGGATAGTGAAATGGTTCTGGATGAAGTTGAATTTTCGATGCGGGAAGCACTTATGACTCCAGTGTTTTGGTTTCTAAGCATAGTATTTGGATTGCGTCAACTGATTATTGGAGCAGTGGGGTTACACCAAGTGCCTTTCGTAGTGGATATAGGAATCAGTTCCCAGATAGCTGCTACGGTTCTAGGTATGACGGCGATTACGAGTATTATCGGGCGTCTTGGCTTTGGGTGGATGGGTGATCGGATTCCCACGCGATATGTTATGGCATTGTCCATAGCTTGCGCTGCGTTGGGCGTGCTTATACTCGCCTATTCAACTGAATGGTGGCATTTGATGTTTTTTGTTTTGACGTATGGAATTGGCTGGGGTGGTGGGGCCACTACTATGTCAGTAGTCAGGGCTGACTATTTTGGAAGACGGGCATTTGGGACAATATCTGGATTAATGGATGCGGTGCAAATGTTCGGGTTGGTTTTGGGACCTGTATTCGCTGGATGGGTATACGATACTTATGAGAGTTACTATTTCGCATTCATGATTTTTGCAGCGTCTGGGTTAATTGCAGCCATCATGATGGTGTTCGTTCGTCCTCCTATAAAGGTATGATTCACCTTTGGTAGTGCCTAAAAATATTCGGTATTAACACCGGAGTGTTTGACTTGTATCGCAGATACTCGGGGTCGGTTCCCCATCGTTGCATCGCTTGTTTTTCCAGCAAAGGGATTCCACTTAGCTTGGAAAGAAGTAGCCAGACGAAAACAGGTGATATCAAAGTCACATAATCTGACCCAGCTAGTGTTGGGAATGCAATAATTGCTATGCCAGTCCAGAGTAGGATTTCACCAAAATAATTCGGATGCCGAGACCATGCCCACAAACCATGCGTGATAAAACGTCGTTCGTTTTCTAGTCTAGATCGAAAAGCTTTTTTCTGTTTGTCCGCAGTTACTTCGATCCCGAAACCTAAGACCCACAGGGTGAACCCAACGAGGGAATAGACCCCTAGGGGTTGTTGGGTTTCTGAAGTCATTGCGCATAATCCAGCGGCTATGGTTAGTGTGATCCACAATCCCTGCAGAGTCCACACCATTAAGAAAGTCAGAAAATTGGTTTTTAGGGTGGTAAACCTGCTATCGTGTCCAGTGCTCTGAACTCTGGTGAAAAGAAACCCTCCAAGTCGTATTGCCCACACTGAAATCAGGACGCCTATGAGGAGGGATCGCATTTGAATTGCTTCTGCTGTGATAAGTGCCATAGAGACTAACAGTAAGTAAGTTGCACTACCGGTGAGATCAAAGAATTTTTCCGTTTTGTATAAATAAGAGGGGATGAAAATCACCCACTGTAGCGTGAAAGCTAAACCAACACATAGTGAAAAAATCGGTAAGCCTATAAGGGTATTCCCATCAGAACCAACTACTATACAGAGGATTGTACTAATCACCGTGGGAATTATTATCCCGACCAAGGATGAAACTCTTGGTTTGTTCATAATTTCATTACCCCCAGTGGTATCCCCCGAACGGTAGGCGGGCTTGCAAGATGTGAAGCAAATCCTTGGGGGATTCCTTAGAAAGTTCCGATAGCGATGCCACTCGTTTTTGAAGTGTTTCCAAGTTATTCCATTCTTCTACCCACACAAGCTGTGGGTCTTTTCCTGAGGTCGCGGATATTTCCCCTTTGGTATGTCGCATAATTTCTTGGCTGACTGAGGCAGTATGGTTGACGTAACAGGATCCGTCTTGTAGTGAAAGGATATATATGTATTCTGTCAAATTCATGATAGTCATTAGTTTTTAATTATTTGAAACTTTTTGCTCGTGAGTATGGATGGCACTGGGCTAGTTGGTGGTTTGCATACACACACTAAAATAGCTTTACTTTTCTCCCAAAGCGGTCAAGATGGCACCTGGAGACATTGGCAGCCGGTCCATTCGCACACCTGTGGCCCGGTGTATTGCATTTGCTATCGCAGCCATCGGGGGTATAAGTACAGTTTCGCCAACCCCACGGATGCCAAACGGGTGACGAGGATTCTCTACTTCGATGATACACGTGTCAATCATTGGCAGATCTAGGCTTGTTGGCATTCTGTAATCCAGGAAACTGGCGTTAGCCATGCTCCCTTCTTGCGTAAGATAATATTCCTCGTTCAGTGCCCAGCCTATTCCCTGCAAAGCTCCACCCTGCATTTGGCCTTCTACGTAGCTCGGGTGGGCAGCCTTTCCGGCATCAATGAACGTAGTGTATCGAAGTATGTCGACCTTTCCCGTTTCTGGGTCAACTTCTACGTCAACGATATGTCCAGCAAGTTGGGCTCCGACTCCACCTTGGCGATCAGACGCTGAACACGTTATAGGTCCTCCCGTATCCATGAGTTTTGACGCTAATTCGGCGAAAGTCAAACTATCGTTGGGGTTTCTTGAACAAGTAAAAGTTCCTTGGGTGAATTCAATATCTTCAGGCTTGACTTCCCAAAGCAAAGAGGCTCGTTCACTCATTTGCCTTAGCACTTCTTGTGCAGCGAGAATGGCTGCTCTTCCTGTATCAAACGCGATGCGGCTACCTCCTGTTGCTCCTGTCCAACCAACTGAATCAGTGTCGACTACGCTAGGGTTAACATCCTCGGCGTTTATACCAAGGATTTCAGCAGCTTGCATGGCAATTGATGTGCGGCTTCCGCCGATGTCTACGGAGCCTGTTATGAGGTTGATTGTACCGTTTGCGTTGACATTTATAGTTGCTGAAGATCCGCTGCCACCACCGTTTAATCGGTAACCGACAGCCACTCCCCGACCTTGGTTTGGGCCGTCAAGAGGTGCAGTATAGTGCGGATGTTCTTTCATAGCTTGTTCAACTTCTTCGCACCCAAACTTAAGGTGAGGGACTCCACTTGGAGCTCTGTCCCCTTCATGCACAGAATTAAGGATCCTGAAATCAAGAGGGTCCATTCCTAAAATTTCAGCAAGCTCATCAATGATAGGTTCAACAGCGAATGCTGCCTGAGGTTGGCCTGGGGCACGGTATGCTGCAACTTTTTGCGTGTTGACTACAACGTCTAGGCCATCAACAATCAGGTTATCGATTTTATAAGGGCCGAGTCCGCTCATTGCCCCACCGCCAACTGGTGAGCCAGGGAAGGCACCAGATTCAAAGGCTAGATACAGGTGGGCAGCAGTGATATGGCCAGATTTATCTGCTCCGATCTTGCACCACATGTAGGTTCCAGACGTAGGGCCAGTCCCTTCGAATACCTCTTTCCGCGTCATGACGATTTTTACTGGGCTACCGCTTATTCTTGATAACATCCCCACGACAGGATCTAAGTAGGTAACTGTTTTGCCACCGAACCCGCCTCCGATTTCCATAGGGATGACTTTGATCGAGGATTCGGGTATACCTAGTATGTTCGCGGTTTGTGATCTCATTGGGAAAATGCCTTGTGTGCTTGTCCAGATGGTAAGCCGACCATCTGGAGACCAATAGCCAGTAGATGTATGTGGCTCTATGTATCCTTGATGCACAGGTTTGGTTGTATATTCTCGCTCAACGACTACGTCGGCCTTCCTAAACCCTTGTTCAACGTCGCCTCGCTTGAATTGGATTTGACTAGCTATGTTGCTCTTTATTCCCGTATCTTCTCCAGGCCCAAACCTTTCGACCCGAAATATAGTGGTCAATTCTTCGTGGAGTATGGGGGCACTATCTTTCATCGCGTCAGTTACTGTAAAAACGGGTTCAAGAACCTCGTATTCGACCTCTATCAGGCTAGCAGCTTCCTCAGCGAGATGGACATCCGTTGCCGCTACGGCCGCGATGGCATGTCCGATGTACAGAACTTTTTCAGAGGCTAGTACATTTTCTGCAATCATGCGCGGGTTAGCCATAGTTTGGGTGAAATCAATGAATCGATCATTACTGATAGGAAAGTCCTTTGCTGTTATAACCGCCTTTACTCCTGGAAGTGCCTGTGCCTTTGTGGTATCCAGTCGCTTTATTCGGGCATGAGGATGGGGGCTTCTAAGAATCTTCCCATGGAGTAATCCAGCCATTTGAATATCGGCTCCGTACTTTGCTCTTCCGGTGACCTTATCCACAGCATCATGGCGCAGTGGTCGTGTACCGACCACTCGTAAATTCTTGTTGTCATTGTTTGATGTAATAGTCATGGTTTCACTTTCTCCATTGGGAAGTATCCCTCTATGGGATTCATACTAAGTGATTTGGCGAATGTGCCTGACCTACAACCTATAAGCTGATCAGATCTATGTCAAGATCTGTAGCTAACAGGTTATTCGGTTAATGTATGCCTGGCTGTCAGGCATGCTAAAATAAATAGGTGGCGTATTGCGGAGGGTGATAAGAACACATGCGAATTTTGGTTACTGGTGCAACAGGATTCATAGGCAGAGCTACAGTCTCGTATCTGATGAGTCAAGGACATCGCGTGGTTGCGTTCACTACGCTATCTAAGATTAAGGATTTTCAAGGAGTGCGAGATTCGGTGGGTGACGGTGTTGATGTGGCAGTGTTTGATGGCAATAGAGAAGATTTGCACTCCCAACTTGAATTAGCTGATGTTGTAGTCAATCTTGCTGGTAATAGTTTGGCGGGGGTTAGATGGACAGAAAGGAAAAAGAGGGTTTTCTGGAGCAGCCGAGTGGATTTTACCCAAATGATATCCCAAGAAATACAAAAGTGTGCTAGTCCACCGGCGATTTTTATTTCTGCCAGTGCTGTTGGTTATTACGGAGACCGCGAATCGGAGTTATTGTCAGATGTCTCTCCAAAGGGCTCAGGGTATCTGGCTGATTTGTGTGATGAATGGGAGCAAGCAGCTCTCCTAGCTGAATCTGAGAATACGAGGGTCTGTATATTGCGCTTGGGCGTTGTCTTGGGTCGAGAAGGTGGCATTCTTTCGCAAATTAGTCCCACCTTTGATTTAGGAATCGGAACTTTCATCGGGGACGGAAAACAACTCGTGCCGTGGATTCACTTGACTGATGTGGTGAGGGTGATCGGTTATTGTATCAATACCAAGACGATCAGTGGACCGATTAACTGCACGGCCCCCTGGCCAGTACCGGCAAAAAAGATTGCTTGGCATATCAAGGATCTCACGTTTTGTAAATTTGTCATACCGGTTCCTGCTTTTGCGCTGCGATTGGTTTTTGGCGAAGGTGTGACTGTTTTGACCAATAGTCAAAATGCGACTCCTGATGTATTAAAACGTTACGGGTTCAAGTTTCAATTTGACACGATAGAGTGCGCTCTTAAACAGGAATATAGTCATCCTGATGTAGAAATTAAACAGTATTTGCCGTCTAAGAGTGATCGGGAAGACGGTCTAGATCGATCGAAGGGGGATTTTCAGCTAAAGGCGGGTGTGGTGTTGAGGTCGGATATAAATGAGTTATTTTCTTTTTTCTCCTCGCCATTGAATTTGGGATTGCTGACCCCGTCGTGGTTAGGGTTTCGTATCATGTCAATGCCACAAGAAATGGAGTCTGGTGCGATCATAAAATATACGATCAAGTTATGGGTAATTCCTCTCCCTTGGACTACTAAGATATGGTTGTGGGACCCTTTAAACGGGTTCATTGATGTGCAAGAGCGGGGGCCATATTCTTTATGGATACATGAACATGCATTTTCTCGCCTAGAAGATGGGACGATTCTTATGCAGGACACTGTGACCTATCGCCTGCCATTTTGGTTCGTTGGTCGATTGGTTCATAGGATGTTTGTGCGTAATGTCTTGCGAAGAATTTTTAGTTTTCGGAATTCGGTGATTCGTCTTCGCTTCGGTTCCGTAGAGTGAGAATCTAGGCTGATTCCCTAAAACAGTGGTTGACGCTATCACCTTTAAATGGCAAAGTCCCCACCATGAAGCATTATGAACTACCAAGCAACGCTGGTGAGGTTACTATTGAATGGCTAAATCATGCCTTGAGATCTGACTCAAGCGGTTTAGTTCTTGATAGTAATATCACCTCTTTTTCCTTTGACGTCTTGGGCGAGGGGAAGGGTTTTATGAATCAGGTAGTTCGCCTGAAACTCCAGATTGGCCAAGGGGCTAGCTCTTCAGATTTGACTTTGGTGGCAAAATTCCCATCGCAAGATCCTGAAATACAAGCCTTAAATGATAGAGCAGGGGAAGGTCAGAGAGAGAACATGTTTTATCAGGATATAGGTGGAAATACAGATATGCCTACTCCAACTTTGTACTTTAGCGGATTTGATGCGGCAACTGGAAATTCAATCTTGATAATTGAGGATCTTGCTCAAGCCCGTCCCGGTGACAGTGTTGCAGGATGCTCATTGGATGACGTCGACCTAGCCATTCGCTGTTTGGCCGATTTCCAAGCTAAGTGGTGGAATGATTCTGGGGTTGCACAATACGCCTGGTTGCCTCAAAAGAATGAGGATGCGAGCTTTTATGCACGAGAGTATGACCGATCTTGGAATATACTGATGAATAAGTCGCAAGGCATGATGCCTGATAGGCTTTGGGTATTTGGGCAGAATCTTGGGCGATATATAGGAACTGTTCGTAGGTATCTTTCGGGTTCGCCTACTACGCTAGTTCACGGGGATTATAGGCCAGATAATTGTTTTTTCGGAAATCATCAGGATCAACGCCCATTAACTATTTTTGATTGGGAGTATTGTACTGAAGGTCGAGGAGTTTATGATGTAGCTACTTTCTTGTGTGAAGCTCTAACGACAAAAGAGCGAGCAGAGTATGAGATTGATTTTCTTGTCTTATACCATTCTCTTTTGGTCGATAAGGGTATCACTGGGTACTCGTTTGATCAGTGCCTCATTGACTATCGTTGGGCATATTTAGACTTAACAGTGTTTTGGGCGGTGACTGGAGGTCCTTGTGATTGGACGAGTTCTCGGGCAAAACAATACTTGGATAATACTCTGGAACGAATTGATGCAGCGCTGTATGACAACGAATGTGCGAAGTTAATCTTGTAGTGGCTAGCCTATCCGCGAATAATGCGGCATTTAACCATCGGGCGTACTAATATGAGCGAATCAGGGGATAAACAGACTGAGCAGAGTCTCTACTACAGAGTGGGTGGTGGGGAGTTTTTCACCGATTTAGTGGATCGGTTTTATTTGCGGGTTATCACCGACGAGAAGTTGCGTCCTATGTACCCGGAGGATTTAAATCCTGGAAAAGCTAATCTTGCAGCGTTTTTGGTCCAGTACTGGGGTGGTCCTTCTATATATAATGAAACGCGCGGGCATCCTCGGTTGCGTATGCGTCATGCATCTTTCCCTATTGGACTGGAAGAACGGAATGCATGGGTTCAGCATATGTCAGATGCAGTTAATGAATCCACAGTGGATAGTGAGGATAAGAGACTACTTTTAGATTATTTTAGTATGGCAGCATCCTCTCTTATGAATGAGTGAATTACTGGTGATCAGAGCTTATGCTACTAGGTTAGGATAATTAATCTAAACTCTTTACCTATTGTGGATTAGTCACCCTGTATGCACGAATAATTCATTGTAAGAAGTCTTGTTGCCATTCTTTATATTCCTGTGAGGCCAGAGCAATTTGGATAATTGCTTCGTCGGAAAGTTTTTCATGGGACTGATAGTTGATTTGTGCCTGTTCTTGCATAGATGAGTAGAGCCCGAGAATCATCTGCTCAAACGGCGTGTGGCCTTGGATGGAGATACGAACGCCATGATCAGCTAAAAGGGATGGATCCCGGAGGGCCGGAGGGGCGGAACCTAGAAAAATTGGTAAACTGGTAGACTGATGGATGGCTTTTAATTGGTCAATTGTAGTGATTCTTGTGAAAAAAAGAGCATCAATGCCAGTGGCCGAATAAGCTTCAATTCGCTTCAGTGTTCCCTCTATTCCCTCTGATCCCATCGCCGAAGTTCTGCCAACTATAATTGTCGTTGGATCTTTTCTGGATTGAAGAGCGGCATGCAACTTTTTTCTTGCTTCATCGATTGATATAAGCGAATCCCCGGAACCAGCAAATAGTGGAGGAAGTGATGTATCTTCGATCGTGAGAGCAGCTACATCAGCATTTTCCAACTCTTGGATAGTTCTCATTACGTTAAGAGCATTTCCGTAGCCGTGGTCCGCGTCAACAATCAGGCTAATGTTACTGGCACGAGTTATGCGTCTACTTTGTTCTACCAGTTCCGATAGGGTTATTAGCGTAATATCAGGAGCACCTATAACGACCCCAGATGCTACTGATCCTGCAAGCATGCCAATGTTCAGTCCGAGTGATGATGCAATTCTGGCGGAGATAGGATCAAATACCGAAGCTGGCTGTATGCAGTGATTGTCTGATAAATGTTTGCGAAGAAGCTCTCGCTGAGCAGTAGCCGTCATATATCCTCCTTGCTCTTGTGCCTTGGTCTAGTATTTTTCTAGAAAGCCGGACCTATGATAGTGGCCGCCCCCGCCGAGCTCTCGGGCAAGAGTTCCAACATCAAAATTTTCTGTAGAAGCTAGGCTCCACCGACGTTCACCTCGGCCGTTATCGTAGAAGCAAGCAGCGAACGGCGCTTTGGGGTATCTCTTGCAGAGTTCATCTAGGATGTCACTTGCATGTGTGGAAGTATTAACCACGGGTACTTCGTACCCGCTTATCATCTGCATCATGGCTCGATCAGCAATGCGTACTACTTGTTGGCGGATGGAGCGTGAAATATGAATCCCTTCTATAGCTAATTTAGATATATCAAAGTTGTTCCATATCTCGAAATCGAATGGGTAAGAAGTGATTGCAGCGTTGATTTCTGTACTGTTATCAAGTTGAAATTTCCAGAGATCGCGATCTTCAACATATAGGAAAAGATCAGGGGTTGGCTGATCAGGATGCCAATATTCCCATGATAGAGTTGCCCCAGATTTTTCCATATCAAAATGTGCGAAATCTAGGTTCCGTAATTCTTCCTGTGCGGTTTGGTGGTGGTCGAGGATGACTAGTTTTTCGACTGAGTCTGCTATGTTCAGGATAGTATCTCGCTTGTATGAAAAATCAGTTATGACTACCGATGCATTGGCTGGTAACTGAGGAGGGGGGTCACCATGACTTACCGGTATATACTTTGCATCCGACCCAAAAATTTGCCAAGGCACTAATGCAGATGCGAATCCGTCTTCGCACCCAGCATGATATAAGAAATAGTTTTGCGTCATAATTGGAGTTCTCCCGACGTGTATAGAGTCGTTTCCCAGAACGTTTCAATCGCAATCTTCTTTTGCCTGGTCTATTCGAAGGGCAGTGATTTCCTCGAACAGTGCTGCATTTGCTTTGACGATTTCGGCTTCGTTGGATTCAAGTAGCGCGATTCTGTCAGATTGTGACGAGTACGCCAAGTACATTGGCATGAATCCGGTGAACAATGCCAATAGGATTGAGACTGATAAAATCAGGATTTGTTTATTCATAAGATAGCTGGATCCTTTCTTTGCGATTGACTTATTATGCATCTGGAATGCCAAGTATTAGATCGTTAGGTTTTTGGTGGGACGAGGAGCATTGAATATTGCGATACAAATAATTATGTGTAACAACAAATAAGTAAACAAAATGGCTTCATAGCTTCCGGTGGTGTCAAAGACTAGTGTGGCGGCTAATGGACCAAGCGCATTGCCAAGCAATTGCCATGGGACTAGAACTCCCCTAATGGTGGCAATCCAGGCAGAGCCAAAATAATTTGCAAGCATTATGTGTTGCATTATCAGGGCAGCCCCAAAAAAGCTACCATGAATTACCGCGAAGATTATTCCGGTTGGCATATCCCTGACAGTCAGCAAGATTGCTATACCAGAGGCTACCCCGATATAAAATCCGATGCTTAGGAATTGATTCTTGAGTTTTTCCGCAAGTATTCCAGCAGTTAGTGACCCTGCTATACCTGAGAATGACCACACCATCAATATGGTAACTGCATCGGTGGCCGCAAAACCCTTATCCGTTAGGTAGGGAGTGAGATTGAAATTGATGCCAGTGCCTATAAAGC
>PBAZ01000018.1 GCA_002717565.1 Chloroflexota bacterium
TGGTGCCCAGGAAAGGACTCGAACCTTCACTCCCAAAACGGGAAGCGGATTTTAAGTCCGCCGCGTCTGCCATTCCGCCACCTGGGCAAGTGCGTTCAGAGATGTAAGACTAGTCACATTTTGCTTTTGGGAAACGATAACTTAGTCACTATATCAGACACTGGGGATATTTGGAAAACTGTCTGTGAAGCTGTGTAGAAGTTCGACGACTTCGGTGTGGGTCGATGGAAGTTCTACGGGGCGGGTTGTTGGAGGCGACGGGCGGATTCGAACCGCCGATGGAGGTTTTGCAGACCTCTGCCTTAACCACTTGGCTACGTCGCCTTGCTTAGTTTTGGTGCCGAGGGCGGGACTCGAACCCACACAGGCAATGCCCACTGCCCCCTCAAGACAGCGTGTCTACCAATTCCACCACCTCGGCATGGTAACTACGACGAGAGTGAAATTTCCACCCCTAAGCACTCGAAAGTGCTCACGCTGCGCAGTATGAACTAGCCAATGATATCCAAGGCTAATCCACGTGTCAATCTATCCGATTACGATTCGTTCACAGATTCCGTAGTTGTGTCATCAGGGCTTTCAGGATTTGATGCCTCAGCNTCAGCTTTTTGTGTTGCTTGTAATGTTTCCATCCAACGTTTGTAATCAGTGAGTGCTGGGGGGCTTACATAGAATACTTGGATATCTGCCGGAAATTGTAGTTGATGGTTCTCACTGATAAAAAGAATTCCTGGTTCGTCGACCGTTAACGAATCAGTTATGGATTGCAGTATATGATCATAGCGACTCTTGATGGTATCTGTGTGCCACTCATGGAGATGCTTGACCACGGTAGCACTGCGAAATGGGAAGCTGAGCAACTGTTTGAGATAGAGCTCCCAGTCCATCGTTGCAGCCAGCAATTCCCGATCTTCAATTTCGATTAAGGTAGCGCCCTTTGNACATCGAGACTCTGTAATTTCTATAGAGCCGACCCCTGTAGATCTGAGAATTTCAAGACCAGAATCGCCTCCTTCCTCAATATATTCATGGTAAATTCGAGTTACTGGTCCTAGCCCAGTTTCCAAACTGTCGATCTGGTCGTCAACTTGCGTCCAGTACCCTTTGAGGATAGCTTCTCCGTCTGGCGGCATTGATGCGAGTTGTTGTAGCAGCGGGACGAGAAANAGGATCTTTTTCCCCATATATTGGGATGCTGATGGTTTGTCAATTTGTCCAAGCTGTTCGGGGCTCATGCTGTGCTCTCCTCTTCAGTTCTTTTTAAGTAGGGCGATTGTATCTTTTATTGAATTGAAAGAGCAAGTGATAGGAGTACAGAACTATATCTTGTTGGTATTTACGGGAAATGATATGATATTTNAGGTAAACGACATAATNNTTGAATAAAACGACAATCAATATCTATTATTAGCATGGCTATTGCAACTGTAAACATTTACGAAAAAGTTCTNGAGTTGGCTATTGTTCATGATCTTTCGGCTACGGATATTTACCGAGAGTTGAGCNCGTCAAGTGATGAGCCTATACCCCATCTTCGAACAATACAGCGATGGGTGCGTGAAATGGCGAGGAGGAATGATTCGGTTGATTGGAGTATTGGAGATTCGGATATTTTAGAAGCACGGGAGGTAATTCCCGTGTTGGAGGCTATAATCATTCGTAGTGGCGGTGAAATCCGTGCTGTGACAAAATCAGAAGCTCGATGGATAGGGCTCNTAGGTGCGTCAGCCCACGGCCTTGATAAGTGGCGTACATGGATTCTGGCTCGCCTTTACCAGATGAGGGAATATCAGGGGNGTGGNTTTGATGATCTGGANGCNTTTCTTGCTTTCACTCCGTGGATTGATTCNCAGGCTTACGAAAATTACTTAAGGGCCATAGAGCTTGGTTTGATTCCTGTCGTTCCGATGTCTCACTATCTTGTAGGTTCACGTTGAAACTTTGCTGTTCCGGTGGATTGCCGGTGAATGGAGAGTGGCTTGGGCGTNGTAACTAANAGGTATAGGTATGTGATAGGCTCGCTGAGTTTGCTTCTAAGTCTCTCGACTGGTTTGGTATTTTTAAATGTGTCCCCCATAACACCGGTCATTATGGATGATTACGGAGTGAACAGAAGTACCGCAAGCTTGTTGGTCGCTGGCATCTTACTAGCTAATGCTGCAATGGCGATACCATGTGTGCTGCTCGTTGGGCGGGTGAAGATAGTGACCCTTATTTCTGTATTCGGGATANTTGCNGCGATTCCGATTTTCTCGTTTGCTGCTGATAACTTTGTGATGCTTTTNGGTATGAGGATGATATTCGGTGTATGCGCTGCTGGGGTTATTCCTTTACTNTTTACGGTCCTCATGCAGTGGTTTCCNCCGAAGGAATTACCCTTAGTTAATGGACTNAATCTCGCTATGATGTCCGGGGGAATAGCAATTTCCTTGTATACTGGGGAGTGGGTAGCAGATTGGATTGGATGGAAAAATGGGCTTGCTCTATANAGCNTGCCATCTTTGCTTGGGGCTATCTTGTGGTTCTTATTAGCNCGCACTAATCCGGCTGCTGAGACAGCTGCCAAACCGTTGACGTTGGCATCTATAAGAAAAGTCTTTATCTCAAAATTAACAGTCNTGCTTGCCTTGGCTGATGCTGGTCCCTTNTCTCAGTATGTCGCGTTATCAACGTGGCTCCCGACATTTTATTATGAGATTCATGGCATGGATTTAGGAGAATCTGGTGAGGCAACTTCCCTTTTGCCATTGGCTGGNATGGTTACNGTCTTTGTCGCCGGCATCTTGGCGCTCAAGGTGCCGAGGCGCAAACCGTTTTTGTTGGTTTCAGGCCTAATCCTTGGAGTTACTGGTATNGCAAGTAGTGTTTTTGCTACGTCTGATTTCCTCTATGTGATATTGATAATTTATGGGGCCTCCTCATGGCTGTATACGCCGTTTCATGTGACGATTCCCATGGAGGTAGATGGAGCTACTGAAGAGCAGACTGCGGCGATCCTAGCCTGTATTTTTACTATAGGGGGATTTATCAGCTTTTGTGCTCCGATTTTGGTGGGAACTTTGGCGGATATTTTCGGATCNTANATGTATGGGTTCTGGNTACTGGCCATCTTCTCATGGTCTCTCGTGATAACAACCTTTATGTTACCCGAAACTGGTGTGATGCAGAAAAAGCGCAGCAGCATCAGCTGATTGGGTNTAGATTGTCCTTTTCANCTCCTGCCAGATAAGTGTGATATGCTAATCTGAAGAGACCGAGAGGCTCAANTGTANGGANATTATCATTCATAGTAGTCAGCGAGGGAATCAGTATGGAAATATTTTGGCAGAAATACAGNAATAGGTTTCGATTGATATTGGCAGACGAGGGAGAAGAGAGAGAACTCGGGGGTATTCGGGAGACCTCGCGTGGGTTTGAGGCGCTTGCAGTTACTTTTGGGTATGATCCTGGNCGTGCGGTCAAAGGGTTGGGGTCATTTGAAGAGGCCAAAGAATTTGTCGAATCTTTTACCCCATGGGATCTTTTTGGATTACCCAGAGATATGANCGTNGAAGAAGAAATAAGANTGACTGAAGACGACAATAGTATTCACTATAAGTAACCAGTGNAAACTANNCTCCTTGACAGAATACNTGCGATGAAATCAGTAACTGAGATATCTNGAGNGAATGTCCNGGTTATAGNGGAGAGTGATAGAAGGGGNNTGTTTTTNTCGAGGGGACCTCAATTAGNTGTAACACTTTGACACGAACTGAGATGTGGNCCGAAAATTTTGCTAAGTAGTCAGTGTACTTGCGCTTTCGCCAAAATTTTCTGGTGGCAGGAAACCAGAACCATAAATAACCTGAGGGGGAGATGAGTATGCCCAGACAAGATGTCTTGGAGTCAATCGAGCGAGAATGGAATGCGTTTGTTACGATTGCTGAAAGCTTTCGCGAGGAAGACAGGGTTCGCCCNGGAGCNATAGGACATTGGAACGTTCATGAAGGTCTNNTTCATATCGCAGCTTGGGATAATGAAACTATTCTCTTAGTGAGGAAGTTTGAGGCTAGNGGTGAGAAGCCCGAATGGNTTGGTCAATCAGGGNAGGAGCTTGATGCACTCAACGAAAGCCATGTTACTGAGNGGAAGGATCTGGCACCTGCTTTGATTTGGGCTCATTTCCGAGATACTCATCNGGCTTTGGTTGATTTCCTTCAAACCTGTGATGAGCATGTTTTCGAAGNGGGGACTTTCACCGGTGATTCAATAAGCCAAGAAACGTCGCAACACTACCAAGGGCATGGTGAGGATTTTAGTCGTTTCAAGCAATCGCTTTAGATTCGCGGAAAGGTGAATGACCGAATGCAGTATTGGTTATTCAAATCNGAACCAGGNTCTTATTCTTGGGATGATCTGGTGGCCGACGCGATAGCAGAATGGGATGGCGTTCGTAATTACACTGCCCGAAATTACCTGAGGGATCAAGTTAAAGTTGGGGATTTCGTGTTGTTTTATCATTCCAATGCCAGCCCAAGTGGCATTATAGGGGTCGCCCGTGTGGTTCGAGATGGCTATCCGGATAATACCGCTTGGGAACCCGNTTCGGAGCATCCGGATCCTAGATCGACCATCGACAAACCGTTGTGGTACATGGTTGACATTGAGCCAGTGAAGCGGTTTGAAGAGCTGATAAGCCTTCAAGTTATCAANGGAGTTTCTGANCTTTTGGATATGGTACTGGTTAAGAATNCCCGNTTGTCCGTGCAGCCGGTTAGTTCAAAAGAGTTTGAGTTGATTATCGCTATGGGCGGGATCCAGTATGAGTCACTTTAGGGTNAATAAAGGATAGTATAGCGAACCAAGGGTAGGCTTANGTGAAGGGGTATTATGGTGGGCCGGCAGGGATTCGAACCCTGGACACCCTGATTAAAAGTCAGGTGCTCTACCGAGCTGAGCTACCAGCCCACAGGTAACGCTATGGAACCTGAGTATAGCAAATAGCTGTAATCTTCTCTACTCCCGTTTCCCGTAAGCCGTTACTCATCACGATATATNTACGTCTCTTGGNTTCAGTTGACACCTTTTTCCTGCGTTAGTACAATAGATGGCGTGCCGGCAAGNGAATTTTNCGCNATGCCACTAGGTGCCGGCAGCATNAATGCTGCCTANCCGAGCGTAAATTTCTCAATGACGCTGACGTCCGAATTGGCGAGCCACCAANTNCGCCTTAGTGGTCGTATCGCACAATAACAATCTGGGCTGGAACAGGACCTTCCATATAAGAGCACGCCTGTTGTGAGATACACTAGGGCGAACCATGGCACTGTTAACTCTTTTGCCGCTCGTTACTAGGGTCTCAGCTTTTGAATTTGACGTAAGGAGCTTNAAGTATGGCAGATGAGGTTGAGGTAATTCGCGGTCTACGTGGAGTGTATTTCGACACGACATCAGCGAGTTTCGTGGATGGTGAGCAGGGCAGACTGATTTATCGTGGCTACAATATTCACGACCTTGCTGAGAATTCCTCAGCAGAGGAAACCTTCTATCTGCTGATGTACGGACAGCTTCCAACTACTGCTCAACTTGAGGAATTTGATAAGAAACTCAAAGGGAGCAGGGAAATTCCTGAAGAGGTGATTTCCGTAATCAGGCTGGTTCAAAATGCCCATCCGATGGATGTCCTCAGGACCGCTATATCCGCGCTTGCTGGTACAGATCCCTCATCGGATATCAGTGACATGAGTGTCGAGGGTAGCCGTGAAAAGGGTATCAGGTTGACTGCACAGGCCCCCACGATAGTTGCCTACCATCATCGTATTAGGCAGGGGCTTGACCCGGTCGTGCCAAATTCAAACCTTGGGCATGCTGCCAACTTCTTGTACATGCTCACAGGGACTGAGCCTACGGCGAATGAATCTGGGCTTATGGATACAGATTTCGTGTTGCATGCTGAACATGGCGCAAATGCTTCGGCTTTCGCCGCTCGTGTAGCAGCAGGAACTCAAGCGGACGTCCATGCTGCCATCACGTCAGCAATAGCGACCCTTAAGGGCCCATCACATGGTGGAGCTGCCGAAGAAGTCATGAAGATGGCCATAGAAATCGGAGAGGAATCAGCTGCAGAAAAATACGTGAGCGACGTGCTGGGTAGTGGCGGAAGGATCATGGGGTTTGGTCACCGGGTATACAAGGCTGAGGATCCACGTGCAAGACATCTTCGGGCACGATGCCAAAAGCTGGGAGAAGAGCGTGGAGATCCTAAATGGTTCCGTATACTGAGTCGTGTTGCTGAGGCAATGGAGCCGTATAAAGCTCGTGGTATTCACGTTAACGTGGATTTCTGGGCTGGATCTATCTATCACCTGTTAGGCCTCCCTGAAGACATATTTGTCTCAATATTCGCCCTTGGACGTATCCCTGGGTGGACGCTCCAGGTAACTGAGCAGTTATCCAATAACATTCTAATAAGGCCTTTGCTTAAATACGAAGGACCTGAAGATGTTGAATATGTGCCGATACACCAGCGATAGGATCTGGAAGATTGATCGTGAGAGTCTAATTCTGGAGGTAGCTACATGGTAGTGGTACTTGAACCGACTAAATATCAGGAAACGGAGTGCAAGCACTTCTGGGTCATCGAAAGCCCGAGTGGGCCGACAAGTGATGGCGTGTGCAGACATTGTGGCGAGGCTCGTGAATTTCGTAACTCCCTGCCGATGACACGCTGGGAGGGCGAAGCAGACAAGGCGAAGAATCGAGCTGCCACGGAAGCTGCAGCTACGACGAGCACGGCGAAATAAGTCCCATAATCTGGTTAAGGGCTTATCTCCCACCTTGATAGCGGTACCAAATATATCACTCAGGCCATTGACTCGGCATAGTAGGTAGGCTAGAAATGAGCGATTTGTCGAGTTTGAGCGATGACATACGGCAAGAGATTAGCCGTTCCGGACGAATAACCTTCGCACGATACATGGAGTTGGCGTTGTACGCACCTGGTAAAGGATACTACGCTGGCTCGGTCTCCGGTTTTAGTGGTTCCGATTACGTGACTAGTCCACTGGCACATCCCGTGTTTGGTGCGTTAATCGGGCGGCAAGCCTACCAGATTTGGGTTATCATGGGGCGCCCGGATGAATTTCTTATCCTAGAGCAAGGAGCCGGTAATGGAACCCTTGCCTGCGATGTGCTCGATTTTTTGAGATATGCTATTCCGGATTTTTATGAATCTCTTAGTTATCTTGCTATAGATTGCACTTCAAATCCGTTTGGCAAACAAAAGTCGCACCAAAATCTCCAGTATGTTAACTCCTACACTTTACCAATACTAGGTGGTGTCGGTTGCGTTATATCTAATGAGTTGATTGATGCATATCCTGTACACCGGTTTAGGGTTCAAGATGGGATACTGACTGAAGCCTACGTGCAACTCGGGGAACAGGGAGAGTTTATTGAAATTTTTGACGAGCCATCAACTGATCATATCCAGATCCGGTTGCAGGATTTAGATATACCCCTTCAGGACGGTCTCAATGGTGAGATGAACCTTCATATTGATGATTGGGCACGGGCTGTGGCAGCGTGTTTGGACAGAGGCATAGTGATAACGATTGATTATGGTGATTGGGCAAAACCTTTATACAATCGCCCTGTAGGTACACTGCAGACCTACTATCGCCAGACGCAGGCAGGGAATCCGCTCAAAATGGTCGGAAAAAAGGATATAACAGCTCACGCTGATTTTACTAGCTTGATCAACGCCGGAGCTCAGTATGGGTTGGAGTATCTAGGATTACTTGAACAAGGGCAGTTCTTAAGAAACCTTGGATGGGATAAATGTTTTCAAGTTGTTTCTCGTATGGGATTCAGTCATCAAGAGCGCATTGCCAATCAAGTAGGGTTGCGACATCTAGTGGATCCAGCTTACCTTGGGGGTCTCAGCGTACTGATTCAGTCAAAAAATTTGGACATGGGGGAACATCTGTGGGGGTTGGTTAGAGGAGAGAGTTCAGGTACATTCACTGATCAGGAGGTAGCTGCAATCCCTGCTTTGAGTGAATCACATGTCAGGTATCAAGGACACGGGTATACTTTCCAAGAAGAGGAGGGGTGGGGATATCAGCGATTCTTGTGATTAAGCTTCATAGAGGATATGTCTCAATGTTAATCCCTTCCCATTAGCAATCTCTTCAATCCAGATCGTTTTTCTTTGTTCTTTCGGTGTCGGATGTAATTTCCTTCGGCAGCCAATTTTAATTTGTTTTTTGTGTCCGTCAGTTCAGCTTGGGTCGTTTCTAGTTGAAGGCGAAGAGCAACCAACTCCTGTTCACGACCTTGTAGTTTCAGTTCTAGATCCATTACTTCTTTTTGGGGCTGTACTTTGACTGGGGAATCGTCTTGTTTTTGTAACTGAGGGTGTTGATTCGCCAGAGCTAATTCCTTCTCCAGTTGACCAACTCGGATCATCGCGTGCCCGTATTCTTTTAGTATTTGGGCAAGATTGTCTTGGCCGTTTTGTGGGTCTTGTAGTGTCATGTGATCTCCCCTGATGGTAATGACGGAAGTATCGCTGCAGTATTTGTCCCTGTCAATATGTGCGAATTACACCTGTATGCTCAGGATTCGGGCATCACCATTGAGGTCATTTATGAGAGTCGTATCAGATCCAGGGAAATACTCCTGTGCAAGCCTTACCACAGGCGGTCCAAGGGCAGGATCAATTTCAAGCACTATATGTCCAGTTGGCTTTATGGCGGTTTGGGCTTGATTTAATAATTGGGTGATGAGATCAAGTCCTTCTTTGCCTCCATCTAGTGCTAAAGTGGGTTCATATCGAGACACTTCGGGTTGTAGCTGTGAGAGGCTGTGAGTTGCTATATACGGTAAATTTGCCGCTATGAGGTCAAACTTACATTTCAGTGGTGTGAGGAGATTCCCTGTTATGCAATGAACAGAACGAGCTGCTCCAAGGTTTCTTGAGTTGTGGAGAGCCATGGCCGAAGCATCGGGAGATACGTCAATTGCGATGAGCTGGAGATGAGGTATCTCTAGTGCCAGAGTAACTGCTATGATTCCGCTCCCTGTGCCGATGTCACCAACGAGCACGTCATGAGGGGACGCTGACGCTAGGATTTCGATACAGTGGTCAATAAGTGTTTCGGTTTCCTGTCGAGGAATGAGTACAGATGGGTCAACAGAGAATTCTCTGCCATAGAATTCCCTCATTCCCAGAAGGTATGCTAGTGGCNTCCTTTGAATTCGTTGNTTTACTGTGGNCTCAAGGNGTGCTAGNCCTTGCTGTGTGAGATTGTTGTCATGTAACTTCGCGTAAAAATCTGGTTTAGTAAAGGAAAANGCGTGTCGTATNAGNAGCTGGCTTTCGAGTCTCGATTCAGATATGCCTGCTTCGTCCAGACGTTCTGCAACGGAGTTGTAAAGATCTTGAAGGTTCACAGAGCTTACCTTTCAATGAGCGTTACGGCCTGATGCAATCTTGATAACATCAACTGGTTTAGGAGTATTGAGAGACTGGTGGCAACCGGAATGTTAATTCTCGTTTGCAGCAGCGCTTAACTGGTCGAGCAGACCATCCAACTGTCCGTTAAGCATTTGCGGTAAATTGTGTAGGGTTACCCCAATTCGGTGATCAGTGACTCGGTTTTGGGGGAAATTATAGGTGCGGATTTTTTCCGATCTATCGCCTGATCCAACTTGGGGTCGTCGCTCTGCTGAAATTTCTTCGGCTTGCTTTTTTTGTTCTAAATCGAAAAGGCGTGCACGGAGTATCGCCATTGCTTTGTCTTTATTGCGGTGTTGGGACCTTTCGTCCTGACACGCTACAGTCAGTCCAGTGGGGCGATGTACAATGCGAACGGCCGACGAAACCTTGTTAACATTTTGTCCACCGTGACCTCCGGCTCGCATCGTTTCAATGTCTAGGTCTTCGGTCCGTATTTCAACTTCTACTTCGTCGACTTCAGGTAATACTACTACTGTTGCAGCTGATGTATGAATTCTTCCACTGGTTTCCGTAGCAGGTACACGCTGAACTCTATGGGTTCCGCCTTCGAATTTCAGTCGACCATAAACGCCTTTGCCATTGAGCTGAAAAACGATTTCTTTAACTCCACCGAGTTCTGTTTCGCTACTATTGAGGATGTCGATAGCCCATCGATGCTCTTCTGCATATCTTGCATACATTCTGTACAGGTCTCCAGCGAAGAGACTAGCTTCACCCCCACCGGTGCCAGCTCGTATTTCAATAATTACGTTCTTTGAGTCTCTTGGATCCTTAGGGCGCAAAGCTGCTAAAAGTTCTATCTCAAGGGTCCCAACCTCAATCTTGAGCTTCGACAGGTCGTCCAGTGCAAGTTCCACGAGCTCTTTATCATTTTCATGAGCTATGATTTCTTCGGTGTCATTGATTTCTGTTTGTACTTTTCGGTATCGATGGTAAAGCGCCACAACACTTTCAAGACTTGACTTCTCTTTTGCAACTTCCTGTATCTTGGAGTAGTCCGTAGCAAATTCTGGGTTGTTGATGGTGTCTTCTAGCTCTTTGTAGCGTTCGTTAATGGTCTCGAGCTGTTGGGTTATGCTCGCTTGCATCAGAAATTAGCTCCTTGACTAAGATAGAATCATGTCATGTGCACGAGGTATACTTATTGACTTTCGTTAGCTCTGGGTGGATTGCAGTCGTGAGATGATATGTCCGGGAAGTGATGTTGCTGATATCTCCTCTTGAGATCCACTATCCATATCTTTGACTTGAATGACTCCGGATGATAGTTCCTGCTCTCCTAAAACGATTACAAATCGAGCATTTATGGCTCCAGCATACCGCATCTGGGCTTTCATGCTTTTTCCAGATGGGACTATCGTAGTATAGATATTCTGACTGCGCAATTCTGCAGCTTTCTGGACTAGAATGTGCTGATCTACTGATCCTGCTGCGGTTATTACTACCGGTCTTTCATTGTCGGCAGGCGATCTGGCCTGAAGGGCCTGAATATTCATCACCAGCCTCTCAATTCCAGACCCAAATCCGATAGCAGGAGTCGACGGGCCTCCAATTTGGGATATCAATCCGTCATATCTTCCGCCAGCTAGGATTGTAGTTTGGGAACCTGCTTCGTTATTTGGCTGAAATTCGAAAACTGTTTTCGTGTAATAGTCTAAACCACGGACAATACTATGGCGTATCTCAAACGGAATATTAATTGCAGAGAGGTAGTTCAAGAGTTGTTCCCAATGCTGACTACAATCGGAACAGAGGTGGTCTATAGTATGTGGGGCGTCAAGAGCCAAGGGTTGACATGTGGGTTTTTTACAGTCCAAGAGACGCAAGGGAGCTCTGGAATATCGTGACTGGCAGTCTTGGCACATTGTGTCTAATTTATCTTGGTAATACTCCCTCAATATTTTGCCATAAGGAACTCGACACGTGGGGCAGCCAATTGAATTCACAAATAGGGTTGTGTCGTATAATCCCAACCGGTTCAAGAAGGATCTCGCTAGTTCAATAATTTCAGCGTCTATAATTGGATCCTCGGAACCGAGCGCTTCTACTCCAAACTGATGATGTTGGCGGTACCGACCTGATTGGGGGCGCTCATAACGGAAGATGGGCGAGAAGTAAAATAACCGCACTGGTTGCACCATAGTATGCATGCCGTGTTGGATGTAGGCCCGGCATACTGATGCAGTCCCTTCTGGGAGAAGGGTTAACGAATCACCTCCTCGATCAAGAAACGTATACATTTCTTTTTCCACCACATCAGTTGCTTCCCCTATACCCCTCACGAATAATGATGAATCTTCAAACATGGGTAAGCGAATTCGGTCGAACCCAAAAATCTTGCATATTGATTCGGCTTCCGTCTCGACATGTTCCCAGTAGTGCTGTTGGGCTGGAAGTACATCGTTTGTTCCCCGTGGTGCTCTGGGCACAGATATCCCCCTGACTGTTCGGCACGCTGTGCCGTAAGTTGAGTTTGCTTTAACAACTGTAGAGTAGTAGTGAAATTGTATCTACGAACAGGATAGCATGTCTTGTACATTGCTCCAAGCATCTTAATTGACACTCGGGAAATACGGTTGCTATAATCGCGACACACAGAACCACGCCAACCTATACACTCAAAGAGTCTGGGGATATAGCTCAACTGGGAGAGCGCGGCGTTCGCAATGCCGAGGTTGGGGGTTCGAGTCCCCCTATCTCCACCACTTACCCCTGTAGCTCAGGCGGATAGAGCAACGGTTTCCTAAACCGTGTGCCCCGGTTCGAGTCCGGGCAGGGGTACCACTCTCTTGTGGTATCAGTCTGCTTCCCTGTCATGGTAGATGTTAATTCCTCCAAAATCGTGCAGCAAGTTTCATTTATCGGATCTTAGTGCTTTGGGCTGTATGACGTAAAAGATGTGGCATTGTGGAGAGAATGACGAGGGTCCGTCAGTTATGACGGACCCTCGTGATGGTCATGGCAGGAGTGGGAGGATTCGAACCCCCGACCGCCGGTTTTGGAGACCGGTGCTCTGCCCAGGCTGAGCTACACTCCTATTTAGGGGAATCGTGCTGCGTGCTGGATTACCCACGTCATTTTACCTTGATACGACTCGTGGGTAAAGGGCGGGCGCATGAGCTTAATCCGCGGGTCGTTTACTTAGTGGCTTCACTGCTCAGTTTGGGAGGAGTTTATTGACCCTCTGCGACGTGCTAGGTGTACTATCACGAACACCCCGATTCCGCTTATCCCAATCAGGGATCCGTAGGGCAAGAGTTCGCCCGACAAGCTATGGGATACGGTGCCTAAGAAATCTGAAATTACCAGCGATAGGGTTGGGTATTCTTGTGGTATTTCTGTTGCAATATTCTCTTCAACTACTGACCCAAGAGTCCACAGTGCGCCTCCTGCAGCTAAGATTATCGTTCCGTATAGTATTGCGAATCCGGACAGCCACTTAAGCTTTCCCCGAAGACTAGGAGAACCGATGACTGCGGGGATTAGCGCAAGTAGTAGTGAAATTGGGAGAGCAAAGGGGGACTGAAGGACGGTGATTGCAGGCAAGTAGGCATTCCTCGTTTTGGCAAGCTGTTGTAGTGGTTCTAGTTCCATTTTCGATGTGCATGGGCTATGTGTATCGGTATTGGGAATGGTGATGGCGGTAGCCTCCACTATGGGTGGATTGTGTATGGCACATTTGATCGGCCCAAGGATATCAAGTATTTCTGCTTCAGCATCCGTCCGTATATCTTGCTGGATGACGTCTGATAGCATCTCAGACATCAAGTCCGAGACGTGTTGTTCGAGGTCAACATTTAGTAACTCTTTTGCCATAGGATAGGTGATGCCCGGAGGAACACAGGGGGAAGTTGAAGTGATTAGAGCGATACCAACTTCTTCTAATGAAGGATTAGTGGCTGTAGCATCTACAATCTCTTGCAGCGAACAGGACGGTAGGAAAGAAAAAATTCGTTCAACTTGCGTATCTATCACGGTTGCAATTTGGGGACTTAAGATTATTACCAATGCTTCAAATGGCGCATCAAAAGGAGACGGTGGGACAGTCGTTTGATCTTCAAGATACGCTTCCATGTCGTCTAGCAAAATGGTGGCTGTCTGGATGTACCATTCCCTTGTCTCGTTGCTTTGAAGTATGGCTATGAATGCTTTCTCGGTGATGCTTATCTGTAGAGGGATGCCTGATATGGAGAGATTGGAGAGATCTGTTTCTAAGGCCTTCCACGCCTCTATCAGTAGTATGTCGTAGAATTCATCACTTATCAGACTTTCTTCAAGGGAGTTAAGTACTGGTGCAATTCTGCTTGTCAGTTCGGGCTGGATTGTGAGTGAATCACTTTTCCCGGAAAGATAGGGTATCGCTTCATCCACGACCGCAACGGTTGTACCTTCGATCCATTCTGGATTGCTGAAGTTGGTTAGTAATGCCCTCGCGATTGCTTCTTCCATGAATGCCTCTATATCTGAGGATGGTTCTTCGGATATCAGAGATTCGATTACTGCGTCCTGCAATACTTGGTCGGTGTGCAGGATGCTATATAGTCCCGAATCGTGCAGGTGGTTTTTCCAGAATATTGGATCAGACACTTCGCTTACGATCAGAGACGAGACCGCCAAGGAAGAGCTGACAGGAATGAGGGTCAGCAGCAAGATTATTGCGATGAATCTTCGGAGGATGTTCATCTGGACTCCGGAAAATTTAGGTTATACATTCGGGTGCTTTCGCACTCCGTATGTGTAATAAGTCTTATCGGATATAGTATCCTGCGACACGCCATTGGCCGTCTTCGTCAAGCATCGGCGTAATTGTTTCGATTGCTGATTTCTTGTTGGTGAAGGATGAGGTGAATTCCATGACTACGTATTCACCATCTGGAGCCTCAGGGAGCGATGTTTTGTATGTTTGATTTGTTAATTCTCTTGAAATCACTTTACCTAGAGGTTCCCGAGCAGTCATAGCAGTACTGATCCAGTCGTCCACTCCAATTTGGTTTTGGAACGCTATAGAAGCCGTTTCCCAGCTTTTCTTGTAATTTTGGGAATCGATAAGTTCAAGCCATTTTGTCGCACTGAGGCTTGCCGAATCAGAGTTGTATGGTTCCGTTTCGCCTTGGCACGACAGTATCGTTAGGACCAAGGTGGCCATGAGCAGATGTAAAATTGGCATTCGTAGCATCTGGCAATGATATCACAATGAGGAATTTGAGCAGAGTTCGCTGCTAGTGGCACTTTAGTGTCTACAAGTCTAGCTGCCAAATATGTCAAGAAATTGCCCTGTCATGTCGCGTGGAGCATCGGTGGCAAGATATAAAGCAGCATTGGATATTTCTGTGGGAGTGCTCCATTCAGCATCCCCCTCAGGTATGAACGCCCGAGACATATCTGTATCCACCCATCCTGGGTTCAGTCCGTTGACTCGTATGCCATGCGGCCTCACTGAACGTGCAAGAGATGTGGTATATCCTGCAACGCCCCATTTTGAGGCGGTGTATGGGCCAAGATCGTCGTCTGCCATTCGAGCGGACGACGAAGCAATATTGATGATGGTCCCAGACTGTTGTCTGATCATGTGTGGTACCACGGACCTGCAACACAAGAAAGTACCCCTTAGGTTGACCTGCATCATGCTATCCCATTCTTCGATCGTGGTTTTCCATACGGGGGTGTCGTAGATAATGACACCGGCACAGTTGACCAGAATACCTATTTGCCCTAGAGATGCTATGGTGTCTCTGGTGGCATTCTCTACTTGCTCGTTGTCTGTAACATCAAGGAGTACGGGTGTTCCTTGGCCACCCAGTGCTCTGATCTCGTCTATCAGGGCCGATACCACGGTTATATTTCTGCCACCTGCGACTATGTGTGCCCCGTTTGCTGCGAAGGTTAGTGCAATTTGTCTGCCGATGCCTCGGCTAGCTCCGGATATTAGGGCTATCTTTCCGTCAAGTTTCATAGTGTGCTTCCTTGAGGTATTTGGTTGTGTGGGGGTGTATTGGGGTCCGGATTGTTGTCGTTGGCCATAGCTGTATATATGACTTGCAAGAATTGGTCAATGTACTTAGTGGTGTCAAGTGTAAGCAATGGCTCATTTTGGCTCTGAGCGGCGATGAGGTTTTCACAAGCAAATGATGCATTCGGCGTAAGAGCGTGCGTTGCCATCAGCTTCGCAGATCCGGTAATGATTAAATCCTTGTCCACTAAAGTCTTGCCGCGTACTGCGACCTTAGCAAACCATTCATCAACGGGGATAAATCCCCTGATATATCCAAGGGATGCTAATCTGGAAAAAATAAGATACGAGTCGATGGGGGTCTCCTGCACTATATTATAATTTTTGTTGTAGTTTTCTGATAGGGCGGCTTGAACTATCGTATCTGCAACTATGTCTACTGGGGTCATTTCGAATTTCCAACTGGATTCTGAAGGCGCTACACCAAGCATCATGCAGGCTTTAATTATTAAGGTTTGCAGGTCCTTATGGTTGAAAGATCCGGTATTTGTAGTTGGGCCGATATTCCCTGGTCGATAGATGTTTATGGGAACTCGTGTATCTCGTGCCCGCTGGGTTAAACGATCGGCGACCCATTTTGCCTGATTATATCCGCCGCGGAGCGTCGAACCAAATGAGGATATGTCGGTGTTATCAGTATAGAGCCTACCTGGAATGTCAGGGAAGACGGCATTTGAGGAAACATAATGCAGGGATTTCACTGTTTGGTACGTGGCAAAATTGAGTACCTCTCGTGTGCCCATGACAATTGAATTGCGCAGTTGATCATAGCTATATTGGAGGTTAACATTCGCCGCACAGTGAAAGATAGTGGTTACGTCGTGGCTAAGCTTTTTGTACAGGCTCTTTGCTAATCCCAGGTACGGTTTTTCTATATCGCCCTCTACGGCGATGATCCGGTCCGCTGCCACTGAGAAGCTATTTATTCCTAAGGAACGTGCAGCGTTCTGCAACCTATCATAAGGTGTGAGTAGTGGTGCATGGCGCACCAGACAGTAAATTTTTGTATCTGGATCGAAACGGTTGACAATAGAGTCTAGGAGATAACTCCCGAGGAATCCTGTGGCCCCAGTAATTAGGACGGTTGGAGGGACATTTCCGTTTGGACCGTGTTGATCATTAGATTCCGTGGGCAAGGTAAGGAAGTCGTTCAGTGGAATGTTGGCATCTTCCCAGTATCTCAGTGAATCGTAGTTCTTAGCTACATGATTTTGCTCTGAACTCAAATTGGCCAAGAAGTCTTCGAAGATTGGGTGGTCATACACTTCCGTGCCTTCAAGTTCTGTCCCGAGGAATTCTTCTATATCTAGCATTAGTGTTACTGCTGATAGCGAGTGTCCTCCCAGATCGAAGAAGTTGGAGGTGGGAGTAATGGCTGCCTGATCGATTTCTAGGCTATGGGCCCAGAGTTGTCGTAGCAGGGTTTCAAGACTATCGGACTTCACGTTAATTAGGTCTATATCCCTTTTGCGCGGGATATCTAGTGCGACTAGTACCTTGTGATCTGCTTTACCGGTTACTGGATTGATCGGGATAGTCTCAATCTCTATATACTTAGTTGGGATCATGTGTGCAGGCAGGTGATCCGATAGCAGGATGCGCAAATCGTGGCTATATGAGCTTAAGGTGTCAATGCTCCACCAGGAATTCTTGTCTCTAATTACGTAGGCAGTGAGGTGCTGAGCCAGGTGGTCTCCATTTGCGAGCACTATAGCTTCAGACACAGCGCAATGAGTGCGGAGTGCTTGTTCGATAGCCCCCAGAGAGACGCTGTAGCCTCGTATTTTGACCATCGAGTCGCAGCGACCATACACGAGTATAAGTTTGTCTTCTCGTATTTCTGCCAGATCTCCCGTGGCGTAGAATCGGGTGTTTCCTATAGAGACGAACTTTTCCTCGGTTAGTTTTGGTTGTCCGAGGTACCCAGTTGCTAAGCCTGGTCCCCCAATGTATAACTCTCCTATCCCTTCTGAGAGGGGAGTGCTTGTCCCAATGGGCACCACCATAGCAGTCACACCTTGACTCGGGTATCCAACTGGAAGTGGGCCTGGCACGTCAGGTGTAGCCCAGTTTGTATCATAGTTGGCTACATCGTGACATTCGCAAATGCTGTACGTGTTAAGAATCTGAAGATGGTCAGGGAAATGGCTTCTTGCTTGCTGGATTAGTTCATTCGTGACTACTTCGCCATTCAACCAAATTGTTCTGAGGGATTGGAGANTGTACTTTGTNGACGTACCCTTGGATGTGGCGACAAGCGCTTGTAATACGGAAGGAGTTACGAGCACTTCAGTGATTTTGTTGACTGCAAGGAAATTAGCGAGCTTTCTCGGTGTGTAGATTGCAGAATCAGGTATCACGTAGCAAGTGGCCCCGNGNAGGAGGGGACGGAGGAATTCCCACATGAAGAAAATATTACAAGCTACTCGTTCGNCTTGTCGGTATGGGTGGAACTCGTGACGCGNTTNATAAGAGGTAACCATAGCAACTTGTGTCTGAAGAACCCCTTTAGGCTCTCCTGTGGTTCCAGATGTATAGGTTGCGAANGCAGCATCGGTTTCTNGAGTCGGGATGATATTCGTCCCTGTCCAATCACCCCACGTTAGCGGGTCAACCATGTCGGTTATTAGTATCTTCGTGATGCTTGTGTNGGCAGGTACCCTGATGAACTGTTTTTGGTCGGTAAGAAGAAGACGAGGGCANGAGTCGCGAAGTATGGCAAGGATANTCTCTTCAGGAAGGTCGGTCGAGATTGGGAGAAAGGCGGCTCCTGACTTGAGGATGCCTAGCGTCGTTACTATATAGTCGTACGATGGTTCCATNAGGAGGGCGACAAGTTCGTTTTTGGTGATCCCTATGGCCTGTATGGCCCGGGATATCGNATCGCTCTCTNTATCTAGTTCGTAATAGGTTTTTTCGATGGATCCGTCGCTGACTGCTATTANGTCTGGAGTTCGTTGAGATTGTAGGTGGAAAAGCTCTTGGATACTTTNCCATGATTTTTGATTGCCGTTCAACATGTCTTTATGCTATGTCTCCTCGTGNGNTTNTATGAATTTGGGAATACCNGTATTAAAAAAAAGCGCAACTTATGTTAACCTTGGAATCAGAGGAGCAATAATAGTATTAATGCCCTGTGGCGTCAATATGAAAACACTTTGAGATAATAGCTGTACGGGTTTCTTCGAATACCTGTAACTTCACTGNNCTAGTGGTANTGAAGTTGAAATCAGGGTAATTGAAGATCTTGATGGAACTGANCGNAAAACAGATCTTTGTCAAGGAGGAACGGCTATGAGTGATGGTATCCTTGATGGTGTGCGCATTGTGGAGTGGGGGGAGTTTGTATCAGGTCCATGGACTTCACGATTATTGGCCGATATGGGNGCTGATGTAATCAAAATAGAGCAGCCCAGGCTCGGCGATTCTGCTCGAAGAGCGGGTCCTTTCCCTGGTGACATACCNGATCCAGAAAAAAGTGGGTTGTTTCTATATTTGAATTGGAACAAACGCAGTATGTCGTTGGATCTGAATCGNCCNGAATCAAGGGCGGTTTTCGATAAGCTCGTTTTGACGGCTGATGTGTTCATCGAAAATCANCCACCCTCTTATTTGNGAGATCNCGGCATTTCCTATGAATCGCTACAGCGAATCAATCCTGAGTTGTTGATGGTTTCCCTCAGNCCTTTTGGCCAGACAGGTCCGCATAGTGATTACGCAGCGAGCGAATTGATATTATTTCATGCTGGTGGTATTGGATATGAAACTCCTATAGGTGAGGTGACGGACAGGGTACATCAGCAACCNCTTAAGGGNCCAGGGTATCAATCATATTTTATGGCAGGATGGGTGGCGGCGCTTTCTACTTTCGTNGGTTTGTTTCACAAACAAGTAAANGGTGTTGGCCAATATATAGATATATCTGAACAGGAAGCTATTGCTAGTACTCAGCGTCCGAATGTTACTCGGTATTCTTATGCTGAAGAAGTTTATCATCGTGAAGCGGCTGGTGGNGCACGGTTCAAGCCATGTAAGGATGGTTACTTTGCTGGATTTGGTGCCTTGGGTAATGACGGGATGTGGCAGAAACTTTGTGCTGTTATGGGTAATCCTGAATGGACTAAGAATCAATCATATGACAATCAGGCGTCTCGAAGGGAGAAAGCTGGTGAGATCGATCCGAAGATNGCGGAGTGGATGATGGATTACACNAANGCAGAGTTGTTTGAAATGGGGCAGCAAGGCGGGCTTTCATGCTTCCCCGTAAATACTGTTGAGGATGTTTATGCCACGGAGCAGTATAGATACAGGGGNTTTTTTCAGGAAATCGAGCATCCTATAGCTGGTTCCTATGCCTATCCTGGCATCCCGTTTCATTTCTNTTCTAATCANCCAAGTATACGGGTGCGGGCTCCTTTTTTGGGCGAACATACNCTTGAGATTTTGNGAGAGCTTGGGTTGTCCGAACAGGAGATAAAGGCATTGCAGTCTGCGGAGATAATTTAAGTGTTATCGGAGGGAAAAGATATGGCTGGGTTACCTTTTGATGGTATTCGTGTTGCGGATTTTGGGTGGGTGATAACNGCCCCGTTAGCTACCCTCTGGCTTGCTACATTGGGAGCAGAAGTGATTAAAATAGAAAGTAAGACGCATCCTGATGTTATTAGAGCAGGAATGCACGGAGGCATAGTTCCTGGACCTGAGCCAACTTGGCACCGGTGCGGTGGTTTTAATTCCTTGAATTATAGCAAGTACAGTTGTTGCTTAGATCTGAATCAAGAAGAGGCTCGAACTATTGGGCATGAGATAGTTAAAAAGAGCGACATTGTTATTGAAGCCTTTACAACTCCTATNGCNAAGCGTTTTGGATTAACCTATGANCAACTCAAGGAAATCAAACCGGACGTGATTCTTGTATCGTGTTCATCTCTTGGGAAGACNGGACCGTTGCAGAACGTNACTGGGTTTGGNCCAGCTAATCAAGCATTTGCCGGGTTACCGTCAATGACTGGATATGAAGGCGGAACACCTATGAGTATGGGCGGTACATGGCCTGATTACATTTGTGGNGTGATCATGGGGTATCTGGCCGTATCNGCACTTTATCATCGTGCTAAAACTGGTGAGGGCATGCATATTGATTTCTCAATGGCAGAAGCAGTTATGAATATGGTTCCTGGTCAATTGCTAGATTTTCAAATGAATGGACGCGTAGCAGTTCCNATGGGCAACTCAGATAAGACTGCNGTTCCACATGAAGTGTACCCGTGTTTGGGTGAGGATAAATGGGTAGCGATCGCAGTCCATGACGAGGTGCAATGGCATGCTTTTTGTACTGCCTCGGGTCACTCTGAATGGCTTACTGATTCTCGATTTGCAACTTTTGAGNCCAGGATGAATAATAGGAAGGAACTTGATGCCTTAGTCGCCAGTTGGACTGCGACCAAGACGGCCTCAGAAATTACCGAAACTCTGCAGAATGTTGGTGTTCCCGCTTTCCCTTCCGTTGATAGTGAAGAGTTGGTTAACGATCCACAATTGCAACATAGATCTCAGTTCATCGAGTTGGAACAATATGAAGCGGGTCTTCGNACCCATCTGGGAATGCAAGGCGTATTCGGTGGATTCCCGGAGCGGAACTATTTTGCAACTCCTATTTATGATCAAGATAATTATCGTGTGTTCCAAGATCTGNTAGGTTTAAGCGGAGAACAAATTGAAGCGTTAGTGGCACAAGGTGTCATCAATTAATCGGTTGATTGGGTATCAGTAGCGGTGTGGAGGTACTGTGTATGAAACTAGAAATTAAGTTAGCGGATGTGAGGTCTCTGGAGACAGATCTTCTTGTTGTTAATCTATTTCAAGGGGTCACTGTACCNGGTGGTGCAACTGGCGCCGTAAATGTGTTGCTAGACGGTGTGATTTCCGATCTAATTCAGGCTGGAGAAATTACGGGGCGGCAGAATGAAATTACCTTGATACACACATTTGGGAAAATACCTGCGAAGCGGATTGCCGTGTTGGGGCTTGGTAGTCGGGATGCATTCTCTTCGCAAGTAATTCGTCAAGGAATGGGAGCACTTGTGAGGTATGCCAGTGCTCGTAATATAGTCAATATTACGACGATAGCNCATGGAGCAGGAATTGGGGGTATGGATCCAGAAGAATCGGCGCGGGCTGTAGCCGAGGGGGCTTGTCTGGGGGCGTATCGCTTTTCAAAATACAAAACTCAGGGTAGCGATCCCGTCGTAGAATCTTTAGACATTGTAGACAGCTCNGCAGATAAAATCGATTCCTTAAACCAGGGCATGAATCTTGGAAAAGTGTTGGCTGAATCCACCAATATTGCTCGCGACCTTGGAAATGAACCAGCGAATATTCTGTCTCCTNTTGAGTTGGCGCTGAGAGCTAAGGCTNTTTGCGAGAGCGTGGGCATTGAGTTTCAGGATTTCGGTAGAGAAGAAGCTTTCAATTTGGGTATGGGNGCATTCTTATCNGTAGCAGCTGGTAGTGAACAACCTCCTCGTTTCATTATTATGAAATATTCCGGGGACCCTGATAACCCACACAATAACATTGCCTTATGCGGTAAGGGTATTACCTTTGATTCTGGAGGTATCTCCATCAAGCCCGTCGAGGGTATGGGTGCTATGAAAGGAGATATGGCTGGAGGCGCTGCTGTGATTGGGGCAATGAATGCGATAGGGCAGATTAAGCCGAAGATAAATGTTATGGCTCTGGTCCCGGCGACCGAGAATATGCCAAGCGGGGCTGCAGCACGGCCAGCTGATGTTGTTACGTCGGCATTGGGAAAGACGATTGAGATTGTCACTACGGATGCAGAAGGACGCATGGTTTTAGCCGATGCCATAGCATACGCCATCAACAATGGGCAGAATAGGATCGTTGATGTAGCTACGCTCACTGGGGCTGCCTCTGTCGCCTTGGGGAACGTCGCATCGGCTGTGATGGGGAATGATGATCAATTTATAGAACAAGTTATCGAAGCTGGAAAATTCTGTGGAGAAAGGTTCTGGGAGTTACCACTTTTCCCAGAATATCGGGATCAGATCACCACTGGCATTGCTGATTTACTAAATTCGGGTGGTAGGCCAGCAGGAACCATCACCGCTGGGTATTTTCTCAAGGAATTCGCCGGTGATATTCCTTGGGTACACTTAGACATAGCCGCGACTGCAAGAACTGACAAGGAGTCTGGATACACTGCCAAAGGACACACTGGGGTTGCAGTTCGGACTCTAGTTAGGCTGGTAACAGATTTAGCAGGCTCTTCATTTCAAGTTGAACGGTGAGTGGGATAGCTGATGGTCTTATCGCTCTACTCCGTATCTTGATTCGCTATCAGGTCGATGACTTGTAGAATGGATTCCGCTGTGGGCCTATCTCCTGCGCTCTTGCCAATGTATGACGTTCTCATATTACCTGCGTGGTCTAGGATGAAGACACTGGGAGCTGCTATCTCGTCTCCGAGTAGATTATAAACGCCGTAAAGTTTCATGATGGCAGCGTCTGGGTCGGACAATATTGGGAATCCTGCATTCACTTCGTTTTTCATTGCTACTACGTCTGTGTTTTCGTCTCGACTCAGAGCTACAATCTCTACCTGCCGTGCAGTAAATTCTTGGTAATGTTTTTGCAACTCTACAAGCTGCATACGGCAACTACCTCAGAAAAACCCTCGATAAAACACGATCACCACGTATTGATTGGCGTCCAATAATTCGTCGAGTTTTACAAGGGTTCCGGTACTACTGGGAGCTGAGAACCTCGGGGCAGGCTTGGACGTGGGCACTGGTTTTGGGGTAGGTGTTTGCAAGTCAGGTATTTCTGTTGGAGCGGAAGTGGCAGTAGCACTTATCGTTTCTGGTGTCATCGTCTCCCAGGCAGAAGTATCGGTGTTGGAACTACAACTCATGCTGAGCAGTCCGACTACGCTTGCTACCACGATCCACGAAGTCATTTTGCTACAGCCTATATAGCTGAGTAGTGAGGTTCTTACAAGTGGGACCATTATTCCTCGTCCAATGATTCCAGTTCTTGGATCCATCCCGAGAGGAAATCGACACCGATTCTGTCTTCAAGGTAGCAATGCCCGAAGTACATCACGTTGTATTCGGTTCCATCTCGTTCTTCGGCATATTCCTTCTTTGCTTCTATGCCGTTGGCTTTGAGATAGGTCAACACTTCTTTATCCGGTGAGCTACTCTGTTCCTGATTCATGAGGAGTAAGATTCGTTTTTCTCCTGGGGCGATCTCAATAGTTTCAATTTTCATGGTAATACTCCTTTTAAGATGCTGTGCTCTGTTCAGGGGTTAATTTGAATGCCTCTGCGATGAGTTCAAACGATTTGACTCGATCTTCAAAATAGTAGCAGTTAGTTACTATACTGACATCCTCTGTGCGGTAGGTTTCAGCAGCGTCGATAATCTTTTGTTTTACTACAGAAGGTGATCCCTCTATAGCATGGCTACCGATTCGTGCGAGATGTTGGAGTTCTAAGGTGCTGAATTGGACTTTGGATGCATCCTCTGGGCTCACTGCCGGCTCGCGTATTCCCCTTAAAGAATTTATGCGAGACACATTTCTACTAGAGGAGATGAATGCGGCACGGTCATCCGTTTCTGCGCATACTACCTGCAGGGCTACGTTGAATTTAGGCTCAGATAAGTAACCGGATGGCTGAAAGTGTCGCCTGTACAACTCGGCTATCATGGGGCCGTGCTCAGCAGTAGTGCCAAAAAAATCCGCAAATGAGAAAGGCAAGCCAAGCATTGCTGCTAGCCTTGCGCTGTAGTCGCTAGATCCGAGTAGCCAGATGCCAGGTATAACGTTTGGAGGGGGACCAGGTTGCGATTTGATTGACGAAAAGATGTGTTCTTCTGGAAGAGTCCCGGACAAAAAACCGATCAGATCCGTAACTTGCTGAGGAAAGGTTTGGATGTCGACCGGCTGTTTGGGATAGGCAAGGGCAAGGGCTGTACCTTGATCACTCCCAGGTGCTCTCCCGATACCAAGTTCTATGCGCTGCGGGTAGAATGATTCTAGTACCCTGAAGGTTTCAGCAACCTTTAGAGATGAGTAGTGTGAGAGCATAACTCCGCCACTACCTACTGTTATGTGCTTCGTTTGTGATGCTATTTGCCCAATGAGTATTTCCGGAGCTGTTCCGGCAAAACCACCTGAATTGTGATGTTCAGCTACCCAGTATCGGTGGTATCCTAAATTCTCGGCAATTTGGGCTAGTCGGACAGTCTCTTGAAGAGCTTGGGAGACTGTGCCTCCCTTCCGGATAGGAGATTGATCGACTATTCCAAGGCTAAGTTCTGGCATGATTGCCCCCTCGATTTCGTTCGGGCAAAAAGACGTTTCGGGTATTTTGGCAGCTCTTCAAGAGAGCTCTTAATTATTGAAATACCGTGTGCCGGCGTCTCTCGTCAATCCAGTATAGCAGAAACTGGAGCAATACCAAGAATATCCGGTTGTTCGGCAGACGAAAGAATTATTGCGGAAGGAGTAGCCTTTTCATGGTTGCCGATGAGTGAACTCCAGGACGGTAGCGTCTCTGCGAATCCGCTAAAAGTTTTTGGATACCGGGATTTTCTGTATCTTTGGGCTAGTACTGGATTCATGACTGTTGCTAACGCTTTGCGTATCTTGGTGAGTCTCCAGTGGTTGTATGAGGCCACTGGGTCAGCGACTCAACTAGGTTTGCTTGGTGTAGTGCAGTTACTACAACTACCCGTGGCGTTGTATGGAGGTATGCTCGCTGACAGAATTAATCGGAAAATGCTCATGGTGGTATGCCAGTTTGCAGCGGCCGCAATGCTCATTGTTATTACTGTTCTTGCGTTTACCGAGTTGTTAAAGCCATGGCATATTTTCGTAGTGACGGGATTGTCAGGCATAGTTGCGATGTTAGGTGTCGGTGCACGACCTGCAATGTTGCCTCGAGTCATCCCACGATATCTGTTACCACATGCGGTGACTGTTCAGGTAGCTACTAGACAAGTTGCTATGGTAGGCGTTCCATTAATTTTTTGGCAGGTGTTTGAAAGATTCGGGGCTTCGGTTGGGTTCACTGTTGCGGCAAGTTGTGCTGTGCTTAGTACGATTGCTCCTGGACTTATACGTGCTTCTGGAAGTCCCGATACCGCGTCGGCTACCACTCGGGTGTCTGAAGCTTTTAAGGAAGGGTTTTGGTTCATAATGCGGCATCGCCTTTTGCCAGGTCTTTATCTGCTCGATATCGGGGTAGTGATAGTGAGTTTCTACCGAGAGTTGTTTCCAGTGTTTGCCGATCAGCTATATGGGCTTGGGGCTGAAGGGACGGGGCTCTTGTCATCTGCGGATGCTGTCGGAGGAATTATAGGAACGTTTCTTGTATTTAGCTTGAATAAGGTAGGGCGCAAAGGGTTGATCGTCTTAGTGAGCACATTCGTATATGCCATATTCTTAATTGCCTTTGGGCTTAATACTAGTTTTGCACTAGGGTTAGTGGTGATAGCCGTACTTGGTTTGACAGATGCCATAAGCATGACCATGCGGCAATCGGTTGTGCAGTTGACGACTCCTGACCGATTATTAGGTCGAGCCAGCAGCGCACATTCATTTGCTGCTATGGGTGCTAACCATATAGGTCACATTGAGGTAGGTGTTATGGCTGGTCTTATAGGAGCTGGAGCAACGATGGTTTTTGGCGGAGCCGCATCAATATTGGTGGTTAGTGCAATTTGGTTTTGCTTGCCTGGAGTTCGGAAATATGATCAGAATGGGCTGGAACCTCAACGGTAAGTTACTGATGCTTTGAGGCATGTAGTTGGATAGTAAGGCTCAGGTGTCCGAGGTGGATCCCAAAATGTTCAATAGTGTGTAGCACATGCCATCGTCCTGATTCTGCCTGTTCGTAATCTCGGGCAGCAGGTCTGATTTTATCCAGGTCAGCAGTGGTTATGCTAAGAAGCATCTTCTTCGTGTCAGCATTTACCTGTTCGAGAGTCGACCGCAGATCGTCTAGAGTTGCCGTACTGGTTTGGAATTCTGATTCTCGGTCCCTATGAATGTCATAACCGGCAACAATTTGATGAATGCGAAATCTTTCTGCCCCTAACATATGGGTCACTAGTATGGCAGGAGAGTTGGCATCATCTTCAAGGGGAGCCCAGTGAAGTGCGCTCTCAGGGAGTGAGTTAAGAATTGATTGTAGCTCTTGGTGGGTTTGCTCGAAGTGATTTATATAGGACTGTATTTCCGATTCCATAACACTTATCCCTAATGTATATTCCTGTTGGCATTTCCCCAAATGGCATCAATGTAGCGTTTGCGGATTGCCGTCCTGTGCTCTTCTTGCAACTTCCTGAAAGAATTCGTAGGGTTGAGCCCCTGAGAAGAGGTAGGGTCCTATAATGAAAGAGGGGATGGCCCGTATTCCCAATTTCAAGGCTTCATCGTATTGGTCGCGAGTTTGCTGGGTGTATGTTCCCGCTTGCAAGTGCGTTTGCAATTCTTCGGGGTTGAGCCCAACTCCTTGTGCCAGATCGCAGAGGACTTCTGGGTCTCCAAGGTTTACACCATTTTCCCAGAATGCTTTGTAGCATGCGGTGTGAAACTCGGGGAATAGGCCCTTGTCTTTAGCAAATTCCGATGCCTCGAATGATAATCGGCTATTTGGCACGATAGGAGATCGTTTCATGATAATTCCGGCATCTATGGCAGCATCTCCCAGATGACCGTCGACGATTGTGCCTGGTTCGTGCCCCTCGCGAATTTCCCGAATTATGCCTTCTTCGGGTGTGTCTGGTTTCAGGTAGAAAGTCTTATAGGTGATATGTAATGGGAATTCTTCTTTTAGTTTTTCGAGCCTAGCCAGGCCGATGTAGCACCAGGGTCAAATGTAGTCGTACCATACCGTTGCTTCAAGGATATTGTCTGCCATATCGTACCTCCCGAGTTCATGTAATAGTTTATAGCATAACTAGGACTTCATTTGCTAGGGTTCCTTTTGAAAATACTCGGTGGTGCATCATTTGGAAGAGGAGGACGAGGTCGTTTTGCCAAGAGTATCGCAACTACGGCAGTGGATACGAATAGTGCGATGAGCTTGAATCCTACACGGTATCCTCCCGCAATTTCATCTGCCAGAAACCCTATAAACCAAGGTGCCGCAACGGTTGCGGGCAAATCTACGAATTGCAGTAGGCCACCGACTGTTCCAAAGGAAGTTCTCCCGAAGAAATAGCCCTGCAAAACGCCTCGCAGGGGAATAATTCCTCCGTAAGCAAGCCCAAAGCAAATTACGTATAACGGTACTTGAGAGAGGGTCTGGATCGTGGAGAAAAGGTAAAGGGTAGCGCTGACCATTAGCAGCAAGAATGCTGTCAGAATTTTGATGTTCATGAAATCTGCGATGAAACCAAATCCAATTCTTCCCACTACACTAGCAGCGACAAATCCGGATAATGCTGCGACTGCTAATACGTATTCCAGATTAAGTTCTTCTGCGAGGAAGGGGGCGAGATGAACTGTGGTTATTCCTGGTACTCCCGCGAATACTGCATATGTCAACGCCATCATCCAAAAGGCTTGGGTACGGATTGCCTGCCATGTTGTAAGGTCGAGTTCAGGTCTGGTGTCGCGTTGCCAGAACTTGGGTTTGGATGGTTGCTTGAGGGGTGAGTCAGTGTGGCTGTCTGTATTGGATTCATTGGTAAGTGGGTCGGTATTTTCTGATGGGGTAATTCCATCAGGGAACAAACCTAAATGTTCTGGTTTGTGCCTGATTATGAGGATTAATGGGAATCCGATGCCCCACATGATTATGCCAGCCACTAAGGCTGCAGTCTGCCATCCGGAGTTTTCTATGAGCATTGCAAATAAGAATACTAAGCTCCCTCCAATGCCATAGCCAGACATAAGTAGGCCCATCGCACGGCCACGTTTGCGAATAAACCAATTGGCTGCAGCTACCTGTAGTGGGCGCCCAGTGCCAAAACTGGACCCGACGGCTAAAAGAGCCAGGAACACGATATATAAGTGTGTTAGGGATGATACCCAGCGGAGAGCTATAAATCCGACCCCCATAAGTCCAACGCCAAAAAACATCATTTTGCGTGGACCGTATCGGTCGATTAAATATCCGGAGATCGGTGCAACAAGACCTCCTTCTAGACGAGAAAGTCCTACAATTGCTCCGAGGGAGCCCCGGGACCAATTAAATTGATCTCTCCACGGGATGAAAAAAGCACTGAATCCATACACGAAAAAAGTAGAGGTCATAGCGGCGATGCAAACACCAGCGGCTATAATCCACCATCCATAGAAAATGCGGAGTTTTTTCAAGATCGTTTCCCTTACAACCCTATGGCTATTTCCCTTGGTCTAGTGTTTATTATCCCGGTATAACCTGCCGTTTTGTAATTTGGATACTTTGCAGCAGAATTAATAGAGATGACCTTGGCGATTGTATACTGTGTCAAGTTCGTGTCAAGGCGAAATAGGATACTATAGTCCTGCAGTTTATGATGAATGCTTGGTGTAATATTTTCAGTGTTACGAATTCTTACTACGTATTACCTTATTAGTGAGGGATAGTGAATTTACTACATGCCAAATCTAAGTGACTGAAAAACTCGATCAACTAGGATGTCTCCTCAACGCATTATTCGGTGCTTGATACTACTATCACGATATTCACGCAGTGAGACATAAGAAAATAAACGGTGATTTGGAAGCTTTAGAGGTCTGTGATTATACAGACTGGAGGAGAACTCGGTGACGATCAATAAACGTGGAGGCTGCCTGCAAGGGTGCAGCACGCTTGGGGTGGCAGGACTTATATTCCTAGTGATTATATATCTGTTTAAAATTATCGGTGATTGGCTACAATCGGTGTACGGGAGTCCTTTCTAGAAGAGTTGGGACGCAAGGAATTCGATTCTGTTTTTTTCTGCTTTCTCTAGCATTGTGTAACTAGACGCAACTGTGACGTTTTCTGAAATTCGAGATGGGTAGCGCGCTCCAGGGATTGCTACTGAGATGTTTGGGTTAGAAAGAACGTATTTGAGCAACATCTCTGCAGTTATCCCGCTGTACTTCTCATTTTGCTGCTGTGCTGTTCGCATGCTGCTTGTTCGTCCAGAGCCACCTAAGGGACGCATCACTATGATACCAACGTCGAGGCTGGCGGCAAGTTCAAGAAGATCGGTCGAATCTTTGTAGAAAGCGGAGTATTCTACCATCACTGCGTCAAACTCTTGGGATCGTATCGCTCTCTCGACGGTGATTAGGTCGTGTGAAGACAAGCCAATGTAAGATACGAGTCCCCGTATTTGGGCTATCTTCAGTCCTTCTAATGCTCCTCCTTCCGACATGACTTGGGTCCAGTTGCTTTCCTTGACATCGCCAAGGTGGTATAAATCGATGTGATCAGTTCCGAGAATCCGGAGACTTCTGTCGACATCGTGCTGCGCAGCATCTCGCTCATTTTGCATAGTTTTGGTGGAAATATAAAAATCTTTATTAGCTCGTTCCCGGATCACTTTGCCGATGAGGTATTCACTGTCTTGGTGAATTCGAGCAGTATCGATGAAGTTTATCCCAGAGTCTAAAGCGAGTTGGAGGGTTTCCTCTCCCTCTGGCACTTGGGGAGTGTCCATTGCCCCAAGCCCTAACTCGGTAACCATCAATTCAGTTTTTCCTAGTTTGCGTTTCTTTAATGTGTCCATCTGGGAACCTCGTTAGGACAATAATATTCTCTTTTGGTGAAGGCTATTGCACCTGTTATAATGCACACCGAAGTATGGATATAATATTCAGGACTATTGTACCACTGTCCCAGTCTCGACAAGCGGTGTTGATCTAGCTAGAGCGAGGAAGTAATGTCTAGAACCAACTGGTATTCTGAACATCCCCCTGCATGTACCTGTGCAGCCTGTCAGGAACGACAGTATATGATTCGTGACCGAGGTGCCAAGATAGGCAGGAATGAAAAATGTCCCTGCAACAGCGGCAAAAAATACAAGAAATGTCACGGGGCATAGCAGTATCATCTGGGCAGTGTATTGAGCTAGAGTCCAGGGATTCGCGCTTGGAGTTCCGTTCTCGTTGACTTATTTTGGGATGCGATGGTCACTCCTACGCCAACAAGTCGAAGGGCGTTTTCTTCGGTTAGTTCCCTAAGCGTGAGGGTGAAAGCTAGATTGCTGATCTCGGTGCTAGATTTAGTTGGCGAATCAAGAGTGACTTGTCTACTTATATTTGTGAAGTCCGATAGGCGTATCTTGACTTTAATCGCCTTGGCCAGCAAGTTATTCTTGTTGAGATTCTCACACACTCTTTCAGACAGTTTTTGGACCAAATCACGGATTAACTCTGGATCACTCGAGTCATTTGCTAATGTGGTTTCAGCACTAATTGATTTCCGTATACCCGATATTTCTACTGGCCTTCTATCCCGCCCAACAGAAAATTCCTTCCATACCAAAGCTCTATTCCCGAAATGAAGTTTCAGCCATTCGTCTGTTACTTGGGATAAATGTCCGATGGTGGTGATACCCTTAGTCACTAATCTTTCGGAAGTTTTGGGGCCGATTCCCCACAATCGTGACACAGGCAGGTCCTTAAGGAAGGCTCTTTCCGTTCCAGGGAGCACTACTATCAGACCATTGGGTTTGCCGATATCTGAGGCAATTTTCGCAACGGATTTACTGGTGCCAATACCAATGGATATAGTGAGGCCGGTTTCTTGGAGTACGCTAGACCGTAGTTTTTCTGCAATAACTTGTGCTTCACCGGTGTTGCTCACTTGTGATGTGATATCCAAGAAAGCTTCGTCTAGGGATAGGGGTTCGACTGTCGAGGTTATCCTTTTGAAGATTTGCATTACCTGCTTTGATATCTCTCTATACCGTTCAAATCTTGGGGGTATGACACGCAGATCCGGGCAATGCCGGAGTGCCGTCTTCATTGCCATCGCTGACTTCACACCGAAGGATCGAGCTTCATATGATGCAGCTGCAACAACCCCTCGAGATTCAGGAGTACCGCCTACCGCAACAGGTCTTCCTTTTAGCGCGGGGTCATCCATTTGTTCGACTGAGGCGAAGAAGGCATCAAGATCCGCGTGGGCAATGTAGGTGGCAGGAATTGCATAGTCTGTACCGGTGTCTAATGCCATTTGCTTAAATCACCAAATCGTTTTTCACTTTTGACAGGGTGGGGATACCGCACAAAGCCATAGAGAGGTCGACTTCTTTTTTCAACAAGTCAAGAACTAACATAACTCCATCTGCTCCATTGAACGCAAGTCCCCATAAAATAGGTCTCCCAAGCAGTACTGCTCTGGCACCCAGTGACAGCGCCTTTATGACATCTGTTCCCCTTCGTATTCCACCATCCATAAGCACTTCGATCTTGTTGTCAACTGCTTCGGCGATTGGGGGAAGCATGTCTATAGTTGCTGGAACGGTATCCAGTTGTCTTGCCCCGTGGTTAGATACAATAATTGCGTCTGCTCCGTGATCTACTGCGCGTTTACTATCGTCGGCTCGATGGATTCCTTTTAGGACGATTGGAAGATGGCATATTGACCGTATCCAGTCGATGTCCTCCCAAGTGATTGATTGATCAAGCAAATTCTCAAAATATACATTGAGTGATGAATTCCCTGCTGCAGCCGCCATATCTTTGGCTAGTTGGTCACCTACTGTCGCTATGGTGAGGTCGGGAGGAAGAGAAAATTGGTTTCTGACATCCTTTTCCCGGCGTCCAAGAAGGGGTGCATCTACGGTGATACAAAGTGCCTTATACCCGAGTGATTCTGCGCGTTGGATGATGTCTCGGGTCAGTTCTCTGTCCCGATAAATGTATAGCTGAAACCAAAGGGAGGCGTCAGTAGCCGCTGCGACATCTTCGGGAGATGTAGTTGATAATGAACTGAATACCATGATGGTACCAGCCTTGGATGCAGCTTTTGCTGTTGCGATTTCTCCTTCTGGAGACGCGAGACGGTGGAACGCGGTAGGCGCTATAAGAATTGGCATTGTTAGCTTTTCGCCTAATACAGTGACTGATTGGTCGCGCTTGCTTACATCGACAAGCACATTGGGAAGAAGCTGAATCTTCTGAAACGCAGCGACGTTCGCCCGTAACGTGACTTCGTCATTGGCCCCTCCTCGAAAATAGTCATAGGATTGTTTGTCGAGGTTCTGAGCAGCAAGAAGCTCGAATTCTTCCAGATTGATGGGCAGTTCGGAAGGCGACAGTTTCATTTACATAGGCTTCTTTCTTCTTATTAACGTAGAGCACGTCAATGTTAGCTTATTTGTCGAACCAGTACCACTCAACAATATTCTTGTGACGTGTTCTGGATGGTGCGTTTGCAACATCGTGATGTTGCTACTAAAATCTTGCTTGCCAGAAGAATTTATCAGGAGAAGAGGTGTGCGTATGCCTGATGTGAAGCCTACCGATAGTGAAGTGCGTGCATATATACAGAGCCTTAGTAATTGGGGTAGATGGGGAACTGAGGATGAGCTTGGCACATTGAACTTCATCGATCAGAAAAAACGGCAAGAATCAGCGATGTTGGTTAAGGAGGGGCTTTCGGTGTCGTGTGCAAGACCGATAGTTAGCGAACCATCAGTTGATTCTATTACTCCCCCTCTGCACTATATGGTTGGATCTGGTGAGGCATTTGGACTGGCACCAGATGAAACTCCAGGAGCACTTCAGAGCTCCGCAGATTTCATTGGTATGGCATTTCATGGGTTTACGGTGACTCATCTTGATGCATTGTGCCATATTTTTTGGAAAGGCAGAATGTATAACGATCGACCTTCGCAATTAGTTAGTAATCGCGAGGGGGCATTAGTTGAGTCAATCGAGACAGTCAGAGATGGCATCGTGAGTAAGGGGGTTCTTTTAGATGTACCGCGTCATCGGGGTATAGATTGGTTGCAATCTGGAGAGGGAATTTTCCCTGCAGAGCTCGAAGACATACAAAGAGAATGTAATGTTACGGTGGAATCTGGGGATATAGTTCTTGTAAGAACGGGGCATTACCTCCGCAGAGTGCAACATGGTCCAATGCCTACCGCAAATGGTTGGCCCGGTCTTGAGGCAGCGTGTCTTCCGTGGTTGTATGAAAAACAAGTAAGCGTGCTAGGTGGAGATACGGTGAGTGATGTAGTTCCCAGTGGCTACGCAGAATTTCGGCAACCGCTTCATCAAATTGGCATTGTGCAGATGGGTCTTTGGCTAATTGATAATTGCAACTTAGAAGATCTTTCAAACACGTGTGCAGCATTGGGGCGCTGGGATTTTCAGATAATACTCGCTCCGTTGCGCATTCAGTATGGTACAGGGTCCCCTGTAAATCCTATAGCCGTTTTTTGAGATTAGGGGCCCTGCATAACGGGATTTGTCGGGTTGGTCTGAATGCCATGATTTAGCGTTTGACAACATGATTCCGATAGGGTATCATTGCTTAATTGCTTAATCTGATATAATGGAATGCTGTGCCTTCTAAATTTAGTGAATTTTGCCGAACCGCTTTTTATAGTATCCATTACTCTCTCTTGAGTAATTCTATGCCTTGGAGGATTGTCGTCTCATGGTAAGTACTCTTCCCACAAAGACAGGTAGGTCTGTATCAGCCAGAAGTTTTGCGCGTAACCCCAGCAGTCAAATCGTGCCCAATCTCATTGAATTACAAACAGACAGTTTTGAATGGTTCAAAACTACCGGACTTCAAGAGCTAATATCTGAAGTTTCACCCATTGAAGATGTTACAGGAACACGGTTCCGAATGCATATTATCCAACACGAATTTGGTGAACCAAAGAATAGTGAAGAGACTTGCAGGGAGAGAGAATTGACCTTCCATGCTCCTTTGTATCTCACAGTGCAACTCGAAGTTATGGAGACCGGTGAGCGTAAGGAACAAAAGATCTTCATGGGGGATATCCCTATGATGACGACGAAGGGAACCTTCATAATTAATGGTGCTGAGCGCGTGGTGGTTAGCCAGCTAGTGCGGTCGCCAGGGGTGTACTTCTCGGTTGACAAAGATGTCACTACCGAGGGGAATCTCGCATCAGCGAAGCTGATTCCTTATAGAGGGGCTTGGTTGGAGTTTGAAACCAACTCGCGTGGCCTAATAACCGTGAAAGTAGATCGCAAGCGTAAGGCTGCAGCGACCACTCTCCTTCGAGCGATGGGTTTGGTTACTGACAGGGAGATACTGCAGGCGTTTGCTGATGTTGATAATAATCCTGCAATTAACTATATCAAGAATACCCTCGAGAGAGGGACGCAGGTCTTGGAACGTGAAGAAGTATTTCGTAAGGACGAACTGCGTAAGCTATGGTCACGAATGTTCAGTGGAGACTATCTGCCTGAGCGAGAATTTGATGAGAAATCTGCAAATACTCTTGGGTCCGCATTATTAGACCTATATCGTCGATTGCGTCCCGGCGAACCAGCGAATTTAGAGAATGCCAGAACTTTAGTCGAAAGTTTGTTTTACAACCCTCGGCGATACGATCTGGGTGGTGTAGGGCGTTATAAAATGAATACGAAGCTAGGGATTGATGGAGATCCCGACACTCGCCTATTAGGGAAAGACGATGTCATAGCACTCGTACGATACTTGATCCAACTCAATAATGGCGTCGTTCGTGCTGATGACATTGATCATCTAGGGAATCGGCGAGTCAGGGCCGTAGGTGAACTAATCCAGAATCAAATGAGGGTCGGATTCTTGCGAATGGAGCGGGTTATTCGCGAGCGTATGACTATGGCTCCTGAACCTGAGCAGGCCACTCCAAATGCGTTGATAAATATTCGGCCAGTTGTCGCTGCGGTTCGCGAATTTTTCGGCGGGAGTCAGCTGTCTCAGTTTATGGATCAGATTAATCCATTAGCTGAACTNACGCATAAGAGGCGNTTNTCTGCATTGGGGCCAGGTGGTTTGTCTAGGGAACGCGCAGGCTTTGATGTTCGTGACGTTCATTATTCCCACTATGGTCGTATTTGNCCTATCGAAACACCTGAGGGACCCAATATTGGGTTGCTAGGGTCATTAGCAACTTACGGCAAAACGAACACTTTTGGATTTATTGAGACACCTTATCGACTNGTAGTTTCAGCNCTTAACAGNGATGACGTGAATCTTCAGGGCCGGGTGACGACCGAGGCTATTAGTGAAAATGANAAGGTTATTGTGCGTAAGGGGAAGNCTCTGACTAAGGGTGATGTGGCTAAGATCGCAGCACTTCCGAAACGTCAAATCATGGTGAAACCGTTCGTGGCTGCATCTGTGGATGTAGACTCAGTAATACTTGAAACCTCCGATCCTAGGATTGAAGGGGCGATTCTCGCTGAGGATGTGCTTGGCACAGGTTCAAAAGTTATGACTATCTCTGTTGGCAATAACGGNACTTCGCACACTGTTCCGCTAGTCAAGGGCACAATTATAACACCTATCTATGCTAGGATTTTGCGGTCAATGCCAAATAAGACCATCCGAGTTGAATCGGTAGTATATCTGTCTGCNGATCAGGAGGATAGGCACGTTATCGCTCAGGCCAATACCGTTCTAGACAATAAGGGTCAGTTCGTTGACANCGCAGTGGAGTCACGNTCTCCTGCTACAGANTCGTCTGGTAATGAATTCTCGAGAAAGNCACCAACTGAAGTTGCCTACATGGATGTATCTCCTATGCAAATTGTAAGCGTCTCGACATCTCTGATTCCCTTCTTGGAACATGACGATGCCAACAGGGCATTGATGGGGTCCAATATGCAGAGACAAGCAGTGCCGTTACTGGTTCCTGAAGCACCGTTGGTGGGAACTGGTATGGAGGGTAGGGTNGCCGTGGATAGCGGTCAGGTTATAATNTCCCGTGTTNATGGGACGGTAACCTCGGTCACTGGTCGNACAATAGTAGTGACCGAAGACAATGGGANTAATCACCCACACGCACTAATTAATTTTGCTCGAACTAATCAGGGAACCTGCCTTACCCATCGTCCAATTGTACATAAAGGGGATCGTGTGGTANGTGGTCAGCCCTTGGCAGATAGCTCTTCTACTGATCAGGGTAACTTGGCATTGGGTCAGAATGTTCTGGTGGCTTTTATGAGTTGGGAAGGTTACAACTTTGAGGACGCCATCATTATAAGTGAGGCTCTTGCTAAGGAAGATGGATTTACCTCAGTACACATCGAACGCTATGAAGTAGATGCNAGGGACACCAAGCTTGGCGCTGAGGAGATTACCCGAGACATTCCTAATGTTGGNGAGGAAGGCCTTGGAGATCTTGATGAGGATGGGATTATTCGGATTGGAGCTGAGGTNAGCCCNGGTGACATNCTGGTGGGGAAAATAACTCCCAAGGGCGAGACNGANCTTACGGCGGAAGAGAAGCTACTCAGNGCAATTTTTGGAGAAAAAGCACGAGATGTGAAAGATACCTCNCTACGAGTCCCTCATGGTGAGAGAGGTAAAGTCATCGATGTTCGTGTTTTNAATCAGGAGGACGACAAAGAGGAATTGGCTCCAGGAGTGAATGAGCTAGTTCGTGTTTGGGTAGCCCAGACGCGCAAGATCACTGCCGGAGACAAAATGGCAGGGCGNCACGGGAATAAAGGAGTCATAGCCAGAATTTTGCCGGTTGAGGATATGCCGTATCTGCCCGATGGAACCCCCGTCGACATTATCTTGAATCCNATTGGTGTGCCNTCTCGCATGAATCTTGGTCAGGTACTAGAAACCCATCTAGGGNGGGCAGCTCATCAGNTAGGATTTAGGGCGTTGACACCGGTCTTTGATGGAGCGAGAGACGTAGATATNGAAGACGTGCTCTCTCGCGCATGGTTCGTTTCTGAGTCTGGGGCGGTTGATCGATATTCATCTAGCAAGGATCCATCTATATCCATTGATGTTTTAGATGNGTGGCTGTCCGANTATGGATACACTGCNGAAGAGTTGTTTGACAGCTCCTCGNTTGGATCTGCTAAGAATGCATGTCTGAAAATTTGGTTGGCACAAAGAGGTATCGAATACGACTCCCTAACTTCTGCAGATTTAGAGGCCATGGTTGCCCAAGTCTCACANGAGAGAGGAGAAGCCCCTCCGATTTACGGAAAAGTCAAACTCACCGATGGCAGNACGGGTGAATCTTTCGACCAACCAATCACGGTTGGTTACATATATATGATGAAATTGGTTCACCTTGTTGAAGACAAGATCCACGCACGCTCGACCGGTCCATATTCATTGATAACCCAGCAGCCCCTTGGAGGGAAAGCTCAATTTGGGGGACAGAGATTTGGGGAAATGGAAGTGTGGGCTCTGGAGGCTTACAGCGGGGCATATAACCTGCAGGAGATACTTACAGTGAAATCTGATGATGTCGTTGGTCGTGTTAGAACCTATGAGGCGATCGTAAAAGGTGACGATGTTGTACANCCTGGGGTTCCGGAGTCATTTCAGGTATTACTNAAGGAATTACAGAGCCTTGGNCTTGCTGTTGAATTGAGNACAGAGTCAGACGANATGACGTCGCCTGCTGCTTTTGTNGAGGGACTGGATGAAGATGCAGGGATTGACGATTTCAGTGACATTCTTGGAGATGAGCCTAGGGATGAAACACTGGTACTTCCTGAAGAAGAGGATGAGGGATCCGATGGGCAAATGCCCAATATAACGATTTAGTTACCTTGTGTTCGGGGTTCAGTTAGCCTAATCAAACCTAAACCGGGAGATAGTCGAATGACAGCAGGAGCAGATTTCAGCGCNATAAGAATTTCTCTGGCTTCCCCAGATCAGATATTAAGCTGGTCGTATGGTGAAGTTACGAAGCCTGAAACCATCAATTACAGGNCCCTCCGTCCGGAGAAGGACGGNNTATTTTGNGAGANAATTTTCGGACCAACTAAAGATTTCGAATGCTTTTGTGGTAAATANAAGAAGGTTCGATATAAAGGTTTGTTNTGCGANCGTTGTGGTGTAGAGGTCACGAGATCAAAGGTAAGGCGCGAGCGTATGGGNCACATAGTTCTTGCCGCCCCAGTNGCGCATATATGGTTCTCAAAAGGCATCCCTAGCAGACTGGGAATGTTGCTTGAACTTTCGCCACGTAACCTGGANCGAGTACTCTACTTCGCGCAGTACATTATCATCCGTGTTGATGAGGAAGAGCGTNCTGATGCGGTTCGNCAGCTCAAGGTGGATCTCGANCAGACACTGGCTATGAACGCTGCTGNNCGTGATGAAAACGTACAGGGAATCTATGATTCACTGCAAGAAACCTTACAGTCAGATGATGCGATTAANTTTGAAAAGTACAGTATCCCTGAAAGTGCCACGGTTTTAGTTCAGGAACAGCAGTCGCTGGCTCGNGATCAAGTGATTGCTCAGTTTCCTCAGGAGGCAGATGAGGCGGATACCGANGCTACAACGTCAGAGGTGGTTGCTACTGCTGATGCTGGCGGATCCGTTGGAGTTGTCATGCAGGTTGGNGAAACGTCAATAATAGTTGCGTGGGTAGATGATGGATCCGTTTCTCAAGTCGTGGATGCCAGNAAGCAGGTGGGGCAGGCTATTCAGGATAATATTGAGCAAGACGAGCGAGACGTACANGATTATGAATTTGAGCTCAATTCGNTGGAGTCAGTTGCTCCATTGCAATTGCTTCCAGAGTCGAGATACAGGGAAATGAGAATTCGCTATCCATCTGTTATAGATGCTGGTATGGGTGCCGAGGCAATCCTTGAAATACTTNGCGAGATGGATCTTGATGNATTGCGAGTAGATTTGCAATCAGAGCTTAAGTCGACGTCGGTTCAGCGACGTAAGAGGGCATTGAAACGAATCAAGGTTGTTGANGCNTTACGNCGTAGCGAGAACGATCCNAAGTCCATGGTTTTATCTGTTTTGCCAGTTTTGCCTCCTGAGTTACGGCCAATGGTTCAACTGGATGGAGGTAGATTTGCTACGAGTGATTTGAACGACTTGTATAGGCGCGTAATTAACCGAAATAATCGGTTGCGTCGGCTTCTGGAGCTTGAGGCGCCAGATATTATCATCCGTAATGAGAAGAGGATGCTTCAAGAAGCTGTAGATGCCCTTATTGATAACGGTCGACGGGGTAAGGCGATCTCGGGGAGTCATAATCACAGACTTAAATCGCTCTCAGATTTGCTCAGGGGGAAACAGGGTCGTTTCAGACAAAATTTGTTAGGGAAACGAGTGGATTATAGTGGGCGATCGGTNATTGTCGTAGGACCCGAGCTTAACCTTAGTCAATGTGGGTTGCCTAANAAAATGGCNTTGGAGTTGTTCAAGCCGTTTGTCATGAATCGTTTGGTAATGGATGGCTACGCTGCGAATATTAAGAGCGCTAAGAGAATGGCAGAAANNGTTCGTCCTGAAGTNTGGGATATCTTGGAAGAGGTGATAAAGGGCNGGCCGGTATTGCTTAACAGGGCTCCTACGCTTCANAGANTAGGAATTCANGCCTTTGAGCCAGTCCTGATTGAGGGAGATGCTATCCAGCTTCACCCTCTTGTATGTCAGGCTTTCAACGCCGACTTTGATGGCGATCAAATGGCTGTACACGTACCATTATCTAGGGGGGCAGTTGCTGAGGGCAATAAGTTGATGCTGAGTACTTACAACATGCTTTCTCCTGCCTCTGGGGAGCCTCTTGTCGCTCCAACTCTCGATATGGTTATGGGGTGTTACTACCTTACAAACGAAAANCCTGATGCNCTTGGTGAAGGTACTACATATGGGTCCGTCGACGAGGCGATGATCGCTTATGAGGCTGGGTATATCCACCTGCAAGCATCCATAACTGTGATTAGTGAGGAATTTGAAGGCGATCTTCANACCACTCCTGGTCGTTTGATTTTCAATCAGGTTCTTTTACCAGAAGGNCTNGAATATCATAACAATGTGATGGATAAGCAGGCATTAAAAGAATTGACATCNGAGTGCTATCGAATCATNGGTAATGATCGNACCCAAGTAGTTCTNGATCAGATNAAGCATCTTGGATTTCGTTATGCAACTCAGGCGGGGGTNACAATAGCCATTAGTGATATCAAGGTGCCAGANGATAAGGCAGTTTTGTTGGATGAGGCATCACAAGCTATTACAGAACTTGATGAGCAGTTTGCAGACGGNTTGCTCAGTGAAGAAGAACAATATCAGCATACTGTTGATGTGTGGCGTGAAACTGGCGAGCAAATGCAGCAAAAGGTGGAAGATAATATGCACCGGTATGGCGGAGTTTATACNATGGCGGTNTCTGGTGCAAAAGGAAGTATTAGCCAGATATCCCAGATGGCCGGTATGAGAGGTCTGATGACTGATCCCAAGGGTAGGATTATATCCTTGCCGATAAAATCGAGTTTCCGAGAAGGACTCTCAGTTTTGGAATATTTCATTTCTACGCACGGAGCGCGTAAGGGNCTAGCTGATACGGCTCTTCGGACCGCAGATAGTGGGTATCTTACACGAAGGCTCATTGATGTATGTCAGGACGTGATAGTGTTGGCTGAAGACTGCGAAACAGAAGAGGGGACAGTGATGTCATCCTTTGCTGATGGTACTAGAGAAGTTCCATTTGTAGAACGTATTCTAGGGCGCTTGGCCGCTACTCCAGTAGTTCATCCAACGACCGGTGAGATCATCGTGGGGAGAAACGAAGAGATCGACGAAGATGCAGTGATTGCGATGCAGTCAAGTGAAGTGACAGAGGCAAACGTTAGAACTCCGCTAAATTGCGAGGCTNTTCGTGGTATCTGTAGAATGTGCTATGGCAGAAGTATGGCAACCGGGCGNCTAGTTATGCTTGGTGAGGCAGTGGGAATAATAGCTGCCCAGAGCATTGGTGAGCCTGGAACACAACTTACCATGAGAACTTTCCACACTGGTGGCGTGGCATCAGCNGCAGATATAACTACGGGATTGCCGAGAGTTGAGGAACTTTTTGAAGCTCGTTCNCCGAAAGGTCAGGCACTGCTAAGTGAAATTGGTGGCAGAGTGACCATTACGGCACAGCGGGGTAATGCTAGGCTTGTTACCGTGACGTATCAAGAAGAAAATAGAGTCCCCTACACTGTNCCTACTGGATATCGCGTTCTAGTTGGTGATGGTGATGTTGTNAGCCAAGGGACTGAGCTAGCCCTNCCAGAAAAGGCCAAAGGTGANGTTTCAGGNGAACCATTAATAGTAGCTGGNATAGATGGNACTGTCGAATATACNGATAAAGGTATGAATCTTGTGTGGGCTGATGAGGAGAAGAGAGAGTACGATATACTNCCNTCNGCCCTGCTACTGGTNGAGGAGGGTGAAGAAATCGAGGCCGGNGATGCTTTAACCGCCGGGCCCAAGAACCCTCAAGATTTGTTGCGTATTCAAGGTAAGGATGCTGTCGAATTGTATCTATCTGAAGAAGTGCAGCGTGTGTATCGATCTCAGGGAGTTTCCATACACGAAAAGCACATTGAGATCATCGTCAGACAGATGCTACGAAGGGTGCAGATAGATGACCCTGGGGATAGTGAGTTGCTTCCAGGTGATCTAATTGATAAGTATAGTTTCGATAGGATCAACGAACGCATTAGCGAAGAAGGTGGTGACGCTTCAACTGCAAGTCCAGTCTTGCTTGGAGTGACGAGAGCATCACTGGCAACACCTAGCTTCCTTGCTGCAGCCTCCTTCCAGGAAACGACACGTGTCCTTACAGAAGCCTCAATTGATGGTAAAGTGGATCCGCTACTTGGGCTGAAAGAAAATGTGATCATAGGCCGATTGATACCTGCGAGATTTGATATGTCTACCGAGGGCAGAGAGCAGTTGGCCCTTGAAGAAGGGTACGGTACAAATGGGGATCGTGGAGAAGAGGAATTAAGGGGAGAGGATACTGATTATCTGCGTACTATGGAGGCTCCATTAGGAGCCGGCTTGAATTAAATCTGATATTTATCTGGAGTAGCATGGGAGTATATCGCCGGCACCACGATATCATCGATGGGCCGGCGATACTTTGCCCAGATACAAAGAGGCGGTCATGGATATAGGCGTGAATCTCGCCCCTGAGCATGCCACAGGACTAAGCTTGTCTAATCCTGTGATGACATCTGCCGGGACTTTTGGAGGCGATGGATATGGGTCAGGTGTGCCGATTGAATTCCCGTGGAATGAGCTAGGTGCTGTAGTACTTAAGTCGACTACTCTCTTGCCCAGATTGGGTAATCCCGAACCGCATATGACAGAGCAGCCATACGGGTGGTTGAACGCAGTAGGTCTGAAGAATCCGGGAATAGCTGAATTTTGTGAAGATGTCATGCCTGGGTTTGTCGATGCGGATGTCCCAATCATATTGAGTCTGGCCGCAGATTCGCATGAAGATTTTGTGTCCTTGGCCAAGATCGCCACAGAAATTTCTGGTATTAAGGGAATCGAGTTGAATTTTGGCTGCCCTAATACAGCAAGTGGATTAGACTTTGGCCAGAATCCCGAGGCTGCTAAACGAGTAACTGAAGCAGTCAAATCGCAGGTACATTTGCCCATAATAGTCAAGTTGACTCCTAATGTTACAGACGTTGTTGAGATCGGGATAGCCGTGCAAGAAGGAGGGGCTGATGCCATCACGGCGATCAATACTGTCGGGGGTATGTCAGTTGATTGGCATACTGGAAGACCGTCGCTTGGGAATGTGCTAGGTGGCCTGTCTGGTCCTGCAATCAAGCCAATAGCTTTGGGAGTCGTGTACAGATTGGTTAGAGCCGTTGAGATACCTGTGATAGGTGTTGGTGGAATTTCAAATGCTGATGATGCAATGGAATTTTTTTGTGTTGGGGCAACGGCAGTTCAGATTGGTAGTGCTGCCTTAGGACGTCCGAATATTTATCTGGCTATTCTTGCAGGAATCGTGGAACGTATGGAAGAGAAGGGATTGAAAGATCTTCCGAGCCTCAGGAAGGGACTAGTGAGTTAAATTACTGAAGGTATGGATAACTAAGTACGCAGGACATGTGCTTGACCGTGGTGGGGCGCTTTGCTACACTCGGTCCCCTTGGGCGGTTAGCTCAGTTGGCTAGAGCGTTGCGTTGACATCGCAGAGGTCAGTGGTTCGAGTCCACTACCGCCCACCATTTTATTGAAATCCTGGAGTGAATGCACAAGAAAGATCAAATAATTTTCATCTTCGGACCAAAATGCAAACCCTATTTTTCGGGTGAAAGTAATTTCTTAATATAAGGAACAGAAACGCAGTGAGTGACAATTCAAACGACGATTTAATGCATCGCATGCGACATTCTGCAGCCCATGTTCTTGCGGATGTGGTGTGTGAAATGTTCCCTGAAACTAACTTGGCTATCGGGCCGGCAACAGAGCAGGGGTTTTATTATGATTTTCAGGTGGACAATCCATTTACACCAGATGATCTCGTGGAAATTGAAATGCGTATGCTTCAGAGAATCGGTGACAGTTTGCCCTTTGAAAAACAAGTTGTCAGTCGAGAAAAGGCTTTGGAAATGTTTTCATCGAATCCCTTCAAGGTTGAAATAATCCAGGGTCTTGATATGGATGCAGAAGTGAGTCTGTATCGTCACGGAAGTTTCGTTGATTTGTGTCAGGGGCCTCATGTTGAGAATACGGGATTAATCAAGGCGTTCAAATTGTTGGATGTCGCGGGAGCTTATTGGCGCGGTGATGAGAGAAATCCAATGCTACAGAGGATTTATGGCACAGCCTTTGGCTCTGTAAAGCAATTGGATGAATATCTTGAGAATATAGAAGAGGCACGTACTCGAGATCACAGGCGTATTGGGAGAGATATGGGATTATATTTTATTGATCCCGTGGCTCCAGCAAGTCCATTTTTTCTTCCACATGGAACAACCGTATATAACTTGTTGGTTGACTATGTGAGGGACTTGTATGAAAAACATGGCTATGAGGAGGTTCGGACCCCTCAGCTGTTTTCAACAGATCTTTGGAAAAAATCAGGGCACTACGACCACTACATAGAAAACATGTACGTTCTAGGTATTGATGACAGAGAATTTGGCATAAAACCAATGAATTGTCCGGCCCATGCAATGATCTATGCCGCGCAAAGGCGATCCTACCGCGAATTACCTATGCGACTGGCTGATTTTGGCATGCTACATCGCCATGAACGATCTGGTGTTACACACGGTCTTACACGCGTTCGCACCTTCTCGCAGGATGATGCCCATATATTCTGCTCGGAAGATCAGATAGGTGAAGAGGTTACTAGGTTTATATCTATGTTGCTGGAAGCTTATCAAGAGTTTGGGTTTACTAAGATTTCGCCAACTTTATCCTTGCGACCTAACGATCGCGTAGGATCAGATATCTTGTGGGATCGCGCGGAACAAGAATTGGCAAGTGTGTTAAATAGCATAGGATTAGANCATCAGGCAGTCAGTGGGGAAGGNGCATTTTATGGNCCAAAGATTGATTTTTTTGTATCTGACGCACTGGGTCGTGAATGGCAGTTGGGAACCATTCAACTCGACTTCTCGTTACCTGAGCGATTTGATCTCAATTTTGTTGATCAGAACGGAGATCAGCAACGGCCTGTAGTTATACACCGGGCCATGCTCGGGTCTCTCGAACGATTCTTGGGAGTGTTTCTGGAACACTGTGGAGGAGCGTTACCCATGTGGTTGGCGCCTGTTCAGGTAGTAATTATTCCTATCTCTGACCGGCATATTGAATATTGTACTGAGGTTTTGACACATTTTCGCTCTCAAGGAATCCGGGCGGATATAGATAGTCGCAATGATAGGATGAATGCGAAGATCCGAGATGCTCAAGTCGTGAAAACGCCGTATATGGTGATAGTTGGTGATCGCGAGATGGAACAGGATCAGGTGACGATTAGGCTCAGGACAGGGGAGTCAGTTTCTGGCCTAAGCAAGGAGAAGGCTAGAGAATTCTTGCTAGAAACGGAAACATCGAAGAGTTGGGATTTAGGCCAAACTACACTTGGGTCTAGTTGACCATTCTTTCTGGGTAGTTGTCTTCGTGACACTGTTCACTACATTGACCCGCGCACTTGGATATGATATCGTTTTTCATCTAGCATACCGATAATCAGGAGAGAAACATTCCGCGAGAATATAAGGTTAATTCCCAAATACGAGTTCCTCAGGTCCTAGTGATAGCTGAAGATGGAGAACAAATAGGAGTTATTGACACTTCTGAGGCGATTCGCCTCGCTGATGAGCGCGGCGTGGATTTGGTTGAGGTAGCTCCAGGGTCAAATCCTCCTGTGTGCAGGCTGCTTGATTACGGCAGGTTTCGATACCTTCAGGCAAAACGGGATCGTGAGGCTCGAAAGACGCGCAAAACAGTGGAATTAGCGGAAATGCGCTTTAGACCGAGAATTGGCGCTCACGATATCGAATCTAAGGTTAGGACAATAAGAAAACTCCTTAACGGAGGCGACAAGGTAAAGGTTAGCGTTATGTTTCGGGGGCGTGAACGAGAGCACCCTGAGATTGGCGTTGGTATACTGAAGACGGTTGCTGAATCTCTCGATGATATGGCTAAAGTCGAGAGACCGCCCGCAATGGAAGGCAGACTTCTATCAATAACATTAGCGCCTGCTTCTGCAGCTCAACAGCAAAGCAGACCAGCCACGGCTGACGAGAAAGGTCAGGATGAAGAACAAACTGAAGACGCATAGTGGGGCGAAAAAACGCTTCAGAACAACCGGTAGTGGAAAATTCTTGAGGATGAAAGGTCATAGTAGCCACTTGCGTCGAAATAAGAGGGCCTCTGCGAAAAGGAGCTTTGACAAGACTCTTGTCGCACATGACCGTGACGTTGCTAAGCTCAGTCGACTGCTACCTTACTCGTAGGTATAGCAAGCACGAAGGTTTGGGCTAACAACATAAATTGAATATATCGCGCTATGAATCTAAGTGGCGCTGAATACTCGGAGGAAAACAAAAGTGCCAAGGGTAAAACGAGGGGTTACTAAACAACGTAGACACAAGAGTGTGCTTCAGCAGACAAAGGGACACAAAGGGGTCAGGAGCCGGCTTTACAAGAGGGCTCACGAATCACTAATCCACGCTCTTATGTATGCCTATGCTCATAGGCGCGAAAGAAAAGGTGATTTCCGTCGATTGTGGATAACTAGAATAAATGCCGCTGCTAGACAAGAAGGTATGAGTTATAGCCAACTTATCGCTGGACTCAAGAAAGCTGGCATTGATCTAAACCGGAAGATGTTAGCGGACATGGCCGTGAACAAGCCTGATGATTTCTCCGAAATTGTCTCCTTGGCGCGTCAGGCGTCATAGTAGGGTCTTCTTCCCAATACACTAAAAACCTCTGTGAAGAGACTCACAATCACTTGCGGGTATCCCGCCGTTCGGGTAGCAATTTCGTGTTACCATCAGAATTATCCTGCAGGGATAGTGAGTGGTAGCAGATCTCTCACGCGAAGGTAATGACAGAAATATATGGAATCACGTTCTCAGGTCAGCCCAAGACCGGGTAGGTTCGCCAAACGACTGGGCGTTTCTAAGATAACCTATTTCACTACGATTCTTATTGCCTTGCTTTTTAGTACGCAGTTGTTTGCCTGCGCTACGGATGGGGGAACTGGTCGAAGCGGAGAAGCTAGGGCGGTTGATTTAGATAAGGTATTGATGTGCCCGGTGTGCCCTGGTGAATCGCTTGATCAGTCCCAAACTCAGTTAGCATATCAAATGAAATCGGTCATACGGGTGAAAATCAATGAGGGTTGGACAGACCAGCAGATACTAGATTACTTTGTAGAACGCTATGGGAGTAGTGTGTTGCTAGAACCTCAAACCGAAGGCGTGTCCTTACTGGCATGGGTCGTTCCTCCAGTGGCGGTTTTGCTCTCTCTGATAGTGTTAATTATTGTGCTGCGTATAAGGGTTGCCCAATCGGACAAAGCGCATGTGAAGGGCTCAGATAATGGACGGTAAGAACAAAGTTCAGTGAATTGAGTTGCGCATTTGGATTAGCGCATGTGACGATCTGGCGAGAAACGAGGATTAAGTGGCAGAGTTAGGTCATGTAACACTTATATTAACCCTAATGGTTGCTGCGTACGCGTGTGTTGCCTCTTTGTTAGGGAGTATGCGAGGAATGGCTTCTCTTGTAGATAGTGCTGTGTATGGACTGTATACCACTCCTCTCCTTTTGGTGGTTGCAACTATAAGTTTGATATACGCTTTCGTGACGAGGGACTTTAGCGTTAGATATGTGGCTGAAAATAGTGATTTGGCAATGCCTAAAATGTATACCTGGGTTGCATTTTATGCTGGGAATGCCGGCTCTATGTTGTACATTACGTTTATCTTAGCTTTATTGGTCGTTGGTGTTCTCTATTATCTTAGGAAGAATTTGCGCGAGATAAGTGGATATACCGCCACGATTTTGTCCCTGATGTTAGGTTTTTTTGTATTCGTATTAGTGTTTTACGCTAATCCTTTTGACAAACTTCCTGTGACGCCTCCCGATGGGCAGGGAATTAATCCCCTTTTAGTGCATTTAGGTATGTTTTTTCACCCACCGATGCAAATGGCCGGTCTGATTTCTGTGGTAGCTCCTTTTAGTATAGTGATGGGGACTGTAATGGCGGGAAAGAGTGGCAGCGATATTTGGGTTGAGCATGGTCGGACTTGGGGGCTTGTTTCTTGGTTAGTACTAACAATTGGTTTGATGCTTGGTTCCTGGTGGGCCTACACCATACTGGGATGGGGCGGTTATTGGGCTTGGGATCCCGTTGAAAATTCAGCCTTAATGCCTTGGCTGGTTATGACTGCCTTTGTTCACACTGTAGTTATACAAAGGCAAAGAGGGATGTTTCGAACATGGAATTTGGTGCTTGCGATCATGGCATTTTCGCTGGCTCAAGTTGGCATGTTTCTCAATAGGGGTGGTCCGGTACCTTCAGTACATTCCTTTGCGGAATCGGCTATGGGTTGGACTTTCTTGGTGTTTATGGCCATCACACTTTTTGGTTCTGTTGTGATCTTGGTTCTTAAATCTTCGAAGCAGGACAATGCCGGGAAATTGGAGTCGCTGCTATCGAGGGAAGCTGCCTTCTTGTTTAACAATCTTCTTCTTTTGGCCATAGCGTTCATAACCTTATGGGGGACCATTTTCCCATTGATAGCTGATCTCTTAAATAACGAAACTGTATCAGTTGGCCCTCCTTTTTATAACAGAATGAATGGGCCGCTGATACTGTGTCTGTTGGTTCTTATGGCGATTGCCCCGATGCTGCCGTGGCGACAGGCACGCTTCAGTCAGATATGGTCGATGTTACGCGCACCAGTGGCACTTGCTCTTGCAGTTTCGTGTGTCTTGGTAATAGCCGGTGTCCGGCTGCCCTTAGCCGTTGTAAGCTTTGGGATAATTAGTTTGGTTATCGGATCAGTACTACAAGAATGGGTTCGTGGAGTGATCGTCAGACACCAAAGGGGAGAATCCTTTGGTAAAGCATTCGTCAGGTTGGTACTTAGTAATCGCTCTCGATACGGTGGATACATAGTTCATATAGGGATTATGTTGCTGGCTATAGGTGCTACTGGATCGTCGTTTTACGCTACGCAAGAGGATTTCTCTTTAGCTCCAGGTGAGTCGGTCTCAATGGGCAACTACACAATGCGCTATGTTAGTCTGGATTCAGAGGAGTATGGGAACCGCCTTGAGGAGGAAGCTCTTTTTGATGTCACCCGTGGGGGGCATCATATTGGTGACATGAAGCCGGTGAGGGCTTTTTATCCAGGACACAATGTAGGTGCAACCAAGGCAGCTATATGGAGCACTCCGTTAGAGGATTTCTATATAGTCCCATCTCGATTTGACGAAGATGGAAGAGGGGTATTTAGAGTGCATATATTCCCGTTAGTATGGTGGATGTGGGCGTCGGGTCCCGTATTAGTCTTAGGAATATTGGTCGCCATATCCCCTCGAAGGTCTGCACATGACCGTTCGGAGGAGTCTCAGGCAGTTTAGTACGCTAGGTGATCACAGGCGTGATTTAGGAATTCAGATGACAATATTATTTATAACGATACTATCGACCTTAGTTATTGGCGCGGTCTTGTATCCACTAACTAGATCGAGTAGTGATACTGATAAGCAGAACTCAGTCGAAGCTAGTGATAAAATGTCCCGTATGGCAGTGGATGGTCTAGACTTGGCGAAGCTCGATTTGGCTGTAGGCAATTTAGATCAAGAATCCTATGATCAACTTGAGGAAAAATACATACTGGAGTCGGGGTTCCTAGATAGTGAGAATAGCTCCGATCGAGAAAATGAGTGAACACAGTAGTTTAAGGAATGTATCCTTCCATGTACCTGGGTTATGGTATGCAAGGCTTGTAATGTGCTATCTCGTAGGAGTCGTAGGGGTTTTATTCATCAGTATCTTGTTTCTGGAACAGATCGGTGGAGATGGTTCTTACTCAATCGAGGGGCACGTTCGGAATGGGTCGGATAATACTGGAAGGATTCTTTCAGGAATTGAGGTCACTTTGCATGAAGTGGGCTTAGGGACAGAAGGATCTACCGTGGCCTTGACGGATGAAGGCGGTCATTATCGGTTCGATAATCTGCAACTACTTCCGGGAGTTGCCTATGGTATCTCAGTTGAGTATGAAGGCGTTATGTATGGTCAGGATGTTGAACTTGAAACTGCGCTTGATGATCCTGTAGAGATGACGGTATTTGACGTTACTGATGAGATCGATGTCATCTCTTTTGACTCAATTTCCGTTCTGTTTGCAGAGGTAGATGCTCGGTCGCAAACTGTGTCTGTATTGGAATCGGTGGTTGTGGAGAATCAATCAGACAAGACTTATGTCCCCGGACGAGACCCAATGAGTATCGTGAGATTTAGTTTGCCTCCAGGTGCCACGGATCTTAGTGTCAGCACCGATTTGCTGCGCACAGATGTATTTCAGGTAGACGTGGGTTTTGGCATAACTTCGTCGGTTCCACCCGGGAAGCATGAGATTTTGTATAGCTATTCTTTTCCTTATGAAGATACATCATACAGATTTGAAAAAAGAATGATCTATGGGNCCGATAACCTGCGGGTTATGTGGGATTCTGATCTTTTTGATTTGGTGCTGCAATCTCAAAGTAACTCGGAGTCCGTAGAGCTAGGCAGTCGATCTTATGAGTTGTCTGAAATAGGAGCATTGGATCGAGGTGCACAAGCGGAATTCAATTTGCTCAATTTGCCAGAAGCGTCTACCTCCGATAGATTTGGGAATTATCTTTCGACCCTTCCAGTACAATATTTACCTCCAGCTGTGGTGGCAATTGTGTTGCTTGGAGTCGTTCCTGTAATTATCTTTGCGCGGAGACGTAAAGCAGGATAATCTCTGGGCTTGTTCTGTTTGTGACAGAACGTNAGATGNTATGGTGCGATATATGAAGCGAGTCTTAGGCAAACCTCTCCAGACANGNGAGACTGTGATTTGGGTANCATTGATCGCCGTAGCAGTTGCCATGGGAATCGGGATTCTCGTCATTCGGGGATTTGTAGAATCCTCAGTGATCAGGCTTGCTGCTGTATTACCTGTCGGGTACGCTTTCGGTGCCGGTATGGTTGCTAGCGTAAACCCGTGTGGATTTTTTATGTTACCGGCATATATCGCCTATTACTTAGGATTAGATAGTGCTTCCTATACTGACTCTCCTCTTGGNGGTCGGCTTAGCAGATCATTGCTTGTAGGGGTCGCTGCGAGTTGTGGATTCATGGTGGTATTTCTCGCATTGGGTGTCGTAACCACTGTGTCGGGTTCAGTAGTGACTAGATATTTCCCNGAAACTGGTATGGTGATTGGTGTTGGGATGATTGTATTAGGNGCGTGGCTGCTNTTAACGCGTAAAACCGTTGGAGTTATGGCTGCAAGCAGAGTATTTGTGGTGCCNCAAAAAACAGCAGTTAATGTGTTTTCTTTTGGTATGGCGTATGCAGTAGCNTCTCTTAGCTGCACTCTCCCAATATTCTTAGTGGTTGTTGGNAGTGCTTTGTCTAGTAAAGGAATTGTTGCATCGTTGTGGCAATTTGGAGGGTACGCTTTGGGCATGAGCTCTGTTCTCATAATANTCACACTCGCAGCAGCTTTTTTTGGAAGTTTTGTGATCTCAGGATTCAGACGAGTCAGTCAGTATTCCAATACAATNAGTTCAGTATTTCTTATTTTGGCTGGTACTTACATCGTTTATTATTGGGTAAGCTTTGGTGTTTTAGACTAANATTCTGNGTGATTCTGTAATTCTGAGAGACTCGAAATCAGCNCTCCGNGTTCNGGTATAATACGTTCATACTAAACTTGGGATGATNTATATATGATACGGCGAATAGCACTAGCATTATTATTGATGCTTCCGGCTGCAGCTCTGGTAGTACTTTTTGCGTGGAAGTTGATAGATAAGGATGCTNTNAGCTCGGGNTTTGCNGTGAATGATATTTCAGTGGAGGTTCATGAGNGTAATGTCACCGTNCGTCCATTTANACTAGCGTTGTTAGATGGACANGAAATCCAGCTTTCCGATTATGAGGGGAAGATAGTTATGGTAGATTTTTGGAGTTCTTGGTGCCCTCCATGTATCAAAGAAGCTGCAGTGTTGCAGNCCGTATATGCAAAATATCAGGACCGAGGCGTTGAATTTCTTGGCATTGCGATTTGGGATGATAAACAGCANGTGGTAGATCATCTTCAGGAATATGAGGTCACCTATCCGAATGGATTGGATGTTGATGGTGCGATTACGGTTGATTATGGGATAGCAGGTATTCCAGAGAAAGTTTTCATTGGTCCTTCCGGGGAAGCACTCNGCAAATTTGTTGGACCATTCGACGAGGGTACCCTTGAGCAGGTATTGGATGAGTTCTTAGCTCAATATCCAGTGGAAAACTTAGAGACCACGGTCAGCTCAGGCTCCTGAGGTATTCTAACAGCAGATTGGGATCAAAATTTGCATTAGACATAGCCAGAAGTATCTCCTGATTGCGGATCACAAATACTGGTGGTGAATGGGATATGTAATTCTGCGCTGGTGTGATCCCGTCCTCTAACTGAAGCAGTTCTTTGGCTGGGGGGGGCGTGCTTACGCCAGATTCGGGGTGATATATGGGTTCGGCCCAGTAGTATTGCCATAATGGGGATAGCTCATCAACAGATCCCGTGAGATAGTGCCATTCATTTTCCATTTTCCATTTCTTAGAGTATTCGTAAGCACTTGTGACTGAGTCTCCTTGTGGGTCCACAGAAATTGCTACTATTTCCATGCCTATGNCATTCGCGTCCAGAAGTCGTTTTAGTTGGTTCAGTTTTCCGGTTGTTATTGGGCATGCTTTAGCACATTGCGTGTAGAGGAATGTGATTAATACGGGCTTTGATTCAAAGCTCGGGAGGGATATTGTAGCCCCATGCTGGTTGCTCAATTCGAACGAGAGCGCAGGGCGGGGTGGCGATAACACGTTATTTGCGTAGGGCAGACTTGGTTTGTCCTCTGGNCCCTGTAGTGCTCGGATTANTAATATAGTGGTAACTATTAGCACGCAAATAGCCACAAGTGCTATGGAAATGCTAATACTCCATTGGCGGATACTCGAAGGATTAGGGTGCATATTATAGTAGAGGATCCTCCTTTGCCGTTAACATACATATAAATAGCTATCGCGTTTACGTATTTATCCCTAGTATGATACGCACAGTAGTATAATACACCGAGTTCAATTTGCTAAATAGTACAGGGNAGTTTTGTTTCTACCTGAGTTGATAGCCGGGTGAGTGAAGATTATGGGTATTTGCAACATAGCGTTATGGCTTATCTCGGCNATCCTTNTCTTAACNGGNACNCTGGTGATCATTCTTGTATTGAGGTCAAGGGGCGTGAATGTGCCTAGCAGTGCAGGGCAGTCTTATAATGAAGGGATANCGGATCTTATTTGGACCGTTACNCCGGCAGCCCTACTTGTGTNGCTGATCACTGCNGTTGTGTTGGATAACCGCTGCTAGTGATACAAATTTGGGGGCGTCTGAGTATAGAATTTTCTCCGAGCTAGTGAATCTCATTGGGGTACATTAGAAGATCNCATGTGTTGGNAAAATCTAGTTATTTGAATCTAGTTTACCTTGACCCCCATTTTAGCCCGTGTTAGACTTCCTGTGAAAATTGTAACCAGTGCGTGGCTAGCACGTCGCCGATGTGGCGGCAGTTCCCAGTCTCTCGAACTGGNATCTCGNGGCTGGCTAATTATNAAAGTNATAGCAGGTGAGCGTAAGAATGACACGAGCGATTCCGTTACTCATATTTGGAACAATTCTTATGTTGGCAGTGGGGTGCACCCCTGACCACCTCATGTCTACCTTTGATCCCTTAGGCCCTGTGGCTGCTGAACAGAAGAAAGTATGGGATTATGTGTTCTGGGCTATGGTGTTTGTGTTCGTCACAGTGCTCCCGGCTCTTCTGTACATGTGCATTAAATTCAGGCGCAAAGAGGGTGATCCGATTCCGGCGCAAGTGCACGGAAATCGCAATCTAGAAATACTGTGGACCGTACTGCCGATCATCGTTCTGGCAGTTGCGGCAGTGCCAACATTGAATGTGCTTAGGTTCGTATTGGAACCGCCTGCGAACTCTATACAGGTTAACGTAACTGGTCACCAGTGGTGGTGGGAGTTTGAATACCCTGAATTAGGCGTGAAGACAGCTAACGAATTGTATGTACCGGTTGGTCATCCCGTACAGTTTAATCTTATGTCCAAGGATGTTATCCATAGTTTTTGGGTGCCGAAACTTGGGGGCAAGATGGATGCCATACCTACTAGGACCAATGTTATGTGGTATCAAGCAGACGTAGTTAGTCCTGAAGAGGGATTCTACGGTCAGTGTATGGAATTTTGTGGTACCTCACATGCGAATATGAAATTGCGGGTACATGCTGTAGACAGCGATGAGTTTGATCAGTGGGTTGAGGATCAAACGGAACCCGGACCAGAAGCTGAGGAACTATCTGAGTTGGCAGCTCAAGGTAAAGACCATTTCGAAAATCTAGACTTCAAGGCGACCTACACTGATGGGTCTGTGTCGCAGCAGCGATGCGCGTACTGTCATACTGTGGAAGGGCTTGGCATCTCTGGGGCTCGGACTGGTCCTAATCTAACCCACCTAGCATCTAGGGGCACGCTGCTCTCAGCGATGGTAGATAACACTTCAGAAAACCTTGCAGATTGGCTTGAGAACCCTCAGGTTATGAAACCAGGCTCGCGTATGCCAAATCCCGAGCTTAGTGATGAACAGACTGCAGCGCTCGTTGCATATCTTCAGAGCTTAAAGTAACAATCGAAAATATCGAAAGGGTATAAAACTATGGCAACAGGCACCCAAAGTGGAGGCATACTTGCTCGTCCCACAAGCATAGACGGAGTGTGGGGATGGATCACAACCGTCGATGCCAAGAGGATTGGTATGATGTACATTACCACCTCCATCCTCTTCTTCCTATGGGGGGGCATTCAGGCCTTGATTGTGAGGACGCAACTATCGCATCCTGGCGCTGAGTTTGTGAGTCCCGATACATATAACTCAATGTTCACGATGCATGCATTGACGATGATATTCCTGGCAATTATGCCTATGTCTGTGGGCTTCTTTAATCTCGTTGTGCCCCTACAGATCGGTGCTAGAGACGTGGCATTCCCAAGGATGAATGCCTTGAGTTATTGGGTCTACCTATTCGGTGGCATCTTACTATCAATGGGATGGCTTGTAGGTGAGGCCGCATCCGCTGGATGGTTCGCATACGCTCCACTTACTGAAAGTGCTTATGCAGCAAATCGAGGTATGGATTTTTATGTTCTAGGTTTGCTGGTGCTAGGTACTTCCTCAATGGCTGGTGCTTTTAATTTCATTGTGACTATTATCAACCTCCGAGCTCCAGGTATGTCGTTCTTTAAGTTGCCGGTGTTTGTATGGATGACTTTCCTGACGTCTATCTTATTGGTAACTGCGTTCCCAGTTATAACCGTCGCTCTCATTGAGCTTATGTTCGATCGATACCTAGGAGCGAACTTCTTCATAGCATCACAGGGGGGCGATCCGTTGCTTTGGCAGCACCTGTTTTGGGTATTTGGCCATCCAGAGGTTTACATATTGATTCTGCCTGCTATGGGCATAGTATCAGAAGTTCTGCCGACTTTTGCGCGCAAGCCACTGTTTGGCTACTCGGTCATTATTTTCTCCGGAATAGTAATTGGCGTAATGGGTTGGATGGTATGGAGTCATCATATGTTTACCGTCGGTCTCGGTACAGTGGCTGTAGGGGTCTTTACTGTCACAACGATGCTTATAGCGGTACCAACTGGGGTCAAAGTGTTTAGTTGGATGGCTACGTTATGGAAGGGATCTATAGCGCTAACTACAGCTAATTTGTACTCGATTGGATTCATTGCGTTATTTGTTATAGGTGGATTAAGTGGTGTTTCGCANGCTATGTCCTCCTCAGACTTTCAGCAACATGAAACGTACTACGTGATAGCCCATATCCACTACGTTCTCTTCGGTGGCAGTATTATGGCTCTATTCTCTGGNCTCTACTACTGGTATCCGAAATTCACCGGACGGATGATGGATGAGAGGTATGGCAAGGTACAATTTTGGATGCTCTTCGCCGGCATGAACATATGCTTTGGTCCAATGCACTGGGTTGGCATGGATGGAATGCCGCGACGGATCTACACATATGCAAGTAACATGGGCTGGGACTTCTGGAACATGATCTCCACGATTGGAGCTTTCATACTGGGATTCAGCATTCTCTTACTGCTTCACAACTTAGTACGAAGCCTTAAGAAGGGAGAAATTGCTGATGGAGATCCTTGGGATGGCAGGACACTAGAGTGGTCCATTCCGTCTCCAGCACCGCATTATAANTTCGCTAGAATTCCTACGGTCACGGATAGAGATGATTGGTGGGCAAGGAAATATGCCACTGGGGATGACGGTATAACCCGCCCTGTGCCTCAGGGTGGTGCCTATGGACATGGTGAGGAGGACGTTGATGTACACAGTATTCATCTGCCAGATCCCTCATACTGGCCGCTAGTGACCGCTATTGGAATGGCTTTGATGGGTGGTGGGTTCGCATTCCATCTCGCGATNACTGTTGTAGGGGCGTTGATTATGACAGTAGGTATTTATGGATGGGCTTTTGAACCNGTAAATGAACCATCAGACGACCACTAAATGACACATCTCTGCGTATATGCAACAAACTAGGAGGAATGGCTTGGAAGCGACTATAGCTCCTGAACATGACGAACATGCTACGACTACTGGATTAGATCATCGNAAGATGCTGATGTGGGCCTTTCTNGGGTCCGANTGTATGTTCTTCGGTTCCCTAATTGCTACGTACTTGATATACCGGGGACAGAGCCTGCGAGGACCTTTCCCGTATGAAGTCTTCGACATTCCATACACNTCTGTCAGTGCATTCGTTTTGCTTATGAGCAGTTTGACTATGGTGCTGGCNCTTGGTGCGATCCAGCGTGGTGACGAGCGGAGGCTGCGGATATGGCTAATTGCTACTGCCGTCTTAGGTTCAGTTTTTCTTGGTGGTCAGGTCTATGAGTTCACCTTATTCGTGTCTGAAGGTGTGACTCTAAAGACCAATCTGTTTGGCACTACCTTCTTTGTTTTGACNGGATTTCATGGAGCACACGTTACGGTAGGGGTTTTCATGCTACTGACCTTAGTGGGAGCCTCATACGCTGGCAAGGTGAAACAGCATCAGAGTATCAACGTTGAGTTAGTTGGTTTGTATTGGCACTTCGTTGATATAGTCTGGATTGTCATTTTCACGGTTGTATATCTGGTAGAGGCNCCTGCAATTGAGGCCGCTAAAGCAGCAGTTGGNCACTAAATTAACCGAATCACTCAGAAAGGTGAAACGATAGATGAGTCACGCAAACGAACATGATTCTTCACATCCATCCCCNTCTCGGTANGTGGCGATAGCNGGAATACTGGCAGTCATAACGGCTATAGAAGTTTGGATTGTGTATCAGGATTACCTGAATGATGTCATGATACCGCTGCTAATCTTACTATCAATTGGAAAATTTGCTCTAGTCGTGATGTATTTCATGCATCTCAAGTTTGATAGTAAACTTTTCAGTATCTTGTTCGTTGGAGGGCTTCTTCTGACAATTGGNGTACTCACTGCTCTGTTCGCCTTATTCAGCAGAGTATATTTCGCATAGAAAGGCAGACATATAAGTAAATGGGTCGTTTTCGATTACCAATACTAATACCCCTAGGTGCTTTGGCTGTCACAGCAGCCCTCATATCCGNGCTTGGGCTTCTTCTCCTTCAGGTGTGTGGCTGGTCTTGGAGTGAAATGCATCCATGTCATAACGATTGGGGATTTTTNGAGAAAGATGCTCCTGTTATAACAGCGTTAGTGGTGTCTCTAATAGTTNTGGGCGTGTGTACATTCCTAGCCCGNTCTGGCAAGTAGCGCTGACTACGTGCTATAGTTGATTTAAGAGGGTTGGNGAACTCGTTCCTTTGATNTGTATCCCNNGTGGACANTNNNNTGGTTACGATNTGCGTTTCTCCCCACCCTTAATGAGTTGGCGTAAGGGTAATTAATGTTACTGTCTTCACTGTGGTGGGATCTTCATCTGGATGCGCTTATACCAGAATTAGTGCTGCTTNTGGGATATCTGTTNNTGATAGGGCCTATCCGGGAAAAGTATTGGTCAGATTGCNCAGTAACNCGCTCTGAGGTTNTTTGTTTCANGATCGGGTGGTTCGTNCTTTTCTTGACTGAGCACTCTCCACTGCACGTTCTCAGCGAAGATTATTCTTTTACGGCTCATATGGTACAGCATCTTCTGTTTGTCCTGGTTATCCCTCCTCTTTTTCTTGCNGGAATACCTGCCTGGGTTTTCGAGAAGCTGATCTTNAGGGGGCCAACGGGTTTTTCCCTTATGCGNGCAGCTACAAATCCGGTTGTTGCTTTNGTGGCATTTAATATGGCNCTTGTATTGTGGCATGTACCTGAAATGTACGATCTTGCTGTGCGGATCCATGATGTGCATTTGTTGGAACATATGACCCTTTTGGGNGGTGGTCTCCTAGGGTGGTGGCCTATTCAGAGCAAGGTTGAGTCTTTTCCTAGACTGTCGTATGGCTTGCAAATGATGTATCTGTTCGTGATGTCTGTTCCGATGGGATTTGTGGGGGCCATAATTACGTTTGCAGAAAACCCGTTATATATTTCATATAATGGAGTAGAACCGNTTCTGGGNATGTCGCAGATTATTGATCAGCGCATAGGTGGTCTNCTCATGAAATCGGCNGCAGGTGCCGCTTTCGTAACGCTTTTGGGGATCGTGTTCTTTGCTTGGGCAAGGTCAGAAGAACAGGGAGTAAAGTTGCGTAAGTGACCTACATGGAGGACTGGTTAACNTCATATCAAATACGAAAGGCAATATAGATCGTGGAAGAAGGTAGAGAATCAAATAGCTTACTGTTTGGTGTAAGTATTGGTGCGATATTGGCAACATTCGTACTTATTACAATGGGAGGGGTGGTTAGAGTTACAGAAAGTGGCTTGGGTTGTCCAGATTGGCCGTTGTGCTACGGAGAAATCATACCGCCCATGGAATTTCACACTATGATCGAGTATAGTCACAGATTGTTGGCGAATGTGGTATCGATTTTCGTGTTTGCCTTGCTTATTATCGCTCTACTGAAATATCGANGNGTGCCGAGGATTTTGCGGACTGTTGTATTGATTGTGGTGTTGCTGGGAGTGCAGGTTGGACTGGGTGCGTGGACTGTATTAGCNGAGTTGCCNCCTGAAGTNGTTACGNCTCATCTTGCTGTAGCACTGGCAATATTCTCACTATTGGTGTTTACAGCGGTTGTAACTTTTGGCCAGAGAGGGCGATTCTCTAGTGCNGCGGTGAATCCNGGCACNTACCGTGATTGGTGGTTGCCGGCGAGTATGGCAGNAGCAGTCTATTTGGTTGTNTTATCAGGATCATANGTAGTGGGNAGTAATGCTACNTATGCCTGCGTGTCTTGGCCTTTTTGCCAAAACCTTGATTTTGTAAAATGGGATCAAATGTTATCGTTTGTGAATATGTTCCATCGTGTGATTGCTGCAATTTTGCTCGCGATCATTATTNGAGTTGTGATGGTACTATGGAAGCGATATGCAGGGTTGAAGTCTTTTCGGGTGATTGGTATANCCCTGATTGTCGTAGTGATTGGAGAAATTGGGTTGGGCGCAGCCAATCCCCTTATGGANTTCAATGCGTTTGTTCGTGCTGCGCATTTGTCAGTTGCAACTATGATTCAGGGGTTAGTTGTAGCCCTNACATCATTGGTATGGATTGCANCNAGAACTATAGAGGGCAGACAATGAACCAAATCCTTGGCGATTATGTTAAGTTAACTAAGCCACTAATTATGTCTNTNCTTNTAGTCACTGCGTTAGGAGGCATGGTTTTCGCAGCTGAGGGTTGGCCAGATATCCGNTTGGTCATGGNAGTGCTTGTGGGTGGAGCTCTTGCTTCTGGTGGAGCAAGTGCTCTGAATCATGCNATGGAACCAGAATTGGATCGCAGAATGCGACGCACTGGGGATAGACCTGTTGCAAGCGAGCGGATCTCCGTTAAGAGTGCTACATTATTTGGTTTAGCNCTCAATGGGTTGTCTTTTGCCGTGTTGTATTGGCAGGCAAATCTGCTGGCAGGTGCTATTGCTATGGCAGGTAGCGTTTTATATGTAGGGTTTTATACATATATGTTGAAGCAGTCAACTATCCATAATATAGTTGTCGGTGGCATCGGCGGCGCTGTTCCTCCATTGGTNGGATGGGCNGCAGTAAGNGGTACNGTAGAGTTAGAAGGTATTTTCTTGCTGGCTATTATCTTTTTCTGGACGCCTCCCCATTTTTGGGCCCTTGCCTTATTAATTCGGGATGATTATGAAGCTGCTCGAGTGCCGATGTTGCCCGTCATCAAAGGTAACGATGTTACTGCCACATGGATGTTTGCATATGCGATATTNCTCATACCNCTGAGTTGCTTGNTGTACTTTGCAAATTCTAGTTTAGGGTTTATGTATCTGGGNGTTGCCGCCTTGCTGGGGGTAGGGTTTGTTTGGTACTGTTGGAATCTGATAAAATCTAATACTAGAGCATCTGCAGCGAGTGTGTATAAATTTTCATTATTNTATTTACCAGTGCTCTTCNTGGTGATTATGATTGACGCNTCACTAAGCATTTAGCTTGTGTGACCANGCGAAGAATTAATCCATCCACGCTTCTGCTAGTACTTTTCCGTGATAGAAAGCTCTGAAAGAACTATGATTGCCACTTGGTATCCCATGTAGATTTGTATGAAATATGGTTCCAGACATAAATGCCACGCTAGGTAGTGCAATCCAATACACTTGATCGTTCAGGTGTTCTCTCAGTCGTTCTAACTGTGACCGATCTATGGTGCCGAGAGGTTGTTTTGCTAGTTGACTCACAAGGGTATCAACTAGTGTATCGTTAATGCCTTCTCGATTTCCTGACCCAGCGGAATGAATTCTATCATAGGCAGCGCTCCGGATATCAGCAGCGGTAGTTTGAGTGGCAAGAATAGCATCGATAGCGGTTTGCTGTCGTAGGGTGTTTCTATACTTCTGATAGGACAAAGAGGATAGTTGCACAGTGATGCCTAGCTGTTTCCAGTCTTGCTGTACTGCTGATAGGATTTCCGTATATGCTTTTGAATGCGGGTAATAGTCTACCTTTATGGTTATGTCGCCTAATCCTTCGTTTGCCCAGAGACTTTGAGCTTTCTCAACATCTGTATGATTGTGATAGTCTCCGTATAGTTTGTGGAGATCGTCTTCCCACGACGGTAAAGTTTCATTCCAATACCACCATTCAAATTTATCAGAGGGCATGCCAAATTTACCGAAAATTGTGTCAGATATTCCTTTTCCATCGGTGACTAGTGATAGGGCTCGGCGGGCTTCCTTTGTGGACCAGTTTAAATTATCCAGTTGTAATGCAATGCTATTTTGAATGCCTGATGGGATTTCTAGTGAGACAGTTAAATTAGGATCTGAGGCCAGTTCTGTATCGATCTCTTGGGGTGTGAGGGCCATTTCAGTCAAGTGTACCCCAGCAGTTTTGAGAAGTGCTAAGTGGGTGTCACGGTCAGCTGCGTAGATAAATTGTATGGATCCCAGATACGGGAGAGACCTAGCATTGTAGTCTTTTCGGTAGTAATGGGGGTTTCTTGTAAGGGTTGCTTGTGATTTGGCTGCGTAACTATGGAGTATGAATGGCCCCGGTCCAATCATAACGTGATCTAATTTATTTGCATCTGCTAGGAATGGATTGAACTGTATCCCCAGAGAACTCGCGAAAAACGGAATTATCCAGAAACTTGGTCGGGAAAAAGTTAATTTCAATTCGTATCGTCCCTGAGTTTCGACGGATTCCAGAGATTCATAGAACTTATATAACGAGGAATTATCTCTATAGGCATTGATGGTATAAAGGTAATCGGAAGCCGTGATTTCAGGTCCCAAATCTAGAGCGTTTTCCATGTTGCCCCAGTGAATGCCTGAATTCAGTTTGATTACTAGTTCTGTACCCTCCTTACTAAAATCCCATTGATAGGCCATTGAGGGCAGGATAGCCGGGCTGAGTGGGTGGCGCTCGCTACTTTGGTCATAGCGAAAGAATCCCTCGTATACAAAGCTTGCGAGTACCATGGTTCCTCCTGTAGCTATTTGGCGAGGATCCAGAGTTGGTATATCGAAGCTGCTTGCTATCTTGAGATTGCCGCCTCTTGTTGGTTGTGGGGCGTTTGGTAAGGATTCTGATTTGAAGAAACTGCTATTGAGAATCTGTTGTGGGGTTAATTTGCTCAATTGTACGGGAGGAACCCGTTTGGTGATCGAGGATGTGTCGGTAGTAATTTCGGATTGGGTAACGGGAGTAGGAACACTGAGTGGGGTAGAGGTAGGAGTTGTGGGAGTGGTGTCTATAAGCGCATTTTGCGGGATTCTTGGAGTTGATATCACATAGGATGGCGGGTTTTCCGTAACGTTTGTACATCCAAAGCAAATTCCTAGAATCACGGTTAAGACTACTAGTAGTCGATATCGTTTGGGTTGTTTTATCACTGGTTTGCGTGTTGCTTTCTACAAGTGTATGTATTCAATAATACAGCTATGCATCAGTCATATCTACAATAAGAGACTCCGCAACTGGGAAGTTGCGGAGTCTCTTATTGTAGATATGACCTTCAGATTCTTTGTTTGTTTCTATTAGTGTGGAGCCATCCAGGCAGTTCGCAGAATTGGTCCTTGGTAGTAGTAGGATAGATAGGCATTCTGTCCACCGCGGATGCCTCGGACATAGTGCTGGAGCAAGAGTGTGAAGCTATACGCTCCGTCAGGGAAGGATAGGAAGTAGGCCTGATCCTGATAGATCGCCCGTAGCTCGTTCACTATTCGCCTTTGTTCTATCGGGTCACCTTCCCGGACAAGTTCGTCAACGAGGGCATCCATTGCTGGATCGTTGACTCCCTCACGATTCCCGCCTCCGTCAGATCGGAGTCTGGTTAACGCGGTTCCGACATTGTCGTAGGCTTGTTGCTGCCAGGAAAGGATGAGATCCTTTTGACTGTGAGCTTGAAGCTTAGAGTTGTATGCGCTGTAGTCCTGGCTTTGAGGCTTCAGCTTAATGCCAATCTT
>PBAZ01000019.1 GCA_002717565.1 Chloroflexota bacterium
ACCACAAGGTATGCAGCAGGGCGGACCACAAGGTATGCAACAGGGCATGCAGCAGGGCGGACAACAAGGTATGCAACAGGGCGGACAACAAAAATTCAGCCTTTGTCCTGACGGAGCAACTAAGGTAAACCCTGGGGATCCATGCCCTGTGAAAACTGCAATTGCGTCTACGGGAAATACCAATACTACTCAGATATCCCCTGAGAGCAACAAAGAAACTGAAGATTCAGCATCCGCCTCATCTACTACTGCTACCGCAACAGAAGCAGTCGAAAAAGACTCTACCTCAACTACATCAAACGAAACTTCTACAACTAATACCCAAATGGAACTCCAGACACCGAGGCAGAGTTCAAATGTGACATACAGTACCTCAGCAGGCAGTGCTGATTACAAAACAACAGACGTGAAGAAGCTGACTTCATCTGATATGAAGGATCTCGGTGGTGAAAAGCTCAAAGACATGGCCAAGCAATTCGAAGCCGCCGATATGAAGGATCTTGGTGGTGAAAAGCTCCGCAATATGGCTAAGCAATTCGAAGTTGCCGACATGAAAGATCTTGGTGGTGAAAAGCTCCGCAATATGGCTAAGCAATTCGAAGTTGCCGATATGAAGGATCTTGGGGGTGAAAAGCTCAAAGACATGGCCAAGCAATTCGAAGTTGCCGATATGAAGGATCTCGGTGGTGAAAAGCTCAAAGACATGGCCAAGCAATTCGAAGTTGCTGANATGAANGANCTNGGCGGTGAAAAGCTNAAAGANATGGCCAAGCAATTCNANGNNGCNGATATGAANGANCTNGGNGGNGAAAAGCTCAAAGACATGGCCAAGCAATTCGAANTGAATCACATCAGTGATCTTGGTGGCGATAAACTTAAGAACATGAGCAAAGAATTAAGTCCCACGCATATGAAGGATCTGGGNCAAATCCGNCTCGAGANTTTNGCAANAACAATGGACGGACCTCAACTCGCAGAGCTCGATAGCCAACGGCTCGTGGTACTTGCAACAGAAATAAACATCAATACCATAACGACACTCGGCAAAGAGCGACTCGGCACTCTAGTAAGTAATATNGANACGAAAGAGTTAGAATCACTCGAAGGCAAGCGCCTTAGTGGAATGGTAGATGGTATAGAGACGACCCAAATCAAAACACTCGATGAGGATCGAAAGGATGCCATACTAACTACCCTCGATGCTAATTTCCTTAGCAAGGGGCAAGGATTTAAATCCGATACCAATCAAGGTNCCACTGAGATTACTAATGACTTTGTAAAGAAATCAAAAGATACGNCCATTCCATTTAAGCAAGATCAGGCTANAATGATTTTTAAAATTCTCGAGGGATAGCTATTCTCAAGAAAGNCGTAATAACTCAAGCGAACTAATGCAATCATATGATAGNCCATGTGATTGTTAGGGTCTCAAAATTGCAAGAAATTGGTTAACTAANTTCGTTGACCGCATGACCAAAATTATGATAATCTCGTCCGGGCTCGTANATAAGGAGCTAGTGCCATGAGCAGACGTGATCTGGCTACGGTATTACAGTTCTTAGGCATCGGATGGTACGTGGCNCTGAGCATCATTGGTTGCACCGGAGGGGGGTTNTGGTTGGATCGAAGATTCGAATCCATGCCAATACTGACCTTAGCAGGCTTAAGTNTGGGTCTCGCTACCGCNGGATACGGTACATANAAAATGCTGAAGCCACTGCTCGATCAGAACGCAATAAAATCTGCCGAGCAAGATAAAGAAAACTCCTAGGAGAGTAGAAAGTGTCACTGGCAAATAAACCAATAAAAGTGGTAATNCTCGTCGGGATACTGATTCTCGCAGGATGGTCGTTCGTGAATGGAGCCATAGGTGCCGTNTTCTTCGAGCGAGAGCCTTTCCTCGAAAAACCACACGTATCGCTAATCCCACATGCCATAGCAACCAGCAGNATAGAACTGGGGAGTCCAACTCAAGCATTTGCTATCACAAACACTCTCCTATCATCATGGATAACAACCTTAGTACTAATAACAATTTTCTTTCTGGCAACCAGNAATATGAAACTAGTCCCAAGTGGTCTGCAAAACCTTATGGANTTCGCAGTAGAGAGTTTATATAACTTCGTGACTAGCGTGGCTGGGGAAATGTATGGCAGGAAATTCTTCCCNATGATCGCCACTATACTGTTCTTCGTACTGCTCAATGCATGGATTGCCTTGGTGCCGATATATCAAAGCCTTTCNTTCATCGACCAAGGTGATGGACATGTCATTGCTCACGCTCTAAAACCTGCTGCAACAGACGTGAACATGCCATTAGCCCTTGGTCTTATATCGTTTATATGGTTCGAGTTCTGGGGATTCAAAGGGCACGGAATCAGATACTTGAGTGAGTTTTTCCGGTTTGGTCAACTTCTCAAAGGCAACATTGGTATGGGTCTTATNGACTTGTTCGTAGGTATACTGGAATTCTTCGGACATATAATCAGAATGGTCAGNCTTACGTTCCGTCTGTTNGGCAACCTAACAGCTGGAGAGATACTGCTTCTGGTAATGGGATTCCTAATGTCGTTTATCGCCCCGTTACCATTCTATGGGCTAGAATTACTAGTCGGTTTCATTCAGGCGGTCATATTCGCAAGCCTAACGCTGGTATTCGCGTTTGTTGCAGTATCGCCTCATGAAGGCGAAGAACACTGACCAAGCATTCTTCTGGAAGGAGAATCTATGATAGGATAAGTTGTCGAAAGTCGACTTAGTACGACAAAAAGTAGGTCTTTACGAACTAGTTGGGTCGAAAGACGGGGACCAAACTAAGGCAAANTCAAGTTATAAAACCCGCAAGAAATCATCGGTATCAATAAAGCTCTAAGGAGGAGTCATGTTAGGACTAGAATCGGCAATAACCACTGGGGTTACTCTCGCAGCAGAGGCAGAAGATACTGTGGGGGGAAATTACAAGCTACTCGCAGCAGGTCTCGCAGCTGGATTGGGAATGCTTGGACCTGGTATAGGTGTAGGTATGATCGGCGCAGGAGCTATGAACGCACTTGGGCGGAACCCNGAGGCTCGCGGCGCGATCCTTACAAATATGATCCTTGCTATAGCCTTCGCTGAAGCAGTAGGTATCTACGCACTGATTATGGCAATTCTACTAGCACTAGTAGTTTAACAAATACAGTTACAGACACGCCGGGAAGTGGATAAGAATGTCTGGANGGCATCCGACAAGGATCAAGCAACCTAAGACTAACCCACATCCATGCGTCTCAGAAAGGTGGACACCGTGCCAGAATCTGGGCTCGGATTTCACATACCTAGTCTAATAACATACGGNGTCAACTTCCTGATACTGTTGGCCATCCTGTATGCAGTTGGATTCAAGCCAATCCTGAACATGCTTAACAACAGAGCGGAAACAATCCGAGAAAGNCTGGAAACAGCAGACAAAGTTCGGGAGGAAGCAGCGCGCAATCGCGAAGAGCTTGAGGGACAAATGGCTGAGTCCAGGGAGCAAGGGCAACANCTNATGGCTGAGGCTCGTGCCGCTGCTGAAAGGTTCAGAGAAGAACAGCAGGATCGAGCTCGTGCAGAGGCAGATGCATTAATAGAACGAGCCCGNGAGGACATAAACCAAGAAAGAGATCGNGTTATAAATGAAGTTCGCAGGAATTTCGCCGATTTGGCTATCTTGGCTGCGGAACGAGTAGTGCAACAGTCCATCGATAGAGACGCTCACGGTGCGATCATCGATCAGGTGCTAGAAGATAGCAACAAATCACAATAGTTCNTAGATTGGAGCAAATAGTCAATGCCACGGAAGGGATCACCGCAGCGATACGCGGACGCTATATTTGAAATAGCTCAAGATCGAAACAATATAGCAGATTGGACAACCAATCTGGAGACGCTGGTATCAGTCCTCCAAAATAGCGACTTCCTNGATCTTCTCGAAAGTCCTAAAGTTAAAGAGGAGGATAAAATGACCGCCATCCAAGCAGTGCTGTCAGGAGAAGACCCACTGCTGCGTAACTTAATGTCTCTGTTAACGGTCCGAAACGATTTGCGCATAGCAAGTGCGATACTAGATCAGTATCGTGTGGCAGCTGATGAAGCTCTTGGNCAAGAAACTGCCGATGTAACAACGGCAGTCGAATTAACCAATGATGAAAAACAAAAACTGTCTCAGGCCCTCTCATCAATGGTAGGTAAAGCAATTAACCTGAACCTGAAAGTGGATCCAGATATTGTAGGGGGGTTCAGGGCGCGNGTCGGAGATAGACTAATAGATGGCACATTAAAATCACGATTCGAGAGGCTTCGTCAGGAGATTGGAACTAACTGAAGACACCAACAGGCTCGTGNGTAGAACNCGGTCTACAGCTCAGTCATCAACCAAAGGGAGTGCACTATGGCAACAAGCGGACAAGATATAACCTCGGTAATACGGAAGCAAATTGAGGAATTTGGCACCACAGTTCCTGTGGTCGACGTGGGTACAGTAGTAGAAATAGGAGACGGAATAGCCCGGGTACACGGACTATCGGGTGCTAGGTCAACNGAAATGGTCGAGTTCGAGGGTGGCGTACAAGGTATCGCAATGAACCTTGAAGAAGATCAGGTCGGCATAGCTATTCTCGGAGAAGACTCGGCTGTNAAAGAGGGTGACGAAGTACGTACNACAGGTCGTGTTATGCAGGTACCGGTCGGAAATGCCATGATAGGAAGAGTTGTAAATGCTCTTGGAGAACCTATCGACGGTAAAGGTCCGATCGACACCTCAACCTATCGACCAGTAGAAAGAGTGGCACCAAACGTCACAGNTCGAAGTTCAGTCNATACTCCCGTTCAAACTGGTATAAAGTCCATAGACGCAATGATACCTATAGGCCGAGGTCAGCGTGANCTNATAGTTGGTGATAGGACAATCGGCAAAACNGCCATAGCACTTGACGTAATAATCAACCAAAAGGGCGGTGACCTCATCTGCATATACGTAGCCATAGGTCAGCGAATTGGTAGAATAGCAAGCATGGTCGCAACACTCGAAGAACACGGCGCCATGGACCACACCATCATAGTAGCTGCCACCGCCTCAGACCCAGCCCCNTTGCAGTANATAGCTCCATTCGCNGGATGCGCGATGGGCGAAGAATTCATGGAACAGGGGAAGGATGCCCTGATCATCTATGATGACCTCTCAAAACATGCATGGGCGTATCGCCAATTGTCGNTGCTACTCCGAAGACCTCCTGGAAGAGAGGCCTACCCAGGAGATGTGTTCTATCTACACAGCAGACTACTTGAGAGGGCGGCAAAAGTTGACGAAACACTTGGTGGAGGCTCACTAACAGCACTCCCCGTTATTGAGACATTAGCTGGAGACGTTTCGGCATATGTTCCAACTAATGTTATTTCCATCACGGATGGGCAAATATATCTGGAGCCAGATCTCTTCAACNCCGGAACCCGTCCCGCNGTAAACGTTGGTCTGTCAGTATCTCGAGTCGGGGGAGCTGCCCAGTCAAGGGCAATGCGCTCGGTAGCCGGACGTCTAAGAATGGACATGGCCCAATATAACGAACTAGTAACTTTCGCACAATTTGGAACTGCAGATCTTGATGCCGCTACCCGGCAACAGTTAGAACGAGGTCAAAGNACAACAGAGGTACTCAAACAGCCACAATACCAACCTCTAACCATGGCTCAACAAGTTTCAATACTATACGCAGTGCTAAATGGATACCTTGACGACGTTCCTGTGGAGAAAGTTCAGGAGTTTGAGTCAGAATTCCACACATATATGGAAGGTGCTCACTCTGCTATGCTTGCCAAGATCATGGAAACGAAAGATCTCGACGATGCCACCACTCAGGAACTTGTGAAGGCGATTGAGGGATTCAAAGCAACTACCTCCTACTAAAGACTATCAGGAGATCTCATGCCCAATCTACGTCAACTGAAACGCCGCGGAAGAACAATAGAAAGTACTATTAAAGTAACTGGAGCTATGGAAATGATAGCTGCGTCCAAGATGCGGCGTGCCCAGCAAAATGTGCTTGCAGGGAGACCCTATAGNGAAAGCATCGCCTCACTACTGGGTCACTTAGTAACTCAATTGGAACCTGGGGAAGCAACTCATCCTCTTATGGAACAACGTGAGGTTAAGAACTTAGGAATGGTACTGATAACAGCAGATCGCGGTCTTTGTGGGGGGCTGAATTCTAATGCTAACCGCGTCGCTGCNCAGACAATAGTCTCATCTGGAGTACCAGCTAACCTATTCACAGTCGGNAAAAAAGGACGAGATTTTATGGTCAGNTCCGGCAGCAATGTGCANGCCGTATTCACTGATCTAGGTGACTATCCAAAACTAGATAGCATATTGCCTCTGGCAACTTTAATTGCTCANGAGTATGAAAGCGGATCNATTGACGAAGTCCAACTAGTCTACAACAANTTCATCANCGTACAGGTACAGCAACCTGTAGCTCAAAAAATCTTACCACTGGAACCGGATGGTGAGATAGAAGTCAACAAGCAAATTGGCTACATATATGAACCTGGACCGGCAGAAGTCCTNAACGCGCTTGCTCCTAGATATCTTGAAGTTCTGATCTACCAAGCTATACTGGAATCCATAGCCAGTGAGCAGGCATCACGAATGGTGGCAATGCGAAATGCAACAGACAATGCNAACAACATGCTTGATGATCTAACACTGCAAATCAACAAAGTCCGCCANGAAAGTATCACAGGCGAACTTCTCGACATCATAGGCGGTGTCGCAGCCCTTGAAGGTTAAGAAACTTAATTACACAGAAAGAAAGCGGGGAAACCAATGGCACGTGGAAGTAAAGGGAAAGTAGTACAAGTGCTAGGGACAGTAGTCGACGTTGAATTTCCACCGGACGAACTGCCCACAATTCTCAACAGCATCGAAGTAGACCACGACGGTGAAAAGTTGGTTCTGGAAGTAGCTCANCACATCGGAAATCGATGGACCCGGTGCATTGCGATGGGAGCAACTGATGGANTGGCANGAGGAGCAGCGGTCACGGATACTGGTGCGCCTATCAGTGTACCTGTCGGTGACGGAACGCTCGGACGTCTTTTCAATGTTNTNGGTGAACCGCTTGACAACCTCGGGGACNTGNCCAGTGAAGAACAGTGGCCACTCCATCGTTCCGCNCCGANNTTTGAAGAACAAGACTCGTCAACCGAAATACTTGAAACGGGCATCAAGGTATTGGACCTAGTCACTCCCTTCACGAAGGGAGGAAAGGTCGGAGCATACGGAGGAGCCGGCGTAGGAAAAACAGTAGTTATCATGGAGCTCATCCGCAACATCGCCACTGAACACTCCGGTACATCTGTTTTCGCTGGAGTAGGAGAGCGTTCTCGAGAAGGGAATGATCTCTGGAACGAGATGTCAGANTCTGGGGTTTTGAAAAACACTGTGTTAGTCTTCGGGCAAATGAACGAAGCTCCTGGGGTNAGAGCACGAATAGCTCTNACAGGACTAACCATGGCAGAATACTTTAGAGATACACAAAATCAGGACGTTCTGCTGTTCGTTGATAATATATACCGATACATCCTAGCAGGTATGGAAGTATCTGCATTGCTTGGTCGTATGCCCTCAGCAGTAGGATATCAGCCCAGCCTAGGTACGGAAATGGGAGCACTCGAGGAACGGATTGCCTCCACTAACAAAGGATCTATNACCTCGTTCCAAGCAATCTACGTACCTGCTGACGACTATACTGATCCTGGTATCGTNACCACGTTTGGACATCTCGACGCAGTAATTTCACTTGACCGAGCAATCGCTGCTCAGGCTCTTTTCCCNGCGGTCGACCCACTTTCGTCCAACTCCCGTATCCTAGATCCTGCAGTAGTAGGAGANGAACACTATCAAGTTGCACGAGGGATACAAAGAGTGCTGCAGAGATACAGAGACCTACAAGATATTATAGCCATACTTGGAATGGAAGAACTGTCCGAAGAAGACAGACAGACTGTAGCTAGAGCCCGCAAAATACAACGATTCCTCTCACAGCCCATGTTCGTNGCAGAGGCTTTCACTGGTCGNGGAGGTCGCTACGTTCCAGTTCAGGAAACNGTGCGAGGGTTCAAGGAGATTCTTGATGGCAAGCATGATGACCTTCCNGAGCAAGCTTTCTACATGGTAGGAACAATTGACGAGGCNNTTGAAGCTGCACAGGCCATGGCAGCAGTTGAGGCATAATTAGATGGCAACCATGCAATTCGAAATAGTAACGGCCGAAGGGGTACTTTACTCTGATGAAGTAGACGGNATCGTCGCGCCCGGAATTGACGGTGAGCTAGGCGTTCTNCCTAATCATGCGTCATTGCTAACAGTTCTCAAACCGGGCGAACTACGCATTCTCAAAGGAAATGAAGAGACTGACGTCGTAGTCACCGGCGGATTCCTTGAGGTACTTGACAACAAGGTAACCGTCCTCGCGGACGCTGCCGAAAGATCTGAAGAAATTGACATTGCTAGGGCAGAAGAAGCAATAGCTCGTGCNCAAGAGCGTGTTGCCAGCAGAACATCGGATATGGACCTAGCGCGGGCACTTGCGTCCATAAGACGTGGNGAAGCTCGTCTTCAAGTAGCGCGGCGACAACGGATAAGGCGTCCTAACCGTAGTGAAGCTCCTCAGTAAATGGGCTAGAGGACTAGGGNNTTTATTATACTAGATCCTCTTTGACAAAATAGGTCATAGCCTGCAGTGACAAAACTGGNTCTATATTAGANACGCGCACATTATCCGGAACCCTCGGNGANTATGGGGCGTAATTCAACACTGACCTTACCCCTGCTGACACCAACTGATCTACCACCTGTTGAGCCTGAGAAGCAGGGACTGCCACTATGGCTATCCTAACTTGAGATTCACCAAGCACCCTATNGAGTTCGTGNATTGGTCGGATAGTTAATCCACTGACGGTTCTGCCGATCTGCTGAGGATCCACATCGAAGGCCTCAACTATGCGAAAGCCTTCCCTTCCAAAATTAGGGTATCCTAAAAGAGCAAGACCAAGTGAACCAACTCCAACCAAAGCGACTGGCCATTGCACCCCTGGNACAANGCCCAGTACTTCCCTTATAGCACTAGANAGATGAGCTANACTGTAACCCTTNCCTTGCTTACCAAAACGACCAAAATAACTCAGATCTTTTCTAATTTGTGCAGGAGTTATACCCAGTAGNTCACCTAGTTGGTGAGAACTAACATCTTTTATATCCTGAGAGTTCAGAAGAACCAATGCCCGAAGATAAATCGGCATTCGGCCTATTACAACATCGGGGACATCACCTTCAATCCCGTTGTTTCCAAATCTCTGCATATATCACCTAGTGCCAAACGTATGACCTATATACCATAGCAACTTTCAGCATTCTAATGGAAGGGGTACGAAGGGTCAACCAAACAATAGAAGGCAACAANTACTCGNNGCATTTCACAGGCTTTCCGCTTCATTAATGTATTCTAGGAACTTATGNCNAANTATAAAAACTTTCTGGCCACATTTTGCNCATCGTATGCCAATCCTGTCAGCAACCTGAAACACGACCCATTCACTATTTCCACACATATGGGGTCTTTTTGTAGAAACTCGATTGCCGATTGTTACTCCATCCATTCGGAGCCTNCTGCCTGAAGCACNTCGTTAATAGAATCTCGAAGAGTTGCAGCCGCGTTTTGGGCAGCTGCAGCATACCCATCCGGGCTGGATGAGGCATATAGNACTTGACGAGAGGCNGATATCAGAACACCTGCTCCATGACTATCAATGCCACTGGCAACTGATGCCTCCAACATACCTCCTTGAGAGCCAACCCCAGGTACTAATATCGGTAAGGAAGGGCATGCATCCCTTATACGCTTTAACTCAGAGGGATAAGTTGCCCCAACGACAAGTCCGATATCTGCCTCTGTTTCCCAAGACCCTATCGTCCTAGCAAGATATTCGTAATAGGGTATCCCAACATCTAAGTGCGGAGCGCTCACTATCAGATCTTGAAAATCTTTAGCTCCAGGATTAGATGAGCGACACCAGAAAAACACACCTTTATCTGATCGCAAAAACGGAGTAACCGAATCAAATCCTGCAAACGGGTTACATGTAATCGCATCGAAGCCCCAAACATCATACAAAGCTCTAGCATATGCATCGGAAGTTGAGCCTATATCACCCCTCTTAGCATCCCCAATGACTACTATGTCTGCGGGAATTATTTCTAGCGTTTTCTCTAAAATACGTAGACCATTTATCCCAAGTGCCTCATAAAAACCCAAATTAGGCTTATACGCACAAACTAAATGTTGGGTATTTTCAATAATTGTCTTGTTAAATTCAAAGATATCGCTAACTGGCACTTGGTCCGGATGGGGATCCAAGCCAACACAAAGTAACGACTTATTCTTTTTTGATATTTTCTCCAGCTTATCAATGAAGCGCCCCATACTATCCTCTGATACGTAATATGTTACACCGATCCATGCGATGGCTATCGCAACACACCGGGCAGCAACATTGTAAGATATAATGTTGCTTGCAACCTGCATTTTCCTAACGCGATATATATGATTTATCGATTTTGTGATCTAGTAAATATCGCCCCACTAGTCCATTGCACTCAAGACTATATCAGTTCTAAAGGTGAGTGGTCCTAAAAACCTACTTCAAGGAGAGTCTTTGTGCACATCACTCAACAAAACGTAACATCCACTCTCTTCAACAAATTAAGCACCCATTACGGGAGTCAGAATTGGTGGCCCGCAACGACTCCTTTTGAGATGGCGTTAGGAGCTATACTAACCCAATCAACGAATTGGAATAACGCGAGTAAAGCTCTTGCAAACCTCGAGAAAAGGGGCCTTCTCTCTCCTTCCGCAATTGATGAAATCCCTCACGGGCGACTGTCTATAATCATCCGACCAAGCGGCTACTACAACGTCAAGGCCACAAGGCTGAAAGCATTTGCGAACCACATATGTGATTCATACGGAGATGACTTCGAAAGTTACCTGAGGAGACCGATTGATGTACTTCGAAAAGAATTGCTTTCGGTAAAAGGGATCGGAAAAGAAACTGCGGATGCGATCATACTATACGCAGGAAATAAGGCAATTTTTATAATTGACGAATACACTAAACGTTTGTTTTCCCGCATTGGCCAAGGACCTGCAAACGAAATTTATGACCACTGGCAAACATTCTTTCATATCAATGTACCAAGAATCACGGAAGTTTATAACGAGTATCACGCACTCATTGTAGAACACTGCAAAATTTCCTGTAATAGCAAGCCAAAATGTGACACGTGCTTCCTTTCAGGGGAGTGCCAAACGGGAAAACAAATTCTCTCACAATCATAGCTCGGTTCTCCGAAACCAACTTGATCAATCCTTCTCATTCAATAACCCGTCAAGTGCAATAAGCGAGCTCGATTTAAATATTAAATAGACTTCTTGGCCTAATTGGATGTTCAGCTCTTGAGTTGCCATACGACTTAGTTGCACAACTACCGTTGCACCCATATCTGCATATATCAGAGCAGAATCCTCCATCATATGTATTTCTTTAACTATCGCTGTTATATTATTTCGTGCACTTATTCCAGTTTGCTTCGAAAGCGAAACAATAATATCTGCGGAAGACAATAAAACCCACACCTTATCACCAGGCTTCCTACGGTCAAAATTTGGCACGACCAAGGTGTGCTTTGAGTCAATGGATACCTCCATTAACCCCACTTCAGAATCATGTTTAATGACACGNGTCTCAATCCAATTGTCGATTGACTCTTTTCTTGCAATAGAGAAAACATGGGCATCGTATAATACCTCACGAGGCGGTCCTTGAGCGACAACCTTNCCATCTGACATCGCAATNCAAGAATCNGCGAGCACCATTACTTCGGCTATGAGATGAGAAACGAAAATCATCGATATATGGAATTCTTCCCACACTTTNCGGAGATAATTGAGCACTGCACCCCGCATACCAATATCTAAAGAAGCTGTTGGTTCGTCGAGAAGTAACAAGTCAGGAGATATNGCCAAAGCTCTAGCTAATGAAACCCTTTGTCGCTCTCCGCCCGATAAACTNGAAGGCATTCTATTTACNAGATNACCCAAATCCAGCACGTCTATGATGTCATCNACCCCTATAAGAACTCGTTCTTTGGGAACAAATTTTGCACCGTATAGAATGTTTTTCATCACACTCATATGAGGAAAAAGACGGTCATCTTGAAAAACATACCCAATACGCCGATTTTCAGGCTCTATCCAAATNCCCTTATCGTCATCATAGATAACAGTATCATCTAATTCAATGTGNCCTCGATGTGGTCTGAGCAAACCAGCAANNCCATTCAAAGTCGTTGTCTTGCCACTGCCTGACGCACCGAACAACCCAGTGATCCCAGATGGTATATCTGCAGTTATATCTATATCGATATTAGCTAATTGGATCTTAAGTGAGTCAATTCTCAACATGCGCCCACACTGCCCGTATAACTTAATTTAAAGGAAACAACCACAAATCCTACCTTCCCCTTTTTTGTCGTATCAACAAACTATATGCAACTAAAACAACTACCGCCAAAGAAATTGATACCAAAATCAACCTGANCGCCACTACCTCCTGCCCTGTCTCGATAGCAGCAAAAAGAGCTAGGGGAATAGTTTGTGTCTTGCCCGGAATGTTACCGGCAACTATTATAGTTGCGCCAAATTCAGCNAGGCCTCGAGTAAAACCCACAAGAGCACCAGCAATAATTCCCTTATAGGCCATTGGAATAGTTATATACAANAAAGTTTTCCAGCGAGTAGCCCCCAAACTTCTTGAGGCTAATTCTAATCTGCTATCAACTCCCTGAAAAGCAACCTCCATNGTCCGTACCATCAATGGTAGCGATATTATCGCACTTGCCATAACCATAGCACCCCAGGTGAAAATNATTTCAACCCCAGCAAAGTCATAGAGTGCGGATCCGATAAATCCATTCTTACTGAATAGTATCAACAACATATAGCCAGGTACAACTGGGGGCAAAACCAATGGCAAGGTAATGAGTATATCAAGTGGAAGCCTCCTTGAGTCTCGTGCTCTACTAAGCCAAAGGGCTGACCCANCGGCAACAGGCAAAACTAAACCAGTGGAGCATAAAGCTACCTGTATCGACAGGAGAATNGCTTGTATTTCTAACGNATCCATCTATTTTCGCCTACTTAGATTGCTTGATAACTGTNAACCCATACTTTTCCATAATCGCCTTCGAATATTCACTATCCAAGAAATCAATAAACCCTACACTGTGCTCGGGCTGTGAATCATCAGAAACAAGCGAAACCAAATACTCAATTGGAGAGTGACTTTCTTCAGGGCATTGCAAAATCTTTTCCACCGCACTNGATAAGTGTAAATCAGTCCGATAAATGAATGCCATATCTGCTGAACCGGTCTCAACAGATGCAAGCGCAGCTCTGGCGTTAGGGGATCGTATTACACTGTATTCGATTTGGTCCCACATTCCGAAACTTGATATNCATTGTTGTGCATACCTACCTGCAGGAGCTAAGGCTGGGTCNGCGATGGCGACAGTGTTCTCAAGGACGACTTCAATTCCCTTATCCTTGAAACGGTTCGGCTTACCAGTAACTAGTAGAAGTTCGTTAGTTAGCCAAGGATTTACATCTCTTGGTTCAACCACCCCATCTACTAGCAATATATCTGTAGGAACTGTACCAGCAGAAATAAATACNTCCGCTGGTGCTCCCCTAGTTATTTGNTTTGCAAGTGANAAAGAGCCCCCAAGACTCACATACACCTTAACCTTAGTTTGANCCTGATATTCCCCTGTGATGTGCTTGAGTGGCTCTTGCAGACTAGACGCAGCAAACACCGTTATTGATTGCATATCATCCCTAAAGGAGCAAGCCCCCCCAGTCGACATAACCAGTANGCAAAGGNCCACGGCAACAGCAGGTAAAACTATTACACTAGAAAATAAATGCATGTTCTTATAGGTCAATACTAATTTAAAGTGGGAACAGATATAAACTCACTCACGAAGAGGTCAGCTTATCTAGCAGNTCAGTCCAATCAGCTTCATTCATGCCCCCGTATCCTTGTCGAAAAACCACTGCTCCTGNCCCATCTAGTCCTATCTTTGTACTTTGACTTAATATCCCGTATGTTTCAAGNGTCTCTTTAGTNGCCGCCAAAGCACTCCCCTCGTGATTCGTTTCCGCAGCAAAGTTATTGATACGNGACCAATCTGGTGTGGGGTTCACCNCTAAGATTACTACATAAATCTCATCACCATAAGCTAGGCGCATCTTGCTAAGCATCCGAACCTCGGAGCGACATGTTCCTCAACCAGGTGAAAAGAAATACAACACTGCCGGGGATCCGTTCGGCACTNCTTCCCTCAACGAGACATGATCACCAGTCCTATTTATCGCAAATGAACTAGAGCCCGCATCGCTTTCAGTAACTATACGTCCCTCAGAAGGTTGTTCAGCAGATGTACTAGACAGCTCCGAAGCGTCACTCGCAAGACAGCTAGTGATCGCCATNATACTAACCAGAAGCAACCACCCANCTACTATTTTNTCAAGATGATGCCTTCTCAGCAATTGAATTATTCCCATCCAGATTGACCTTTTCTCAGCAACTGAAATTTTAGAAAATAATCTCACTCTGAATGAGTGACTCTATGTCTTGGGGACTCATACCAAGTACCTGCCCAAAGACATAGTCGTTATGCTCATCGAATAGTGGAGCGGTACCGATACGCTTGTCCGGTATATTACTGTAAAGAACTGGAGTGCTCATAACTTCACGCTGNCCAACTTCTGGATGATCTGGTGTGATAAANAACCCCCGATGTCGTAGCTGCGGATTGTTAAGGATTTCCACACTGTCNAGGACCGGAGCCGCGGCAATCCCCNCAGACTGAAGCTTTGTCATAATTTCTTCTGGATAATATTGGCGCGTCCATGCCGTGATTGCTGCATCAAGTTCATCCAGATTATTTTGCCGAGCATATCCATCTGCAAAACGATCATCCCTCAGCCACTCAGTGTGACCTGATACATTGCAAAACGCCTTCCATTCATCTTCTGTCTCCACAGTTATGGCTATCCACGTGTCATCCCCTGCGCATCGATAAACGTCATGAGGGGACATCATGGGATCCCTATTCCCAGTGGGCGACCGCAACCTTCCATTCATCTGAAANTCAAATACCGCCTGCGGAATCATAGCTGTAACCATTTCGCACATTGATAGATCAATCGACTGCCCTTCNCCAGTGCGATTACGATGATGTAAAGCTGAGAGTAACATGAAAGCCACCGCTACCCCTATCATGTAATCAGGCCAAGTGCCTCCAATACTTTGAGGCATTCCCCCTTCATACCCTGTTAGTACCGGTAAGCCTGCATAAGCTTGATTCGTCGGTCCCCAGCCAACAGTGTCACTCAACGGACCACTCCGCCCTGCTGAGGATTGATGCAAAATGATTATGTCAGACTTTACTTTGCTCAATTCTTCAAAAGTCAGGCCAAATCGCTTTGTTACAGGCGTCGTATAATTCTCAGTGACTATGTCGGCGGTCGCAATCAATTTACGAGCTAGATTACGGCCCTCTTCTGTGGTCATATTAATGCTGCAACTTTTCTTCCCGTAATGTAGAGTATTCCACATCCCAGTTCTATTCAACCCTGGGATGCTGTCTGCGGAACCCTGTGGTCCGAAGCCTCCTCGAACTAAGTCAGGATGTGACTTACTCTCGACTTTTATAACTTCAGCACCCATTGTAGATAACCATTGAGTCGCATGAGGAATCGCCAGAATCAACCCAAAATCTACAACCCGAATTCCATCTAATGGTAGATTTGTCATATTTCCCCCCATTTCAGCAAAATAAGCTTACGAAGCGATAACCCTTTTCATTTTCACAAGAGACCCGAGATGCGCCAATCACGTAGGTCTTGAGCAGAATATCCAAGTAGATCAACTAAAATAGCCTCGTTATGCTCTCCAAGAAGCGGGGCCGACCTTCCCAAACTTCCAGGGCTTTTCGAAAACTTAAACGGGACTCCAGGGTAGTTATACTCACCAGCAATAGGATGTGCGACAGGAACCCAGTATTCACGGTGCTCATATTGATCCGATTTGAGTACATCCTCAACAGTATTATAAGGAAAACACGGAATGTGATTTTCCTGCGCTCGTCTAAACACATCGTCCTTAGACAGTTCTAGGACTTCTAGTTGCGTTAAGTCGCTTATTTCCTGGCGGTTTTCCATACGTCCCTCACGAGTAGAGAACCGCTCATCCATAATCCATTCAGGTTCACCAAGCATATTCTTCAACCCTGCCCAATGAGCGTCAGCCAAAGCAGATAATGCCACATACCCATCAGCACATTGCATAGCCGCTGGTGCGGGTGCAGCAGGTCGGTCTTCAACGACATCCCCAGAATACGTGTACCTCGCAACATTAGGTCGCACCATATTGGCCAGAGCCTCATGGTGCGAAACATCCAACATTTGTCCCAACCCGGTTTGAACGCGATGGAAAATAGCCATCATAGTCGCGGATGCTGCAGTCCATCCAGTCGTCATATCCCCCTGATATTCTGCACCTTTCAATGGTGGCTCATTTTCAGGATCTGTAACAAACATAAGTGGAGTTTCGTGACCGATACCACTAGCGTGGAATCCTACAAGATCGTTGGACTTGTAATCGCTCCATGGCCCTTCCCAACCAAATGGAGTTATCGAAGTGAAAATCACTCTAGGATTGACTGATTGAAAGTCGCTATAGGTCAGTCCCCAGTCTCTCATTTGCCCGGGTAAATGATTATCAACAACCACATCCACATGCTTGGCAAGCTCCAAAACCACTTGGCGTCCCGTCGCGCTTCCAATATCAAGGGTGATTCCCTTTTTCCCGGTATTCAAATAAAGGTAGAGACCACTTTTCTCGGAGTTCGGAATATCGTTGGGGAAAGGGCCGATCCGCCTAGATCTATCCCCAGAAGGTGATTCCACCTTGATCACCTCGGCGCCCATCACAGCAAATGCCCTTGTGCACCAAGCAGCAGAGACAAATTCACCTAATTCAAGTACACGCAAATCAGACAGAGCACTCTCAGCCATGCTATACCTCCCCGGACAGTTAGCCTCATAAGTGGCTTGGGGGACACTATACGATATACAGGCGCCCATCCAAGCTCACGTGGGCAGCGTTAATTGCACAGGTATGGTATACACCGACAAGTATGTCGTCAAGCTTACAAATAGCCAAGGAGAATGTGCATGAAACCGTGCATATTCTCCTTATCATAACCAATTTTCGTCTTTTATTTAGATATAGGAATCGCCTTCCGTGCTTCCATAGGTTGAATAAACCAGCCAGGAATTTTCCATCTGCCGTAATCCCCGAAATCAACTATTGCAGCACTGCCCTTTAGCACCTTAACTGTCCCATCAATTCCGTGCACTAGCCCCTCGACACCTGGCCCAATGTAACGCACCTCGTTACCCGTTGATATATAGGCAATTCCTATTTTCGATGTTGTCACTGCACTCATGTCATCCTCATCACGACTAAATAGAACAAATGTTCTATTTAGTGTACCACAAGGAGATGCAGAGTCAAGCTGTAAAAAGTACTAGCTAGTGGGTAACCCGCTAAAAAGCCTGTCGTCGGTCAAGAACGCGGAAATTTCTTCGACCTTGGATTGATACGCGAAGCCCCCTAAGTGTGTCCATCCACCAAGAAGACTTGTGACTTGAGCAGTTGCATTTGCGGTGCATATGATAGGCACTTCAGCCTTATCTGCTTCGTACTCAATATACTGCACAGGCAGCTTATCCCCTGTCAGAACAAGACAAGCTGTGTTTGTCGCCAGCGCACCCATCTGTAAATCCGGCCGATCACCTCGAACAATCACAGCCTTATTCTCTCGCTGCTGATAGTAAGGGATAGATGAATCCATTACGTTAACCCCAAGCATTAAGTGCTCAACAAGTCTCTCTTGATATTGCTGCCCGTGGGTAACCTCCCCATTAACTAGTCTCGCCAATTGGGTTATGCTTATACCTGCAAGCTTTCTACTCTCAGGAACGACAGAAAGAACTTTTATCCCTGCAGATTCAAGCATGGGGGTAAATTCAGATCGGACCCAATGCCCCCTATACCGAGGAACCCTATTTAGTATCACTCCTAGAAATAAACCTTCCAATTCATTATTTAGACCCTGATAATCAAACCATGTATTAGCATCCCTACCCACGTCAATTACGCCAACTACAGGAACCCTCAGGGATTTCACCAANGACAACGAAGNATCGCGAATGNCATCGCCATANCCGACATTTTTTATAGGNACTCCNTCCATAATAACNGAATCTGAGTGACTCGCAATCTTCTTAGCGAGCTCTGANGTATCGATNGTNAACTCACCCTCATTTTCCAAAACAACTTGTTCGAGAACTACAGGAAANCCNAGTGCCTGTAAGTTATCAAGGTCATCATCCTTTTCTAATCCACTTAGATTTAATCTGAATGGCTTAGCTACGGAAATCTNCGACGCCTTTCGCGATCGCATNGCAGTGNCCAAAGCGGCCGTTATAAGCGAATTACCTCGCCCCGCACCTAACGATGTNACATACATTGACATCATCCCTAACAAANAAATCCAGATCGACGCATCTTATCNCCTCACACAGTATACTATAGTTTGAGGATTAGACTTACTCAAAAGTAGTGTCTATTTTCAATATGCCGTTGAGTTACCCCAAATAGCTATTGCCGGTATCTCCCAGCAATCAAATAAAACNGTTTGACACCTCGGCAAAGGGTTTAATACAATCAANCTGNGTAACAGGCATAANAACAAGNATCACTGNTGACAAATACAAATCATCACTACATCTAACGGAAGTTGGAACAATGACAGGTAAAGAAATCCGAGATAAGTTCATAGCCTACTTTGAATTGCATAGCCATCTCAGGATGCCAAGTGCNCCTTTGATTCCTGCAGACGATCCTACCCTACTTCTCAATAGTGCTGGAATGGTTCCTTTCAAACCCTACTTCACTGGAGAGTCCACTCCTCCGANCCTGAGATTAACTTCATGCCAAAAATGTTTTCGCACCACAGACATAGACGAAGTAGGAGACGTAAATCACCTGACATTTTTTGAAATGNTNGGNAANTTTAGCNTCGGCGACTATTTCAAGAAGGAAGCCATCTGCTGGGGGTGGGAGTTCCTAACCAAAGAACTCCAANTGGACCCTGAGCAATTATGGGTAACCGTTTACGCAANTGATGATGAAGCGCACACAATATGGCTCAAAGAGGTAGGNNTTGCAGAAAATAGAATTTACCGCCTCGATGATAACTGGTGGGGTCCTGCGGGATCAGAAGGCCCCTGTGGACCTTGCTCTGAAATACATTACGATTTCGGAGAATCGTACGGTTGTTCGCCCGAATCCGCTAACTCCTCGAATCCATCTGAAAGTGAATGCGGACCAGGCTGTTCTAACTGCAACCGATTCTGCGAAATCTGGAATTTGGTTTTCATGCAATACTATGCAGATCAAGCTGGCTCTTTAACCCCTTTACCTAAACCGAACATCGACACTGGTATGGGACTTGAGCGAGTANCAAGTATTCTGCAGCATAAGGACAACGTCTTTGAGACNGATCTCTTCAAACCATTGATCGAAAAGATTGCTACTTCCACAGAATACCCCTATGGATCAANCCCGNATCACGATCGATCATTTAGAGTAGTTGCGGAGCACACGCGGGCATTGTCATTTCTGATCGCCGACGGCGTAACGCCAAGTAACGANGGAAGAGGTTACGTACTGCGTCGCATACTCAGAAGAGCCGTGCGNTTTGGTGGGAAATTGGCTCTCCCAGANTTTTTCGTACAGCAGCTAGCCTCTACCGTAATTGAAACAATGTCGGNNGAATATTCGGAACTCGAACGTAACCGCAGCGCGATATTAACAACTATTGAGTCNGAAGAACGGCGATTTCGGGATACCAGCGGCAGAGCTATGAAAATACTTGATGGAATGCTGCTCTACAGAGCACTCTACAAAGCCAACCCTAACCATGACAACCCTCCTAATCCTGACCAATTCGAATCCTCACTAGAGACGTTGGGAGCATCACTAGCATTGGAAAGTCTACATTCATCAAAAACAAGCAAACAAGTCACCGCAACATGGGAAACTCGAATCAGTGGCAAAGAATTGTTTGTCCTTCACGACACATATGGGCTAGCACCAGAAATCGTCGAAGAAATTGTCTCAGAAAACAACATAAGCATAGATGAAGAGGCGTTTTCTATCCTNATGGATCAGCAAAAANATCAAAATAGAACCGATGATACGTTTGATATCAACGTCGATCGCTCAAACAAGTACGCGTCATATATCGGTGCACTNACATCAGAATTCCGTGGCTATGAGACTCTTAGNTGTGAGGGCGTCATAGTTGGCATGCTGGTGGATGACACAATGGCACCTACCGCCTCAACTGGATCTAGCGTAGACGTTATTTTGGACCAAACCTCGTTCTATCCAGAAGGCGGNGGTCAGGCTGGAGATTCGGGTTTGCTCANGCATGAAGATAACGTCATATCAGTCTTTAATACAACCCGAATTGGGGATCTGATTGTTCATCATGGAGNGGTNCTTTCAGGAANGATAGAAATTGGCGCACAATTTACTACGGAAGTAGATTCGAGTACAAGGCATGGNGCAGCATCCAACCACACCGCTACCCATCTTCTCCACGCAGCCCTGCGTGAAGTNCTTGGNCCCCACATCAGACAAGCTGGATCATCAGTAACTCATGAAAGACTACGNTTTGACTATACTTCTGAATTAGCGCCATCNGACTCTGAAATATCAGAAGTGGAAGAACTTGTAAACCATAAAATTCGAGAGAATTTATCAGTAAGCAAACATGAAACTTCATATGAAGACGCGATTGATCAAGGAGCTTTGGCCTTTTTTGGTGACCGCTATGGTGATAGGGTCAGGGTCGTTGAAATCNCTGGAGACACGAANTTTAGTGTGGAGGTATGTGGTGGCACGCACCTTAACCTTACCGGTGCNGTGGGAAGCCTNATTATTACAAACGATAGTAACATCGGCTCCGGATTNAGAAGAATTGAAGCCGTAACAGGAAGTACTGCTACTAAATTGATGCGCTCTACCCTCACAACCCAGTCNGCTATCGCAAAAGCACTTTACTCAACCACGGCTGAAGTGGAAGAAAAGGCAGCCTCCNTAATGGGAGACCTNACAAAATTGCAAAATGAAATTGCCGCTCTCTCTACTGTAGTGGCTAGACAATCTGTAGCAAAATATCAAGATCACGTTGAGNTTGTAGGGAACATCAATGCTATCTCGATAACTGCTCAAGCTAATTCCATGGATGCACTCAGGAATACGGGCGACTGGCTTCGTGCCAAATTGGGATCTGGAGTTATAACTGTCGGAGCAAATATAGACGCCGTTCCCACAATAATCATCATGGTAACTGAAGATATTGTGGGACAAGGCATCAGTGCAAATACTCTCATCAAGCGTGCAGCTCCCATCATGGAAGGTGGTGGGGGAGGCCGACCCCATCTAGCTCAAGCCGGTGGCCGCAATCCTAAGAAATTAGATGAGGCCATCCAATCAGTAATCCCCTATTTGCAAGAATTAANCTCCAATACCCCATGAATCAAATCGATCAATAAAGGAGTTCTGNCTGAAAATACTTGGTGTTGACTATGGAGAGCGTAGAATCGGGATAGCGATAGCAGATTACGAAGTAGGCATTGCAATCCCCAGTAGATCTATAAATGGTTCCTCAGTGTTGGGGAGCATTCAAACCATTTTGACTATCGCCAGTGAAGAAAAAGCCTCAGAAATTGTCGTAGGACTTCCTATCTCACTTGATGGTAATATCCATCAACAAGGGAATACAATAGAAGCTTTCTGTGAACTATTACGACAACATACCGCTCTCAANATCCACACTATAGATGAGCGCTATTCTTCTGCAGAAGCAAAGTCTTTTCTCGTTGCATCAGGCATAAGCCCTTCCAGAAATCGCGACCAACTGAACGCAGCTGCCGCCGCAGTCATATTACAAAGGTGGCTCGACAATAATAAACGCGACTCGTAGTGAATTTCGACAATACTACCTGAAGGATACTATAACTTCCCATGACCAGTCCTGAACGTAAGATCGGTATAATTGGATACCCTGCTCAACACTCCCTGTCGCCTATATTTCAACAAGCTGCACTTGATACCCTGAATATAGATATTAAATATGAAATTTGGGAAACTCATCCTGACGACTTGGAAGCGNTTGTCGCATCATTGAGAGCCCCTAATATTGAAGGGGCGAATGTTACGATGCCATTCAAGGAGAAAATCGTGCCATTCCTCGACTCACTTGACNTATCTGCGCAACAGATCGGAGCGGTCAATACAATAGTCAAGTCAGACGGAATGCTAATCGGGCACAACACAGATGGCATCGGGTTTCTCGAAGCCCTTGGAGATATCCTTTTTACTCCACAAAAAAAGAATATTCTGATTATCGGGGCAGGAGGCGCATCACGATCAATAGCCTTCGCCCTAGCGCACGAAAATCCGTCTCAAATTATCATCGCAAATCGGGATAAGGACCGTGCGGTGAACCTTGCACAGTCCCTTATCGCAACTACNCCAACCACAGTAGTGCCCATAGAGTTTACAACAGCTACTCTACAGGAATGGATTCCGAAGTCCGACCTCATTATAAATGCTACTTCAATAGGCATGCGCCCNGNAGAAGATCTATCTCCCGTACCCAGCATGCTCATCCGCAAAAATATCTTTGTTTACGATCTTGTGTATAATCCTATAGAGACCGTTTTGGTGAAAAGCGCGAGATGCCGGGGAGCGGTAGCTGCCGGCGGCCTCTCGATGCTAGTCTATCAAGGGGCCCATGCGTTCACCTTGTGGACAGGAATGATTGCCCCTCGCGATCTGATGATGCGAACTGCGACAGCTCATATAGAACGCCCACCAAGTATAGGCTAGAATAGCAGGGGTTCATTATGGAACAAATTGAGTCGCAAAAAAAGATAACAGAATACTAGTATCTATGTCAGCCCCACGCTAACCAAGCGACTCACAAATATTGACATTGTCGAAGGAGTTTTTTTAATGTTTCGTTTCCTCACCGCAGGTGAATCTCATGGGCCAGGTTTAACAGTCATTGTTGAGGGCATACCTGCTGGGCTCAACTTAAATAAAGAGTACCTCTCACGAGACATGGCACGACGGATGCAAGGGCATGGACGAGGTGGACGCATGAAAATTGAAACTGACGAACCTATTATACGTTCTGGCGTCAGACACGGGCTGACTATGGGCAGTCCCATATCAATTCTTATCGACAATCGTGACTTCGCGAATGGAAACGGTCCTGATGGTACCCCCTGGCAACAGGCAATGAGCATCGGTCCATCTGAAAACCCCGGCGCCCCGATAACTCATTTGCGACCAGGACATGCTGACACTCCCGGTGTTGTTAAGTACTTACAAGATGACGCCCGTAACATTCTCGAACGATCAAGTGCAAGAGAAAGCGCGGCCCGTGTAGCAGCCGGATCAATAGCTAAGCGCTTCCTTGAAGAATTCCAAATAGAAATTCATGGGCATGTTCAAGCCATTGGAGGAGTGCACGCGCCTTCTTCAAACAAACCTGACTGGAATGCAGTTGAGACCTCAGTAGTTCGTTGTGCAGATGGGGAAACAAGCGCTCGCATGGTAGAAGCTATAGATAAGGCCCGTGACGATGGCGATAGCCTCGGCGGAATCGTAGAAGTTGTCGCAACCGGGCTTCCCATCGGTCTTGGAAGCCACATCCAATGGGATAGGAAACTCACAACCAAGTTAGCAGGTGCTGTAATGAGCATGAACGCTGTAAAAGGAGTGGAATTTGGCGCAGGGTTCCCTCAGGCAGATCTTCCCGGATCATCAGTGCACGACGTGATAAAACCCGTGTCCGAATGGGGCTCTGAATCTAAGGGTCCATGGGAACAGCCCTACCAACGAAATACGAATAACTCTGGAGGTCTCGAAGGTGGTATGACAACTGGCGAGCCGTTAGTTGTGCGTGCAGCTGTAAAACCTATTGCCACTATTATAAACGGACTCCCCACCGTAGATCTTCGCGACGGGCAATTCGTTGATCGAGCCCATTTCGAACGAAGCGACATCACGTTTGTCCCAACTTGCTCGGTCATCGCAGAGGCAATGGTAGCTATTGTTCTTGCAGAGGCAATGCTTGAAAAATTTGGGGGTGACCATATAAGTGAAACTAAAAGAAATCTGCAAACCTACCGCAGTAGCTACGCCAACACCAGACTACCTTAAATTGATTGAGCGGGGTATGTGCTGATATAGACTGAATGCTATGCAGTCACAATCAAACGGCAAGCAAAATTAACATAATCGAGATGAAAGCAATGCCATCATTCACTGATCTACCAAGTATTGTCCTGACAGGATTTTCCGGCACTGGCAAATCCACTGTAGGACAACTGGTAGCTAAACAATTGGGATGGGATTTTGCTGACACTGATCAGATGATCATTAGAGAATCTGGCATGTCTATACCCAAAATATTCGAAACTAAAGGAGAAGCTTGGTTCCGGCAACTGGAATCTACGGCACTTGAAAATGCACTTTCGCGTTCTCCTATCGTCGTTGCAGTTGGTGGAGGCACATTAACCTCANCCNGAAATCTTGATATAGCACAAACGTCGTCAATCGTCATATGCCTCGAGGCAAATCCTNTCGAAATATACAATCGCTTGTTCCACGAAAGTTCTACCACTGACGAGCGCCCTTTACTTAACACCCCTGATCCCTTAGCAGCNATAAAAAAACTAAAGGCAGACCGTCAGGCCTCTTATGCTGANTCACACTGGATCATCCAAACACAAACATTCGAAAGCACCGAAAAAATTGCGCTTGAGGTACTAAGAGGGTGGCACCTCTGCAGGGTTAACTTCAGCCATAAACTATTCCGCANCACAGCNAAGCCGACGCCCTTCTCTGGTAGTANGATCGGNGTGTCATCAGAAAGAACCTTTTCACCTATTNTTGTTGATTGGGGACATCTAAACAANCTCACTGAACATCTNGNGCCATACATCACAAACGAAAAAGTATTTATAATCAGTGATGACCAAGTGGCACAATACTACCTCACCGACCTTGAACGGACCCTTCNTCAGTCCAATATAGAAACCCAAAGTATTTTAGTACCATCTGGCGAAGCTACTAAAACACTNTCATCAGCTTCAAGAATTCATGGATGGNTGGCACGAAATCGTGCCCAGCGCAGAGACATTGTAATCGCCCTTGGCGGNGGCGTAGTAGGGGATCTGGCAGGNTTCATTGCTGCAACTTTTGGNCGAGGCATGCGCTTTATACAAATACCAACTAGCCTCGCTGCAATGGTNGACGCATCCATTGGTGGTAAAGTCGCTGTCAATTTGCGAGCGGCAAAGAACTTGGTAGGTTCTTTTCATCAGCCCATGTTCACCTTCGTTGATGTTAAAATGCTATCGACTCTCCCTCAGAGAGAATTACGATCAGGATGGGCAGAGGCCATAAAACATGGATTNGTTCTTGACGAAAACTATTTTGCTTTTCTAGATGACAACTGGAATTCCTTAAACACACTAGACCCTGAAACTACNACAAAGGCAATACACTGGAGTGCTGCACTAAAATCAACAATCGTTTCAATGGATGAAACTGAGCAGAATGGCACCCGAACGCTACTAAACTATGGNCATACTCTCGGACACGCNATTGAAGCATCAGCCGGCTACGGTGAATATCTTCACGGNGAAGCTGTTAGTATAGGTATGCATGCAGTCGCGACTATCGCAAATAATCTTGGACTGAGCGAAGACAAACAACTCCTACAGATACATTCTGAAATTTTGTCCAGATTTGGATTGCCNTTGAGGCTCACTAAGCGCCCCTCTAGGGGAATCAAAGCTGCAATGTTGAAAGACAAGAAAAGTGTNGGGAATAGCATCAATTGGGTTGTGCTACAGCGATTAGGTCACCCTATTGTCACAACGGCTGTTCCACACGATCTAGCCATTAGTACTCTAAGAAATTTGTAAACCCGGAACCTAACTCAATAGCAANGGTTGCGCCGCAGTCAATGCAGAAACAAACAACATGTTGATATCATCATTAGTGAGTACAAATCCTGACAGTACTAGTTGGACTGAAAGCCCAATTATTTGCTACCTCAGGGTATTAAAGCTTCGCGAAACAGCTTTATTGGCTCTCATAGGTGCTTGCTCCGCGATAATAGCGGATGTTAATCCAATACCGTGGACTCGATTCCTCTGGATTTTCATCGCNGTGCTGCTNGGAAGCGCTGGAGCAAATGGCATCACGAATTACATGGATCGTGACATAGATGCACTGATGCGACGCACTCAAGGAAGAATGCTACCTAGAGGTCTAGCGAAGCCAACCCCGACCTTGGCATGGTGCCTCATTTTGGTTGCAATCGCGTTGTTGATCGCATTGGCGTTACANCCCTACTGCTTCTTCGCAGGATCGATAGCCCTCGCATCTGCGGTAATTGCTCGCAAAACTTGGGCAACTCATTTTCTAGGGTCTGTGGCCAGTAATGGACCTGTTTTCGTTGCATGGCTCGCAGTGGATCCTCGACTGTCAACGGCCTTATTACTANTCGGTGCTCTTATCGCAATTTGGGTGCCCCTCCACGTTTGGAACTTGATGATCGCATTTAGAAATGACTATATACGAGCAAATGTGAATATATTCCCGATCCACCGAACTGCATACTACACNCGCTGGGTTTCACTGNTNTTAGCAATTGCCCTATGGTCTGCCGGTAACCTGNTATGGATTCTGACCCCATTTGGCATAATATACGCAACAGTTGCNAACGGAATCAGCATCATGATGATTGTGGCATGTATACAAATGATCAATCAAGGAAGTAGTATTGCCTCCTACCGTTTATTTAACCTCTCCACTTATCCCTTCCTTGGNGTAACATTCTTGGCTCTTACAGCTGACCACGTAATTCGTGGACTAGTTTAAAAAGACACACCTAATGGAATTCAAAGTNAACCAAATCAGTTCTAATCAGATTTCACGAGCAGGCACTTTGTCCACCAATCATGGAGAAGTATCAACACCTGCGTTCTTNCCTGTCGCTACCCAAGCCTCAGTAAAATCTCTGTCTAGTCACGAAATTGTCCAATTAGGGGCAGAAATGCTGCTCAGCAATGCCTACCANCTATATCTCAGACCAGGTCTGGAAATTATTCAACATGCTGGAGGTCTCCATGAATTCATGTCATGGAACGCTCCCATACTCACTGACAGCGGTGGCTTCCAGATTTACAGCTTAGGCAAGCTTATGCGAGTCAGTGAAAATGGCGTGCAGTTCAAATCCCATATCGATGGCAGTGCCCACTTCATGTCTCCTGAAGACTGCATGCTTATTCAGGCAACCCTTGGGGCAGATATTATTATGCCGTTAGATCATTGTCTGCCACATGATTCCGATACACTNGACATTAAACGATCGGTGACCCGAACGTATCAATGGGCAATCCGAGCGAAACAGAACCAAACCGATCCTAACCAATCACTTTTTGGCATAGTTCAAGGGGGAACNTCTATCCCGCTAAGGAGNGAAGCGGTTGATTCCATTACATCACTGGACTTCCCTGGTTATGCTATCGGAGGTCTAAGTGTTGGTGAATCTGCACACCTTATGTATACAACGCTCGAAGCGACAACTGAGCTGCTACCNTTTGATAAACCCCGATATCTCATGGGGGTAGGTTCTCCAGAGCACCTCATCNNGGGAGTACTATTGGGAATAGATCTGTTTGACTGTGTATTCCCAACNAGGCTAGCCAGAAACGGATCNCTGTTCACTAGCCAAGGACGAATCAACGTCCGCAACCAACAGTTCAAAACAAATNTGGATCCAATTGACGGCGCGTGTGTATGCTTAGNATGCACGACCTATAGTCTCTCATATATAAACCATCTCTTTAGAAGTCACGAGTTACTAGGCTACAGGCTAGCCACTATTCACAATTTAAATTTCATTTTACGCCTAATGGAAAATCTGCGTGCGGCTATAGCGACAGACACTCTCGTNGAGTACTCAAACCGTTTCTTANATTCCTACGCGACAAGATGAGCTAGCAAGCTCCTCTATTTAGATAACCTAACCGCTGTTCTTNCGAGCTGTAACGATCATTTCTCCCACATAGAATGGCAATTGCAAATTCCTNACNAAGTTAGGNAANAGGGTATAAAAAGGNTTNACTATTTGCCGAATCTCTGANCCAAAATTNGCCATCATTCCATAGACATACGCTACAGGCAACTTNTTNACATGNCGAGTTATCTTAATATCTTGAAANCCCGANNTTTCAAGTANCTGGNNAAGNCTNCGATCCGAAAATANNTGGATATGCTCAATNGGTTGATAAGGNGGCCAGTGTTTACGAAGCAATCTTGCAAAAANCGCTNCACTATTTGGAGTTTGCAACATAATNACNCCATCGTCTCTCAAAAGTTGATGNGTCCTACGCAACATCCGAGCAGGNTCAACGACATGCTCAACAACACCCATAAGAGTAATCACATCAAATTCTCGCTGCGGGAATTCATTACCGAAAAAGTCCGCCTTATACACTTTACCAGGCANTTTCTGGTTTGCGATGTCTACTGCCTCGGTTTGCAACTCTAGNCCGAAAACATCAGCCCCCTTATCCTGTAACAACTCTAAGAATTCNCCAGTGAAACACCCTATATCCAAAACACTATTACCTTGCAGNGATTTACCTTGGCTAGCCATAGTGTCNGACAAAATTCTAGTGAACGTTTCGTACACTCCTTTATATTGCTCNGCATAGTCTTGAAGCAGCCTATAATTGCCTTCAACAAATTTGTGTGAGTAATGTTCTTCGACAATTTGNTCTTCCGGCAACGGGTATGTAGAAACCAGTGCACANGATCGACACTGGTAATANTAATATCCCTGATATTCGAACCTACGACTTTGAGTATCGCCGCAAACCAAACAAATTTGGTCTGATTTCAACATGCTAGTCTCCCCTGACCGCCAGCTCGATNAATATCCCGACTTTAAACTCCAATAGCAGTCAATGATTTGGATGTTTGAGTAACGCCGTTTCNGTTAGAGCACCCANCGGTNANGCCAAACAAGTAACNNNCANTCGNGAAACTCTCCGAGACCNTTTAGTNTACCGATCCAGCAGCCTCGGGCGGTATACACTCATCAATGAGGTTTTCGACATCATCTGTAGACAAGGCTTCAAACTCGGCGGTGTCTAAAGGTATCACCACTGCAGATGTCACTGGAGCTTTTTCCTGCTGATTTTGAGGATCTAACGAAACGCCTTCCCCTGTCAGCAATTTGAAAAAGTCAGAGTCAGTACTTAAGACCAATTTATCTTGGTCTGCAAAGGCTAATTCATACGACTCAAGTTTCCGATTAAAACTGTAGAATTCCGGATCCTGAGACAAGCCCTGTGCGAATATCGCTATCGCAGCAGCATCTCCTTGCCCACGCACCTCTTCAGCCACCCTACCAGCACACGCTCGCATAACAGCCACAAGCCGATCAGTCTCTGCCGTAATCTCATTTGCAGCCTGCTCGCCTTGAGCTCGATATCTATCGGCTTCAACTTTTCTCGCAGACGCCATTCGCAAATAAACGTTCTCTTCTACTTCTTGGGGTAAGTCAGCCCGTTTGGTCCGCACATCCACGATCGTAATACCCAATCCGGCTTCGTTAACCCGACCCTGCAGGGCCCGTTTAACTTCTTGCATCATTCGATCTCGCTCTATTGAGATCATCGTATCGTACGGATTGCTTGCAACTGACCCTCGTAATTCAGCAAGAACCAACGGCTCTAGTCTGCTGCGGCCCCCACTAATAGTCCGGGCCGACACGTAAAATTTCTGAGGGTCAGTTATACGCCAACGCGTGATCTGGTCTACTACAATTCGCTTTTCATCTGAGGTCAGGTATTCTTGAGCGACGGTATCACTTGTGAGAACTCGGTTATCCAAACGGACAACCCGCTGGATAAAAGGAGTTTTCACGTAGATACCTGGTTCATCCACAACTTTCTGTATTTGCTCAAATTGAAGGACAATTCCGCTTTCAGTCTCGTCGATTATATAGAGAGACTGAGCCACCAATAACACAGCCCCTAAGACAATTACAATAATCCCAATGGCACCAAACCTACGCATCCTTGTAGTACTCCCTATTATTGGTATTTAATACTAGTCCAAGCCAGTCAAACCCAGCAATGGCAGAGCATCAACGTTGCCGTCAACTATGACTTTCTCAACAGAATTCAGGACCTTCTCAAGGCTTTCAAGATAAAGCCTCTCACGAGTCACCTGTGGTGCGCCGCGATACTGCTCAAGCAAGGCTAAGAACCTACCCGCCTCACCAGCGGATCGCTCCACTTGCTCCTGATAGTAAGCCGCAGATCCCCGTATCTGTACTTGCACCTGCCCTTTGGCTATCGGAAGCTGTCCCGCCTTGTATGCCTCAGCTACGTTGATCGAACGAGTTTCATCTTCTAACGCCCTCACCACCTCTTGGAATGCATCCTTAACCTGTTCTGGTGGATCGACAGTAAGCAATTTTACGTCAGTGATCTGTATACCTGTACCATATCCAATAAGAAGGTTCTCGGTGAATTCACGTACAGCCAATTCAACTTCACCGCGACCTACAGTCAGCAGGTACTGCAAACCTGTTCTGCCCACCACGCTACGAAGGGCTACTTCTGACGTAGTTCGCAGCACTTCTTCCGGTTCAAGAACATTAAAAACGAAATCTTTAGGATCACTAACTTTGTATTGCACCACCAATTGAGCCTCTACAATGCTATTGTCAGTGGTCAACATTAACGCTTCGTCCAAAACTCTAAGTGTTTGACCGTCTTGGCTTCTGAACCCAATTTGCGTGGTACGAATAGCTTCGACATTGACCTTAGTAATCGTCTGGACAGGAGCCGGAATGCGGAAATTCAATCCAGGATCAGCTAACGAATGAAATTTCCCAAACTGTCTCACCACAGCCTGCTCTCCAGCTTCAACTGTGTAGACACCTGTCGACAACCACAGCCCGCCCAGAATCAGAAAAGCTATTATCAATATTCCACGAAATCCCCCCCGGAATATCTTGCGGAAATTCCCGCTAGCACCGCCAATATTCTGGATGGTATCACCTATATTCGGTCCCCTCGGACCGTCATTTTGAAACATTTTGCCTACTTTTCTTGTCGAATTATTATTAGAGGTCTGATTATAACATCATATCCTAGTTTACTATGCTCCACCAGCCACTGCTGGCACTATACTGACCTCATCGCCGTCTTTCAATTGAGTATCTAGGCCGTCAAGGAACCTTATATCCTCTCCGTTTGTATAAACATTCACGAACTCTTTAAGTTCACCCTGTTCATCCACCAACCGCTCTTTGATACCCGGGAATTCTTGCTCCATTTGGTCTATCCCGCCCCCAATAGTCGTTGCATCAACTTCTAACCGATCCTTACCATCAGTGACGCGTCGCAGTGGTGTAGGAATTCTTACTGATACAGCCATATTATAACCTCTCTCTTCGTCATTTCCCTATGAATATTTTTCGCAGCCGCATTATCCGTCGATGACATCTCCCGAAGCCAAATCAACTTTTACGCCTGCATTCCTAATCCATTCGAGTCCATCTTGAATCGCCTGTTGTTCGCCCTCAAGTTCCAATGAAACCCATCCAACATGTTCGTCAACATTGGCCTGTCTAATGTTAGTAATTAGATTGAAGTCACGGCCTAAGTTATATATAAGAGGTTCCCGTATGAGCTTCTCTGGAAACGTCAGCCGAACCCTTGCAATAGCCATGTTGGCCTCCACCTGTTCTGATCGATTAAGATGCCTCTGCAGAGATAATTATATATTACCCGTGACCTGCCGGAAAGATTCTATAGTAGGGTCAATGATCATCGGGTTCACCAATTCTTCCACAGCTTCCTGAGTTTTAAGTCCATTACCAGTTATATAGGCAACAGTTACCTCATCAGGTTTTATCACTCCAGTCTCTGCTAAGTGTTTAAGGCCAGATATAACTACGCCTCCTGCAGTTTCTGTAAATATCCCTTCAGTTTCAGCTAAAAGTGATATACCTTTAACCACATGTTCTTCAGGAACTGCATAGCCACTACCCGAAGATTCTTCTATCGTCCGAAGTGCATAAGAACCATCAGCCGGATTACCGATAGCCAACGATTTAGCTATGGTGTTCGGTTTAACCGGCTTTATAAAAGCGGATCCCGCGCTATAAGCGTTGATAATTGGAGAACAACCTGCTGCTTGTGTTAGATGCATCTTCGTATTAACTGCCCCAATGACTCCCAAATCCAGAAATTCATGAAACCCTTTCCATATCTTAGTAAATAAAGCACCCGATGCGCCTGGAACCACAGTGTGGTCAGGTGCCTTCCAGCCCAATTGCTCTGCTACTTCATAGCCGAGGGTTTTGCTACCTTCAGCATAAAAGGGCCTCATATTAGTATTCACAAAAGCCCACTGATAACTATCTACAAGTTCGCTACACAATCGGTTGACGTCGTCATAAGTCCCCCGCACGGCAACGACATTTGGACCATATATTGACGCCCCAACTACTTTACCTTTTTCAAGATCTGCCGGTATAAAAACATACGCCTTCATACCAGCCCGCGCTGCATGAGCAGCAACACTGCCTGCTAGATTCCCAGTGGAAGCACAAGCTACAGTATCAAAACCAAATTCCACAGCCTTCGTAACTGCCACGGAAACTACGCGATCTTTGAAGGAAAACGAAGGATTAACCGAATCATTCTTAATATACAGCTGTTCAANCCCTAGCTTCCTACCCAGATTATCAGCCTTCACTAATGGGGTGTATCCAGCACTAATGTCAACTACCTGGTCAGTTTCAACTGGCAACAAGTCTTTGTACCGCCACATAGTTCGCGGTCCATTAAGTATTGCTTCACGACTAANGCTCGGACGCATAGCTTCGTAATCGTATACTACTTCCAAGGGACCGAAACAATAATCGCACACATTGTACGGACCTATTTCAGTTTCCCTTGAGCATCCTCGNCACTTTAAACTGGTTACATATCCCACAAGACACGTTCCTCTTNTTGCATAACCGCCAAGATAATTTTCTGTCGCACATGGAATTNCATTTCGCGGTCTCCNTAGGGTATTTACCCCANGAGTTAGCACAGTCTATCACAAAGCTGCCTGAGACGCGACTCTACAGGCATGGGATNAAATAGGTTTACATTACCAATTCGTTCAGCACTTTAGGNAAGTCATTCACAATGTCAGTCGCNATCACTCCNCTATCACCAACCCTGAGGCGCAGCTCCTGACCAGCCTGTCCATGAACATACACTGCGAGCTTTACCGCAAGCAATTCAGGCAACCCCTGAGCGAGCAAGCTAGCAATCAAACCACTCAGAACGTCACCGCTCCCTGCGGTACCTAGAACAGGATTGGCATGNGGATTCACGTAAATACTACCATCNACATCAGCAACCACAGTGAATGCACCCTTTAACACAGTGATCTGATTAACTTTNGTTGCTATTGCACTCGCTACTTCCAAACGATTTTGCTGCACGTATTCAACAGACGATTTGACCAATCTGCTCATCTCACCAGCGTGAGGAGTCAAGACCAAGGAGCGATCTAATTTNTCCCNCCACGAGCCACTATCAGCAAGGCAGTTTANGGCACCAGCATCCACAACCATAGGGACCGAATCACCAGATTTCCCAACATAGTCAAGCACCGCATTGACGAAAACAGAAGNGAGGTGCCCATTGGATAACCCGCAGCCAAGCACAATAGAATCGTACTTATTCAGATCGAGATTGCTCACCAACTCAGTAGCTTGAANAGTAGCCTCATCGGATATTAAATCAGGATACGTCAGGTGAATCGCTTCGGGCAATCCTGCTCCAATCACAGGGAAAATTGANTCCGGAGACATCAAGGTAACCAAACCACATCCTGAGCGATACGCTGCNATACCGGTCAAAATAGCTGCACCTGGATACTGGGCAGAGCCTACTATTGCCAAAACATGTCCCTTGCTTCCCTTATGAGAATCGACTGCAAGTCTGAAAGATTCCCTATCCTTCNCAAAGTCCTCAACGCTAGTCATATTAGNAAGCAACGCTTNAAGGGGTTCCGAATACAGCCCTATATCCACANCTTGGATAACACCGACGTAATTGCAACCAGGACTCAAGAAAAATCCACGCTTGGGATAACCAACTGCCAGAGTATAATTTGCGGGAATGGTCAGATCGTCAACCTCCCCGGTATCTGCATCCATACCACTNGGTACATCAACNGCTATAACTACGCTATTCTTGCTACTGTAGAGAGCCTCTCGGACATGGTGCAANACCTCTGCAAGCACTCCCTCTACTTTCCGAGGCTTACTGATACCCAAGATAGCNTCGACAACAATGTCGAACTGTGCAATATCNTCCTGGAAATNNCTTGGTACTTCCTTCGCCAANTCTGTGNCCCCNCCACTGATTCGAACACGNCTGATAAGATCAGCATTCTGCCGGTCTTTGTCAGTGCAAAAGTACACATGAACATGGAAGCCCTTTTCCGCTAAGTTCACTGCTGCAACCAATCCGTCTGCACCATTATTTCCAGGGCCAACGAGAATAGCGACNCTTTGTAGACCGCTCNNTTCTGCTATNNTTNCTATATGATCACTCAGCTCGACCCCGACTCTCCAAATCAATGCTTCATTAGANACACCCTGATCATATATAGCCTGTTCGGCCATTAACATTTCNCNTCGAGACACTATCTTCAAGGTCTTTCCCCTACNACTAATGCAATTGCATAGTCACGAGAATGGGAGATNCTTAGGNTTAGCTGTAGAATGCCCTGGCGCTCATAGATAGCACGCCCACGTCCATGAATTTCTATCTCTGGACGACGACCCCGCAACCTAACAACTTCAATATCCNTCCATCCAACTCCGTAAAGTCCAGTTCCAAATGCCTTCATGACAGCTTCCTTAGCAGCAAATCTTCCCGCCAATTGTGGCACTCTTCCCCTGCAATATTCCCGCTCCCTTTCCGTATACACCCTCCTGAGAAANCTATCTCCAAACCGGTCAAGAGCGTTTGATATCCTATCTAACTCAATTATATCCACACCGGTAACTATCATCATCCTCACTCCTATGNTAACTTTCTGCAAAAGCCTTGATANAAAGCATCACAATGCANTCAAGCGAATGANTTAACAATATAACCAGACACAAANCCATCCGCAATCACATCNAATACGGTNAAAATAGCAACGCCCATTCCCTTTATTGCACACACGCACAAAACGTGTATAATNGTTGTTCGCCTGACGCGATAGAAACANATAAGATTGGAACCATAAATTTGGAAAGNTTGGGCACACACATATTACTAGATCTCAGAGAATGCGACGACAAGCGTCTCGATGACTTAGACTTCATTCAAACTACCTTAGTGGAGTCCGCGCGCCTAGCTCAAGCAACAATAGTCGGTCATACGTTTCACAAATTCTCCCCACAAGGCGTCACCGGGGTAGTGGCAATTGCAGAATCACACATATGCATACATACATGGCCAGAATATAACTACGCAGCAGTGGACATCTTCACCTGTGGAGATACGGTAGATCCTCAATTCATCGCTAAATACATCTCAGAGAGCCTGGGATCCAGGAATCCCCAAGTCAGACAGTTGAATAGAGGATTCAGTACGACTCCAACCGCTCCCTCACACGCATAAAATGGGNTCAGGTATGATAGACAGCCACTCACAGTGGTTTGCNGAGTCAATCAATCCCGACCTTATACAACTCTCCTCAATCAAGGCAACTTACTACAGTGGACGGTCACGTTACCAAAAAGTTGAAGTTCTCGAGCTAGGCGGTTTTGGTAGGTGTCTTGTGCTAGATGGCAAAACTCAATCAGCTGAATCAGATGAATTCATGTATCACGAGGCGCTTGTACACCCCGTAATGATGGCACACCCAAACCCAAAAACCGTTTTCATAGCTGGAGGTGGAGAAGGGGCAACGCTGCGAGAAGCATTACGACACAACACNGTTGAGAGCGTCACAATGGTTGATATAGACAAAGAAGTTGTCGACCTATGCAAAGAATATCTCCCTAACCACCACCAAAATTCTTTCAACAACCCTAAAGCTACATTGATCCACCAAGACGCACGACAATTCTTAGAAGACACGACAACTATTTTCGATGTNGCCATCCTAGACCTNCCCGACCCTCTNGAAGGCGGNCCAGCTGCGAGCTTGTATACTCAGAGCTTCCTAACCCTAGTGAAGTCACGACTAAGTAACGATGGGCTGCTTGTNATGCAGTCTGGGGCATGCGGTCCTACCAACTATCACGAAGTTTTCCCTGCTATTCATAACACAGTGGAAACACTCTTCCCAGTTACCGAATGTTATCAAGTGTATATACCATCATTTGCGGGTCCTTGGTCATTCGTAATCGGATCGAAAACTTATTCCTCTGAGCAGCTAGNAAAGCCNCACATCATGTCGGAGCTTGCACAACGCAAAATTCATGGNCTCAAGATGTACGACGAACTATCCCATGGNGGTCTATTTGCCCTTCCCCACTATTTAACCGCTGCTGTCAGGNCAGAAGAGCGCATCATCACAGAACTAAANCCAATATATATCACTTGAAGCACGAGTAACCCGTAGCGCTAGATGAANCCGTCAGGGTACGATGACAGTATGACAGCGACTCAATTACTTGATGAACTTAACCCCGAGCAACGTGAAGCAGTTGAACATATAAATGGNCCCATGCTNATACTTGCGGGCCCAGGTAGCGGGAAAACACGAGTAATCGTATACAGAACCGCTCACTTAATCCACAATGCTAATGTTCCTCCAGAAAACATAACCGCCTTAACCTTCACAAATAAGGCAGCCAATGAAATGAAAGAGCGCATCTCGTCGCTCACCGGTCACGTATCTCCGCAGATCACTGCTAGTACCTTTCATTCAATCTGCTCAAGACTATTACGAACCTATGGCGATATTATTTCTCTTGAAAGAAATTTTTCTATCTACGATCAGCAAGATCAACTGAGACTAATAAGAGAATGTGTCAAAGAAACTCTCGGGGAAACTAATCGCACTAACCGNATNAGTCCTAATGCCATCCTTGCCCGCATATCTCGACTAAAGACCTCATTTATTAGNCCGATTGACTTCAAATCAAGCCTCGAAACCATGTTCGAAGAAATTGTTCAAAGAGTATATACCCAGTACGAGTTAATGCTCGCAANACAAAATGCTTTGGATTTCGATGANCTGCTAATCAAAGGATTACATCTGATGAAAAGCAGTGGCAACAGACATGAACAGTTACGGTTGCGCTTCCGGTACCTAATGGTGGACGAATTTCAAGATACAGACCCTATCCAATACGCACTTGCTCAGGAATTCTCTACCCCGGAGACCAATCTAGTCGTTGTCGGCGACCCTGATCAATCCATCTACTCATGGCGTAATGCAGACATAACAAATATCCTTACTTTTCAAGAACATTACAATAACGCCAGAGTCGTTGAGTTGAAACGTAATTATCGTTCCACNCAAAACATAGTCAATACCGCCCAATCACTCATTTCAAATAACTCACAACGGTTTAAAACTGAAATGATCACGGCAAAAGACAAAGGAGCTCCTGTNGTTCTTCGAGAGCTCCCGACCCCAGCCGCAGAGGCCAATTTTATAATTGCAGAAATCATGAACCTCGCCNACTCGAGGCAGTATTCCCTGAACCAGATCGCAGTGATGTACCGTACTAACGCGCAATCTCGACTATTCGAAGAAGCGGTAATGATCCAAAACATACCCTACAAATTAGTCGGTGCTCTTCCATTTTTCNAAAGAAAGGAAATCAAAGATTTGCTGGCATATCTAAGGCTTATATCAAACCCTCAGGACGATATCAGCCTAGAACGCATAATCAATGTGCCCGCCCGTGGTATTGGAGCCAAAACTATGACGGATTTATCCCAAATTGCTACGGAATGCGATCTATCAATAGGGGAGACTCTTACTCGTATTGATGCAATAAAGAATGCAGAAACAATTTTTCAAACTAGGTTGTCTCGAATTCAAAATTTTGCTCAGGTAATGACCGAACTAAGGGAATTTTCGCTAACCCATAGTGTCAGTAATCTAATTGAACGGATTATCGANAGGATCAATTACGTAGACTACCTACTGAAAGACGATGAAAATGCACAAGACCGAACAGAAAACTTGCAAGAATTGCTCAACTTAGCTAGCTCATTTGACGGTGTCATAGGATCCGAAGGCTTAACGCAATTCCTTGAGCACAGTTCCTTAGTTACAACATTGGACGACCTCAATGAAAATGATGAAGGAGTCACNCTAATCACACTGCACCAAGCCAAGGGACTAGAATTCAAGGTAGTCTTTCTAGCCGGACTTGAGGAGAACTTGCTGCCGCACGTCAGGTCAATTCAGGCCCACGAAGAAACCGGGGACGCGANTTCTATAGAAGAAGAACGGCGTTTGTGCTATGTCGGAGTCACTAGGGCNCAAGATCGCTTACTCGTCACATACTGCCAACAAAGACCAAAACCATGGGCTTCAAGTAGAACTTCGCATGCTTCCTCTACCGGATCATTGTCACACGACCAAGTGCAACCTTCTCGATTTATTGATGAAATGGGTCTTTCGCCTTTCTCTATTAGACCGTCAATGTTATCAGAGGAATTAAACGACTCAGATAGCTCAAGTTATACCGAAGCCGCAGATTCAAGAGAGGTAGGAGATTCCGTAAGTCATCCCAATTTTGGGCACGGGGTTATTCTGAAGAAAACCCTANTNCCAGGCAACGANGCAGAACTAGAAATCTTTTTCTCTGAAGTTAAGGAAACNAAAAGACTGCTCATGAACTCAGCACCCCTTGCCGCATTTGATGAATAAACCCTATCTGTTTTGTTCTAGAGGTACTAAATTGAGTCCAGAGAGTGATTGGATTGCCAATCACTCTTACTAATCTCCATACGAATAAAATCATACCCACTTCGCCTCACTGGGCCAATTTCTTGAAATCCACATTTGGCAAAAGAGGTACGTGCTCTAATATTCCATTCCAGCGTATGTANGTAGATTAGCTCGATGACCGTAGTGCTAAACACNTAGCCAATGAGCACTGNAAANGCATCCGACCCGTATCCCTGACTCCAATACTCCTTGTTCCCTACCATAATGCCAAATTCTGTCTGTTTCCGAATAAGATCTATATCGTAATACATAGCATTCCCTATATGCTGACCATCCAAGGAATCTATGGCAAGACGATGCGACCAAGGGGTAGGAAACTCCAATTCCTCCTGAAAGTATCTNAGAAANTGATCATACCGCATCCTAAGCGGGTAACTGGCATCCAGTCGGGCTAATTCTTCGTCACATCGCCAATTGTACTCATCAGGGCAATCAGATTCGACGCGCTCACGCAAAACAACCAACTTGCCTCTGGCNATTTCAACCATTGCTCGTAGTTCTCCTAGAGGTAAATNCGCTAACNGCTCTTCTCAATACATCTGCTTCTGTCGCAAATGAAATTCTCTCTAAGGCCTCCGCNGTTTCAACCCACTCCACTACATCAAATTCATGATCGTGNTCGGAGGTATTGCCCGAAAAAGATTCCATCAGATAGTAATAAACCCGCTTCAAATACAACTCGTGATCAGATCTAGCCCTGAAGACGTATTCGATATGTCCTAAAGGTTCTAGAATTTCGACGTGCAACCCGGTTTCCTCGCGGACTTCNCGTATTGCTGTTTCTTTACGGGATTCCCCAGGTTCCGGAGTGCCCTTAGGTAACCGCCACTCGCCTCCCTCTACACGACCGCAAAGAACCACCTCAGGTATCCCCTGATCAGAGCGTATAATCACCCCACCTGCTGACTCAACCTTTTTATGAGAAGCCCTGTATCCACTATCACTCATTTGGACCGTTACATCCGTTCAGAAATATTAGTCAGGGATTGAAAGTATGCAAAACACTAATCCACGGATCTACTATAGCATCGTATCTTCCTCGAATTCTTCCCCGTTCAAAACTCTTTTCGCAAATTCTGCTACGACTTCATCCTCTGAATCCTGCTGCTCCAAGAGTATTTTATTAACGAAATCCCCTCCAATAGTTGCCAGTGATTTTATGGCTGTCAGCCTGACTTCTGTACTTTCATCATGTACCAAGGGCAGTAAATACAATACTGCCTCGTCGCTTCCCAATTCCCCACACGCCTCAGCAGCTTTCGCACGCACAGAATTTTCCGGATCTTTCAGATGACCCAGAATCCATGGAAGCCATGCCTCCTCGGCACTTCGCGAAACAGCCTGCAACCCACTGATACGAAGCAAATATTCCTCTGAAACCAAGGCTTGTTTAATTGCCGCGGTGATCCACTCAGCACTCAAAGGTGCTACAGCCTCTAAACAATGTCGCCACAAGTCATCAAACAAATCCGAGTGATCCATAGCATCCATAAGTGCTAATTCCAGACGTTCTGTGTAGGTATTGTCTAATTTCCCGTTTGCTGCAAGCATTACAAACCTGCCTAGAGCGATAGCAGCGGAAATCCTCACAGTATCTGAAGAATCATCGCCAATAATTGCGATAAAATCACCAACAAGACTCGAACGCTCACACTCCCATAATCCACTGATAGCGAGGCTCCGAATGATATAATCAGCATCTCTGATGAGGGCAATGAAGACCTGATTGAAATCCATCGACACATCGTCGTTGGCTGTACTGATCAACTGAAGAGTAAACTCGCGCCTCTTTTCGGCTTCAAGTGTCGCTAGTGCATCTACCAATGAATGAGCGGCACTCGGGGGCAGATCCGAAAGTTCAGTAAAGTGTTCATGCTCGAGTTCATCTCCAACTCTTACTCGCTCTATTAGAATCTCAAATGCCATTGGCTTAGCAACTCCATAGCGTTCGTGATAGTATGCATACGATTTGTACCATACAGGGCACACCCATGCCAACCCAAGAACTGCGAGCCTCACTTCGCATATGTTTCGCATATGTAAGGGTGCAACCCACCCGTCTCCCAAGCGTGGATATGCATTCTGACAATATCCTGAGCTCATAGGGTTCACTAAATTTCCGAATCACCAAGCATACCAACAATAGCAGTGGGCTACATACAAAAACTATATCGAAACCGAATAACTCCGCATATTCAGATCGTTAGGGGTCGTCTTTCATGGAACATACTGCCCACCTAGATAAATCGGCTGAGTCAAAAGCAATACTTTCTATTCTACAAACGGACTACGGTCCAGCGGATTGGAGGACGGGTTATGACCCAATATCTGAACTAGTGTTTACAATATTGACGCAAAACACTTCCGACAGGAATGCTGAAAAGGCATTCAACAATTTGACCGCTCAATTCACCATGCACCAACTGTTAGAAATTGATGTCTCCCTGATTCAACCACTAATCGCAGCTGCGGGATTATCGAACATAAAGGCGCCACGCATAAAAAACGCACTCAAAACTATCGTAGAAAGACGTGGAGAACTTGACTTGTGGTTTCTGCAATCCATGTCACCTCAAGAGGCGAAAGATTGGCTGCGATCCATTGACGGTATTGGACCGAAAACGGCTGCAGTCGTCTTATGTCTCAGCCTTGGAATTCCAGCACTCCCCGTCGATACTCATGTTCACCGTGTAACCAAAAGATTAGGACTGATTGCACCAACAATTTCCGCTGACAAGGCCCACGACCAACTTGAAGCACTTGTCGATCCAAAGGATATGCTGGAATTCCACATGCAAATAATTCGTCATGGCAGAACCATATGCAGTAGCCGATCTCCAAAATGCCAAGAATGCCCAATAATAAGGCATTGTATGTACGGCACCACCGCTTTGACCCAAAGCTAAATTGGCTAAAATCGATACTCCCTCTTGTGTTCCTACCGACGAGCAAGCTATACTCCTACGGCACGCAGCACTCACAAGCAATGGTGCCTGCTGTATACATGAAATTAACGTCTCTGGCTACGATAACTCAAACCGGAGACTCGTGAGAGGAGGACGAGATGAAGGCTGGCATTATAAATGTAACTGGATATGCAGGCGTGGAACTAGCACGACTGCTAAGGCACCATCCCGAGATTGAATTGAAAGCAGTCACCGGAAGGAGCGCCGTCGGTGAAAAACTCTCCGACTTCTTCCCGCATCTGGACATAGATCTTACGATTGAAGCTGAAATAACCGAAAGCGTCGATATCGTATTCTCAGCTTTGCCCCAAACAGCAAGCGCAGAGGCCCTAGGACCTCTTGTCAATCAAGGGGTCAAGGCTATTGATATAAGTGCAGATTTTCGACTGAAGGACATCGCTGAATACGAAGAGTGGTACGGAGCAGCACACCCGTATCCTGATTTAGTAGAAGAAGCTGTATACGGGCTGACTGAGTTAAACCGAGATCCAATATCAAAGGCTAGACTGATAGCAAACCCTGGTTGCTACCCGACTAGTGCCATCCTTGCACTGGCTCCTGCACTGTCAGAAGGTCTCATTGAGGGAGACGTAATCATAGATAGCAAATCTGGAGTATCTGGAGCAGGACGAGGACTTAGCATGAACACACACTTTTCAGAAGTAAATGAAAGTGTAAATGCCTACGGAGTGAGTGGACACCGGCACCTTCCCGAGATATGGCAAGAATTGAAACAAATAGACCCGAGTCAGGATGTTAGCGTCACTTTCCTGCCGCACCTAATACCCATGACGCGTGGTATACTCAGCTCATGCTACGCACAGTTTAAAGACGGCGCGCTAGCTTCTGGTCCAAAAGGATCGTCGGAATTACTGGATTTATACAGGGATTTCTATAAGAATGACCCTTTCGTCAAAGTAGTCGATAAAACCCCCATGACCAAACACACCCTAGGTAATAACGACTGCATCGTCTTCCCCAACATTGATCCAAGGACAAACCGCTTGATCAGCATAGGATGCATCGACAATCTGGTCAAAGGCGCTGCGGGTCAGGCTATAGAAAACATGAATATAATGCTGGGATTGCCGGAAACGCTTGCGCTAGAAGGTCTGGCACTATACCCATAGAACACTCCATGATACGTCGGGATTGACAGTCTCATGTTCCATGCCCGCATCGTCTAGTCTGGCCTAGGACGCCACCCTTTCAAGGTGGAGATCAGGGGTTCAAATCCCCTTGCGGGCAGTACCCTCCCGAATTTGACTTGTCCTCCCTAAGAAATATGATATGAAACCATAGGAGCAAAGAATGAAAGCATGTATCTTCTACGAAGCAGGGAATGTCAAAGTTGAGGAAATTCCCACGCCAGATGTGCTTGATGGTCAAGTCTTAGTAAAGACTCAAGCAGCGTCAATTTGCTACTCGGACATAAGAGTCTTCCGCGGTCTCAAAAGTGCTTCGTCTGGGGTAGCTATAGGACACGAAGCAGCTGGGGTCGTTGCGGCTGTTGGGAAAAACGTATCATCAGTCACCCCGGGTCAATTAGTTTCAGTATGCCCTATAATCCCTTGTGGCGGTTGCTATTTCTGCCTTCGTGGTTTGCAAAACAGGTGTGAACACCGACAAACCTTAGGCTACCAGCAAAATGGCGCGCTAGCTGAATACATATTGGCTCCCGAAGGGTTGGTATCCATGGGTCACCTACTGCCCCTCGACAACTCCATCGATCCAGCAATAGCAGCCATGGTAGAACCGTTCGCCTGTGCTCTATATTCCCTAGAAACATGCAAGCTAAAACCTGGTGGAACGGTCACTATAATTGGCTGTGGACCGATGGGATTAATCCACCTGCTCATAGCCAAACAAATGGGGGCATCAAAGATTATCATGTCCGATCCAGTAGAGGAAAGACTGCAAATAGCTCGTGATCTAGGGGCTACCGTGGCCATCAACCCAAATGAAATTGGACTGAAAGAGGTAGTAGGTGAGCTAACACGTGGGATAGGAAGTGACCTCTCAATAGTATCAGTGGGCGACGTCAGTGCTGTAGAAGATGGTATCCGAGTTACCCGAAAACAGGGGTACATCAATATATTCGGAGGGCTTCCCCCAGGAAGTGAACTTACTGTCGATCCAAACCAAATTCATTATGACGAACTCTTTCTCACAGGGACTCAGAACGCCCCTACAGAACACTATTCTAGGGCAGCAGCCTTACTGCAGGTGCTCCCTGAAACTGAGAAACTCATTACCAGCAGAGTCCCGTTGGTCAATGCACCAGACATTTTCACCCAGCGCATTGCTCTCCAAGGTTTAAAAACCATAGTGGAATTCCCTGAGATATAGGCATTGCACCTCATATCACCCGCGTCAGGCTATGTCAGTGTCAGTTGCAGGGGAATGAACTATTTGCTAGCATTGGTTGCCTAAGAAGCACCTAAAATATTGCTAAAATTCCGGGGGACAATGGATGGCATCCGACAACAATACAACACCGGCTCTTAACCTATACTTGGACAGAACTGCCTCCCGTGACACTAAAGAGGAAGATCGACTACAGAGTCAACACTCCAGAGGGAAACTTGGTGCTCGCGAGCGTATTGCGCTGCTGTTGGACGCTGATTCTTTTCAGGAATTAGACCGATTTGTCTTAGACAAGGGATCCCTAGCAGCCAGTCGGGAAATACTTGGTGATGCAGTCATCACTGGGTACGGAACGATTGATAATCGATTGGTGTTCGTCTACTCTCAGGATTTCACTGCATTCGGAGGAACTTTGGGAGAAGCCCACGGAAAAAAGATCGGTAAATTGATGGATCTTGCTATAGCAAACGGGGCTCCGTTAATAGGAATGAATGATGGTGGAGGAGCCCGAATACAAGAAGGAGTCGTAGGGCTTTCTGGCTATGGAGACATTTTCTACCGAAACGTTAGAGCATCCGGGGTCATACCCCAGATCAGTTGCATTGTAGGACCCAGTGCTGGAGGCGCCTCCTACTCACCAGCAATCACG
>PBAZ01000020.1 GCA_002717565.1 Chloroflexota bacterium
ATCACTACTCAAGACCTGATAGCCGAGGGGTTCGATGTGAGAGAGGAGGAGTTCGAGGATCACCCCCACCTATTCGTAGCATCAAAGAGAGAGTGGCAAACGAACCACCGACTGATGCTACGGATGGCCGGATTTGAGTACGCATATTACCGGGTGAAAGAGGGCTACATCCCAGGATGGGCTTACAAGATATAGGAGGATTGACATGGAAATCTACTACGAACGGACGATAAATTACCTAATCCGCGTAACCCCAGAGACGCTTCTTAAATACGCACGAAATCACCAGATATGGATCGAGTCTCTCTGGGATGAGGACAAGGTTCCTGCCGAGGACAGAACTCATGATCCCCTGTGGCTTGAAGATATTATTGATGAGCTGGTAGAGGGCGAGATGGGCGAAGAGGAGGTAGGGTGGGGACGGGCAAGAGATCCGCACTTCGACCCTGATGCGCCCGACCCCTTCGAAGGTGGCACCATCCAGGAACTGGAAGAGAACCTGAAACAATTCAAAGAGGAGGACTGATGAAGATCCAGTACGACGTGATCAACTTTAGAAAAGACAGGCTTGTCCTCATCGACCAAGCCAACGCAATCATTAAGGAATACCAGGACCAAGGGTTTCTGCTCACACTCAGGCAACTGTACTACCAGTTTGTCGCAAGAGACTTGATCGAGAACACGCAACGATCCTACAAGCGACTTGGTTCGGTGATCAACGATGCGAGAATGGCTGGCAAGATTAGCTGGGAGGCAATCGAGGACCGAACCAGGAACCTTCAATCCCTCGCTCACTGGGACTCACCCAGCCAGATCGTCGGGGCCTGCGCTGATCAATTCCGATTCGACAAGTGGGAGGATCAGGATGTCAGGGTCGAGGTTTGGTGCGAGAAGGAAGCCCTGATCGGAGTCTTCTCTCGCATCTGCGACGAACTCGATGTCCCGTACTTCGCCTGCCGTGGCTACGTCTCGCAGTCGGAGCAGTGGAGGGCTGGGCGGCGCTTCATGCACTACCACGACCGTGGCCAGCGCCCGGTTGTCTTGCACTTTGGAGACCATGACCCCAGCGGGATCGACATGACACGAGACAACCTCGAACGACTGTCGATCTTCGCTGAGAATGATGTTGAAGTCCGGCGACTTGCACTCAACATGGATCAGGTGGAGGAACACCAGCCCCCACCGAACCCGGCCAAGATTACGGACGCGAGGTTCAGAAGCTACGCCTCCAAGTACGGGGAGGAGTCGTGGGAACTCGACGCCCTGCAACCGAGCATGTTGGTCGATCTCGTGCGAGGTGCCGTGGAAAACCTAAGAGACCAGGATCTCTGGGACGAGGCCGTCTCCAGAGAAGAGGAGGCTCGTGACCGCATTCTGGCTATTGCCAACGATATGCACGACGAAGAGGAGGACTGATATGCGAATGAGCAAGAAAGGGATGCGCGACATGGTGGCGTGGGCTATCAAGTGGTCGCTCCACCCAGGGCGTGACGAGGTTAGTGTAGTCCGCAGGCTGTCGAGCGGAGAGCAGGCGACACTTGCTTGGAATGAGTTTGTAAAAGAGATGAGGAAGACATGGCCCGGACTATCCTTTATCCTTGCGAGGGACAATGAGGTGGTCTGTACCCTGAAGAACGACCAAGTCTTCTCGATCAAGATCACGATACCAAGGAGCCCACAACAAGATGACCGAAAAGAAAAATAGCCTCTCGCTATCCTTTAGCATAGGCGGCGAGACTTATCAGACCGATGAGGATGACCACTCGGTTGCCCTATTTGTCACAGGAGATGGGTGCAAGTCCATCGCCCCACTCGCCGTATTGTTCATCCGTGAATACTGGGACAAGAGGCGTGTTCCCATACCGCAGACAATGCTTGTCGATTTCATAGTGTTTCTTGTGGCAGACCACGGGATACACCACTCTCGACTCAAGCTGTTCCCGTCTACAATGTACGGACCTGAAACAAATATGGGGCACTTTGTGTTCCACACCACGGGGAGTGCCATCGAACACTACACCGACACACCTTGGCCGGACCTGATCCACCACAAGGACGTCCTGGTCATAGAGGACGACTCGCATAAATAAAAGGTGTTGACTTCTCAATTAAAGCAGAGTATTTTGGTTTCGTTGCGCTTAAGAAAGCGCTGATGGTCGCTAATATTAGCGAATATATTCGCTAACTTTCGCAAATATTCTCTCTCTTTTTCTTCTAGGGATCAGGGAGATAACTGGTAGCAAACACAGGAGGTAGCTATGGCTGATTTTGATAAGGGCGCGTTCGCGCAAGAGGCAGAACGGAGACGGGCCGCTGGTCTCAAGATCTTTGGTAAGACGTTTCCGGTCAAGGACAGGATTAAGGAAGGCGGTGGGATCTGGGATTCTCGGATGCGGTGCTGGCTCCTTCCATCAGAGGAGTTCGCGCTCTCTCTTGGAGCAGAGAAGAAGGAGGGGAAACACGGCGTCTACTGGTTGCTCGGAACCCCAAAGGGGCATGGCGGCAACGGTGGCGCTCCCTCCTCGACACCGCCTGCGGCGATCCCCACACCCGGACAAGACTGTCCGGCGTGTGGAGGCGAGCCGCTGGACGACCAGCTATATTGCTGGGAGTGTGGGTATCGGGGCGCGTAATGAACCTCTTTCCTTTGGGGCGATTGCACTGTATCGCCCCGAATGACGTGTCACCTACGTAGTGGTGAGCCATGAGGAAGCAGAGCCTCGGTGTTAGTCCGGGTGCGACCTGGGCCCCAACTCGGGTCGCACTTTTTTTACAACAACGGTGGAGGTAGCAAGTGACCGACGAGCAAGACAAGGTCATCACGTTTGAGTGCGACTACGAGCCCGAACAAATCAGGACGATCCTGATGGCGATGCCGCAACTCTTTGATGCCCTGTTTGAGATCCTTAGCTGGCACGAGTCAGCCTTGAAGAACCAGCGGGATGCCTTGGCGAGGTTCCCGCTTCAGTCGATAGAAAAATTAGTAGAAGAGTACGAAAAGGGAGGTAGTAGATGACCGACATAGTGACAACCGACCCCAGCCAACCCGTGGAGTCGGCGCAACCACCTGTCCCTGAGACGCAACGAGAGCGCTACTGGGGGGCAGAAGAGATTTACAAGGGTGCTGGGGAGTTAGAAGTGGATGACGCCACCATGGCCATCCTGATGGCTCCTATAGATGAAAGCATGGTGTGCATCCGGCCCGATGGTATCGTATATCTGCCGTGGGCGTTCTTCGCAGACCGCTTACGCAAGGCGTTCTCCCTCTCGTGGGCACTGGTCGCTGGCGACAAGCCCGTGCTGGAGGGGAACCAGGTGATCTGGCTCCATCACCTCCGAATCCGGGGGTGCTACGTTGCAAGTGCTTACGGGCAGTGCAATTACCACGCAAACAATCGGGGCATGAGCTACGGTGACTCCATAGAAGGGGCCAAGTCCGATGCCCTCACTCGGTGCTGCAAGCCGCTCGGCATTGCAGCAGAGCTTTGGGATCCGGCCTTCATTCGGGAATGGAAGAAGCGGTGGGCAGAGTCTGGCGGTGGTGGATATGGTGGCAAGTGGCGCAAGAAGCGAGCGGAGGATGTCGGCTGGGATCAGGCGTTCCTGAACCGAATGGAGACAATGAACCGGAAATACTTCAGGCAGAAGGTGGTCGAGGCTCTCCCCGAGGAGGCACCAAGCAAGAAGGCTCTCCCCGAGGTGGCTCCGGATCGTGCCCCCAACAGCCCGGAACCTGAGCGTGTTTCTGACACCCCTCTGCACCCAAGCGAGTGCGCGGATGACCTACGCAGCCTGAAGAAACAAATCAAAACCGAGATGGGGAAGCACGGGATCAAGCGGCAGCAGTGGAGGCAGGCCCTGAAGATAGCCAGCGAGGGTGCAGTCCACGCATTCCCGGACCTGGACAAGCTTGGCCTGGATAATGTGAAAGCTCTCCTCGCAGTCTTCGCCCTTTCGGGCGATCAGGTTGCAGAAAAACTGGTGATAGATGCCAACGAGCCCAACGCAACGTAGCTTGGCGCTACTCAGGAAGCAAGGATATGATCTCGTGCAGGTGGTTGAGAAGTGGGTGCCCCAAGCTCGCAAGCGCATCGACCTCTTCGGGATCATAGACATTGTTGCAATCCGTAAAGACGTTCCTGGAATACTTGGAATCCAAGCTACTTCGATGGCTAATATCTCGCATCGAATCAGAAAGGCTCAGGAATCGCCTGCTTACCCGCTGTGGTTGGCCAACGGAAACAGATTTGAAGTGTGGGGATGGGGGAAAAGGGGACCGCGAGGAAAACGAAAACTCTGGTCAGTAAGGGTGGTGAACGATGCCGACATTCACGTATACGGACGACGAACTCCTGGCGATGATCGAGAGGCAGCCACTCCCGATCACGGCGGGGAGATTCTCGATACTGCTGAACAATCGAATCTCGAAGGACACAGCATACCGAAGACTCAAGGCGATGACTGAGAGGGGCAAGCTGTTGTCCCGAAAGATGAGGCATCGCCATCACAACATAAGACAAGTCACGGTCTACGGAAACGGAGAGCAGATGGCTGCACTGGATAGGGAGGGAATAAATGGTTTGTGGAAAAGAGAGGGGGAGTGGTATGGTTAATGGTGCTACCTCAGAGAGCGTAGCGAGTAGAGTGATGTCAGTCCTCCTCCTCGCTGCGCTTTCTATTTTGGGATGCCGAGCACCCGCGCCAGTACTTGAGGCCGAGGATTTAGCAACCAAGATAGAGAACGAATACGTCTCCGCAGTCCAAACAAGGCTAACCCAGTGGAGGCAAGAGCTGTCGCACTCATGGGAGAAAGAGTTGCGATATGTTCTCGAACGAGAGTTGTCCGCTAAAGCCGATGACTCGGGGAAGGTGACCGTCGATGACGTTCTTTCTCTCCTCGCTCTCCAAGGAGAGGCGAGAGAGAAGAACGTGCAACGTCTGGCCCTTGAGGGAGAAGCTGACCAGGCAGCAACCGCTGGCTGGCGAGAGAGCAGACGCATCCGAGATTCTGTCCGGCGATGGATGGAGGCAGGGATGACGCAAGAACAAAAGGACAAGATCTATTCCACTGTACTGGAGGTGGCAAGTGACCGGGAGAGATAAGCAAAAGATTCGGGCAAACGTGAAGCGAATCTTAATCGAGATAGACAAGGCCGCTCGTGCGGTCGAGGAAAGTGATTCTCCCTTCGACGCAGTAGGATCGACAGATGCTCGATTCATATCCGCAGAAGGGGCCTACAAGACAATGTTAGAGGAGGTGAATTGGGAACAAGTTTCTACCGTTATCAACACGATAAATGAACGTAACTGGCGCGACGAGGAGTATGCGAAAATCCTCACGGCCATGGTGGCTTGCGCCAGCAAGATCGCAGCAATCGCATAAACAAGGAGAGGTAGCAAGATGATTAAGCGTTTTAAGATTGAGATTACGGGGACGACCCCACTGATCTGCAACAGGTTCACTGATGAGGCTTCGCTTGCGGCAGGCTCCAGCGAACGGGGGGCGGTGACCCTCTCAGAGATGACTCCCATGGAGGAGTCGGAGACGAAGCTCTACAAGAACGAGGATGGAAGCCTGATGATTCCAGGTGCCAACCTCATGGCTTGCGTGACGGAGGGCGGCAAGTTCTTCAAGATCGGGAAGAACAAAGTCACCACACTGAAGACCAGCATGGTCTCTGGGGCCGTGATGATGGAGACCGTAACCATCCCGCTCCAGTCCAGAGAGGGGTGGACAGTGGACACTCGTCCCGTCCGAATCCCTACCACTGGCGGGAGAATCCCCAGGCACCGACCGATCTTCAACGATTGGGTGCTGGCATTCGAGTGCGAACTCGATGCGTCCCTCATCTCCCCCAAGATGTTTCGAGAGATCGTTGACGCCGCCGGAAAACGGATCGGCCTCGGTGATTTCCGTCCAGCTTGCAAGGGGATGTACGGGAAGTTCAAAGTAACCAAATGGGAGAACGGAGCGTAAGCTCCGGGCACGTAGCGCCCGGCCACAGGCTGGGCGCTTCATGCCATGACTCCAAAGATCTATTACGGCGGTGCGGGGCGGGGCTTGGCAGCGACTGGCAAGGTAGGGCTTGGCCTGGCACGGCAAGGTGCGGCAAGGTTCTTCCACAGATTCAACGCGGCGATGCTGGGCGAAGTAAGGCTGGGTCTGGCACGGTGAGGCCAGGCGCGGCGGGGCAAGGCGCGGCAAGGCAACGCACGGTTCTTCCACTACAAATTCAACGCGGCAATGCCCGGCAACGCTTGGCAAGGCTGTGCTGGGCAGCGCGAGGTTAGGCACGGCAAGGCTATGCTGGGCAGCGCGGGGCCTGGCAAGGCAAGGTACGGTTTCTCCTACGAATTCAACGAGGCTTGGCTGGGCCAGGTGAGGCCAGGCTTGGCGAGGTATGGTATGGCATCGCATGGCAAGGTAAGGTTCTTCCATTACAAATTCATCGGGCCCTGGCTGGGCAGGGCCAGGCATCGCCAGGCAGGGCTGGGCGAGGCGTTGCCGGGCAGGGCCAGCCAACGCAAGGCAAGGCAAGGTACGGTTCTCTCATGCACAACTTTCTGGGCGAGGCCCCGCCGGGTTTGGCAGGGCAAGGTCCGGCAAGGCGGCGCGAGGTTAGGCGCGGCAATGCGAGGCAAGGCAAGGCAAGGCGAGGATTCTCTCATGCAGATTCAACAGACGGGACGCGGCACGGCAAGGCTTGGCTAGGCAGGGCGTGGCACGGCTTCGCATGGCTAGGCATGGCGGGGCCGGGCCCGGCGGGGCAACGCAACGCAAGGCATGGTTCTCTCATTACAAGTTCAACTCGGAAGGGCGGGGCCGGGCTTGGCACGGCGGGGCACCGCAAAGCGGGGCCGGGCTAGGCAACGCTCGGCAAGGCATGGCGAGGTTAGGCGAGGCAACGCATGGTTCTCTCATACGCAACTTTCCCGCCGAGGTCTGGCAGGGCGAGGCCGGGATAGGCAAGGCGAGGTTAGGCAAGGCTGGGCAAGGCAAGGCAAGGAGTATTAAGATGACACAGTCAACACCAGAACAATTCATTCACTGGTTTCGAGAGGCGATGAACTACCAGCTTGGCGTGAGGTACTCACCCGACTGGAAGAAAGACACCGCTCGTGCGAGGGAACTCCTCCAGGATTTTGGGGAGGATACTCTCAAGCAAATGTCTCGGGCTTTAATAGAAGATCCCGACGAGTTTTCAAGGAGCAAGACGGGGGTCTCTATCCAGCGACTCTACGCAAGGCGCAATCATCTTGCGCAGTCCCTGGTAAAACCGAAGATGTCCGTAGCCTGCGGAGGGCCCAAGCTCACACTCGAACAGGTGGACTGGAGAATCAAGTACATCGAGGACATGCTGGATAAGCCAACCATGGGGCCCGAACACCCATACTCCCCGAAGAGAGAGGACTACCTAAAACTACACGACTACTACACTCGGATGAGGCCGAGAGCAGAGGCAGAGTCTAACGCCCAAAAAGAGAAGTGGGGGGTGGTGGACCAAGACCCGGACCCAACGGCTGCGATTGCGGAGCAGATGCGTTCCGATTAGGGACTGGGTCCGGGGACCCCACCCCAGGCCCCGGCTTCACGGGCTTTGTCTTCGGGGTCTTCCCCTTCAGAAGCTCGTTGTAATGGCGAAGCATCTCGGAAGCCTCTGGGGGCAGCTCGCCCTTACCAAAGAAGACCTCCAGCTTTCCGACATCCCCGGCTCGAACTTGATCCTTCAGCCACTCCCCGAGCTGCCTCCTAAGCTCCCTGTCCTGGTTCACCGTGGCGATGCGAATACCGCTCGAACTTTCCATTACCCTGGAAGCCCAACCCTTCCTCTCGTCCAGCACCCGGTCAATCTCCGTACTCAACCGATTAAATGGGGTCAACCCCAACAACGGGTGAAACCAACGAGGTACTTTGTAGTAATCCTTTCCCGCCTTCGAGGTCTCCTTCGTGAGAAGACCGGAAGCGGTGAGGGCCTTTTCCATTCCGGGCAACTGCGTCATCCACGCAGGAGCGCGGCGATAATCGCCAAGCTCTGTTCCGAAGTAGAGGTTTCGGTTTGTCCCGTACTCGACAATCCCCTGTAGCCACGGATGAAGGGCCGAACCAACAGCGACCCTCGTCCAGTCAGCGGGGGTAACACCCTTGCCCGTTACCGCCGCCCTCACATCCCCGAACCCCGACAAGAGCAGGTCTACATCCTCGTGGATCAGGCCGAAAGATGTGAGGAACATCATGTTCCCCTCCTTGTCTAATCCAATGGGCAGCGCCGTCTTTCCACTGAGCCACTCCGGGACCAACTCCCCCTCGGTTCCCCTCATCGAGTGCGTGGCCTTCATGAGTGGCGTCACGGTGCCGGGCCTCGTAAGGGCTTGCTCCATCACAACAGGCAAGGTTCCTTTTCTAAAAGCGAGGAACGGAAAAACTGATCTCAGGTTCCTGTCAAATTCGGACGTAAATTTGTAGTCCACATGGATTCTGTTTACCCTCTCTGATGCGTTCTTGGCAGAGATGCCCTTGCTACGCATGGACAGGAAGCTGTTGATCCGCATGGTATCCTCGACAGCGGATGCAATGCGGCGAGGCAGCGTGTTGTTCTTGATAGCCAGCCAGATGTCCCGAGGAAGATTCTTGGGAGGGTCATCACTCGTCCCACGCAGCGCCTTCCGCACCTGCTCCAGGACTTTCGGGTCTTGGATTCGCTGCTTGAAAAGCTCGACCGCCGCGTAGTCCTTTCCGACGATACTGTTCGCCGCGATTTCCCTGTACATCTCCACCGGAGAAAGCCCAGCAATCTTGGCTCCAGATTTCTCTAATTCCTGGAGCGCCAGCGCCGAGGGGTTATTGTTTTTGAGTAGCCTCGCATAGACCCCGTCGAAGTCTTCCACCCACGGAGATCGAAGCTCTGCACTTTCGAGGGCCTTTCTGAAGAGACGCACTTCTTTTGCCTTGGTTGTCTGGAATGGGGCGCTCATCCAGCGAGTCAAAGGGAAGTCGTGCATGAGTGTCAACAGGGGGCGAACCGCATCAGCGGCAGAAGTAGACGGGTCCATTAGCGCCTGCACCATTCCACCCATCAGGTTTCTGGTAGAGAACGCGAGGAACGGGACACCACCAATACCCACCGTCATGCTCTGCTTCAGCCAGTGATTGACGCTGTCCCACTGCCTACCAAACTCGCTCCTCCGGCCAAGACCCTTCAGTGCCTCCCGAACGAAAGCCTCCGCTCCCTCTACGGGCCACTCGACCTGCCCTATGTTGCGGATCGACTTGAGATCTTCGTCTGTAAACCCACCAACTTTTTTGAGAACTTCCCTCTGCTCGTCGATTGCTATCTCCAGCGCCCTTATTTCTTCCGGCGAGAGGTTTCCCCGATTGTCCAGCAGGCTTTGGAGGCGTTCAAATTCAAACTCCTCGAACCGGACGTCATCCAGCTTCCCGCCCCACGCGGCGAGCGACTGCTCGGCTCCCGGTCTTCTGCCGATTATGGATGCCGCCTCCTCCAGGAACATCTTGTTTGTCATCGCCCGGTTATGGGCGGTCTGCCTGCGCAATATCAGGTCGAAGAGGTCTTCCTTTGCGGGGTCTGTCACAACCTTAGAGGGTGTTATCCCAGCCCTCTCTGCCAGATCCACGATGGCTTTCCTGAAATCCTCCACGCTCCCGGTCTCTCTGAACTTTTCGTAAGCGGTTTCCGCGCCTGATGCGGAGAACGTCTGACCACCCTTTCCCCGCCCAGTAGACCGAGCAATCAACTCCGAAAGCTCCGTGTTCATCTGCGTGGGCATGTAGAAATTCAGGCCAATCCTCCCGAAGCGCCTCCCGACCTCGACCTTCTCCTTCGCAGCCTTGCCGCCCAGCCGAGGACCAAGAACATGAGGAGGAAGCGGCTTGCGTTTTGCCTTCTCTGCCTTCGAGGTTGCCAGCATCTTCCAGTCATCCTGGGCTTCCCGGAGCATCTTGCGGTGGTGCTTGTGAATCCAATCCTGGAGCTTGACCAGATCGTCCCTGATCTCTGACGCCTGCTCTGCGGTCCACCCAGCCGCCCCCCGCCGAGACTCAACCACCCTGTCCGCAATGCCGTCGAACTTGGCGGTAATGAGATCGTCAACCCTGGATTGCAGGTTGTCGTACATCATTCCATACCCAAGCTCCAAGTCGCCACCTCCCAACTCCTCGGCCACTTGCCTGGAAAAGAACAAGCCTTCCCGCTTCTTGCGCTTCTTCCCCTTCTTCACAACCTCGCCCATCGAATACGAGTACCCAGACGGACTACGCAGATCTCCGTAAGCAGTCTTGATGAGGTCGTCCATCTCCTTCATGCCGAAGACTTCTTCGAATGACTTCTTAAGTTCTTTGGTTGTATCTGGATCAAAGCCCCCAAACACCCGGTTTAGTATTGCCGTGAAGTCCTTGGCGTTTCGGTACTGGAGTTCCTGGGACGCTCTCGCCGCGTCTTCCAGTCGATAAAGAAGACCCCTATCACCCTTGGCTATCCCGCGTAACTTTCCGTGCATTGGGTTGAACAGCTTCCGAATGGTTGCATCGAAAGGCATTCTCATTGCCTCCTGCACCTTGGGCGCAAACCTACCCGCTGCCTGGTATGCCCACCCCGGCCCGGTCGCTTTCTCTAAGAGCTTCCCAGCCGGACCCGCCCAGAACCCACGATTGGCGAGGGTCTCATCGAAAGCACCGCCAAGACTTGACAAGAGCCTTGGCTCCATAGCTCCCTCCTCGATTAGCCCCAGGGCGCGAAGTGGTGCGCGAATCAACCAAGGATCGTATCGCAAGCCAGCCTTCAGGATGTCCCCGGACTCTTCGAGTCCCTGTAGGGTTGCGATGTAGCCTTCGGGGTCTGCGGATTGACCCATCTTCTTCATCACAATCCTCGCCGCCTCTTCCTCTATATCCGCACCCTTGGCAATTTTAACCTTCCCGGAAGGGCCGCCGACAAACGTGGGGCGAACTTTAGACGCTTCATCCAATGCGTCCTGCCACCGTGCCCTCCCCGCCTTGGTGGTGGAGAGCGCCGTGCTTAGATCGCCAGCCCAGTTGGGCATCTTCTTGAGGCTTTTCACCCCCCTGGCCATGGCGATTGCCCTGGCCGTAGAACTTCCCCCAAGGGCCACGCGACTGAGGGGATCAAGAAAGAGACCGCCAACAATATCAATCCCCGCCCTGAGCCCACGGTGCCGTGGGGCACCTATCCCGACATCTTCAAGAACCTCGCTGACAGTGGGCTGCTCTTCTCTACTGGCGAACCTAGTGCCGAGCCCGGTTATGGGGTCCAGCGTGACAGCACCCGTAGCCGTATCGGCAAGGTTCTTGATTGCCGCGCCAGGACGCAAACGCAAGAGATTCAGGAGAGCGTACCCCGGTCCACCGAAAGTGCGACCAAGTTTCCCAAGAAAGGTCTCGGCTTGTTCCTCCTCCAGTTTCTTGCGAATCTCGTCCTCTTCCATCCTCCTCCTGACCCGCTCCTCTGCCGCCTGCTCTACGTTCGGGCCTGCAAAGATAGGCGATCTCCCGGAGGGGAAGAGATTCCCCCCAAGTGGACTGGCCGCCCCCGGAGATCCCCCAAAGGGATCGCCGGGTACTCGGTGCTCGTCTATACGAAGTCCCATCTAACTATGCGAACGGAAGGTTTCCTGGTCCGGCTCCTGGGGGCAGGCCGGGCGGCACCAACCCTGGGGGGAGTTCCGGGGGCATCCCTGGGGGCTGGATCGAAGCCGCCATTAGCTCCTCTTCGAGGGGAGCATCCACTGGAGGAGCTGCCGCCCCCAACGAAGCCATGAGGGCTTCCTCCAAGCCAGGAGGTGGACCCTGATTGGCACCTTCCCCGGATATTTCGCTCCTAAGGAAAGAACTCACAACGTCACCCATCACCTGGGCTTCCATCAGAACCTTTAACGCATCCGCTACTGATTGTGGATATGGCATCGCTTACCTACCTTCCATCATTATTTTGATTTGATCCCGCAACTCTTTTGCACTGGGCGACGAACCCGTGATCTTCGGCCCCAGGAGGTTCTCCCTGCTTTGATCATCGAGGCCGAACATCGGGTGGGCCAACAGTATCTTGAAGAATGATTTGTCAAGTTCTCGGCGTTTTGTGCGCTTAAAGCCTACGCCGAATGCCTGCCCCAGAACACCCTGAACGATCTTGTCCCTTCTAGACCCCTCACCGCCCCGGCCAATTTCAAGGTTCTCGTATCCGGGAACAATGATCCTGAGAATGTCCCGCCCTGGATCAGCAATGGCGGTTGCCAGAGCTGCCAAGTCCATCCCATTTGGGCGAGTCTCTTCAATATACGCCTTCACTTGCTGGGCAATGTTATTAACAACCTCAGTGGCCCCTGGGTCTTCCGCAAGATCTTCGGCAATTCCCGACGGGTAAAGCCCACCAGAAACATTCGCCATCCAGTCGGCGAGATCATCGTAGAGAGCCTGCATCCTTGCGGTCTTTCCGTGATTCAGGACGGCCTCTCTCTGCTGGAGATTGTCCAACTCTGCGAATGTCTTTGGCTTAATTACGCCGAGGTACTCCATCACCTCAAGCTGAATAGCTTGCGGCATCCTGCTAAATTCGCCGCCTGCCATGTCAAGAGCCGCTCTCGCCCTTTCGCCAAGCTCTCCGGGAATGGCCGCGATCCGCGCCGCTCCTCTTCCAGCTTTTTGCTCGGCCTTCCAAAGGCGCTCCCTCTGATCGTTTATTTTCCATAGGCCGAGATTGAATTCCCTTCTCTTCCACGCCTCGGCATCTTCACGTCTCTGCAGTTGGTCCTCTCGGGTATCCCTGTATCTCTGCTGGGCATCCTCGTATGTGCGATCCCGCCAGTCCATGGACTCCTTGTGCTTCTCCTCTTCCCTCCTCATAGCTCGGATCTGGCGAATCATGTCGAAGTTCTTCCTGGGGATCATGACCGGACCCTGGCCGAAATCAACCTCGACAAGCTCGTCCTGCTGCTTCTCCTTCCTTCTCGCCCTAGCCTGGGCCTCTTCCTCTCCACGGATGCCAAGCTGTGCGGCGCGAAGCTTGGCAGCCCTCAGTGGTTCCCCGGCATCATACCTCGCCTGCTCCCTCTCCCGCTCCGCAGCATATCTTTCCTGAGCGGAACGGTACCTCGACTGCTCTCTCGCCCGCATCTGTTGCGACTCGATCAGCTTGGCGCGAAGAGCGTCCCGCTGACGCTCCTCGCGCTGCTCTGCCAGAGACGCCTGCCTCGCAAACTGTTGTTGGGCAAGGCCCATCTTCTGGAGTTCCCGCCGAGACCTTGCAGCCTCCTGGGCTTGCTGCTGCTCTAACTGCTCGCGAGCAATCTGATCCCGCAATACAACATTCTGTCTCTGTGTTTCTGCACCAAACTCAGCAGGAGTGTATTTCCCATAAGGATTCATCCCGCTAAGAGTCCACGCCGTATATGGAGGCATCTACCTATTCCCCTCTAATAACTTGATCTGCATGTCGATTATCCCATTCCCGCCTGATTGTAAACACGCTGTGCGTGCGACCCAAACAAAGAGGTGGGGCCAGAACCGCCACGAGAACCTGTTGCAGGATAGCTAATATTCGCAAGCATCTGAGCCTCTGCAAGATTGTATGGTTGCTCGGCTGCGGCTCTCCGGGCTGCAAGGTTAGCCGCCTGCTGCTGGGCTTGCTGGAGTGCGGCGAAGTTCTGTCGAGCAGCTTCTGCTCCGATAGCTCTCCGAGCGTCTGCCAACTGACCTGCCCTCTGGGACTGGAGCATCATGGACGTGCTTGGGGCCGCGCCACCACGGAGGTTGGCTCCAGCCAGCGCACCCTGTGCTGCCCCCAGTTGGGCACCCATGGATTTCGCCAACATATCAGAAATGGCTCCATAGTTCGCACCCTGGAGTGCCCCGCCATAGGGCTGCATTTGTCCCGAGAGAATCGCCTGAAGACCCGACTCAATGTCCGAATAAAGAGGGTTCTGAGAGAACCCCTCTCTACCCGACTGCAAGAGACCAAGAGCTTTCGCCTGATTGGCGAGTGCCATCTGGGTCCATTTCGGATCCGGCAACGCACCACCCATTCCACCACCCACGAATCGGACCTTGCCTGGGTTTAATCCCCCTCTACCACCCGGAGATGCGCCCCACCCCAGGTTTAATGGGCCGAGCCATGGATCGCGAAGATCCCGTGGAGCACCGCCACCCCTCCCAAGCTCATCCGCAAAAGGACCAACCTTTTTTGGGAGAGCTTTTCCGAAATCCCTAAAGATGCTTCCCAGGTTGGCAACATAGGTGGACGGAGAATATGGTTGTGGCCCGTACACTGAACCACTTTGGGCCCGATAAGGGGTCCGGGTCTCACTTTGTGCTGCACCCCGGTTGCGAATTTCTGCGATCCTTTGCCTTGTCCTTCTTGCGCTTGCAAGTTTGTCGGCAGGCGATGGCGCAGCGGATGGGCTGCTCCCAAAGCCGGGAACTGCGGTGTACTTTTGTCCAATCATCGAGGCTACAGCGGAACCATACATTGATGGCCTAGCAGCCCCCCACGCCTCTGGACCACCCGCACCCTTCTTCCCGTATCTTCTCTCGTAGTACGCCCTCCCGAGTGGGGCAGATTCTGCTCCATTAGCCATCCCGACCTCCTACGCCAAATCCTTGCGGACGTGTGCCTGGAAGGTAACCTTCGCTCCAGACAAGTCCGTGGGTGTTCCGTTCTTAGTCACCTGAATCCTGAGTGTGTCCCCAACCGCAAGGTATTTGTTCGTTGCGTTCAGGGTACCCAGGTCGTATTCCGTGTTCGCCGCTATCTCCGCACCGCTCGTGGTTTTAGCAGATGCCAACAATGCGGTACTCGCATTCTTGTATGCGTCGAACTGCCAATTGTCCGACCCACTGGACGATGTGGTCGCAGTATCAGACACAATGCTGAGTTTCGTCAGCACCGATTTGACTGTCACCGATCCGAGTAATTGGTTCTCTGGCATTATCCCGTAACCCCATCTGATTGTATTTGCAGGGTAACATATTCGACAACCCTGGATGATTCCAGCGTTGAGATCTTCGGCACCCTCTGCACACCCATCTGGTTGTCCGTAAGGTCAGTCATGATGTCTGGGTCGAGATAGTCCGTTCCGATCCCATTCGCCATAACCTGGTAAATATTGTCTATATCCTGTTGGATCAACTCAAGAGACACTGCATTCAGGGGTGCCACCTGATTTCTTCCTGATCTGGCTATCTTAACCATCAGACCACATCCACCGGAACTTCGGTTGCGTACCCATCAATCGCAATCTTGAGAATGCGAGGCCCAAGGTAACCAGATGTCGGAGGCTTGCTCGTAGAGATTGCTGCCTGGAGATACCGGCTCTGAAAAGATCCTATGGGGATCTTTTTGTAGCCGGTATCGTCACCCAAATCCAAGGTGATCTTGGCCTGCCCCGACGTAAAGGAGATCCCCTCCTCCGAGCGAGTAGTCCAGTCAGTCTTTGGTCCATCCAGGTCGTACTTGGGACCGATACCCTCATAAAGACTCACTGTTATGTCCGAATTGGCCACTATCGGGTACGAGGCAGAGAACTCGTTCTTGGCGGGAATGAACCAGATATGCAAGTACCGAGGCCAATTCTTGTCTATGGAGTCCCGCAAGATGAAATTTCGCGTGTACAGAGAGGCTGGTACACGGCCAAAGTAGAGCGTATCGCCGGCCGCAGGAGCCTGACTGAACCCAGGACTAATCAGGGTCACGACTGTTGCAGTATTGGAGGCGATAATCCGGGTCTCATTTAGCCCCACCGAGTAGCAAGGAGCACCCTTCATCTGATCCAGAGTGGCGTTTGTCTGCCCACTGATATTTGTCACATACAACCCACCCTCGGAAACAGTAAACACTGTTGCCGTGGGTGATGGGCTCGCAGCCACAGTACCAACTGTCGTTACAATCGTCCCGTTACCATCAAGCTGCGGAAACCCCTCCACCGGGCTGGTGTCTGCCTTCCACACATACCCATTCTGGCCACCATAAGCTGCAAACTGGCCGCCAAGATCGAACGCTTGGCAAGAAGAACCCATCTGGACGTGGTGAATACCCGTTGTCCACTGCCTGGTGTCTGGGTAGAAGTCGACAAAGTATTGCCCAGAAAGACCCAGGGTCCAGCGAACAGCTCTCTCTTTTGGCGACCAACATACGTGCGGCAAAAGATCTTGGTTCTTCAGCAGCATGGGACGCAGGTAGGCGTCTACCGGTTCGGAGATGTGCGCCGGTCGCCCACCATCCCAGGCCCAGCACCCAGTGAAGTCCATTCCATAGACCACACCCTCAACCTCAATAACGCAATTCGGATTTAGCGACCCCCGATTTGAACTAATAAGGGAGATCTGCGCGTCCGGTAGACGACCACCCACTGCCTCGAAAGGCTCATTCGTAAACGTGAGCCTCTCCATGGTGTAGTAGCCACAGATGACAAGCTCATTGAAAAACGGAACAAGTGCCGTCGCCTGGTCTGTCCTGTCAAGCAGCACCTCAGAGAAAGATAGCGGTGCCCAACTCTCGGGACGGTTTGCCTGGGAGCAATAAAGCACGTTCAGCTTCTCGGGCTGTATTGCGTAGGCAATCCCACTACCACTCGAACCTCCCCACGCAGAATCAAGGGAGATAGAAGTTGCGCTCGAATATCCACCAATCTTGGCGGTTCTTCCAGTGTCGCTTGGATTCAGGTATCGGCCAACCACCGCAGCACTCCACTCAGTTGACGTGCCAGTAACCCCGGTTCCACCATTAGTGAGCTGTATTGTTCCGGTATTGTGAATGATGTGCCCGAGACCCCACATTCTTCCACGATGAGAAGCTACGTGTCGGAAGTATGGAGGCACATCGTGACCGAAATCCCGATAAAGAATCGGAGCGCCAGAGAGGGATGCGTCAGAGAGACTCAACACGATTGACGAGCCGCTATTAGAAACAGTACCGGCGGTATACCAGGCCGAACCATCAACAAGAGTCATCTCGACAATGATCTCGTCAACCTTTGAATCCGCAGAATGAACGATGTTTGCCGTACCAGAGGATGCTACAGCGAAAGTTAGCTGCTGTGCTCCAGCAACAACAGTAATCGAAACCTCGTTACTCGGGTTGCTCACAAATCCGGTACGACTATTCGTATACCTGTAACGAAACCGGTGGGTTCCTGGCTCTATCAACCCGCTCGCGGTGCTTGGCGTTGGGTTCCAGTCCTGGGGACAGGCGTCTATGCCTGCATCCTGGGCAGCACTCGTAATGCCATCCCAAAGCCACATCTTGTCCCAGTCGTTCGCAGCGTAAGATACACCCATAAACGTAGCGAAGGTGGTTCGATGGCGTGTCGATAGCCCGCTCTTTAGTGTCGTCATTCTTGTGGCTCCGGGTTGGCGAAGCCTTCCGCAACACCGTTGGCAATAAAGATCAGGTTGGAGAGACGGACCGCACCATTCTCATACTGGGAGGCAAAGTTCTGGGAGCCACTCCCAAGAGGAAGGAACTGGTGGACAGCATCAATCTTTGAGCCAGAGGCCGCCTGAGCAACACCACCACCAACACGAACGACCCCAAGCCTCTGGCCCCAGCTTCCAACCTGATTGTGTCGACCGTTCTCATCAATAACAAAGAAGCCATCGGCCAGCTTGGTCGGGGCTACCCCCTGATCCATGCCATTGAAAACGCTAACCTCTGCTCTTGAGAACCTTCCCTCACCCATGGCTAAGTAATGCTCCCCCTGCGGATCTGCATGTTAGGAATGATCGGCATACCCAGAACATCCAGACGAGCGGTTCTGCGGGTGAACTGCCGGGTGTTATCCATAGCCTTGTATTCCATCAGCGTCTGCTGAAAAACACTGGCTCTTTCTGCCAAAAGTTTCCCGGTCCTGACCCCGATCTCGTAGTCGATAGCCCGATACGCCAAGTCCACCCAATCCTCAACCCAATCCATGGTATCGCCATCGGTAGTCAAGGCGGTAGGCCAGCGGTAATAGAGAAAGTCGATTACCTTCGCCTCATCAGGATACGGCCAGACCTTCATCTTCCGATTCCCAACGATGGTGTAGAAGGTTGGAGTCCCCGTGTCATCGTTGTTCGTTAGCTGATAGAACTCGAAATCAGTGGGAACCATGTACCACAGAAACTGATCTTCGCTTTCGTGGTCGTACATCTTTCGGAAGTCTGAAGGCAGATCGTACACGTAGTAATAGAGCTTGTACGTTCCACCCGAAACATTCGAGTCGAGCCACTTCTGACCATCCTTGAACGTCACCTGGGTTCCGCTGTCTCGTGTCTTCACCTCAAACTGGACGTTTGAGTTGGCATCTACCACGATGTGATTCCCAACCGCGTCGAGAGGCCAAGTCCCCCCCGACAGCGTGAGAGCAGTAGCGTTCGTGTTGATAGACACGGTCCCGGTATCGTACTTGACCGCCGTGTTCACACGCCCGGTCTTCAGGTAGAAAGACCAGTCGTGTGCCCTGGCTATTCTCCTGAACGCATCGTTGACAAACCTGCCAATCTCCCGAACCGCCTTCGTGTCGGTCGAGTCGTGGTAATTGTCCTGAGCGTAGGTTTTCAGATTTGCATACGTTGTCATTCGTATCTCACGGTGTTGACCTTGACGGCAGTGCGGCTGGCTGTGTACCCGAGAGCACCCAGGACAGAGACGACAGCACCAATTGCCTTGCCAACAGTAGATGTTTCGGAAACAACATCGCCAGCCACGATTGCGCCGCAGATAACTGCGACCAAACTCAGCCAGAACTCAGTACTCTGCCACCCAGGTTTTGTAGGTTTCTTGCTACTCATTTATCTGCCTTTTCTCTTTTGAGTCTCTCGGCTCTTCGCCTGAGATTTTCGAGTCTTGTTTCTTCTGTCTCATCCATGGTTGAGCTAATGCGCTCTTGCTCTTCGAGGACCGTGCCCAATTGCTCCTCATCAAGAAGGCCTTGGTCCAATAGGATTTCTCCAACTCGTGGGACCGCACGGCCATTACCGCGAAACGTCTCCTGCAACGACAGGGCCTGCTGTAGTTGCTTTTGAGTAATGACCCCAAGAACTTGCGCAATCTCCCCAAACATGGACGCCACGGGGGAAATCTGCAAACCGAATAGCTTCATAGCATAAACGCGCATTCGGTTTCTTTGCAATTCGGTCTCGCTCGTATTCATCATCCCCCACCGTCATCTATCTTCTCCAGAACTCTCTCCATAATCTCAGTTGATGTGTCCAACGTGGACTTCACCTTTGAGGTCATATTCGTGTATGTACGCACCACTTCTTTATAGTCAGACAACTGCTGATTCAACAACACATGATACCTGCTGCGAATGTCTTGCAACTCATCACGCATGACATCTGCCTCTTTCGACATTCGCACTAATATGAACTTGTACACAATGCCCCCGAGGATGAGGACAGATATACCGAGTATGCCGTATTCTAAAAATGCTCTTTCCATAGGAGATCACACTATTGGTCCCATCTGTTCCGAAACCCAATCTTCATCGGTCCAAGCCCCACCTTCATACTTTGAACGCTTTATCCACCTAATCTCTGGATTCGATCCCCACGTAAATAACACCAAAACAAAGAAGCCTGTGACAAGATCGTCATGACCAAGGTGACAACCCTCGCAAACAAACTCATCACACCGGACAGAATACGGAATACTATCAGGGAGAGTCACTCCGAAATCCTCCCACGACGGCATTGGTCGTCTTGCAAGGTCCGGATCAACCGTTCCGCTAACCCCATTGCGCGGAAGCTCTTGTGGATTTTGTCGACCTTGCCAATATCTAGTGTGGGACTCGGCCCACTCCTCCTGTAGAGGCAGTAGTGTTACCTTCAGTGCCTCCAATTGAATCTCTGCTGATGCCTTGACGGTTTCGATACTCATCAGAACGGATAGCCTCCACCACCGAGGGTCGTGTTATAGATTTCCAAAACCTCCGCATCAGTTATAACGCGATCCCAATAACCGACCATTGCCAGTCTCCCTGTCGCTGTGCCCGCTCCACCGAATGTAATTCCTGCGCCAGTTTGCAAAGATTCCCCGCAGCAATCTTGAGTTCCTGTTTCCGCAATCGACCCTGACCCCGCAGACCCGGAAACACGATTCACTCTTTTACCGTTGACCCATGAACCAACAGAGCCATCGCTCTCATAACCATGCCCGTAGTACCTAAAAGCGAAAAAGTACCAAGTGGAATCAGACAGCCCACTACCCGACGTATTGGCAAGTCGCCAATACGACCCATTCGCTTTTACGCCGCAGTGCATCTGATGACCACCCGACGGATATTTGTAGCATTGCCACTGATTCGTATCTCCCATGATCCAAGTATGGGCCCCGGACGCCATGTAAACCCAAAAGGTGCAGGTGAATGGATAATACGTTTCTGGACCCGCTCCAGTAGATTCCGCAACAGTCCGAAAATACGAATCAGTTGAGTGGACGTAATTGCTATCACCCGCAGACACTCCCATCGAAGTTTCTGAGACTCCTGCTGGACCAGTTTCGCTCGTTGGAGAATTGACTGCCGTCAGCGTCTTGCCGGTAACCGAGTCAGCATACTCACCACCCGCCAAAGGGAACCACCATTTGAGACCTTCGAGAATCGGGTTTGCGCCAGCAGCACCCTGTGCGGGCTCAAACCCACGGGCCTTCCCGTCGGCACCCCGATAGTGACCAAAATCTGGATCAAAGCTCATCCAACCTTCCCCTTCTTCCTCTTCTTCAGAATGTGCAGAAGCCTCATTTGTCTTTCCGCAGACTTTCTCGTCTTGTGGCGTCCAAACACAGTCCCCGTTTCCGAGTTCCTTAGAACGAACTTCCCACCAGATTTTGAGATCGCGTAGGGCATTTGAATCCCCTCTGATCAGATGATCCCAATCAGATTCCTCCCGAACAGACATCCCGAACAGAACACCAGAGTACCGTGGCTGATCCCGACGGTTGCAGGTTATACGTGTACGAACTATGAGCCGGAAACGTAAACGTATGACCAGCATTTGCAGTCAAATTGCTATCGTCATTCAAAACAACAGTTACCGTTGTTCCACCCGATTTTATCAGCAAATTCAACTTAACAGCAGCAGACACCGCAACACCAATGGTAAAAACAGAATCTGGCCCCTGAGGAACCAGATCAGAACCAAAAATATCAGCGGAACCACCGTTTGCCGTGTTGAACACAGGCGTAAAAGCATTAATCCTCGACATGTATATCTCCCAAGACTAGAGGTCGAGCCCGAAAGCTCGACCCCCAAATCTTTGAATTAATTCAAGACCCTCAAAAGTTGGACCTGATATTCATCATCTGCCGAGGCCGCCGCAGTGATAGCCTGACCACAGACGATGGCTTCCGTAAAGGTCGAACCAGCAGCCACATGGCGCTTGGTTTTTCCGCTATCGGAATCATCATCTGGACCAATGCCGTCACCAACGGTAATAGCAGTACCATCGTCTCCACGAATCGCAGTAGTTAAACCGCCGATTTGCATGAGAAAATAATCGCTATTGGCCGGACCAGTCGCACTCTGCTCAGTCGGAACAAATCCACAGATTTCCTCCGTCGCAGCGTCAACTCGTTCGACAGTATAAGCGGTCCGACTCACCCAAGTCAGAGCGGAACAGCGGGGAACCGCTGCGCCGTCCGCATTGAGAACGAGCCTATACGAATTGCCATTTGGCAGAACAAAAACAGCACCCAGCGCATCAGTATTGATTTCGGTCGTACTATGCGAGAGAGCCAGTGGTAATGAAGTAGCCATATTACTTACTCTCCTTTCTAAGCGAAGCTTTTGAATGCACAGAACTTGCGAGGGGAGATCCACTTGCAATTTCCGAAAGTAGACAACAAGAACTTATGAGCGAGTTGATCCTCATCGAAAACCATACGACCAGTTGCAATCGTATCGTTCAGGAAGAGGAGTTGCATCGCACTGAAGTTCAGTCCGTATCCGATTACCGTATCAGTCGCGGCTTGTTCATCAACGGTTGGTACATCAATATCCCAAGTGACCGGACAGCCGTCGATTTCGACGTGATCGCCAAAACCCATTGCCATCAGATCCGCATTTTTGGAAGAAGCGATAATCCGCTCACTACCATCAATGAGATTGAGAAGATCGACATAGGAACCACGATTCAAGAGAACCAAGTCCAGCTTGTCGTCGTGTCCAAAAGTGGTGTGCTTGATTCCGGTGCGAAGACGCTCCAGACCTCCCGCTGCCCACTCGGTCGAGTTGTACCCAGTATTCACAAGGACCGGACTCCAGAAATCGTACTCAGGAGAATTGTCGGTAGCAGATCCACCGTAGGTTCCCTTGACGCTACTAATGCCCGCATAAGAGCCAGCATTCGTTCCGATTTCATCGCCGTTCGCAGTACCGGATTCGTTCATGATCGTGTCAATGCCTTGGAACCGTTTCGAGTTCGCAGCAAGGTCACCATCAATGAAAAGCTCACCACAGAAGCGGCGCTTCCAGGCGGCTTTCATCCGATCCAACTTGTCCTCGATGATATTAACAATCGCCGCTTTGCCACGATTCATCAGCTTTTCCTTCTCGGAAACAGCGTCAGTCATGACATAGCCACGATAATCAATCGTCGCCTTTTTCTCAGTGACAACACGAGCGAAATTAATCGTTTCCATGTCACCGTAACCAGTCAACTCATGGTCTTTAAAACCAACAGTCCAACTGGTTTGAGGGGCTGAAACATTGAATTTCAACCGCTTTTTCTTTTCGAGCATCGCAAGAGCCACGCGGTTCTTGATCTGCTCTTCGTGTAAGCCCTTCGCCCAGTCTTCAATCGACGTGGCTAAGACTCGTTCAAATTCAGCCATCTATTTTGTCTCCTAAAGTTTAGAAGACGCCCCCAAAGAACTCTCTTCACCAAAGACAGCACCAACAGAATCGGAGACATCATTAAAGATTTCCCCAAAACTCTTTCCACTCGGATCTGGACGATTCGAGCTTGATGGTCCGCCACTGCGCTGAGAGCGACTAGAGGAACGTCCTTTTAGTCGATCTTTCTTGCGCTGGAGTTCATCCTTCTGTGATTCCACCTCTTTGCGTTCCGACGCAACTTTCCGAAGTTGAATGAGTTCTCTTGCAGCAGCGGTTGGTACACCAGACCGCAGCAAATCCTGAAACTCACCCATGTTATCCTTCAGTTCGTCAGCATGTTCCCGCCAAAAAGAGGCAGCACCCATTTGTGCCTCTAGTTCCGCAAAACGATTTCCAATCATCTGCTCGACGACAGGTGCAACCATGTCTTCAGCAAATTGATGTGGATTCGTTTGCCATGAGCGCCACTTTTGATTGTAGTAGTTGAGGTATTCCTCCGCTCTACTACGTTCCTGAACGGGTAAAGCATCCCATCCCTCAGTCCCTAAAAGATCAATAGCTCTTTGAACACTACCAATCTCATGTGGTGGATTCCATACAGGTTCAGGCTGAGAAGCTTGTTCTTGCCCTTTTTGCCACTTATCAAAAGCGTCCCACTGCGGAGCAATGTGACGACCTAAAGTGGCATAATCATCCTGCTGGGAAATCTTTTTTTGCGCTTCCCTATAGGCACTTTCTAGGTCTTCGACAGAACGATATTTGTCTGCATACAGTTCCAATTCTTCATCATCATCAACCATATCTGGAGACGTATCGTCATCAAACGGATCTTCAAATGGGGTCGTGACTTCAGAGTCTTGGGGCTCATCTTCGATGGTATCCTCAAGGGCATCGAGTTCAGAGGTGTCCCGTTCTTCATCGGACATCTATGCTTTCCTCCAGTTTGTATCAAAGGTTTCCGAAAAACTTTCCGCAGAGTGTTCCCGGCGAATGCCAGGAAGAACATCCTCTACGTTTCTAATTGTTTTCCCCTGAGCTTCTGCCTTCCTTTCAGCTTCTGCCATAGAGGTAACATTAGCTCTAGGATCATTGGGAAATTTGGCAAGACTCGAAATGTAACGAGTTTCTCCAGCAGGATGTCGAATAATCGCCCCTGGTGCCTGTCGAGCCTCTATCATTTCTTTAATCTTATCCATCTCAATCCTCCTATAACTACAGATCATTGTAATGATCGATCATCATCTTACAACATTCCCGCCCCACTTGTAGGCAAATTGGGCATTGGAATGCCCATTTCCGATGTATTTAGTGGTCCTTGTGGGATATTTGCTTGCGAAAGCTCAAGATTGTTGCCTTCGCCAGCGACTCCCTGCCCCGGAATCACTTGTGGAAGTTCTGGTTGTGGGGTCAAATAAACCCTCTGCGGATGTGCGATCATGAATGCGTCATACAACACATCGAGACTTTTGTTGTACGTTTCAACATCAACTTCTGGTGGCAGTTGCAGTGACATTTGACCCACCATCTCCATAACCATCTGCGCCTGCTCGACACGCAGTTCTTGGTCGGGTCTTCTTGCCGATCCCGCTTCAATCCTGTAAGAGAACTCTCGAATAATATCGATATTATCCTCTAGTGTCCCCGTGTCCTGCCAAACGACACTTGCGGTAACCGGAATAATGTTTATTTGAGACAGAGGTCTTGTCATTTGCAGCATTGGCATAATTGTTTGAAGAGCTTCTGCTGCCTCTTCTTCTGTCTCGAAGTATGTACCAATATCCCCCGAAATTTCTTTTAGCTCTTTCAGGGTCATCGGTTCGCCATTGGAAACGACATCTACACGATATCCATAAACAACGTCTCCGCCGACAACTGCCTCCACTTCTTCTCCATCCAAGAGGAATCGTGCGAGAATTGCCTCTTTCCGAGCAGCCTCATTCATCCAGTATTCAACCATCTCGGCTTTATCGTCAATTCTTGCACGACTGTTTCTATCTTTAACCGTAATCGCTCTCGCAGAGCGTTCGGCAACATTCGTTCGACCGTACAAGATTTCCTGAAGCCCAGTGCGTTGCTGAAAGAGTTCGATCAACAAGCGGAATGTTTCTTTTAGGTCTGATGGAATCCCTGGATGCTCTAACCAAGAGATCACCTCATTAATAGAGCGACCTTGGGCTCCGGTCAATGAAACAACCTCCAGATCTCGACCACTGGAGATTTGAGAAATCACGTTCTCGTCAACCGAGGGATCAACACCAATAACATCTCGCGAAGCGTTTTTGGCTTTTGCCAGCATGAATGTTGCGAGAAAGTCGATTGCCTTCTGTTCACCTAAGGCAGGTTTGAGAGGAGCAATCGGATACAGTTCGCTTGGATGAGCGTGAAAATAAAGCGGTGTATGAAACCACTTCCCATCCAAAAACAATGGAGCGGGCCAAGACTCTATCGAAAGAGGTCTATCATGACCCGGACAAAAGATAATATGAACATTGTCTTCCTTGTCCTCCACCTCATCGGTTACTTCTTCTGGAGCATCTTTATATCGAACTCCAACACCCATTTTGGAATAGACTTCATAATAAACGACAAGATCCTGACTCACGCTTTTTTCTGTATGCTTCTCATTCGCCCCAAGGTTCAGGGACTTGCCCATATATGAGGTTTTATTACCCTTGATCCCCTTTGCTGTTTCGGGGAAAAGTCTTTCGACGACCCAGACGGGTTCAACTCGACGACGAGCAACCCACCACATGTCTTTGAACCTTTTTGCATCCGGGTCAAATACCATGTTTTCCACTGACTCGAAGGTTGATCCAACGAGGCCGGTATCACGATCATACGATGTCCACAGCATTCCAAGTCCAGAGATCAGCGCATCATTGATCGCTTCTCTCGCCTCAATTTTCAGCCCCAGTTCATTAGGAGTGTAATTAAGATACGCTTCCATCACCCGTGAAAGAGCGTGCTTGACTGGATCTTTGCCACGAGAAGTAATCGTTCTTATCGGATTGTTCTGGTACAGAATCGGCCCGAACACTTCGATCATCTCGAACGTCAGGTTGATTGTCATCTGCGCCCAGGATTCACTTTTCGCCCACCCGGCAGCTTCCGCTTCATCATAGATGAATGAATGATCACCGGAATAAAACCGCATGATGTCCCTGCGGTCTTTATTAAAGCGTTTGTTTTTAAGCTTCATCCCTGACTCGACCAGATCGGTCCAGATAGAAACAATACGCTTGTTAATCTCTTTCTTATCCAAAGGTCAATCTCCCCGTTTTTTTGTTAGACCCCGAGTGCTTTTTCCAATACGACTCAAATTCTTTGTACCGGGAAAACCCGTCTTCAACTTTTGGTCGCAATCGGTCTGAGCGATCTTTGTATGGGCTCAGGTCTAAAAGCATCAATCCGATAGCCATAGCCATAATTCTGTCATCGTGTTTACCTGGGGTCGCTTGCCATTTGCGTGTATTTACGTTCCACGCAAAATCCTCCATCTCCTCTACGAACCCCTCATCATATATACGTAGTAGATGTTGTCGAGTAACCATTTTCAAAACATCTAACATTTCTCGACGGGTCTTGACGTTCGTATTCCACCCCGGTCGATTTGCCTTAGATCTTGGGTTGTTGATATCCCTTTGCCAGTACACATTGGGGTATCTCATGTGATAGGACAATCGACGACAAACTTCAGGGTTATGGTTATTCTCCGGGGCAATGACGGCTTTGTTATACCAGAGTCCAAGCCTGTATAACTGGTCAACGAGTTCATCGGCATCAACCAGACATGATAAAGCAGCAACTGCCTCTATGGAGGAGCGCTTTAGAACATAGGCACTGTGATAATCGCCACCCGGAATTCCTTCCGACACGTCCACGGCAATAACGTATTTTTCTCTAGAGATCGGTTTTTCCCATACGTGGAGAGAGCCGTGTTTATTCGGGTCGAATACCGGATATCCACCCTCGGAAATCCCCATATCTCCAACGACTTTGGGTGGAGCGACGCTCTCTCGGTAGTGTTTCTTCACCGATTCGGGGAAAAATCTCTTTTCGCTGACGGCAAACGCATCTCTGAGGGTTGCCGGATAGTATCGATCCCAGATACCGACTTCGCCACCACACTTGTTTTTAATGCACCAGCGACGATATTCAAACTGCTCATCTGAAATCAGATATCCCTCTGTATCGAGGATTTCTCCCTTAATATGGTCCTCTTCTTGGGTGATTCTCCACCCAGAATCGGTGATTTCACGGGTATATTTGTCGTTCAAATACCACGGCAAAAAGACCACTTCATAGTCATTATCACCCTTGATTGCCCCCATACACATGCGGTAAAAGAAGGGATCTCGTCCATTTGCGGTGGATTCGAGGATAATCGCAGTTTCATGGTGATCGGGGATCGAGGATGCGATGGATGTCCACGCTTTCCACGGATCTTGACCTGAATCTGCCCAGTTTGCGACCTCAGACCCATGAAATAGGGTCGGAGTTGTACCTTTTGCCAGGGCATCACCGGATCGAGCGGTCATGACCATATACTTGGAACCGTGCGGTTCTATGTACTCTAGCTCGGTTTTTGCGCTATATTTCAGCCCACGCTGCATATCCTGGGGCAAAAAGTCGTAAAAACGGCGAGATATCTGGAAGATATAGCTACTTGACTCTGCGTTATGGGCAACGACAGCAGCTTCTTCATGGTCATTATTATAGAGTCGTTCAAAGAATAAGGCTTGGATTAGGGTTGTTATCCCCTGTTTCCGGGCTTTCGGAATCAGCAACCGGGTCGGTTTCTTCATCTCCTGATAATATTTCATCTTCCGGTACAGGATCAGTTGGCTTTCGTTCAGCCGGAAGGGGATGATCTTCTGATTCATCTGATCCGGTCCCCCGTCCGACAGATCCTCGTCCGTTGCCTGCCTCTGTTCCGCTGATATCTTCAGGTAGTTTTCGATCCAGATTGCGGGCTCCTTCATCAGGCCCGCTGCCATCTCCTGAAGGTTTTGATCCGACACCAAGGATATCGACGTATCGGTTGATTGCACTCTTAGCCTCCTCGACCGAGGGTAATGCCCTCTCTTGATGTACATTATTGTTTATCTGGACATTCATCATGCTGTCCGGCACACCGGAACAGAGCTTGTTCTCTAGTGATAATGCCTCCATCGCCAACCCAATACCCGCTTCGTGCATACCCGACAGAATCTTGGCGGCACTTAACAATACATTCGGGGTCTTCTTCTTCCGAGCCATCTCCACAGCCTCATCCAGAAGCGAACGAATATCGGCGGGTGAACTGACCTGCAACGCTTGTTCGGCTTTCTTCTGGATGAATCCAAGGTTGTCCTTCAAAGTCAAAGACTTTTCCAGGGCAGTCATGGTCGGAAGTTCCAGTGCGGATGCCTTCGTCTTCCTTATCATTCACTCTTCTCCTTTTATCTGGCAAAAAAAAACAGGGTCGCACATCCCGATGTGCTCCATGAATGTACGACCCGGAGGCTCTGCTTCCTCTGGACTCACCACTTGGGTAGGTGACACCGTGTGAATACAACCAGTGGGGCGTGTATCACGAAGACATGATACAAACAACACCCAGTAAAAAAAATCCCAAAATCCACGAAATATACTGTTGAAGTTTTAAATCTCGATGTTAAAATCAGCGTCAAAGCACACTGATCAGATGTTTACTTCTCCCCTATCTAGGCGCTCTTAACTATTTCCCCGATCCAGCGGGAACGTAAGTGGGAGTCTGGTCGGGGCAAATAAACAAATAAAGACGCTGATTTTACTATCTTCACTTATGTCAGGCAAGACCTGGCTTTTTTTATGCCTATAGTCAAGCAACTACTAGTATCTAGTAACCCATATCGAATTGTACGGAAAAAATAGAAGTAAGTGGGGTCTTCGTCGACTCCCGCTTACGCTCCCGCTCCTACGACCCCAAGGTAGAAGAGAAGTGAAGGGATGAGGAGAAAGGCGTTTTTAGGAAAAAATAGAGAATTTTTATAGAGAGGCTAAATATATATTTTCACGATCCGCTTGGGGGCATGGGGCCTTCTGTTTTTGGGTACCCCCTCCGCCCTTGCAGGTACTCTCACTCACCGACAGCATCCCTACTGTACTTGACCTCCTCTCTCGCCAGAGTGCCGGGATTTAACATCCTCTTTATCTCACTCATAAACCCCAACTGTTACAGCTTAGCCTACCGGGGGGTACCGTAGTCATCCACATTAACCAGTAGCTTTCTCACCCGCTGCCACAACCCCTCTGCTGAAAGGCAGTTAAGGAAGGGGCGGGGCAAGCCCCTGCACCCAAAGGCAAAAGGCATTGACCAAAGGAAGAATTGCAAACTCAATGCCAAAACTCACCGACTTTCTAACAATTCCCATGCCATCCACCCCGAACCCCAAGAACAAACCACATGCCAAAACTACTCGCCTTTTGAACAATTCCCATGCCAAACTTTTTATTCTTTTTCCTATCATTTTCTACGGGAGTATGGTAGGGGATTTTCCTCCTCCCCAATTCCCCGAGATCAACTGTTTCCAGAAATGCAAACATAAAAATATCTTTTAAAAATCCGGTATTTTACTGGATATACCCAAAAAGGACAGTATACTTAGGGAGTCCCGCACGAACAGACGAGCGGGGCACCCCAAACTGGGGTAGTAACTTTTCGCCTTTCTTTTAAGGAGCTTTCAGACATGTCAACAATCGATGAACTCAAACCAATCGCCGTTCCCCTACAGGGTTGGATCAAGAAAGCGGTCCACAAAAAAACCTCCGGACGCTGGACCTTTCACGAGGTCCTCATCCACCGCTTCACCAAGAAAGGTGAGGAAAAACCCTTTGAAGTCACCATTTGGGATCGTGAGGATCTAGTCGAGGAATTAGAAGACTATCGCATCGGCGACTTCATTTCCCTCACCGCTCTCCTCGATTCTCGCACCAACGACACCGAGAAGCGGACCTATATTAATTTGTCCCTTCTCATGAACGAGAATGACGCTTGTGTCATTCACCCCCGCAAGGTCGTTGTGCGTGAACTTACCGCACTCGAAAAGGCAGAGAACGAGAACAAGGATCTACGCTCGATTATAGCTGACATTCAGGGCCAGCTGAATGAGCTTAAAGATGCGGCCAAGCCCAAGAGTAAAGCGAAGGCAGGAAAATAGGCCAAACCTGACCCTTCCTAAGTACCTGTCACACAGGTGGTTAGGGAGGGTCTGCCTATATCCCAAAAAAAAATTTTTCAAAGGCATTTCCAGGTAAAACGCCAGAAATACGGGATCAGTACGCCTTAAACAATTAATCATCTAACTAAATGAGAGGACTCACAATGAGCTACGAAGAAGAAATCAAACTACACAATCGTGAATGTGAAGAGTATCTCGACTCAATCCTCCAACGACTCCAGAGATACGAGACAAACGGGACCACTGAATCTCGTCCATCTGATAGAGAATTCAGGGTGCTATATGATGCAGGGTACTGCACATGTGACGAAAACGTCGGATATACCTGCACAATATGCGGCTCAATCGGACTCACATTCCGACAATACCTCACCGAAAATTCCGAATACAACTACGAAACTCTCTCCTGGGAAAACAAATAACATGAATGAAACACAAACCCGTGCAATCGAATACGCTGACTACCTCATGACCTACACACTACCAATGTCCTCCATACCCAAACGGGATCCCGAAAACATCCGACAAGCAATCATCAGTCTAATTCGAGACGGGATCGAGCCAGCTACCTTGACAACCGAACTCATCCGTTGGCCGGTAGACTGCGACAACATCAGCGGAGAACTCTGGAAAAGATTCAAAGACTCTGCTCCAAGAAACTTCTGTCCAACATGCGAAACAGAAGTAGAACTCTGCGAAGTAGATGTCGAACCAGACGTAATCCTATCTCATGCAATTGAATCACTCGTAGACGGAAGAATTTACTGTTCCGCTAAATGCATAGACCTTTCAATCAAACAATGGGATCAATGAAATGCAAACCTTACAATCCTCTTCCAATCTTCATCCTCTCCTCCTAATCATCAGGGGACTACCGGGATCAGGCAAAAGCACTGAAGCAAAACGATATGCACAGGAACACGCTATTGCCACTACCGATGACTACCCCGGACTATATTCTAGGTGGGGTGACTTAGCTGGGGAGCCACTGGAATTCAATGGATCAAAAATGCTTGGCGAATTCCCATTGATCGCACACGCACACAAAGCAAATGAAGTGAAAGTGCGTAAGTTAATGCAAGACGGTGAACCATGTATCGTCGTCCCAAACACAAGCACCAGGCACTGGGAGTACCACATATATACAGAAATGGCAAAAGAGTTTGGCTACAACGAGGAACAGATTGACCTATACGATGCCGGTCTATCTGACGAAGAACTATACGAACGCTGCGTTCACAATGTTCCAATCGAAGTCATTGCAAAGATGCGCTCACGTTATCAACGAGGACCAAAAAAATGAAAACGCTACACATGACTACTCTTGAAGACGGAGATCTATACCAACGAGTGGAGGATTCCACCAAAGCTGAATGGAAACACATTAACAAACTCATCTCCAAAGGATGGAAGTTCATTAACAAAGGAGCATACAAAGACTTTGCGGTAAAAGTACTTGTCCTTGACACCAACATACCTCTTTATTGCCTGTCCGAACCCGTTCAAAGACGATACAAAGCCAGAAAGAAACATAACAGCGACTTTGCAAACAGTCCCGCCATGAAATTCGCAGAAGCTTACGAATAACACGAAACCGAAATCAGAGAAGGCTACGAAAACAATGGATAAACCAAAAAGAATAACAGAGCAAATCGAATCTCGGAGACGAGAAAATCCCTTTAGTAAAACCGGTAGAGCAAAACCAGATGACTGGTTCCTGATCTCTGGCAATTCAATCAACCATCTCTACTCGATCATCCATAAACTCAACAAGACATTGAGAGGAGAAGATCAATACAACATCCAGAAAATAATAGGAGAAGCAATTCTCCCTGAGATTCTGGAAAAAGGAGAGTTAAGCCCATACTGGACGACTGACGAACAGGGCAATATTAAAGAGCAAGCAAGGAGGACAAATGGAACATCCTTGTACCGAACTCCAAGCGATCTTCCATCAACTCAACAGCACATTAAGAGGAAAAGATCAAATGATCCACGATGACATTTGGAGTGACAAATCCCCGAAACAACTCCTCCTCTCTTACCCTTACGGACCTCCATCCTGCATAGACGACGAGGACATCAGATGCACGGGATCACTGCTCGGACTCCAACCCACCTTTGTCGAAGCAATAATCCAAGTAACTAAACCACAACGATAAGCTATAGCAAAACACTCGTTGCCCCGTGGCTGGGTGCCGGGGCAACTCGTGTTGTTTTACTAAACCATTTGAATAAGGACTAACGACTAAAATGAAGAGCAAAGAACCATGGATCGTAACTATCCAATGCATAGTCACAAATAGCGACGACAGTCCAGCAACTTGGTCAGAATGGGAACTCATCGACTTTCTAGCAGCCAGCACCTGCGACACCTGCGCACAATCACCTGTTGTAAACGTGACTGCCGAGAGACTTGTCCCAGAAAAGGAAAAGAAATGAAAAAAATATCCCTGTTAGACCAAGCAATCCGTTGCAAAAACCCATATGCCGCAGTAGCCATAAGCGACAAGATGGAAAGAATCGGACTAAACTATCACGAACAATTTGCCTACCTGAAATCTAAATACCCAGATCTCACGTTAGCCGAGTGGGATGGCCTCCTCTACGCAGGAGAACACGACAGCGAACTAAGAAACTACGACATTTTTACAAAGTTTAGGAGGAAGAAATAACTGATATGTCTGCACTATACCTAGGAGCAATGGTCGAAGAATGTGACGTAAAAAACATCACCTATCCAGAACCTGTAGTCGGAGCCCAGATCTGGGTCAAAAGCGCAATCGGGAACTGGGGATGGGTAATGAGCGTCGGTCCCGAATACATAAAGGAGCACAACTGCACCGTACTCACATACGACGAAGCCCAAAAATACTGGCAAAAAGATGGAGGAGAAGTCTACTACAAAGATCACGCAGCTAAAGGAATTGAACCTAACTTTCACACACACAATTCAAACTAACAATAAGCCCAAAGGAGATAGCCATGTCTGGAATCAGAATTAATGTTTACGACATCGATCCTGTCCAAGAAAGAGAGAAGCTCGAAGAAAGGTACGGAAAAGATAACGTCTGGGATACACAGGAAATGACAAAAGAATTCTCTGTCGAATCATTCTCAGCACCATACGTCACCGTAACTCGTAAAGGAAAAACCATTGACACCTGTTGTGAATGTGGAGGTCGTGGATATATAGACAATCCAGACCAAGAAGAAGCAGCTATCGCTGGTATAAGGTCAATGTCCTGCTATCACTGCCGAGAAGCAGGAGAAACAGAAAAAGATTGCTGCACGGGACGCTCTCAAGGAACACTTCAATTCCAACACTCCCCTCGACTGTACTTCAACTACAAGGAACTGACATGATAATCACATACGAAAGAACAGTGGAATATGAAATAGATGTTCCTCCAAAGTGCATCCTGATCTATGCGAAATACTTCCATCAACACCATACGAGAAAGAGAAAACGAAAAGCATGCAAGGGCCCCATCGAAATCTCTCTTCAGGACATCATAGACGACATAGCACAGGACTCCCTGGGTATTTATGACCCAACGGGTAGATCTGAATACCAAATAGGTTACGCAGAACCTGAAAACCCATGCTTCCCCATGTCCTACGGAGAATTCGACCCATTCAACGGTAGCTCATGCACCATCGAAGAACTCGAAGAGAACCTAAAGAAATTCAAAGAAGAAGACTAATGAGCAAAAAACTAACTAAAGCCGAAATGGCAGAAATAGCAGCATGGGGATATCTCGTGGCTACAGATGACAAGAACGGAAGTCAAATTGTAACCAACAGATTTCCTCATTGGCCCGGAATGGAAAGAGTCAACCAAAATGGAGGATCAATAGATCTTCTATTAAAAAACGGACAAACATTCTCGATTAAAATCTCAATGCCAAGGACAAAAAAACCATGAGATACACAAAAAAACAAATAGAAGAAATGGATAAAACCGAAAGACCGTGGAAAGCCACGGTCTCTCATAAATGGTTACGTTTCCTCTGCAATAACAAGAAAGCTCGTATTCTTGATTTTGGATGCGGAAAAAGAGCAACAATGCCACAAGTCCTACGTGACCAAGGATACAAAAACGCTTTCGGTTACGACATCATGTTTGAAGAACACAAAACAGAAGATCAAGACCGCTTCAATGGCACATTAGAAAAGTCGGCATTCAATGCTCTTGGTACAGCAACCATGTGGGGATCTGAATGGCAAGATCACAAAACCTTCTTCTGGCACTACATCGTTGTGTCAAACGTAATAAACATCCAACCCACAAAAGAACACATCTATTCAACACTGAAGACTATAAACTCACTAATCAAACCAAAAACAACAGCAATCATTAACTACCCAACCAACCCAAGAACACTACCCGAGATAAGCAACGGAATGTTCCGAGACATGATAGATGATGTTTTTAATGCAAACCCAAAACATAAAGTCCTGTGCACCTTCGGCAGTCACGGAGTCATCGCATTAATCAAGGGAGGTGGAAAATGAAAAAAGAACTACCATACACGACAGCGTGGCAAGTCATCATCTTCGACATGCAAGATTATTGCGAAAGTATTTTCTTTAAGGATTGGGCACATGCTCAAACATACGCAAAAAGAAAAAACGATACATTCCTAATGACAAGCAACTGCTTCAAACATGCAGAAACAAAACTCATCCCGATATTTAAACAACCATTAACACATGACAATGAAATCTTCGCAAAAAAGACACTCGATGAAATTGAAGAGGAAGTAGATATTCTTCTCTTCAAAGCAGAACAAAGAGAACGAAAGGAGGCTACCAAGGAGAAAGAAAACTAAAAGACCGTAATGATCTAAATACTTCTAACAAAAGGACTTAACAATGAGTAGTGCAAATGTTGTAGTTTTGATGGGCAATCTAACAAGAGATCCCGAACTCAAAGAAATCTCGAAAGGGACTTCTGTATGTGAGTTTGGCCTCGCAGTCAATCATGAGTACACAGACAAAAAAGGCGAAAGACAAAAAGATGTCTCCTTTTTCGACATCAACGCTTGGAATAAAACAGGTGAAGCATGTCACGAATACCTTGAAAAAGGTAGAGGAGTACACGTAGTTGGTCGTCTCAAACAAGAACGATGGGAAACGGATCAAGGCGACAAGCGTAGTCGCATCCGAGTCGTTGCCCACAGCGTTCAGTTTCTTCCTCGTGCTCAGAACAATGAGGAATAAAACAACATGAAATGCTGCATCTGCAAAAAAGAAATAACTCCAGAACCCAATGGGTGGGATGGCGGGCATAATCCCGACCCCTACCCTCATGAGGATGGAGAAGCATGTTGCACTCGATGCAATTTCTCTGTTGTTTTACCTTTACGAATGACGCAAATCAAAAGTGAAAATGTTTCACGCATTGCTGATGTTCTGAAGGACAAATAATACAAAACCCCTCGCAGTCATTTCGATGATTGCGGGGGGACCATTTCAAAATTACTTTAACTGCCTCAACAAACCAAGGAGAAAGAAAATGGAAACTTTACTTCATCACAACTCAAAGACTTACAAAGAAGCTGCAAGCGAAGCATCTAAATGGGCCAAAGATAAACTCTACAAAACCATTCACGACGGAGAAAAATCTGTAGAGCAAACTCTCAACAGAATCTTTACTCAAATCCCAGAAGATGTAATTGTTCCAACGAACAAAATCGAGTTTCTCGCCGACGCAGGATCAAAGAAGAGAATCATTGTTGGTCATCCAAAAGACACTCACACCACAGAACGCAAATGGCAGGGAGTACACGAAAACGCACTCAGCCAACTATGCTCCAAAGCGCATCTTCCAATCAGGTACGCAAGAGATCTTCTCTCACAATTCGATCAAAAAGAAGACAATGGGGATTGGTGGGGACCAGAACTACTTGCACACAACCTGACCGAACTGATGAAAAACGGCAAGGGAAGACATCTTCTCCGTTCCTATAACGGAGAACTTCGAGGCTTCCTGAGTGATCGATACAAGCGACTTGATTCTCAACAACTCGCTGCCACATTCGTAGAAAACATGAACAAAGTCGGTGCCGTACCAGTAGAAGGCAACTTCTCCGATACCACTTTTCATCTACGAGCACTACTACCTCAAGTCTACGAACCAATCCCGAATGAAGTTCTCGCATTCGGAATGTCTTGGTCAAACTCAGATTATGGACGTGGAGCAAACGTCATCGAAGTTTTTGCTCTTCGCCTGTGGTGCACAAACTATGCAATCGGTCAGAACTGTATGCGTCAAGTACACATTGGCAAAAGGTTCGAACCAGGAAACATTCAGTTTAGCCAAAAAACCCATGACTTAGACACTGAAGCCAGCGTCTCGGCAATGGAAGATGTCATCCAGGGAGGACTCAAGGAAGACAATATCCATAGAATCATCTCTTCTATCCAAGAAGCATACGAAGAAGAAGTTCATCCCAAAAGCATATTTGCCGATCTTCGCAAAGCTATCGGAAAAGGAATGGCAGAGGAAGTCATAGAAACCTACAACTCTGCTGACATCGTGAACCTACCCGCAGGAAACTCAAAGTGGCGCATGAGCAATGCGTTATCTTGGGTTGCAAAAGAAAAGACTGTCGATGAGCAGTTCAAACTAATGCGGCTTGCCGGTCAGTACGCAAACATGTCCTAAAACAAATAGAACTGGGATGAGGAAAAACTATAAACCTCATCCCAGTTCGTCATGTTCTCAAAGGAGATAGCCAATGAGACTAACCAAAGGATATGTGATCTGGCAAGGACTGTCAATGCTGGATCACAAAACAGAAGTTGCAATGGTTGCAACCTGCGTTGGTACACCCTCTACTAATCCCAAAACAGGAGATGCTATCCAAGTCTTCTTCCTGGTTGTTGACGAGAATCCTTGGGAGTCAGTCATTACCGGGATGGACGAGGGAGTTTGTGGAGACTGCATCCACAGAAAAGTCCACAAAGGGACGTGATATGTCTGGTTGCGTTCAGTCGCCCAAGTTTGGACGGCATTCAAAGCAGGAACCTACGATGTACTCACAACACCCGAAGACAAGATCAGAGTTGGATCATTCAAGGAAGTCCGACTTGGCGCTTGGGGAGATCCAACGTGTGTACCTATAGAGCAAATCAAACTCATCACCCAGGAATCGCCTGAATGGTATGGATACACCCAGAACTGGAAGCAATTTCCAGAATTCAGACCCTACTTAATGGCAAGTACATGCTCAATTCCAGAAACCATAGAAGCCCTGAAACTCGGATGGAGAACCTACAGAATCAAACCTAAGGATGCACCATTAATGGATAACGAGATCCAGTGCCCATACGAGAAAAGCAAGAAGCGCATCAAATGCGTCAGATGTCCTACCCCGTGCAACGGTGCCGGACCAGGAAAAACACAAAAATCAATAGTATGCAACCCAGGAGGAAGAAGCGCACATAAGGTCTTCCTCGACAAAGGAGAAAAAGAATGGCTCTTAGATCAGAAACAACCGATGAAATCAAGCGCTTGATCATGGAACACAATACAATCATGATAAGGAAAATGGCTCTCTATTTCCTTACTTTGTCCAATGACGAGCAATTAGAATTCACGAAAAAAATAGATGAATTCGGCTCCAACGGGGAACCTACAGAATCAAACTAAAATGACAACACCTAAAGATAAACCAATCATTTTAATGCGACGTGAACAACCCAACAAAGAGGATTTCGATAATGCAATGATTAAAGTACTGGATACTCTCGATGGGCTACCAGTAACCATCACAACAACCAGTATCGAAAACCTCCGACACGGGATTCACACACAAATGAGTGTCGAAGGAGAGTTGGAAGTCGGAAAAATTCAAGAAGACGGCATTCCATTCCTTGTATACAAACACGCAAGGGTCATGAGTCCAGACGACACAAGCCATGCCTTTTTCGGAATAGACGACATCCAAACAGTAATCGTCTACCCAGAAAAGGAAGTCATTAAACAAGGAGGCATACAAGCCATCCTGTACATAAAAATACAGGACAATGGTGACCAAAACTTAACTGCCATATCATGGCAGAATCGCTTAACAAAATACTTAAATTAACAAAGAATGGGAAAGCCAGGGATTTTATTCCTTGACTTTCCCATGTCTTCTAGTATTTTCTACCAGAAGGAGAAAGACAATGGTAAAGAAAAAGAAGGTCGAAGGTATCGTTGACATACATGGCAAGGAGTACAGAACTGTTGCCTATCGAAACAACGAACTACGACAACAATATACTATCAAGGATGGGTGGGGAATTGAAACGGAGATGTTGGTAAATGATGAAACAAAAGTCATCATGTACGCCAAGCTTGTTGATCCCAACGGAAAAATCTCTGGTAGTGGACACGCTGAAGAGTTTCGCAAAGCTACTCGCATCAACAAAACAAGCGCAGTAGAAAACGCCGAAACATCAGCTATCGGTCGAGCACTCGCATCAGCGGGTTTCGCTGGCACCGAATTCGCCAGCGCAGACGAACTGTCTAACGCTCTCATTAATCAAAAAAATGAAACAGCGGTAGAAACAGCCATCGACCTCTTTGATGGAGAAGTCGTTAGCGGAACTGAGTGGCATCATTCCAAAGTCATCAAAGACTTCAAGGGATGGGCAAAGCTCGTTTGCAATAAACGAAACAACTGCCCTGATATGGAAAACGCAACCTATGATGAAGCTACAAAGAACCCCGTCACCCTAGACATCTTGGAATGGGCAGCAAGCGACAAGTTTGAAGCAAATCGAACTACCCAAATCTTCAAAGCTAGAGCACAATCAATCACCGAGGAAATTCAAGAAGCCAAACGACATGATCCGGGTGAAGAAAGTCAAGAAGATTTTGGAGAAACACCATTCTAATGAGATGGATCTACGCAGAAAAAGGAATCATCTATGTCTGTCCAAGATGCTCTGAGCCATCACTCAAAGCTCATGACTCAGACCATGGAACCATATACGAATGCGTCAATCGATGCTGGACAGGATTCACACCAGACGAAATTCCAGAATCCGAATTACCGGAAGGAGATAGCAAAAATGGAAACTTACGATGAAGCAGTAGAGGCGGCAAAAAAAAGAGACATGGAGGCTCACGTAGTAATCTCCCCCGGACTCTATATCCATTGGAATTGTGTTGAAACGAATCCCCCCCCTGGCAAAGAACCACCTATTTTCTTCCATGGAGTAGAGGCAATCGGAAAGGCAGACAATTCCGGCATGGCGTCCATTTCGGAAGATATAAATGCTTTAATGATCGCTTGGGGATCAGTCATGGTTTCAATAGCCGAACTCAAAGTCAAAAAAGTAAACATTAACTACGAAGATCCAATCGACCTTAACAAGACGACAGTCTATTTCATGTAACCAACCCGATGAACACTGAAGTTATCACTCACCCAAAACGAAGGGATTTCCCTCTCTGGATCAAAGGCAGAGAAGGAGGACCATTCATAGCAATAGGTATCGACCACCAAGAAAATAAAGCTTGGCAACCATACGAATACTCTGCCTGCTTTCTCTTCAAAGTCCCTTGCGAGATTGGCCGTCGTTTCCCTCATCATCAACCTCCTGCTCATGATGGAGAAGAATCCGTTACTGTCGAGTCTGCAACAATCATATTCGGATTCGAGATAAAGGAATTTAGCAAACTAAAGCAAGCCATAATCCAAGACATTCCGCTATGTCACTGCTACTATTCCTCGGATAAATGCTATGAATCACCAATGGTTCCATACTACAGAAAAGAGATCTTTCAATGCGAACTACAAATCGCTTCCCAATGGAAAGACATTGATCTCGAAGCACCTGATGTTGTCAAATTCGGAGCAGGTTTAGAGCCTTTCCTCCACAACCCACAAATCTAAACCAAAGCCCAACAGGTGCTCCTTTTTTTAAGCTAACCTTCCAAAGTTTAAAGATTCTTATAAACACGGGAACCGATGCCTTCAGCCTCACCAACACAAAGAAGCTTGCAACTCATGAGATCCGAAGGATACACCTCGTGTGTGGTTGAGCGATACATAGCCCCAATCAAACAAAGGAAAGACTTCCTAGGGTTCATCGATATTCTATGTCTGAAACCAGATGAAAAGGGAATGGTGGGTGTTCAGAGCACGTCGGGGGGCAACTTCAATTCCAGACTCAAGAAATCCCTATCCATGGAAACACTCGATCTATTCATCAAGAACGGAAATGTGTTCGAGGTTCATGGATGGGCAAAGCGGGGGGCAAGAGGGAAACGAAAAACGTGGCAATGCAGGAGATTACGCATAGATGAGAATAATTTACGACAGATACGATGTCCTGAAGTGGCTGCTGACGCAACCCCTCCCCCTGAGTGCGAAGATGATTCGTAAGCTATTACCATTCAACATAAACGAAAAGATGCTCAAGCGAGGACTCACCCTCTTGACAAAAGAAGGCCTGTTAATCCGAGCACACTACTCCGTACCAGCCCCAACTGTAGGCAGGACAGTCCTTTACGGTGTGGGGAGACAGTTTGACTCGCTCTGCGAAAGGATACAAAAAGATGAAAAGTTCCTTCTACACCACACTCAGCGCAAAACTGACTAGCATTACACTCGCTTTACTCCTGCTACCATCTTGCCAAGCGCCAGCACCGATCATAGAAGCGCAAGACCTTGCAGGGCAACTCGACCAAATGTTCCGTGGTGGAGTCCAAATGCGATTAGATCAATACTCAAGAGAACTCGCCTCCTCATGGGAACGAGAACTCAACCATGTGATTCGTGCTGAATTGTCCAAAGCCTCAGAAGGTGGAATGATCCCAGAGGAAACGGTCCTGACGTTGCTACAGCAACAAAGTGAAGCAAGAAAGCACAACCAAGAGCGCATAGCTCTGGAAAGAAAAGCTGATCAAGAAGCAGCAAAAGCTACCAGTGAAATTGATAAACTCCGGGCTTCCATCAGGCGATGGATGGCAGCGGGGATGACTACCGAGGAGAGAGATCGGGTTTACCAGATAGCCGGAGAATCGGCAAGGAGAATGATTAGCAATGATAATAACTAAACGCAGTCAACAAAAACTACGGGCATCGCTTCGACGTGTTCTTAGCGAAATCGAAACAACCATGGAGACCATGGAGACGGAAAGGCTTAGACGAGAAAACCCCTTTAGTAAAACCGGAGCAATGGAGGCGGAATATCTTGATGCTGTCAACGCATATCAAGAAATCGCAACCAACATTGACCCAGAAAGAATCCAACATATCACCGAGCAAATCGAATCTCGGACATGGGCAGATGAAGAATATGCAAAAGCAGCGGCATTCCTCGTTCAAATCGCCCATCACCTCGGTGCATTCGTATGAAAAAGGCCGACCTCACCGGGCTCGACCCCCGATATCATCAATTCTTTGAGGGAATGGCTATAGAACAACAAGGGTTTGTGAATCTCAGCGATGTTCTGGAGACAATTCACAATCGAATGGACAACGCTGAAGGAAAAAAGCTGCAAAAATGGTATCAAGGCAAGCTCGTACAACAAGCATTAGAGGACTGGGCAGCACCCATCTCCATTCAAGAGCAAGAGAATCTGCCATCATTTCCTGTAAACGCATTGCCAAAGTGGATGTCCGAATGGGCGTCTCATGCAGCAGAAGCATATCAAGTTCAGGTTGACCTGCCCGCCATCATAGCCCTTGGGCTTTATGCTGGCAGCATAGCCAGAAGGGTCCGAGTCAATCCAGCCCCTGGTTGGTTTGAGGAGGTCAACCTGTACCAAATGATTGTCTCGCCACCGGGAGAAGGGAAATCGCCTGTTTTCTCAGAAGCAAAAATACCTCTCGCCAAAACCGAAGAGGCTCTTGCAGAATTCATGCGACCGGAAATAGCCAAAAAAATCGCAGAGAAAGTATCAACAGAAGAACAACTCAAACATCAAGAAAAAGCGTTAGCACGGGAGACGGACCCCAACCAAAGGGCGATCATACTCTCCGAGTGTGCAAAAATGAGAACAAGTCTCTACGAGATGGGACAAATCTCAGAGACCCGGCTTTATTGCGACGACACAACACCAGAGCGACTTGTAACTCTGATGGCAGCAAACAATGGTCGAATGATAATGCCTAGCTCAGAGAGTGATGGGTTGCTCACCGCTATTGGCCGGTATGGAGATTCCCCCAATCTAGGGGTTCTGCTAAAGGCTTGGAGTGGCGAGGAGTGTCGAGTCGATAGAGCAACAAGCGAGTCGACAATCATCAAAAAACCATCCCTAAACATCCTCATTACTGTACAACCACAAGCAGCAGAAGACCTCTTGAATATCCATGGATTCAAGGGGCGAGGATTAGCAGATCGATTCCTGTACTCAATCCCCCGCTTAATGTCTGGCAAAAGGAATTCTAGGCCCAAGCCCATTCCAGAAAGCGTGAGAAAACAATACGAAGGCTATATGGCAGCTAGTTGGAGCATGATTGACGAGGGAGAGCCACAAACATTGAGTCTATCCGAAGATGCCTCAATAGCTTGGCACAAATTCATCGACTGGATGGAACCCAAGCTCTCGCCTGATGGCGAACTTTCGCCTATATCAGGATGGGCAAACAAACTCAAGTCTTATTCAGTACGATTCGCCGGGATTATCAGCATGGCATCCCAGCCAGAAGCCAAGATCGTCAGGAAAAAGGACATGGAGGCAGCTATCGAGATCTGCAAATACTATATCTCTCACACATACAAGCTTCTTTCGCAAGAACCCAAGGAAGACTTAATCCAGTTAGCCATGAAAATCTCATCGTGGATAAAGCGATACCGTCACACCCAAGTTTCAACAAAGCAAGTGACCAAGGCTTTTTCACATGTGGCGAATGAGATCGAGATAGACAAAGGACTCGAAATCCTAGAGAAATACAATCAGGTTCGTCTCGACCCACAAACAGATCAATACCTCAACAAGCACTGGACAGTTAATCCACTACTTTTAGCACTTTACTGGTACTAACGACCCGAATAAATATCAGACAGGGATCGGCTTGGGATTGGGCCCGGTAAACCCAGTCCCGAGCCTCTTTGATACGTGGGCCGATCCGGTGATCCAGACGATTTCTTGGAATAGTAGCTCTTTCTCGCAGCACGATACGCCTTGAGAAGCTCCGTTATATCTTCAGGAGTTTCTCCTGTCGAATAAAACCGACTCATCTGCTTAACTTGACCACTCATATGTGCTGCCTTGACTGCCTTCTGAAGCACCCGCATCAACTCTTCTCGCTCATCAACATCTTTTATCTTTATGCCTGTTGCAGAGTTGATTACCCGATGCCACCAGTCCTTCTCTTTATCAAAAAGCTTCCCAATCTCATCAGACAACCTGTTGAGTCCGACTGAAGTGGAAAGCGGGTGATACCACTTGTCTACCTGGTAATAGGGGGTTCCATCCCTCTTTATTTTCTCTGTCAACAACCCGGCATTCACAGCAGCTTGCCTAAACGGAGATCTCAGCATCCAGTCGGGAGCCTCTCGGTGAGCGAAAAATGGCTTATCTCGGAAGAAGTTTCTATCCCCTATGAACTCAAAGAAAGTCCTGATTACTGGGTGTAATCGTGCGCCTATCTGCTGCTGACTCCATCGACGAAGCTTCATCGGATCAGCAATGTCTGTTGCCACAGGCTCCATTAGGTTCTCCAACTCCTCGTGAATAATCCCGAAAGAAGAGATAAACCTTACCCTGCCGTCCTCGCCCTCATCCAGTGGTATTGCGAAAGACTTGATGAGATAGTCAGGAGCGATCACTCCACTTCCACTATGCGTTTTCTGCATGATGTTCAGCATATACGAGAACGGCAAAACATCCTTTGGGTTGTTTAACGCTGCATTTATTAGTCGAGGCGAAGTCCCTATTCTGAAGCGCACAAACGGCATCCAGTCCCGAAGCATTCTGTCAGCTTCAGACACATAGTGATAATTAATGTGAGCAGCATTTACTCGACGAACTGCTGCCTTGACATCTACGCCTGCCTCAAGAAGCGACATGAAAGAGTTAATACGAAGAGTATCTTCTGCTGCCGATGCTAACTGAAGAGGCAACATATTTGTTTTAGCATTCCGATAGAACCAAGTTGGAACTCTCTTCAGATTCTTGGGGCTTATGTCTGCACCACGACCAATCATGCTCATGATCATTGGGATAAAAGCTTCAGGCTCCGACACCTCCTGCTTCAGCCTTTCAACTGTAGCGAAGTCGGTTCCAACGACCCCGTGCTTCTTTATCAGCTTTGTCACCTTTGTCAGCGGGATGTTCCCTACAGAAAGATTTAGTTTCTCCAATTCTTTCATTGCAAATTGAACATCAGCTTGATCTTTACCCAACGCTCTCCGCATAAGGGAAACGCCACGAGCCTTGTTCGACATTGGCACTTTCCCAGCAATCCACCGAGTCAGTGGGAAATCATGCAATACTGCCATAGCAGGTCTTACCGCATCGGCTGCTCTCATCTCTGGATCAGTCATCGCTTGCAGCATCCCGCCAACAATATTTCTAGAGGTGAAAGACGGGAACGGCAAACCAAGAACACCAAAGGTCAAGGACATGCGAATAAACTCATTCAGCTTCGCAAAGCTTCTTGAGACACCTTTCCTCGGCGCAAGCCCAATCGCATACTCCTGCACAAACTTCTGAATGTTTAAAGTGTCCTCTGGGTAATGAAAACCGATGGGCTCTTTGATATAGACCCCTGCCTCCTCGGCACTCTCGACCCTACGCATTCCCCAGTCGACATCCGAATGCTTGAGGACAGTACCAACACCTCGTCTCTGATCCCTTTGCAACCTTGAGAGGAACTCATCAACAACAGGCTCAAGCCTCCCTGTACCAAAGGCTTCTGCGGATTTCTCTGCAAATATCCCTGCCTCATGCTCAACCTCGTGGGGCAAGATTCTTCTACCCACCTTCGGTGACCCAAACAACGATGCCATTCGGCGGACAAACTTCGAGTCATACTTTAGGCGATTAAACGCCTCTCCACGAGATAACAACAGATCAATCAAATCATCTTTTACCACATCCTCTGTCGGTGTAATCCCAAGCTCTTCCGACATCTGAATCAAAGCTCTTCTGTAATCCTCTGACGTGACCGCTGTCCTTCGCTTTTCATATTTACTCGTCAATGCCCCCAACCGAGCCATGAGCATCTTGATTATCTTGGGGTCTTGAGCATTTATCGACGACAGAATATTGGCAAGCTCATCACTTACTTGACGGGGCATATACAAAAGAAGTTCTAGTCGAGTAACCCCAGTTGGAAGTGCGCCCAAGGCTTGAGTCTGCCTTAGAATCTTTTTGTTAAAACTAGCCACATAGTTCAGAGCGTCCTTAATCCTTCTCGGATTCATCTCTGGATAAAGACGACTTACCTCATGAAACATCTGTCGGTGCTGATAATTCAAAGCCCCAGAATCAATCATCTTGTCGATTGAATCCGAGTATGCTCTAAGCATACCTGGCTTCTTGAAATAACTTTTCTCTCCGCTTTCCAGAGACGAAACAATCGATCTTTTCAGAGCGTCGACCTGACTCTTTGCAGCATCCTTTAACTCTTTCGCTATGGTTTCCGGCCTCTTGGTACGACTACGCCAACGGAAGCCAGTACCTCGAACTGCATGCTTTAAATCCGGAACAAGCTTTTGAAAAATCATTTGCACTGAATGACTCGGCTTGTATTTGCCGGCGGTAAACAGTCGACTCATCAGTTCCTTGGCTTTGTGCCAGACTTTCTCGAAGTAGAACACCAAAGTTTTAGAGAAAGTCATTCCTTCAGATAGCCACCGAGCAAATTCTTCCGCAAAGAACTCTCTAACGTCTTCTGTCCCTGACAGCCCCTTCTCTCTTGCTGCCTTGTGTGCCCTCCCAATAACCCCATGGTCTGTTGTGCTCAACATGGCGTGATAACCAGCATGACCTAGCTCGTGGGAAAATGTGCTAACTGTTTGTTCATCGGTAAAGATCCCAACAACACGGGAAGCTGACTCCTCTGGCGACTCGAAATAGAATCCCCGTGGATCACCGGGTCTACGTTTTGACTTGCGCTTCTTTCGTATCGCCTTGAAAGCAGGTCGCAATTCTTTGGGAACAGTACCAAGGTGTACGCCTTCCTTTCTCGCAACAAACCGAAGATCCCCAATCGGCCGCTTTTTCGAAGCTTTTCCAAATACCCGACGGTCAAACAAGTCAGCAACAAGGAACATTGCCCAGAATTCGTCGTGTTCTAGATGACCCTTTACCCGGTTGTCGATCATCTCTAGGAGGAAATTGGCTTTAGCCTTATACTTCTTGCCAGCATAGAGAGACCCAACTCTCTCGATGATAGCCTTAGACCATTCCTCTCGATCCCCCATTTTCTCGGTGGAGATTCCGCCCCAAAACCCCTGGCGATCTGTAACCTGTTTGTTAAGCCTACTGACTTCCTTCTCCCAGTTCAGTATTCCCCCCTCAAGACCACTAATCGAGTCCTCTAACTCCTTTTTCATACTCCTTATTCTGTTACCAGCCCTAGTCTCCTCCGCCTTGAGCTTTGGAATTTCTTTCCGAAGACTTCTGATCTCTTTCGCTACGTTAGTTTTCGACCTTCCGATAATCTGCTCGGAACTTAATTCAGGGAATTCAGTAATCTCAATTCGTCCCTGAAGCGGTTTCTTCCGAAAGGCATTCTCAAAAGCCCTTTGGTCAAGAGGTCTCTTTGTAAGAATAGATGGAGCATGAACCTTTGTAATTACATAGTGCTTCTCTGGCCTAAGTCGACGAGGATCATCCCAGGCCCCAACCTTAATTGTCTTCCCGGTGAAAAGAGGCCAAGCCCCCTCTGAAGGAGTAATGTCCTTCATAAACTCAGAGCCGACCTTGATCCTTTCGTCAAACTTAATGCCCAAGTCATCCATCCACGCAATCGTTGCGTCATAAAGCTCACGCTCAAGTGGAGTCAATAAGCCTCGATGAGGATACTTATGCACCATACCCCAAACGGCATAGGCAGCATCAACTACATCACCTTCTTCCAAAAAAACAGCCCGATATGCACGGTCAGTAAACTTGTCAATTACCTTCTTTTCTTTTGGAGTAAGCTTTCTCGCCCTTGTCTTTCTGGGTTTTGCCGCCTTCTCTCGACCCTTGTCGAGTATCCGAAATTGTGGGTCTTCAAGAAGAGTCTCTAACCTCTTTTCAAGCCCCTCTCGTATTAATGTGTTCTCTATAAGATCTGCCTGAGCCCCCCCAACCTCATAAACCAACCTTTCTTTAGCCTCATGCAAAGACAATCGCATGGAGTCGAGTACTTTAACGGCCTCATCCAAGGCAATTCTATCCTCAGGGGGAACCCCATACTGCTCTGGGATTATATCTACCCGATCCTCTCTTACCTCGGCCCAGCGATTCGACCATGCCTCAGGGTAAGCTGTCATCTTTGCCTCTTTGGCCATCTTTGCAGTGGCTTGTTCCACTGCCTCAATGAAACCACTACGCTTAAAGATGTCCTCCAGAAATTCGTCTACAGCATTAAGCTTATAAGCCTCCAACAAATCCGTTATAAATTTTGCCTTACCGTACTGGCTAATAATTACCGATAGGAATTCTTTTCCCAGATAGTCTGGAAGATTCGATCTCCCCCTTCTCAGCGATGTCAAGAAGTCCTCAACAAACCCCCTCATATCGATCAATGAATCTGTATCAATAAACGTCTCTCCAAGGTGAAGCTTGATTCTTTCTGCAACACGCTTTTGAACTAGAGTCTTCCGGCCTTTGTTGCCCGAAATAACCGTGTTTAGCGCAGACTCAGCAAGCTCGTGATCTGGGTGCATGTTATGTCTCTTGGCAACCATATCAACAACCCTAGCCCACTGGTCCTTGAACCCCTCCTTCCACCCTTTTTCCCAACCCTTAACACCCCTCCAGATGGAATCCCAGTCAGCTTCTTTATCTATACTCTTAATCTCGAACCGAAGATCTCGCTTGAACCCCGCCATTTGCTCTTTTGCAGTAGCGTTGTCAAACCGAACCATTGGTCTTTTGATCTTTGATCCAAACGCTGGCAGATATTCTTTTGTGTGTTCTCCGAAAATCCAATCCCGAAATTCTATACCCGGTTTTATTTCCTCTACCTTTTTGAACTTGTCAAGAACGGATTCAGTAGCCTCTGCTACACGGACTTCTGCACCAACCATAAACCCGACGAATTCCTCAAAGGTATTGAAAGCATCAGGAGGAACATTCTCCCCATAAAACGGACCTTTAGTCCAAGCCCTCTGAGCATAAAGCTCTTCCAGCTTAGGCAGGTCAACGTAAACTAGCTTTCTGTCCTTCCAAACATTGATGGCTCCGAGAGTGCCCTGATCATGAACGCTTGGGCCCTTCCTGGTCAACCCAACATCCTTATACACTACGCTGTAATATTTGCTCCCAAAGTGAAGTGTCTTTGATGTAGTGCGAGGATAAGCGGCAATCTTAGTCCCAAGAGGCATCTTCCTTGGAGAGTAAGTCTTCTCAAATTCGAGAATATCATTTACCGCTCTTATCAACTGATCTGACATTTTATGAGTAGCGTGAACAATCGACTTGCCCACTTCTTCAGGAATGTCGCTCAAGTTCCTGCCCAAAGAACGAGCAAGCTGGGTATTCGCAGAATAAAGCTCTTGTTTCGTTATCTCGGCAGCATCAGTTGCCAGCTTATGCTCTGCCCTTCCCTTGATACCATAAAGCCCCTTCTTGAATAGATTGTTGCCAATCCACTTAAGCCCACTCTCTATGAGATCCGTTGTTCCTGGGGAAATCTTTCTTAACCCACGACGATAAGCCAACCCCGGAAGGCTTCTCCCAATAAGCCCGTATGGACCTGGGTCCAAAAACCCAGTCCCCCCCCAAATCGGGTGATCCTTTGTCTTAATAAATGGATAGCGAGCGTGATGACCCCCAACCGTCTTATGACCAATAAGCTTTTGGGTATCCTTGTAGTATTCCGGTTGACGAGTGAGTCTCTTTTCTACCCTCCTGGCAATCGGGCTAATCGGCCAAGGTATATCAATTCCAATACCAGCACGTTCAAGCAATCCCTCCTGCCGTAAACCCTCAAGAGTATTCTCTAAGAGATCCCCTCCCCTACCCTTCTCCTTTGACAAACTAGACATGGATCGCCCAAGACGATCCTCCAGAATCTCCTGGGCAGCTTTCTGCCTTGAAGATCTCTGCATCGACAGAAGAACCTCTGGATGCTCCTCCAATCCCTTCTTTGAAAGCCTTTTCAGTCTATCCAGATACTTGGGATGCTCCTTCATCCTGGCAAAAACATTAGACGATCTTTCGAGAATCGCCTGCGTCCCTCGGTTTGTCGCCATGAATGCGGTAAGAAGCTCGTCTCTGGGAAGCTTGCCCGTTCTCTTGAATATGTCAGCAAGGAACGGCACCGCTTTGCCAGCAAACTTTGTATAAACCAGAGGGTCAGAGAAAACTCCCCCAGCAAGATCTAACCCAAAACGAGCAAACTTGTTCTCTGGAACCCATCGCTGAAGCCCAACATTCTCCATCGACTCAGTAAATGTCGGACGTTCCCAGGGTTCGGTAATCCCGCCCCCGGTAACCTTGGTATAAACCCCCGTAATTGGGTCAAGGGTAAAAAGACTCCCTGCCATTTCTACGAGGTTCTTGGCAGCAGCCCCCAGGTATTTCGGTTCAAACTGAGAATGCTTACTTGCTGCTGTACCGAGTGCTGTACCTATATTCTGGACAGCATAACCTAGCCCACCAACCGTCTTTCCAAATCGCTCTAAAAACCCAGGACGCTCATCTTCCTTTACCTCGGAATAGACCCCCCTCATACCCGGATCTAATTCACGAGATCCAGTAGTCTTTCCGTAAGAAGGAAGACCCAATCCACTTGATCCTCCAAATCTCAGGCCCAATCCACTGCTAGGGTCATCCGACCCAAAGCGAAGCCCCACAGGTTAGACCATCCGGCCTTGACCCTGCATAGCAGCAAGAATGGCTTCTTCTTCAGGACCAAGGCGACCAGCCATGCCTTCATCACCAACCGGAGGACCGGCTGGAGCCATTCCGCCCCCGCCCATTCCCATAGGCATAGGCGGACCTGCTTGCCCCATACCGGCAAGTATATCTTCCTCTGTCGTTATGGGCATCTCCCCCTCAAGACCATAGCCAGATTCATCCGTCATCCTTTGAAGGATAGCATGAAGATCCTTCCACATTCCCATTATCATTCCCTGATTCTCAGGCATATCCCTATCCCTTATTTAGAAGAAAACTTATTGACCGCAACGGCATAGGCCAACTGAAATTGTTTAGAGCGCTGTGTTCTAATCTCTGGCGGACCGTGCCTCCCAGCATCAACGTATTGAAAAATATTTTCCATCACATTTGAGTTACTCAAAAATTCAGAAAAAGACATACGAAGAGCAGACTCCATCTCATTGGAAAGTCTACCAATTTGTCCTTCCACTCTACGCCTCAGATCAGCGACAGTCCTCTCTATAGCGGCAGATATTACAGGGGTTACATCCTTGTTCCAATCCCTAAGTGAACGATTCAGGTTCAAACCAATACTGGCAGCGGAAGTAACAACTAATGGGTCAAACAGCGTCGACGCCTTAGCTATTTTCGCCATCGTCTCCTCTGGAGTCGGTCCCCTTAAAGCCTTGTCTAACCGAATCCCTTCTACCACCCCCCTCTTCTTGACATTATCCTCCTCGGCTCTCTGTTGTTCGAGCTTCCTCCTTAGAAACTCGCTATTCATATCCCTCATCTTAATCACATCTTCTACGGGGACTCGAATAGCATGATCATATTTCGCGTCTTCTATCCTCTGCCTATCTTCATATTCCCTTTTGCCAACACTATACTCCCTCACTTTGGGCATTCCAGGGGGATCGACCGCTCTCCTGGCAGCATCCTTTTTGCCCAATGCCCCCAGAGCAGCACCCTGTGCAAAATCAGGTAAGGCTCCCTCTTTATTCAGGTAATCCTTCATGGCATCAGCGTCTAGTAGCCAGGGACGCCATTTCCTTCTTTTCTCTTCCTTTTCTGTTAACCGATTCGCCGCCGCCCGTGCTTCATCTTCCCGCCCAGCCCGAAACCTCTCTATTTCAAGCTCCTGCCTTCTATCTCTATACTTCTTATCCATCATATGCTCAAGAAGCGCCTGTTCTTGTGCTTTTATCTCGTGTTCTCGTTGCCGATTAAGCAACTCTATGGGGATCTCTCTTGCCCACTGTCGACGAGCGTCTTCCTCAATCAGGGCATGCTTTTGTTCGCTCAAGCGTTGAGCAGCAGCCAATCTTTCCGCTTCAGCTTCCGCTCTCATTCGATCAACCTGCGCTCTCCCCGCAGAGATCTCTGCCTGATACTCTTCTGGCTTATAGTCCCCGTAAAGCGCACGAGGAGTAATTGTCCAGGCTTTATATGGTGGCATTTCTATCTCCTAAACATTCGGGAACGATTGCCCGAATCTTTCTCTTGATTCCTGTAAGGTGAAAGGTTGTGCAGCAGCAGCACGACCAGAAGCCACACCAAGGCCAAGATTGCCAGCAGCAGCCATGGCTTGTTGAGCGTTCCTGATCATGTTCCCAGCTATGCCCGCCCTTGCAGCATCAAGTGCTGCTGCCCTTTCATGTCCATACTTTTCTTTCCCATGAGCAAGTGTGCTTTTTGCTAGTTGCCCAGTAGCCCCAATCCCCGCCGAACCAGCAACATTTGCCAAATTAGCCATATTCGACTTGTACCTTTGATCCCAAGCACGTTCAACCTGCTTGTTTAGCAAGCCCTTCTGCTCTTCATTTAGAGCAGGCATTTGCCCAGCAACTTCAGGCAACATTTGCTTGATGTACTTGTCAACAAGAGCAAGCGTCTGGTCCTGACCCATGCGGTCTTCGCCACGCTTAATCGCTTTGTAACCCAACTCTTGTTCCCTTTTGGCATCACCCAGGTATTTACCCGATTTTCCACCAAATGGATTACCTGCACCTAGCCACCCATGCGCTTGAAACCCAGGGGTAAATGTAATTTTCCCCCTCCTGCCTGTCGAGCCCTGCTTCCCCACACGCCAACTACTGCCACCGCTGCTTCTTTTTGATGGCTTGTATCGATGAGCAGTGTTAATGTCGAACGGATTTGCTTTTGCCATGATTTATCCCTTATCGGTACTATCGAAGTCTCCATCCACCCACAGATGCAGGAGGCTGTGTGTATCGGCCTAATCCAGTCAAATATTCCATGGCATACTCAGGCACCTTCCTGGTTGTCCTGTGAGTCCAAGGCTCTTTTAATCCCTGAAGATGAGGATGGTCGTATGGTAGGTCACGCTCAAGGGGTGGAAGCTTCTGCTGTTCCTCTTGGAACTTTCTTGATTCCTCTAGGTACTTCTCAACCTGCCTTCGACCTACAAGATCCGCACCCCTCTGGGCTTGAGCCCTTTCGTGAGGAGTCATCTTCTCATGCCAAGGGACTACTGGGTCGAGCGGGTTTGACCCATACCGGCCTTCCTTAAAATCCCGAATCGCCCGGTTGTGCATTATCTCTGCTCGACGCAAGTTGTAATCTATTTCCTTATTCCTGGCGTCTTGATCTATCAAGCCAATAGGCC
>PBAZ01000021.1 GCA_002717565.1 Chloroflexota bacterium
TGAGTGGATGGGACACGCTGACGAGAAGATGATCTTAACGATCTATGCTAAGAAGATGGCAGAGAACAACGTTAAGCCAAACATTAGCGGAGCCATGAAATTAGGTATGGTGGCTTAGTCAGTATAATCAATTAGATATATCTACTCCTAACCGATAGCCTGAGTGTAAAAGCTCGGGCTATTTTTATAGCAGAAAATACCACATTTACCCGATTAACAGCCCAACTGGCAGTCCAACTATTATTTGGGGGCTATGAAATAAGGGCTTTTAAGCACAAAAGAGGGAAAACATATCACTTGCGAGGGTAGCAATTGTTAATGCTGATGTAAATATGCCGTGATACAGTACTATTTAGGATGTTCATCTTTAATTTGGTTGAACAATGTTTGGATATCCTCTGGGTGAATAACTGGCGATTGGTCGGGGATATAGCTTCTAACAGTATCTGCGATAGCACTCGATCCAATATCATCGAGCCTGATGTACTGTGCTCCCATGCCATCAGCTATTGTTTTCGCCATCTGTAATTTTAGAAATCCTGTTTCTGTATCTATAACGACAGAGGATATGTGTTTCTCTTTGAATACTGAGGTTATCGGAGACGTATCCTCCTGTCCTTTTACATCAGGGGCCAAATCAACGTTGGCTCTGCCATCGGACAGTAGTACTACGAGAGGGACGATGTCTTGATCTTTCATAGTTTCTATGTCCAAAACACCTAACGCAAGATGTAACGCCTTCGACAATGGAGTGCGGCCACCAGTCGGCATTTCTTGGAGATAATACTGTGCTAGCTCGACGCTATTCGTGGGTGGTAGTAATAGTTCTGCAGATGTCTTCCTGAAGCTGATTAGGGCAACTTTATCACGTCGTTGGTATGCATCTAACAGTAATGACATGATGGCTCCCTTCACGGCAACCATCCTTCTTTGAGCGCCCATAGAACCGCTAGCGTCTACTATGAAGAGTATGAGACTTCCGGTTCTCGTTTCTCGCACCTTCTCACGGATATCCCACGGTTCTATTAATATTGCGGGAGCTTCATCCTGATTTGACGTACGTTTTGTCTGGTGAGGTGCAGCTGCTCTTAGTGTGGCATCTAAAGACATATCGGAGGTTCTACCTATGGGTATTCTTGAACCTACGTATCGACCAATGGTTGTGTTGCTGACAGCATTGGCACGGCGCCCCGATGATTGGCGCGGTCTACGGTCGGGAAGGTTGACGTTAAGAGTAGGGACTTCAGGAGACTCTCCTATTTCAAATCTTTCGTCTTCTTTACCCTCGGTATTCTCGGAAGGTTGTGAATCTGGATCTGAGTCAGTGGGAGGTTCACTACTTGGGTCAGGATCAGAATTGTCTCCTTGATCATCTGAGCCAGACTCAGAATTCCCGTCACCGCTATCGCGGCGCTGTGTTTGGTGATCTTCTATAATTGACTCAAGCTGGTCTGTAACCATCTGTGCTTGTTGGAACGGCAATCGACGCTGCCGGTGTAGTAGTGCCATCTGAGCAGCTTCTCTTACGTCTTCAGTATTTACTTCTGTTCGACCCTCATACGCTGCGATTGTGATAGCGGTTTTATACATAACTATATCGCCCCGAAGCCCGTCCACCTCGTATTCTGAGCATATGTCTGTTATCAAACGGAGCATATCTGCGGACAAGGAAACTTCTGGTAGGAGTTCTTGGCTTTTTAGTAATGTCTCCCGTTGCAACCGATTGTCGTTCTCCCATTCTGCCATGAACCCCAGGGGATCATTTTCATATGCTATTCGGCGTCGAACCACTTCTTGTCTCTCGTCCCCGGTCAATTCTCCACTGACTTCCACCGCCAAGCCAAATCGGTCAATTAGTTGAGGTCTAAGGTCGCCTTCTTCGGGATTCATTGTTCCAATGAGGATAAAATCGGCGGAATGGCTTATGGATATCCCTTCCCTCTCAACGTAATTGCGTCCCATGGCTGCTGCATCAAGTAGCACATCTACTAGATGGTCATTCAATAAATTTACTTCATCTATGTATAGTATTCCCCTGTGTGCTGCCGCTATTAGACCCGGTTCAAAAGCTTTTGTGCCCGATTTGATTGCTGTTTCTATATCGATGGATCCAACCAAGCGATCTTCTGTTGCCCCGACAGGGAGATCCACTACTCGCACTTGGCGTAGTTCAGGGGCTCCCATTTTGCTATTGCATGTGTCGCAAACCGCTTGGGGTGTTCCCGGTTTGCACCTATACTGGCACCCCGAGATGACTTCAATTTCAGGAAGTAATGCGGCTAATGATCGAACAGCGGTAGATTTTGCAGTCCCTTTTTTGCCGCGTATCAGAACCCCTCCGATTTTAGGATTTATAGTATTGAGCAAGAGAGCCCGTTTCATAGCGTCCTGGCCTACGATTGCGCTAAATGGAAATGTGGGCTCTTGAGTTGCGTCTGTTTGAAATGCCAATTATTTACCTCGCTCCGATTATTATGATCAATGTCCGGATAGGTGAGGAGACTCTATATAAGGGTCGCCTTTTATATTTTAGCTATGCTTCATCCTAATAATAGATTGTTTTAGACTAGTGTTGTAGATTTCATGTTGGACTAGAATAGGGCCCTGTCTACGCGCTTACTCCTGACGCGCTTCGATGTCTGTTTCTAACTCTAGGTAAAGTGCCTGTAGATCCGCCAACATATCCTCTGGAGGATCTTCCCAAAGACCACGTTGAATTGCTTCTAAAAGTCTTTCGACTATTCCTCTCAAAGCCCAAGGATTGCTAGCTTTGAAGAATTGCTGCATTTCTTCGTTTAGCACGTACTCTTCGGTAACATTCTCATACATCCAATCTTCTACAACGTTGGCCGTAGCGTCATAACCGAACATATAGTCCACGGTAGCTGACAGTTCAAATGCCCCTTTGTACCCATGTCGCTTCATAGAATCAATCCACTTTGGGTTCACTACTCTACTGCGAAATACTCTCCTTGCTTCATCTTGCAAGTCACGCACTTTTGATCTGTTTGGATCAGAGCTATCTCCAAAAAATTCTCTAGGGTTTTGTCCTGTTAACGCTCTTACGGTTGCAATCATGCCTCCGTGATATTGCATATAATCATCGCTATCGAATATATCATGCTCGCGATTATCCTGATTTTTTGCCGCGATTACGATCTGGCTGAATCGGTGACGAAACTCATTGCGTGCCGTAACCCCAAAGTTCTTCTGGGTGTATGCGTAGCCTCCCCATGCTGTATATACTTCCGCTAGATCTTGTACAGTTTCCCAGTTGCGCTCATCCAAAACTTGCAGTATCCCTGCGCCGTAGGTTCCCGGTTTGCTTCCGAAGATGCGGAACAAAGATGGTGTGTCGTCTGGACTAGGTAGCTCGGTGTTAGACTCTATATTCTGGTTGTGAGTGTCTTCTATAAGGTGTTTGCGAATATAATTTTCCTCAGGTGATTCGTTGGTTAACGAGGCGACCGTTTGTATGGCCTGGTCTATCGTGTAGATCAGATTCGGAAATGCGTCTCGAAAGAACCCACTGATTCTAACGGTAACATCAATTCTTGGTCTGCCAAGTTCCTCTAGAGGGATTACTTCGATTCCGGATACGCGTCGACTCTCCTGTTGCCAAACAGGGCGCACCCCTAGGAGATATAGTATTTGAGCTATGTCATCACCATGAGTACGCATTGCTGACGTTCCCCAGACAACTATGCCGACCATTTCTGGATATTGGTTCTCCTCATCCAAATATTTTGACAGTAGAGCATCTCCAAGGGCTTTCCCCACCTCCCACGCGGCAGGCGATGGTAACGTCTTGGGATCAACAGAGTAGAAGTTCCGTCCTGTTGGAAGTACATTGGGCAAACCTCTGGTGGGAGATCCGCTAGGACCTGCGGGAACAAAGCGGCCGTCGAGCCCTCTCAACAAATTGTCAATTTCGTCGGTTGTTTGCATCAAGGAAGGATATATAAAACCAGAAGCATAAGACAAGGAATGAATTGTTTGAGGGTCTTTGTAGCCCACGATGCCTTCTGTTACCTGTTCTACAAGGTCACGGTTGAACGCCCCCGTCTGCAATTCTGATAGGGCTAATCTGCATAGCTCCTCTACTCCCTCTATTACATCTCCGACGCTTCTTACGGGAAGTTCTGGATGAAGACCGCTGATTATTGGAGGTACGGCGATTGTGAGCGCTTGGCCAGGATCGTCGAGTAGATTTTCATAGTTGAGGCCGACAGCCTCTGCTATAGATCTGCGCAAACTTGGGACTTCCCCCATGTCAAGCCTGGTCAGGGCTGACATTAAACCCACTAGATGCTCATCACTCGGAGGTTCTCCGAGAATGTGTAGACCGTCCTTTATCTGGACGTCTTTTATTTCACACAAGTAACCATCGATGTTAAGCATAAATTCTCCAAAGTCATCGGGTTGTGCGTCAACGCCGAGGTCTCGGTGGAGTTCTGCCTTTTGGACAATTTCCCAGATTTGTGATTCCAGCATTGGCAGCTTAACTGGGTCTAGGGTTTGGCATTGGTAATGTTCGTCCATAAGTTGTTCGAGTTTCGCAATGTCCCCATAGCTGTCCGCTGTTGTCATTGGTGGAATTAGGTGATCTATGATAGTAGCGTGAGTTCTGCGTTTTGCCTGTGTACCTTCTCCAGGATTGTTAATTATGAAGGGATAAAACAGTGGCATATCTTGAAGAGCTACTTCAGGATAACATTCCTCTGATAATCCTATTCCTTTGCCTGGAAGCCACTCTAGGGTTCCATGTTTTCCGACGTGAACCATTGCGTCGGCTTGGAAAACATCTTTGATCCATCTGTAGTACCCAATGTAGTGGTGGGTTGGAGTGAGATCAGGACTGTGGTAGACCGATATCGGATGTTCACCGAAACCTCTTGGAGGTTGCAGTCCTACGAATACATTTCCTAGATCCAGGCCTGCGACTGCTAGCTGATTGCCAGTCCTGTACACTTGGCCTGGTGGGTCTCCCCAAGCCTCTTCTAATTGATTTTGTATTGCTGCTGGAAAAGAGTCAAACCACTTGGAGTAATGTGAATCTGAGATGTGTCCGGCTGCTAGGCGCAATTGCTCCTCAGTCAACGAGTCTGTGTCATTGCTACATCTTTCGATTAACCTATGTACGAGTTCGTCTCCATCTTTCGGTATGTCATGTACTACATAGCCTTTATCAGACAGAGCGTTGAGTATATTAACTACTGAAGCTGGTGTATCGAGTCCGACCGCGTTTCCTATCCTGGCGTCTTTGGTGGGATAATTACTCATGATAATAGCCAGACGCTTTTCTGGGTTCTGCTTTCTCCGGAGGTTTGCCCATTTTGTTGCTAGTTTGGCTACCGTCTCTACTCTATCGGGCTTTGTGACGTATCGTTGCAATCGACTAGTTTGCAGGGAAGTTTGTACATTAGAGGTAGTCTCCTCTTTGAATGAGAAGGGCACGGATATTATTCGTCCGTCAAATTCAGGAAGAGCAACATTCATAGCTGTATCTATGGGACCTAGACCTAGATCACTTTCGCGCCATTCTTGTTGAGAACTTGTACTCACTACACCTTGTATGACCGGGACATCCATACTTTCCAGAATATTGGTTGCCCAACCACTGGCTATAGTGGCCCCTTCATCACTAATATCACTCATCGCGAGTCCCATTGTGTTAATCACGCAATCTACTCGCGATATGCCGTATGGATCGATAAGGTATTTTTGTATTGTGTCACTATGTTCTGATTCGTCTTCGGGATTGTGCTTGAGGCTGAACGAGAACACGGGTAGAACGTTTGCTCCTTGGGACTCTAGGGCTCGTATCAGGTCATCGATAAATTGAAGGTTGCCGCTCATCCAGTGGGCTCTATAGAATAGTAGCCCAATGTTGGGTTGCCCGTTGTTCCAGTGAGACTTTATATGGGATTCTACGTCGAGTAGCGACGGTGTGTCCGGGTGGTAAACGCCTTCCCAAGGCACCGGCTCAGGCGCTTCGTGACCATAGTTCCTATCTAGATAACTATCACTCAAAAATAGTATTAGATTACCAAAATTTTGGACTCCAGCTTGCATCAAATAGCTAAAGGTAGTCTCCAGTTCAGATACTGGCACTGAGCATGCGGTAATGAGGTCTTCGTCCCATTCCTGATGGCCAGGACAAGCTATTAGAGGTATGTTGTGCTCTCGGCAATAGCTAACTAACTCGCCAAAGGTTTCTCCCATTGCACTTTTGCCACCTAGTAATCGGAGTACTACCACACCAGCGTTCTCAAGAGCGGCTAAAACGTCCTTTTCGGGCTGATTATCAATGTTGGCGACAGGATTAAATACGCGGACATTAGGTAAATCTGGAATATCGAGAGTGGCCATGGCCCTCTCGATAGTTAGAATATCGGTATCAGCCGTAGTTACGATGACAATGTGCTTCTGTATAGATGTTCGGGAACTCACTTTTTAGTTCTGCCTTCCTATTTAGATTACGAGCTTACTGTGGGAGTCTAAATACTAGTATGGATAGATCGCTGAACTCTTCCGTCTTAACCGCGAGTTCTCCAAGCGTACCGTCCCAGGATTGTTCGTCATTGAAACTCAGGCGCTGGTACACTCGCACTATTCTTTCTCCCGGTATTCCTGACTTAATTAGGTTTTCTGCTATCAAAGCTGGCATCAGATCAAATGGACGTGGTAATAGTATGATATTACGCAAACCGTCTTTTAGATGGTGGATAAGCTCTTCCAGATCCGAGCCTGTGTCAGCTCGTTTGTGTAGGGTTATAAACAATGATTCTTCCATGAATATTCCCGTGCGAGCTGCTGCGAATTGAATGGAACTTATACCTGGTATTAGGGTTACGTTTCCAACTCTTCTGTAAACCCGTTCCAATAGTTCTCGGGCAGATACGTTTAAATCACCCCATGCGCAAACCACGCAGGTCTTCCCGTCTGTGACCTGGGACTTGGCGTAATCTAGGACCTCCTCTTGGTTTCTATAGCTCATGGGACATAATTCACCACTTGTGACCCAGGTTTCCACTACATTCAGTACGGTTTGGAAACCGACGACTAGATCGGCTGACGCAATGGCCTTTTGTGCTTTAATAGTCAGCATATCTGGGTCTCCTGGCCCTACCCCCACGATAGTCATGTGCAGATCATTGGAAATCATATTCATATCTAAACCTTATTGTACTAATACTGCGATTTGATTGATGGTCACGTCAGTCACGCACCGGCTTTATAAGAAAACCCCTGGCTATAACCAGGGGTGCTTTGTATCTCCACTTAATTTGGCAGTTCAGGATTGTATAGCGCAATCTCGGAACACCTCAACACTAGGCAGGTTCCCTGGCTTGCGAAGTTCTATTCGCTAACAGTGGCGCGACCGCAGCGGAGTTTCACCGCATTTCCCATTTAACTGCACGGACCTAGTGTCTCTTCAATTGTTAAGGAAGTGATTGGTACTCTATCGGGGCGATGTTACCTTGTCAAGCTGAGTTGTTGCGACACAGAAACGAGGGATCTATTGTTGGATCCCTCGTTTCTGTGTTACCTTTTTTTACTATGATCGGCCTCCACCAATAGCGGGAAGGAAATGTACTTCGCTGCTGTCGGTGAGCCTTTCTAGGACTCCTAGCTGGCTAGCTTCACCATCAACAATCACAGCTAATCCAGGCATGATATCTTCTTCTTCCTCATCATACAGAATCTCTTTTAACCCTGGGTATAGTTCGTCAAGGTTATTGATAAGTTGACGAACTGTAGATCCTGGGACGTGTACTATTTCCACACCACCGGTTAGATTTTGTATTTGAGGTGGTATCCACACTTCAGCCATGCATTTCTAACTCTCAGATAGGTTGAATCTCTGCCCTACTTATGTCTAGATTTTGCCGAGAGCCTCGAGTATGGTTCCTGGTTTCATCGGTAATTCGTTTATTCTAGTCCCTATGGCGTCATAGATTGCATTAGATATAGCAGCCATAGGCGGGCATATGCAAACCTCACCGACGCCTCTCACCCCGAATGGGTGGTTAGGGTTAGCAATTTCAACTATCACAGTATCTATCATTGGCAGATCTAAACTTACTGGCATACGATAATCTAGGAAGCTAGAATTGACCATATGACCATTATCATTTATGAAGTACTCTTCATTTAAGGCCCAGCCAATTCCTTGGACTACTCCCCCTTGGATTTGACCCTCCACATAGCTTGGATGAATCGCTTTACCCACGTCCTGAAAGGCCGTATATCTTACTATCTCCACTTTTCCTGTATCGACGTCTACTTCCACGTCAACAACGTGGGCCGCTAGAGCCGGGCCGGCTCCTGGGGGATTCACTCCGGCACTCCCGACTATGGGTCCACCGGTCGGAACCTGGATAGCTGCTATTTGTTTGAAGGTTAGTTTTAGTTCCGGGTCAGACTTGTGTTGGGCTATACCGTCCGTATATTCGACGTCGTCCGTGGACACATCCCACCTCTTGGCAGCTCGTTCGATGAGTTGCTGTTTGATGTGCTGTGCTGCGGTATACGCGGCGAATCCTGTCTTGAAGGTTACGCTACTCCCGCCGGTGTTAGAAGTGAAGCCAATGGAATCAGTATCAACCACCTGAGGATGTACGTCTTCAACGGGAATCCCCAACACTTCTGCTAGCTGCAGGGATACTGATGATCTAGTGCCGCCTATATCAGGAGACCCTTCTGCAAGGTTAACTGTTCCGTCGGGATTTACAGTCGCGACGGCGCTCGATGGACCTGTATTGTTACCCCAGAAGCCAGTGGCAACTCCGCGACCCCTGTGTTTCCCATCTTTGGGAGCAGAGTAATGGGGATGATTTTTAACGGCCTCTAGCGTTTCTATAAAACCTACCAGTGGCATAGTAGGACCAGTTACCCTGCGAGTCCCTTCTTTAGCACTGTTCAAGAGGCGGAAGTCTACCGGATCCATTCCAATCTTTTCGGCTAGCTCGTCTATTACAGTTTCTATACAAAACGCTGCTGCTGGGGAACCTGGTGCTCTGTAAGCGGAGGTTTTGGGTCGATTTACGACGACATCGTAACCTTCGATTCGACCATTCGGTATGTCGTATGCTGACATTATGCATTGCGCACCGCCAACGACTGGTGAACCAGGGAAAGCTCCGGCTTCAAATATCATTTTAGCGTCAGCGGCGGTTATTCGACCGTCCTTGGTTACACCCATTTTGACTGTTATGAATGTTCCCGAGGTAGGACCTGTGGCCTCAAACACTTCGGTTCTTGTCATAGTTACTTTAACAGGCGCGCCGGCTTTCCGGGCGAGTGCGGCGGCTATTGGTTCAGCGTACATTGTGAGCTTCGCGCCGAATCCTCCGCCAATTTCCATTGGTACCGCTTTGACTTGCGAAACTGGGACACCCATCAATCTTGCGGTGTAGTCACGAACAGTGAAATGACCTTGACTGCTAGACCATACGGTAAGTGTTCCGTCCTCATGCCATTGGGCTGTACCACTCTGAGGTTCAATGTAGCCTTGGTGAACTGCTACTGTTGACGTTTCTTTTTCTACTATGAAATCAGCCTCGGCGAACCCTTTATCTAAATCGCCTAGTTGAAATTCGAATTTATTGGCAAGGTTACTTCCCTTGGTGGGATCGTTATCGTCAAGGACTCCTCCCGCTCGGATAGTCGCGGTCGTCATGGATGCTAATCGGTCATGGAGTAGCGGTGCATCGGCCTTCATTGCATCTTTAGCGTTCATGACAGGAGGTAGAACTTCATATTCGACTTCGATTAGCTTGAGCGCTTGTTCGGCAATATGAGTATTTGAAGCACAAACCGCTGCAATAGCGTGTCCTTTGTAGAGAGCTTTGTCTGTTGCAAGAACGTTATTGCTTAAAAACTTATAGTTGACCATTGCACCTTCGGATAATTCCGAGGCCCTGCCGGTTGGTTCCACTATATCCGCTGAAGTGACCACCGCTCTTACACCAGGAAGCGCAGCTGCCTTGCTAGTGTCTATGCTCTTGATACGGGCGTGGGCGTGAGGGCTGCGTAAGACTCTACCAAAAAGCAATCCTGGTAAATTTGTGTCAGCCGCGTATCTGGCTTTGCCAGTTACTTTATCCGCTCCATCAGGTCGTATAGGCCTGGTTCCGACTACTTTATATTCTTGATTTGACAAGACCATATTGGGCTTATAGTCCAGCATGTATTCCTCCGAGTAAATAGTTGAGATTAGTACTTAAGCAACATAATATCATATGAAATGTGGTTAACGATATCTAGTACTACACAGTGATCTGGCAATGTAGGGCGTGATAGTAGATGCCCGAACAGTCATTAGCTATTCTGCAATCTAGTAGACGCTTTTGGAGATTGCCAAATTGAGCCTTGGCCCCATACCTAGTAAAATCTGCGAGGCCATACCGGTTGCCCGCATAGCTTTTTATAAACAGCGATTATTGTTAATCCAGCGGCAAACCCGCCTATATGCGCCCAGAGTGCCACGCTGGTTTGATTTGATACTCCGACTGTGCCCAGTAATTGGTATAGTTGCAAGAGCAGGTAAAAGCCGAGTACATACATAGCCTGGAGTTCAAGCGCAGTTATGAATACAAACATGAACAGGACTTTGACGCGGTTATATGGATATAGTAAAAAGTATGCCCCAAGCACTCCAGATATTGCGCCACTGGCCCCGATAAGTGGGACAACTGAAGATTGGAAAAAGAACCAGTGACACAGAGCGGCAACGAAGCCGCATATCAGGTAGAACATCGTATACTTAACTGGTCCTAGTCGATGTTCTACGTTATCGCCGAAAACCCATAGGTAAAGCATGTTGCCGGCAAAATGCAATCCACTACTATGCATGAACATGGAAGATAGAAGGGTAAGCCAGTCTGAAATCGGAGTGGCCACATCTAAGGGGGTCGTCATGGGGACAATTTGCCCCTGTGATATACCATATCCGGTAATTATAGTGATATACGTCCTTGTCTGGCCGGTTGATATCTCTGCAGGTATGAATCCCCACCTGTGAAATATCTGGGAGGATTCTATGCCCGACTCTCCGAAAATCATGCCTATACCGCCGAAAAGGATTTGAAGGGCGAAGATGACAGTATTGATGCTAATGAGCGCAATCGTCACCGCAGGCTTAGACTGGTAATGAGTGGTGGCGTCACTGAAGGGAATCAATGGTGTGTGTCACGTTATCCTAGAATGCGGAATAATTTTATTATAACGCGGAGACTAAATATCTCCTATGGTATGACAAATCATATCTGCTGCATTCTTCTGGGTTAACACTCCCATGTTTAATATCATGTGGTAGAGTTCGGGATCGCTCGGACTTACCTTGAAAAACTTACGGTAGAATGTAATTCTAGCCTGTTCTAATTCCTTAGCATATGACTCAGCTTCAGACTCTGTTAAATGTTCTCGTGCCTGGACAGTGGTAGACCGTATCTCAATTGGTGCTACCAATCCTATGTGGATCACACCGGGTACACCTTGCAATATCATGTTTGAGCCTCTCCCGATGATCACAACATTCCCAGATGCAGCTAATCTGTTTACGACTAAGGTAGTAGCCTCTATAAAGGCGGTATCATTTAGGCGTTGACTTGGATTTGATGGGTCTCCAGCGAGCTCCTCGTAAGTCTCGGCAGGCAACATCTCCATGCCGCGGCCAAAATAGGCTTCTCCACTAATACCAGATGCAGCTGACCTTTCCAATACATCTTGTAGAAATCTACCTAGTTTCTCTCGGAAACTAATCACTTTCTGTTCTTTAGCCATCATGGCCCCTACTGGAGCCCCGGCTAACTTGGCAGCTTCGGCAAATACCATGCGGTCTACGTAGTCAAGTTTAAGACGTTCAGCTATTAGTTGCCCTACTTCAATGTTTCCTGCCCCGATTGGGCCGTTTATTGTGATGACTGGCATGAAGTCCTCCGGCCATTGTGTTCTATGACTGAATTAGTCTGGCGCGTCTTCTTGTATATTCTTCTTGTAGTAGACCCATCGCTGAGGAGTCATACCAGGATTCATTTTTTCTATGCGTAGCGCGTAGATGCCCTTCAAGAACGAAACCAACATGATTGAACATGGTAAGTGCGTGATTATTGTATTCAGGTACATCTACCCAAATTCTATGGAGTTGCAAATTTTGGAAGGCCTCGTCTAATAGTGATATGAGAGCAGACGTCCCATAATGATGGTGCCATAGGTCCTTACGTCCGATTAATATAAACAGCTGGGCTTCTTGTAGAGCCCATTCAATCACTAGTTGGGCTTCTCCGATGTGGCCTTCTTCTTTACTATATAGTGAAAATATTCTTCTGGAATTACTCTGGATGTGTTTCAATGGTGGTTCGTCGACAGAGGACATCAACAGGGCAGGTGAATAGCCTATATGGATAGGTTGTTCATCCTCATCTAAGCCATACCAGGATTCGCTTATTTCTGAGTCTTCCAGCCACATATGGATTCGTTGTATATCTTCCAGCTTAACAGGCTGTAGTGTGATATTGAGAATCATCTAACCACTCCAAAACCTTCCCTGACAGAAAACAGGTGTCTCCAAAGTGAGGAGCATTATATCAACGGCTGAAAGACCTTGCAAGACTGGAGACGTAAACCGGCACGGGTAGCATATTAACAACGATAAACGTAGTTGCAGGTCACATGTCTAACGTATTACGTATAGAATGTAAATTGAGGTGTGAGAAGAACAAAGCCTCTCCAAAGAGAGGCTTTGTTGAATGCTCAAGACAAAATCTGAGTCTATCGGACAGCAGCTGGCTTGCCACTTCCTAATTCCTCGTGAGCCCAGCCAAGCAGGTCAACTGTTTCCTGCCAACCTATGCAAGCGTCCGTAATGGAAACACCATATTCTAGTTGTGAGAGGTCTTCACAGAGTTTTTGATTTCCAGGATTAAGATTACTCTCTAGCATACACCCAATGATGTCTGCGTCACCGGAGGCGCGTTGAGAGACTACGTCTTTGAACGCCATGCCCTGTTTGGTATGGTCTTTATAAGAATTCCCGTGGCTGCAATCTACTACTAGTTGAGATCGCACTCCTCCAGCAGTTAGTCGTTCTTTGGCATCTGCTACGTCGTCGGCGTGATAATTCGGGCCGCTGTTACCGCCTCGCAACACTAAGTGCCCGTCGGGGTTGCCCGTTGTTTTGATCAGGGCTGTACGACCATCGGTATCTAAACCAATAAATCCATGAGGGCTTCGGGCCGATAACATGGCGTCCACAGCTATTTGTGCATTACCATCAGTGCCGTTCTTGAATCCCACGGGCATGCTTAATCCACTAGCCATTTGCCTATGTATTTGACTCTCGGTAGTTCTTGCGCCAATTGTAGACCATGTAATCAAGTCGGCCAGGTATTGTGGAACTATCGGGTCTAAGAATTCTGTACCTGCGTACATTCCCATCTCGTTTATCTTAAGTAATAGGGAACGAGCTGTTTTGAGACCGCCCTCGATGTCAAAGCTATCATTCAGATGTGGATCATATATTAGACCTTTCCATCCTACTGTAGTACGGGGTTTCTCAAAGTAGACTCGCATGACAATCAGCATTGTGTCGGATACCTTTTTGGACAATTCAACTAATTGAGATGCGTACTCAAGGGCAGATTCTTCGTTATGTATCGAGCAGGGTCCTGCAACAACAAGCATACGATCATCTTGACCGTCGAGAATTTTACGAAGTTGCTCCCGTCCAGAAAGGACGACCTCTTTGGCTTTATCTGACAGGGGTATCTCTTTAATCAATTCTATAGGTGTTATTAAAGGTTGTGTATCCATTACGTGTACATCCCTTGTTGATGACGACTGCACGGTAGACTCCTCTTTAAAGTATTTTTATACTTCGGATGTTTATTATTTAACGAGGTCAGAAGTATGTTTCCCTTGAAGCAAAAACCCCAACCTGTTTGGCTGGGGTTTTGGTGTATTTCTGACTTTGGGGTGGTTTCTATAGCACCAAAACTCCGCTGGTCCGGTCGGTACCAGTAAAGTAATAATAGTATTCGTATGAACCCAACAAGTTAAACATCAATGGGATTATACGAGATACGTCCGGGAAGTGTCAATCGAGCGCCGGGACAAGTTTGAGATGAAACTCAGTATATGGTTATTCGGGTAGTCCTTGAGAACGAAGGGCATCAGTCCCATTTAGATATATGTTTGTGACTTCTGATTGGGGAGTATCTGTGTTGTAGAGGATCAATATCCTTACACAACTCTGCATGCTTCCCGGGACGGGTATTTCGCGTGCGCACATCAATGCTGTAGTGTTCCAGCCCAGTTGTCGTGCCGCAGCTGCCGGAAAAACTGCATCTAGGTCCTCCGTCACAGTGAAGAAAACCATAGCCACGTTGGGTTCTTCCAGATGATTGGCCTCGATTAATTCAGAAAGTAGTTCCTTCGTAGCCCCATAGATTTCCTCTGCTGTATTTCCGGATGCTCGCGTAGCACCACGTATTCCTCTACATTCTGTCATTGCACTTCGTCCTAGGATTTCTTGCCTGATAGATTTGATACAAGATCGGCCACGTTTGCGATTATTTTGTCTTCGGGGGAATCCAACATCGTACGAATCAGCGCGCTTCCTACAACTGCTGCGTCGGCTTCGTTGCATACTTCTAATACATGCTCACGGCTGGAGATGCCAAAACCGACGGCGAGAGGCAATGATGTATGACCTTTAACACGCTGGATGAGATCTAACCCACGATCGGAGACATCTTGCCTAGAACCGGTTACTCCGGTCACACTTACGCAGTAAATAAAGCCTGATCCGACGGTAAGGGTCCCAGCTATCCGGTCTGCAGCGCTTGTTGGAGCCAATAGAGGAATGATATGAAGCCCGTGTTCTGAGCATGCACTCTGAAGAGGAGTGATTTCCTCCCATGGTAGGTCCACTACTATGAGTCCATCAACTCCAACGGAAGAACATTTGTGAGCGAATTCTGCTATCCCGTAGTTAAAAATCGGATTGTAGTAACCCATTAGGATTAGTGGAGTCGTTGGTATGTCTTTCCGAACCGCCTCGACGATATTTAGACAGTCATCAATAGTGATACCGTTTTCGAGGGCGATGTTGGTTGATTCTTGAATAACTGGACCGTCTGCCAACGGATCACTAAAAGGTATACCGAGCTCAATTAGATCGGCCCCATTCTCTACTAAAACTGGTATAAGCTTTTTGGTTATATCTAGGCTAGGGAAGCCTGATGTGATGTATGTGACCAAACCGGTACGCCCGGATTGTCGTATGGATGCAAAAGTTTCTGTTACTCGGTCCACGGCCTCTACCTCAACTGAGTCAATCTACACTATGAGCCTATTGATGTCCATACGGGTATGAAGGTTATTGCTAACGTGAGGCAGTTGTTAACACTGTGCGCTAATATGCATGGCCAAATCGAATTCGTGGCCCGATATAGATAGGTGAGGAATAAACTCATTACAAACGTTGGAATTAGAACTCCAATATGGGCGTGCATCCCACTAAACATCAGGGAGGTGATTATTACCGACGTGTGCGGTCCAAAGCGAGTTCGCAAACCAGAGAAAATAAACCCTCGAAATAGTATCTCTTCGGTGAATGGTGTCCATACACCAATCATGCAAAATGTAGCAACTGCGAGATAGCCTTTCGGGAGGACGATAACACTTGCTACATCCGGTGGCAGCAAGAACGTCCATCCGACTGCGGACACCGCTAGTGAATATACCATCACGAATACCAAGAATAGGAATACCGACATGATAGACAAGCCGGACCAGATTATTAATCGGCAAGTTGGTAACCTAAGGCCAAATGAATTCCATGAGCATTTATAAACGATCTTTGTGGGAAGACATACGACCGCTAGTATAATTATTCCCATAAGAAGACTAAGGAGTATCTCTGATAAGCCGTCTTCGCGCTGGAATAATCTGCTTAGAGAGAGCAGTATTATGGCCATACTGCTGAGGAAGGCCATAATGCCAATTGCTACTGCTAACGGCCCCCAAGGAGCATCCTTGACAATAGGTTTAGATGTATGTTGTTTTGTCTCTATGCGTGGTGCCTTTCAAGAAAGTAAATTCTCAGGTATATGCAAGTTTTGAGTTCACATGAATATAGACCGTAATATAGACTGTTCTGTAACTCCCAACTGGACCCGCGGCAGTATATCAGCTAGCGTAACACAATAAGGGGTTTGCCAGCTGATATGCATTGGGTAATAATGTGGCCAGACTGGTCATACATGCCTAGGGAGGGATCATTCATAATGGTGTCGAATACAAACGAATTATCACATGAAGCTTTTCTATATTTGATCCGGCAATCAGGGATCGATTTGGACACTGGCCATGATAAAGAATTATTCGATTACGTAAAAAGCGTTTTGTCGAGTCTCGATCCTTTGAGAAGTATTGATGTCGGTAGCACTGAACCGCCAATGATGTTTATCCCTGCCCAGGAGGATGTTTAATGACTGACGTTAACTTATGTTACGCCAGCGTGCGTGCACTATCCGAATTAGTCTCGAAGAAGCAAGTCTCTCCCGTGGAGATTATTGAAGCGCACCTGCAACGTATATCTGAAACTGAGCCAGTGCTCAATTCTTTTATAACTTTACTAGCCGATGAAGCTCAGGAGGCCGCTAGGCGAGCCGAGGCGATGATAAACAGAGGAAATCATTTGGGACCCCTGCACGGAATACCTGTGGGCCTAAAAGACCTTTTCAATACTGGAGGAGTTAAAACTACTTCAGGATCACGCATTTTTGATAATTATGTACCTATCGAAGATTGTACAGTCGCGTCTAAGTTCCGGGCGGCAGGCGCTATATTAATCGGTAAACTGAACATGCATCAGTTTGCTTATGGTCCGACAGGTGAAAATCCTGATTACGGACACATGCACAATCCCTGGGACCCTGAGAAAATAGCGGGTGGTTCGAGTGGTGGGTCAGGATCAGCGGCAGCTTCTGGCCAATGCACTATAACAATGGGAAGTGACACCGGTGGTTCCGTGCGGATTCCCAGTTCATTCTGTGGAATCGTTGGTCTGAAGCCAACCTATGGCCTCGTTAGTCGTAACGGGTTGACCCCATTGTCGTGGTGTCTAGATCATCCAGGTCCTATGGTTAGGACAGTAGAAGACGCGGCATTGACTATGAATGTCATAAGTGGTTTTGATCCAAAAGATGTAGCTTCCGCTCGGGTAAATATTCCGGACTATACCGAAAATCTTAATAAGTCTATTCAAGGGTTACGAGTTGGTATAGTTAAAGAGTTTTTTGATGCACCTTTGGATGCTGAGGTAGAATCTATAGTCAGAAAGGCGATCTCGCATATCGAGAGTATGGGTGCGGAAATCCATGAGGTTTCTATGTCTATGTTTGAGCAGTCACAAGCGATCTCAGGCACTATACTCATGTGCGAAGCGGCTGCATACCATAGAGAATTATTAAAAGATCATGCAGAAGAATTATATGCACCTGTGCGTCTGAGGTTAGAGTCGGGTTTGCTTATAACTGCTGCAGACTACCTCAAAGCCCAGCAAGCGCGTGCTTTGTTTAATACATCCGTGAATGCGTTATACCAGACTGTAGACGTCTTGGTTGGTCCTAGCCAACCGATTACAGCACCGACCCTATTGGCGCAGAGTGTAGAGATTAACGGTACTAGAGTCGGTACAACTGCCGCTGTTACGCAATATAGTCGGCCCTACAATATCACAGGAACTCCTGCAATCACGGTACCGTGTGGCTTTTCTGCATCTGGGATGCCAGTCGGTCTTCAAATCGCTGGTAAGGCCTTCGATGAATCGACTGTTCTGCAGGTCGCGCATGCCTATGAATCGACAACTGATTGGCATCTTAAGCATCCGGACATCGCGTCCTAGGCCATTAGGGAGTATGCATAGATTTGTTTGATGTCATCACTTTTGATTTATGGCAAACATTGTTGATAGATTCTTTGGGTCATGGGATTCGCCGCGGTGAACTCAGATTGTCAGGCGTTAAAGATGAACTATCCAAGGCTGGTAAGACCTATAGTGAGAGCGAACTCACAGAGGCATATAGCGAATGTATCACACAGTGCAGATCTCTTCGGAGTGACAATAGGGACATGCATTTTGATCGCCAAGTAAAGATTTTTCTGGATCTGCTGGAACCCGATTTAAGTGAGACATTAGAAAAGGGGGTCTTTGATTCTGTAACTGAGATCTATTCTGACGCTTTCTTCCTATCACCTCCCGTATTGCATGATAACTGTTTGGAAGTATTATCAAAGATAAAGGATATGGGGCTCAAGATTGCGTTGATCTCCAACACTGGAATGACACCTGGGGTGGCGTTTCGCAGATTCTTAAGAGAGACAGGAGCACTTGATTTCTTTGAAGAGACCGTATTCTCAGATGAAGAATTGTTGAGTAAACCTTCCCCCGAGATATTCCATCGAACGCTTCTTCGCGTGGAAGGGCGGGCTTCTATGTCTGTTCATGTGGGTGATAGTATCCAGCATGATGTCCTCGGTGCCCATTTGGCTGGTATGAAAGCTATCTGGATTGAAGGATTCTCAGAACGTGGTGACTTATCCGATCCTAAGATGGTACCTGACGTTACCGTTGCAGATTTGGCGCAGGTCCCCGACGCTCTGGTTGATATGCTGGGATAAGGCGACTAGTGGACTGTCCACACATGCTTATGCTATTCTCAGTTAGTACGAATAGCCTCCCTCCACCGAGGGGTTGCGGTGAGGATGAGGTAGTGGAGTAGGACATGGCTGAATTGGCTCAGCTGTGTATCGATATAACAGAGCGGTACTCCTTAATAGTCGCTAGTAATCGCGGTCCTGTCGAATATCGGTCAGCTGATAATGGAGAATTGGTACCTCGTCACACGAGTGGAGGGGTAGTTACTGCCTTGGGGGCACTGCCCGATGGGACTGACCTAACATGGGTCTCCAGTGCTCTTGGGGAGGCCGATAGGCGCGCATCCAGCAGTGCTGGTCTTTCTAAGATTCCTAAACCTATTCCCCAGTTCACCGGATCCATAAAATTTGTGAAGCCGTCCCGGCGTGTATACCATAAATACTACAACATCATTTGTAATCCGCTGTTGTGGTTTCTACATCATTACATGTGGAATACTCCCTATAGCCCCAATGTGGACTCGACAGTGTATGATGCTTGGTCTTCAGGGTATCTCCAGGTGAATCAAACGTTTGCTTCAGGTATCATCGAAGAAGTGGATGCATCCTCTAAGCCTAGTTTGGTAATGTTGCACGATTATCATCTCTATCTATGCGCTGGAATGCTACGTAAGATGCGACCAGACCTGATGATTCAACATTATGTTCATGTACCATGGCCTGAGGCTCGATATTGGAACATGTTGCCCCAAGACATCGTTAATGAAATCTGTGCATCATTATGCAAAACGAATATACTCGGATTTCAAACTATGGCAGATAGTCGTAACTTCTTGTCCACAGTGGAGCTTTCCGATTTGGACACCACAATCGATTGGGGTAACCAGACGATCAGCATGGATGGGCATACATGTAAGCTTAAGATATATCCGATGGGAATAAATCCTAGTGAAGTAGTTTCAATAAGCCAGTCACCGAGGGTTATTGAACGACGACGGACGCTGATGGAATCTTCTACTGATATCTCCATTGTTCGTATTGATAGGGCTGAACCAAGCAAGAATATAGTCCGAGCCCTCAAGGCGTACGAAATTCTGTTGAAGAACCGGAAAGACTTATGTGGGCGTGTAACGTTTTGGGCTTGTATTGTTCCTTCTAGATCGCATATCAGGCAATATCAACGTTACTTGGAAGAAATTCGTCAGGAGATTGCTCGCATCAATACGGGTTATAGCACTGATACATGGGCGCCAGTGGTAGCACTTATAGAGAATAACTATCTGCAAGCTGTTGCGGCTATGACCTTTTATGATGTTTTGCTAGTCAATACCATCTCCGAGGGAACTAATTTGATTGCCCAAGAGGGTCCCCTGATTAATTCCAGAAATGGAGTGGTGGTATTGTCAAATACGAGTGGGGTGTATCCTTCTCTTAAGGAAGGGGTTATCAGTGTTAGCCCTGCTGACTTGGAGGGTACTTCTGATGCTCTTGCGAGAGCCATATCACTAACACCCGAGGAGCGCGAATCGAAACAAATCCTACTGCGTAATTCGATACAAGCAATGAGCTTATCCAATTGGTTGTCGGTACAGTTTGCTGATTTGATGGACATATAATCGGGTTACTTCCGCTAGTTGGTTGGAGTCACTAGAGCAGGTATAATTGTAGTTTTACGGTAGGAACTTGTTAGAATAGGATGTAGAGTAGATAAATTGATGGAAGATTTATTTAAAGGTCAGGTGCCGGAAGGTGAAGAATGCGACTTGCAGATCTTCATATTTCCTCATTTAAAAGAGTTTATGACGGTTGATCTTAGATATTCTGATCCAATAGTGAATCTCTTAAACACTGAAGACATTTTTACAGACAGATTTTACTCTGCTGTCGAGCATGAATTCTCCTTAGTTGCCCGTCGGGAGACGGGGTCACCTTTCTCCCATCTCATCAACTTGCCACTCAGAATGGAGGAACTTATACGGGACATTTCTATGTCCTTTATATTGGAAAGCTTGGGAATCGATCCGGATGACGATGAATCCGTGCCTTCTGTTGTTGTATTCGTTATAAGCGGAGGTGCCTTGGCTGTTCAGTCCGAGCGACTTGTCGATAATCTCAATTCGCTGATTGGGTCAGAGATGCTGAAATCCAATGGATATGAATGGGAAGGCGTACTGTCGAGGCTCGTGACCGAAGAGAATGAAGCTCTAAACAAGATTAATCGAGATGAGTTGTCGGAAGCATTTGGTGGCGATTCTCACGACTATTTTACTCTCTGGGAGAATCGGAACTGAGGTAGTTTATTTTAGAAGTCCTCCAAATAATTGCGTTGCGGTGGTTTGAGGTTGGCATCAGAAGAACTTGGTATAGCTTACGGAAGCCGTCAGGATACGACGAATGCGGAGCTGCTCGAGATTGCTCGATTAAGTGAGGAATACGGTTATTCGACGTTCTTTACAGGAGAATCGTGGGGGAGAGATGCGCTAACTCTTCTAACATTTGTAGCATGTAATACCAGTTCATTGAAGCTTGGGACGGGCATATTGCCCATTTATAGTAGAACACCGGCTTTGATCGCGCAAAGTATAGCTTCGTTGGATTCTATTTCAGGCGGTAGGGCAGTATTGGGTCTAGGAACCAGTGGGAAAACAGTCATCGAAAACTGGCATGGTGTACCGTTCAAAAAGCCAATTGAAACCACAGAAGAGTATGTTTCCATTATTAGACGAGCGCTTTCGGGCGAGAGACTGGACTACGTAACGAAAGATTTCGCTCTTCAAGGCTTCCGCCTAAATATAAACCCTGTCCAAAAAGAAATTCCGATATATCTCGCTAGCTTAGGTCCACGTAATCTCGCTCTGACCGGTAAGGTTGCAGACGGATGGATACCCATTTGGGTGCATTATGGATATCTGGGCATGTTGAAAGATGAAGTTGAAGCGGGGGCCGCATCGGTTGGGCGTACTCGTGATTCTGTTAAAGTTTGTCCCCAGATTTTGTGCTATGTTGTGGATAGGTCTCAAGAACGTGAGAGAGCGCGTGACCTAATTAGGCGCCACATTGCGTACTATGTAGGTGGTATGGGCACATACTATTACAACCTGTTCTGTCGGTATGGATATCAAAGTGAATCAGACAATGTTCGCAAAGCGTGGGTGCGCAATGATCGAGAGAAAGCATCTAGATTAATATCCGACGAAATGGTGGATGGGATCGCGGTTACTGGGGATCCGAACGAATGTAAATTTCAAATAGAGCGATTTAGGTCATGCGGAGCTGATGCTCCTGTCGTAGCTTTCCCTCACGGAATGGACCAACGTTCTGTGGTGAGTACGATAAGGGCATTAGGAAGCATCTAGAGGAACAATAATGTTAGTTGGAGTTATATCAGATACTCATTCTGCAGGGTCAGGCAGAGACCTACCGGAAACGATATTGTCTCATTTGTCTGGTGTCGACCTTATCTTGCATTGTGGGGATCTCGAATGTCTAGGGGTTCTTGATGTATTGGAACAAGTTGCACCGGTTTTGGCGGTAAGAGGATACGAAGATCCGATCGAACCAGGCGATAGGTTAGCTAATGTGACCAGGGTTGTGAAAGTTGAGTCAGTTTCGATTGGAATGGTTCACGATATTCAATGGCCAATAAAAGGTATTCTGACTAACGCTGATGGTACTGAATTGATCTTTGAGGATAACGATGTAGCAAAGATCGTTGCAAAAAAGTTTGGAGATTCGGTAGATCTAGTGCTTTTTGGAGACACTCATGAAGAGTTGGTTTGTGAACAGGAGGGAGTCATGTTCTTGAATCCTGGAAGTCCTACCTATCCGGGTAGTAAACATGCAGTGGGATCTCTCGGCACTTTAGCAATATTAGATATTAGAGGGAAAGTAATCCAGCCACAAATCATTGATCTAGAGCGTTAGTCTAGGAGAGTAAGTCCATAAATGACGGTATAGAGGATCTTACTCTCCGATAGTTTCAGTTGTTTTTTAATCTGGCGTGCTGCCAATCGCAGGGCTATTAGCTTCATCATCTGCAGCTAATAGCCGGTTAACCGCGCTAAGGTAAGCTTTGGCGCTTGCCACTACGATATCAGTCGAAGCTCCTCTACCTGAGAAGGTCCTGCCTGCACTTTCGATGCGAATCGTAACTGTTCCAATAGAATCGAGACCTTCGCTAATTGACTGTACATTGAAGTCCACAAGTCGGGTTGAGGATCCGATGACCCTGTCTATGGCTTTACAGACGGCATCGACCGGCCCGTTTCCGGTGGAGGCGTCAGTGGAGATACCATCGGGGCCGTGCAGTCTCACAGTAGCGGTTGGTATATCGTGGTCCCCGCTGGAGAAGTGCACCTGATCCAGAGTGTAGCTGATTGGTTCACCAGCTTCCCTTTTTTCCTCATCCATTAAGATTTCCAAGTCACGGTCGGTAACCTCCCGTTTCTTATCTGCTAGGACCTTGAAGGACTCGAAAACATTAGAAATCTCTTCGCGAGATAATGTGTATCCTAGATCTTCAAGACGAGACTGTAATCCAGCTCGCCCGCTAAGTTTACCCAAGACTAGACTGTTACTTGGAACTCCAACTCTAGCTGGATCCATTACCTCATATGTGCTTCTGTTTTTCAAAACTCCATCTTGGTGTATGCCAGACGCATGTCTGAATGCATTTTCCCCTACAATGGCCTTATTTGCTTGAACTGCCATACCCGTAATACGGCTAACGAGACGACTGGCTGGATATAGTTGGGTAGTATCAATGCCCATGTCGATCTGGAAGAGATCCCTACGGGTATCGAGTCCCATAATTATTTCTTCTAAGGACGCGTTTCCTGCTCGTTCTCCGATGCCGTTTATACATCCCTCAATTTGTCGCGCTCCCGCTTCGACGGCAGCCAGGCTATTAGAGACCGCAAGGCCAAGGTCATTATGACAATGGACACTCAAGGTAACGTTCTCAATTCCGGCTACCCGTTCCTGGATGTCCTGCAAAAGGGTCGTAAAATTGGAGGGGATGGCATATCCCACCGTGTCCGCGACGTTGATAGTAGTCGCTCCTGCCCGTATTACAGCTTCCAGCATGTCATATAGATATTGGGGCTCTGTTCGCGTGGCGTCCATGGGGGAAAACTCGACGTCATTACAATATCCCTTCGCACGTTCAACCATGCTGACGGCTAGTTCCATAACTTCTTCCCGATTTTTGCGCAACTGATGCATCACGTGGATTTCTGATGAGGATAAAAACACGTGTATGCGAGGTGCTTGAGCGACTTTAATCGCCTCCCAAGCCTGATCGATGTCGTTAGGATGGGCCCGAGCAAGTGAACAAATTTGTGCGTCTTTTACTTCTTTAGCTATATTGTTCACAGCTTGAAAGTCACCAGGGGAGCTTGCAGCGAACCCTGCCTCTATTATGTCGACTCGTAGTCTTTCCAGCTGTTTCGCAATCTCCATTTTTTCTTCACCGGTCATTCCAATACCGGCTGATTGCTCGCCGTCTCTGAGGGTCGTATCTAGAAATCGTACTCTGTTGTTAGCCATTACAATTACTTCCTTTATAACGTAGATTTGTCTGTTACCAAGCGACTAACAAATGGGTAACAGTGCCCCGCAGTCCACCGCTACCAGCCTTGCCAAGACCAGACCGCGATGGTGAACTGCTCTGAACTCCACCTCTTTCTGCATATTAGAACTCCTATATCTGTGTCAACTCCAAATGCCTAAATGTTTCCAGAAGAAACGATATTTACACCTCTTTGGCGTCTAGCCAAGGCATCATGGCGCGCAACTCGCGACCCACTTCGTGGATCTTGCTACCCCTTGCTTCCTCGCGTAGAGGTCTAAAACGAGGGCGTCCTTCGTGATTCTCTGTAATCCACTCTCTGGCAAACGTACCATCTTGTATGTCCGCCAGAACCTTCTTCATATTATCTTTTACATGGTCGTCAATCACTCTCGGACCACGGGTCAGATCGCCATATTCAGCGGTATCGCTGACTGAATAGCGCATGTAATTGAAGCCACCCTGTTGAACTAAGTCCACGATTAACTTCATCTCATGGAGAACTTCGAAGTATGCTATCTCGGGTGGGTATCCTCCCTCAACGAGGGTTTCAAAAGCGGTATTGATTAACGAAGTAATACCGCCACAAAGGACTGCCTGCTCTCCAAAGAGGTCGCTCTCGGTTTCGTCTTTGAAAGTCGTTTCTAAAACTCCGGATTTGGTACAGCCAACACCTTTCGCGTAGGCGAGCCCTATTTGCCTGGCGTTACCTGTTGCGTCCTGGTGGACTGCCAGTAGACCAGGGACTCCAATGCCATCTACAAATTGTTCCCGCATTCTGTGGCCAGGAGCTTTTGGAGCTACCATCATTACGTCGACGTCGGGAGGTGGTACCACTTCCTTGTAGTGGATGCTAAATCCGTGAGCAAACATTAGCGCTGCGCCAGATTTAAGATTGGGTGAGATTTCTTGCCTGTAGATCTCTCCTTGGATATGGTCAGGAATAACGACCATCAGAACGTCCGCCTCTCGGGCTACTTCGGGGACATCTGCTACCTGTAGTCCGGCTTCTTGGGCCGCAGCCCGACTATTGCTTTCAGGATAGAGCCCAACTATCACATTTTGACCGCTATCCTTTAGGTTCAGGGCATGTGCATGTCCCTGGCTTCCGTAACCAACCATTCCGATAGTTTTTCCCGCTAGCGCGGATAAGTCTGCATCTTTATCGTAGTATACTGTTACCATCTTATTATCCTTTCGGTGTGATTCTTTTTTCCATTGGTCCCGTTAGTACGATCCGACCTCACGGGCTAAAGCCCGGTTTTTGTTACCGTCTATAGAATTTGTAGAGTAATCGTCGCTAATCTCTCCAGTGGATTTACCCCTCACCATAGCAACTCTCCCCGTACGCATCAGTTCTGTTATGTTGAAAGGTTGTAGCAATTCGATTAACGCATCAATTTTCGCTTCTTCACCAGTCGTTTCTACGACTAGTGACATGGTTCCTACATCAACAATCTTGGCTCGAAAAAGTTGGACTATCTCAATAATTTGACTCCTGGTCTGATCGGTGATGGAGACTTTAATGAGCGCCAATTCGCGTGCGACGACGTCCGCTTCGCTAATGTCAGATACTTTTACGATGTCTACTAGTTTGTCCAATTGCTTAGTTGCCTGGTCGACCGTGTACTGGTCTCCGTCGACAACAAATGTCATTCTAGATAAGCCAGGTTCCTCGCTATGGCCAACTGCCAGACTCGCTATATTGAATCCCCGCCGCCTGAAGAGACTCGCCACACGGGCTAGCACTCCCGGTTTATCCTGAACGAGAGAAATAATAGTGTGGTAATTGTTTTGTTTCGTCATCTGGACACTGACTCAGGTGATGGTTCTTCCATAATTTCATTCACTGACTCGCCCGCCGGTATCATGGGGAAAACATGTTCATCCTGCTTTACGATAAAGTCTATTATTACGGGACCAGGCGTATCCATGGCGGTTTGAATCGCTTGGGCGACCTGACTCTTATCAGTTACTTTTATTCCTGTGATGCCATATGCTTCAGCCAATTTGACAAAATCAGGGTTGCCCGAGTAAAGAGATGCTACGAACCCGTTTTCATAGAATAGATCCTGCAGCTGCCTAACCATGCCCAGTGTGCCGTTATTGAGTATGGCAAATTTGACTTCTATATTGTTCTCTACCGCGGTGGCTAAATCACACATAGTCATTTGGAACCCACCGTCTCCAGCTACTGACCATACAACTTTCTCTGGTCGCGCTAGCTTTGCGCCCAAAGCAGCTGGGACCTCGAATCCCATGGTACCGAGCCCGCCGGAAGTTATCCAAGTATTCGCTTCAGTGAAGTGATAATGTTGTGCAGCCCACATCTGATGCTGGCCGACACCAGTAACCACTATAGCGTCGCCCTTGGTGATTTCTGATAGTTGTTGCATAACAAACTGAGGTAGGATTTCTTTGTCTTCCCTGATATGCAGAGAGGGGTGTTCAGTTTTGAGTTGTTCGATGTTTTGCATCCAGTCTAATCGAATGGTTTTGTTGATTGATGGGATTATTTGTGTCAATGTTTGCTTAAGATCCCCCAATACGGGTGCCGCTACCCTAACATTTTTGTTAAATTCTGATGGGTCTATGTCAAAATGGACAATATTCGCATTTGGGGCAAAGTCTGAAATTCTTCCAGTGACCCTGTCGTCGAACCTAGCACCTAGAGAAATAACCACGTCAGCTTGGTCAATCGCGAGACTCGCATACGCCATCCCGTGCATACCAGGCATTCCTACATTTAAAATGTGATCAGTTGGAAAGGAACTTATTCCCAGTAGAGTGGTTATGACTGGGATCTGGGCTTTTTCTGCCAATTCCTTCAATTCATCAAATGCTCTAGAAATAATCACCCCGTGGCCAGCCAGTATAACCGGCCTGTGCGCGTTATTAATCACTTCAGCGGCTTTTAATATCTGGGCCTCAGGAGCAGAACCAGCTGGCTTGTATCCAGGAAGATCAAGTTCCTGTGGCCAGTTAAAGTCTATCCTTTCCCCAAGCAATACGTCTTTTGGTATATCAACTAGGACTGGACCTGGCCTTCCCGAGCGTGCTATATAGAAAGCTTCCTTAATGGCAGGAGCAACGTCATGCACATCCATCACTAAATAATTATGTTTAGTTATGGGCAGTGTAAGGCCAGTTAGATCTGTCTCTTGAAATGCGTCTCTACCTATTGCCGCCCTTGGCACTTGGCCAGTTATGGCTACTATAGGCACTGAATCCATCTGTGCCGCTGCAATACCAGTAGCCAAGTTAGTTGCGCCTGGCCCTGAAGTAGCTGTACATACGCCGACTTTACCACTAGCCCTTGCATAACCGTCGGCTGCCATTGAAGCTGCTTGTTCGTGTCGGACAAGAACGTGGCGTAATGCTGGATATTTACCTAATGCATCGTAAAAGGGCAATACCGCCCCTCCAGGTATTCCAAACAATAGGTCAACACCTTCTTTAAGAAGACTTTCACATACTATTTCAGCACCGGTCAGCTTCATTGAACCCTCTCTGTTAATCACAAAAAGACCCATCCCTATGAAGGGACGGGTCTTTTTAATTTCCCGCGGTACCACCCTTCTTTCTCGATCCCATAGAGACGCTGGTTAGCAATCAAAATCGAGACAGCTTGGAGACTGTTAACGGTGTCTGCCGCTCTCCCTACTCTAGTTCAGGAAAGCCACTCCTGGGCGAGTTCAGAGGTTACGCGTAACCGGAATCACACCATTCTCCGGCTCTCTGGTACGGTAATATCTCCTACTACTCCCATTCTAAGTGGGATATACACTAAAATGTTACCAATCTGGTGCTTGATTGTCAATCGTCGGGAAACTAATTTTACCTTGTTCCGCACTAGTGAAAATCAATGACAAGTGGATTAATGACGAACCGAAGTCGCTATTGTGCTAAAATAAATCATCGTCCTGATTACCAACATGTAATATCGCTGCGTGTACGTCGATTTCTAGAGTGAAGTCCACGGAGCCGTGAAGGTTTTACGGTCGGAACTTGGGTTAATTAAGGATTCCTCAGTGTCAGAAAACGTTTTTATTGGGGTTGCTTGGCCATATGCAAATGGGCCGCTTCATATGGGCCACATAGCGGGTTGTTATCTGGGCGCTGACGTATTCGCGNGGTACAACCGAATGCGCGGCCGGCGAGTATTAATGGTCTCTGGGAGTGACTCACACGGGACACCGATCACTGTAAGAGCGGNNCAAGAAGGGATAACACCGGAAGATGTACTAAACAGATTCCACCCTCAATTCGTGGAAACATGGAATAAGCTTGGNATAAGCTTTGACTTGTTTACCACAACTCACACAGATAACCACCAAGNAGTTGTNCAAGATATATTTNTGGANTTACTNCAGAAAGGNTACATATACGAAGCNAATATGCTCCTNGCTTATTGCCTACAATGCACNAGGTTTTTACCNGACCGNTATGTNGAAGGCACATGTCCACATTGCCAGAATGAGAAGGCCAGAGGAGACCAGTGCGATCTTTGTGGGCGNACNCTGGATCCACAGGAGTTAGTTCATCCGTTATGCACATTATGCTCGGGAACTCCNGAGTTCAGGGAGTCCCAGCANTNNTTCTTGAAACTGTCTGCCTTCCAGGACGATTTGCTCGACTGGATGGAACACCAGCCTCATTGGCGTACTAACGTTTCGAACTCGAGTCGGAGCTTTCTGCAAAGCGGATTGAAGGACAGAGCAATAACGCGGGATTTGAATTGGGGTGTTCCGATCCCAATGGAAGGATATGAAGACAAGCGCATCTATGTCTGGTTCGAAGCGGTAATCGGCTACCTGTCCGCCGCGATAGAATGGGCTGGGCAATCCGACGACTCTAGCGCTTGGTTGGATTTTTGGAAGGATAAAAATACAAAAAGCTATTACTTTATTGGGAAAGATAACATACCTTTCCATAGTATTATTTGGCCGGCCATAATTATGGCATACGGCCATGATCTTAACTTACCCTATGACGTCCCTGCCAATGAATTCCTCAGCTTGGAAAGTCGCAAATTCTCTACAAGTCAAAACTGGGCCCTATGGGTGCCTGATTATCTGGAATATTATGATCCTGACCCCCTCAGATATATGTTAACGATGAACATGCCAGAGACCGGAGATTCGGACTTCAGCTGGGCAGAATTCATTCGCAGAAATAACGATGAATTGGTCTCTACCTACGGCAATCTTGTAAACCGGATATTATCTTTCACGTATCGGAACTTTGATGGCTTAGTGCCTGAACCCAATGACTTACATGAGTCTGACCTCGGTTTATTAAAGACCTCTGAAGACGTGTTAGCTAGTGTGCTAGAGACCCTGGAAGCCGTGAAGATACGACAGTCACTGAACCAGATCTTCAGTTTGGCTCAAGAAACCAATAGGTATTTAGATGCCAAAGCGCCTTGGAAAGAAATTAAAACGGATAAAGCTTCTGCAGGGACTACCTTGTGGGTTGGGATAAATATTTTAAACAGACTCAAGATTATGTTAACTCCGTTTCTACCGTTCACCAGCCAGAAGCTTCATGAATTCTTAGGCTTTCAAGGGGATGTTAGCTCTGAACCCTGGCCCGACGATTGGAGCACAACTCTCGTCTCTGGCGGAACTCCCTTGGCATCTCCCACTCCGTTGTACTCCAAGCTAGATGTTGATGTAGGAATCCCAGGTGAATCTGCCTTGGAGAGAGGATAAAATTCAAGTGATTAGTGGTTTAGACTCTGCAACGTCAGCGATATATGAGCCGATTCTGGCACGGTTACAACGCGTTGAGGATCGTTTGTTAACATTGAGGAACGATTCACTACCGGATTTGGATTTGTTGATAAAACATATTCTGAACAGCGGTGGAAAACGAGTCAGACCAGCTGTTACCTTACTGGCATCGTCCGTTCATGAAGAACAATCGGATACGTCCGTAACCATGGCTGCAGCGATAGAATTACTACACATCGCAACCTTAATACATGACGACACCGTTGACGACGCGGAGACTCGTCGGGGCGTTGCCACTGTTAGTCAGAAATGGGGAAGTAATATCGCTGTGTTATTCGGGGATTATGTCTTTGCCACTTCGGCTACGTGGGTCTGTGAAACTGAAAATGTCAGGGTAATCAGACGATTTTCAGAGACAATAATGGAATTGGCTAGCGGCCAAATTAGTGAGTTTTTTAGCAGCTTCGATGCCTTTAAAGCTCGTTCGGATTACGAGGACCGTATATACCGGAAAACGGCTTCGCTATTTTGTACAGCTGGGGAAACGGGCGCAATATTAGGGAGCGCGCCAGAACAAAGTATACAGAGTTTGCGGTCCTACGGGTATTCGATTGGAATGGCCTTTCAAATCATGGATGACGTATTGGATTTCGAGGGCAATTCTGACCATATAGGTAAGCCTGTAGGCAGCGACCTATGCAATGGTGTGTTAACATTGCCAAGTATCACCTTTCTAGAGAAATATCCGGATAATAACCCTGTTAGGAAATGGTTTTCCGATGCTCGAGATCCGGAGCAACTAAAGCTTGCGATAGATATGATCATGAATTCGGACGCTATCGCAGATTGTTATTGTGTTATTCAAAAGCATTGTGCCAGTGCGCAGGCGAGTTTAAGAGAACTTCCCAAGGGACCATCTACAGAATCACTCAATTTGTTGACCGAATACATAATGTCCCGAACGAAATGAAGTGATCTATTCGGGTAAGTCGTCATGTACTACAACACCGTCTATTACCGTGAGTATCGCATAATTAGACTCTGGCGGAGGAAGATGAGGGCCTGGAGACCATGGAAACATCGCGAGGTCAGCTTTTTTACCGATAGTTATTGAACCTTTCTCCATGTGGGTATTGTCCGAATATGCCGCGCCCAAAGTGTAAGGATATATTGCTGCTTTCAGTCGGCTTAGTAGCGGAGCGTCAGTTGGCAATGTCCCCCTGTAAAACGGAGGGCGACCGTTTAGGATAGCATCGATGCCACACCACGGGTTCGGGTCTATGACCGGTGCATCAGAGCTGAATGCATACGGGATATTATTCTCTGCGAATTTGGGAATCGGATATATATAGGGCTGCATGTCTTCTGGAACAGTTTCTTTATACCGCTGATGCCTCCAGTACAGGAATCCAGGCTGGGTTACAACCATAGCTTGGCTCCTAGCAATTGTTCCAATGATCGCGCTTGGGGCTTCCGAACAATGTTCAATTCGGTCATGACGGCTTATGGATTTTTCGTCATGCAGGACACCTAAAACTTCTGCAGCTGCCTGGACAGCCTGCCATTCTACTGCGTGAATTGCTACAGGGAAGCCCAAGTCATGACTTGTCTGGACCTGATAATGCAGTTCATCTTGGCTCGGGCTTAATCTTCCGGTCGTGCTCCCTAAAATGATCTTTGTGTGCCCGAGGCGGAGACGATCATGGCATGAACCAAACGTCATTCCCTTAGTTTTAAATTGCTCTATAGAATCGATCCCAACCATCATTGTGGTTTTCAGTTGCCATGCCCCGGATTCTATGAGGTCTACATATGTATCCCAGTGAGACTGGCCGTTTGTATAGCTCGCGTCTTGGACCGAGGTAATACCGTATTTGATGAGGTGTTCATTGGTGTTATGCATCGCGTCTCTAAATACGCGGTGGTCTAGAGTATGGCCCAAACGGTCTTTTAGAAATCTTTCACAGTCTAAAAATACTCCACTTGGGGTAGTTGAACCATCATATCGGAAGATAATACCCGACATAGGATCCAGGGTTTCAGCATTGATATTAGCAAGCTGCATCGCTTTGCTGTTTAACACTGTTATGTGACCAGACCTATCAGTAAGTTTTATAGGGTGGTCACACGAGACAAGATCCAATTCAGAACGGTCGAGTTTCTGTGGAGGTTCCACTAGTGCCTCATCGTAGCCGTGCCCCAGAATCCATTCATTCAATCGGGTTTCAGAAGCCTTGACACGAAGGAGATCAACCAGCCCGGTTACAGAGTTAGTATTATTGTGAGCACAGTTGACACTAGTGGTGTTCCTGGCTATCGAAAATGGGTGCATATGAGCATCTATAAAGCCAGGTATCACTAAAAACTGTTTACAGTCAATCACTCTGGTTCTGCCCGATATAAACGATTGGATATCTTTCCCGTCGCCTACCGCGACTATTCTACTATTCGATATGGCAATGGCTGTGTGTAGATCCTGCCCTGTTTCATTGGTCATGAAATTGCCGTTTAGCATTACCATGTCGACTGACTGTTCCATTATCTATACTCGCTACTATCTTGAGAACCTGATACTATGATTTTATCATCGTCCTGGAGAAGATTAGAATGCCAGAAATCAAAATTGTCCTGTCAGGGTACACCTTTAATTCAGATCAAACAGGACTTGGTTTATCCACAGTGGCGCTAATAGAGGGAGAGGTCCTAACCCTAGTAGATGTCGCACATTTTGGACGCCGAGTCATATTGAAAAATGCTCTGGAGGATATCGGTCTTTCGTTGGATGATATCGGAAGAGTGATTCTTACTCATGCTCATTGGGACCACTCACAGAATACCGATATGTTTCCAAACGCGGAGATTGTGATTCACGCTAAAGAGCTGGAGTATTCTAAGAACCCTCGGCCTAGTGACCACGCTACAGCGCGGTACTTCGCTGAAACCTTATCTGGGCAAAATGTATTAGAGGTCGATAGTGAGACGGTATTAGAACCTGGAGTAAAGGTTATTGAAACACCTGGCCATACTAGAGGTCATATCAGTGTAGTGGTTGACACCGAACAAGGGCCGGTTTGTATTGGAGGTGATGCGTTTTCTGACGCAGGTGCCTTGCATCGTGGTACTCCAGCTCTGGTTTTCTGGAGTGAATCAGAGGCAAGAGAGAGTATACGAAATATTATCGCGGAGAGCGATACTATTTATCCGGGACATGATCGCCCATTTAAAATTATTAATCAGGATGAAATAGAGTATCTTGTCGAGGCTCCATCGATTAAATTCACTGGAGTCCTTGACCAAATGGGCAGCACCTTTTCAGTGGATGTGGCATTAGCTCCCAATAGAGGAACAACGGTGCAACCCGAGGCATGTGATTAGAATGAGTCAGGATACGAATCTGTTATAACCTTATGAAAACTAAATCAGCCATCATATTTGATTGGGATCTGACATTATGGAACAGTTGGGACCTCCACATTTGGTTATTGAAGTATACGGCGGACGTTCTTCAAGTTGTGCCTCCCGAGCCGAACGTTGTGGCCGACGCATATGGTACTCCATTTTTAACTCATCTAGAACACGTTTTAACCCTTCCGATCGACCGTATCCTCCCTGTTTACATGGGTATGTATCATGCGCTGGTCCAACAAAAGGGTCACTTGTACGATGGGGTTCTACCCACTATAGGTGTGTTATCCGATCAGGGATTAACGATGGCAATTTTGTCTGACAAGAGGCAAGTCTTCGGCGAATTGGAAGTTGATATCTCAGGAATACAAAATCATTTTCAATACATCTCCTTCCTTAACTCAGGAAGAGAATACAAGCCGTCTCCTAGTAGATTATATGAAGTCTGCGACATCTTGGGACTGACCTCAGGACAGGTGCTTTACGTCGGTGATTCCGTATCGGATTTACAGTGCGCAAAATCGGCAGGAATAGACTTTGGGGCCGCAATGTGGGCATCCCTGAATGCTAATGGACTAAGATCAGAGTCCGAGTACGTATTTCAGCAGCCGGCTGACATCCTCGACTCGCTGATTCACAGTTAACGCATCCTTACCTGGGTTGCAATGTGGCGCTTCTATGCTGCTCGTCTGCATGATAGGAACTTCTGACAAGTGGCCCAGAAGCGACATGTTTGAATCCCATGCTAACTCCCTCACCTCGCAGAAATTCGAACTCAGCAGGTGTATAAAAGCGGTCCATCCGGATGTGCTGCTGGGATGGTCGTAGATATTGGCCAATCGTCAATAAATCACAGTCAACCGCTCGGAGATCTCGCATTGTTTCGATCACTTCTGAGATGTCCTCTCCCATTCCGACGATTATGCCGGACTTGGTAGGAATAGACGGTGCTAATCGTTTAGAATTAACCATGAGTTCCAGAGATTGGTCGTAGTTACCTTTAGGACGGACCAGTCGAAAGATAGTGCGTGTCGATTCAATATTGTGATTTAAGACATCGGGTTCGGCAGTTAATACTGTGGCAAGTGGTTCGACCAACCCCATGAAATCTGGAATAAGCACTTCCACTTTGCAACTTGGAAGAGCCTTATGAACTCTTTCGATACATTCAGCAAATATACTCGCTCCACCATCTTCCAGATCATCCCTATTTACGGACGTGATCACACAATACTCCAACTGCATGTCTTTTGCGGTCTGGGCGAGCCGAATAGGTTCTAAGGGATCCACTTGGAAAGGTTTTCCCGTGGTTACAGCGCAATATCTGCACGCCCGTGTGCAGATATCTCCTAGTATCATGAACGTGGCTGTCCCACGTTCCCAGCATTCTCCGATGTTCGGGCAATGTGCTTCTTCGCATACGGTATGCAGATTCTTAGATCGCATCAAGTTCTGTAACTCGATGTACCGCGGACCACCTGGCATTCGGACCTTCAGCCAATCTGGAAGTCGGGGCCTTGATTCATCGGGTTGTGTATTGGGAATCTTGGCTTCTGTCATAATAGCTCAGCTATACGAGGCGTCAGCCTCGCCTTCTCCGCGCATAGAATTGAGTCAATAGTGGTCACGGCGTGTTGGACATCTCCTTCTATATTGATTACGCGATATTCAAACTCGGAGATTCTACCTAATTCTTCTTCCGCAGTGTCAATTCGTCTTTGGAGGTCTTCTGGTGACTCTGTTTGGCGTTGCGATAACCGTAAAATAAGGCCTGATCTGGATTCGGCAATTATGAAAATTAAGATGGCTTCAGGAATGATTTCTTTGATAGTTGCCGCTCCTTGCACGTCTATCTTCAGGATAACATCTTTTCCTGCTTTCAGACTATCTCTGACCTCTGATCTCGGCACGCCATAAAAGTTTCCATAGACTTCTGCGTGTTCTAGGAACTCTGCCCTCTCCACCTTTCGCAGAAAAGCTTCTCGTGTTAAGAAGTGGTAGTCTCTTCCATCTTGTTCTCCGGATCTTAATTCACGCGTAGTGGCTGTAACCGGAAAATGCCAGGGTCTGTCCAATTTTCGTAGTTCGTTGATAACAGTATCCTTACCTACTCCAGACGGACCTGAAATAATGGCTACAAGAGGAATTGCGGGATTAGCTTCTGGGATATCCGTCATATAAAATCACATGCTTCAAAATTTACATAGCAACGGGTCTTTTAGGTTATTTTTTTTCTTTACTGTCGCCCCAACCGCTCATTAACTTTCGCAAGCGGGTACCTTGCCTCCCAAAGAACATTTGAGCCATACCATCACCGAACGTGGGCATTTCAGTTTGCGGGCTAATGATGCGGTTATCCTGCTGGACGCTACCCGCCATCCATTGAGTGCGGGCCGTTTTAGCTTGTTGGAATAGATTTTCCAGAGTACCGGACTCCAGTGATCCTGGATCAGCAAGAATAGACCGATATTCTTGTAGTTCTTGAATAGCAGCGTCTATCCACCCGACTATGGGTTCCGAGTTTCCATGACAGATATCTCTATGCATTGTAACGTCCCCCGACGCTAGTCTGCTGATATCACGATAACCCGAAGCTGCCAACTCAGATATCTCTTGCCAATTCGGGCTCTTGGAAGTACACCCTACTAGCGCTACGGATAAAATGAATGGGAGATGACTTGCGGCCGCAACAAAACTATCGTGTTCTTCTGCTCCTATAAAGAGAGGTTTGGCTCCTACAGCCTCTACCATTGTGGTTACCTCTGACACTGCTCGCTCGGTAGCGTTACGGCTAGGGATCACGCAGTAGACTTTATTAGCGAAAAGGTTGGCATCCGCGTTTAACGGGCCAGATGCCTCACTCCCAGCCATTGGGTGACCTGCGACGAAATTGACACGATCTGGAAGATGTTCTTCGGCCCATTTCAGTACTATAGCTTTTGAACTACCTACATCCGTAACCACGCAGTCATCTGGTAGTTCTGGTCCGATTACTTCCAATAAGGCTTCCATTGCCATTAATGGTGTGGCCAATACTACAATGTCTGCGGTGTCTACCGCAGGGATAAGCCGGTTCTCAACGTGGTCGAATGCTCCCGATTTCTGTGCTCCTGTGCGCGAAGCATGCTCCAGATCGGTGCCGATAATAGTGAGGTCTCGCAGTGCCGAACCTCTGAGAGCAAGGGCTAGCGAAGTGCCCATTAGGCCCGTACCGATTATTGAAATTGTTGGCATACGCCTCCGAGTTGATGTGCTGAGAGAATGTTTTTCAGCATAACTGTTAGGATTCTGTTGATCATAATATTATACTATGCGTCAGCCCCAGGGAAAACGTGCGCGCGGTCTATCAGCGGGCGGTAGGACCACTAGAAACCCTATATTCTTCAGCTGATCAATCATATAATAACGCGGCGATTCTATAACAACACTGGAGGAACCTCAATGCCGAACCAACCTGTATCAGATGAAAAACTTCAAATCCTGAGCGCGATCCCGACGCAGACTTTGATTGACGCACTTTGGGTGATGAATTGGCCAATGAGTATGATTGAGGGGGCATTACCATTACAGGCTGGACAGAAGCTTGCTGGTCGAGCAGTGACTTTGCGCTTCGTACCACACCGTCCTGATTTAGCTGCAGATAAACCGAAAGCCGAGCAGTCTGCCGAATATGTAGCCTTTGAATTGTGCGGGCCTGGCGAAGTCCTAGTAATTGATGCTATGGGATGGCAGTACAGCTCAATTGGGGGGGACATAAAATTCTATAGGTTGTTCCAACGGCAAGTAGGTGGACTGGTAACGGATGGAGCTGTCAGGGACACAGCATCTTTGAAGGATTACGGGTTTCCAGTGTATTCTGCTGCTGCTACTGCCAAACAAGGGCCTGCAGAATTTTGGCCGTGGGAAGTTAATGAAGCTATCCAGTGTGGCGGCGTATTGGTTAGGCCCGGTGACGCTATTATAGGGGATGATGACGGGGTCGTAGTAATAGCATCATCAATGGTAGACGAAGTCATCAGAATTGCACACGAACGGGAGGAAGTGGAAGAAGTAATAAAGGCCCAGTTGAAGCTCGAAAAGTGCTCGCCAGGAAAGTACTATCCGTTCAACGATACGACTTGGGAATTATTTAAGGAAAAAACAGGAAAAGACCGGTATCAATAGTAGAGTTGAGATGTAAGCTTGTAAATTAGGACTGTGGTGGTTAATGTTAGGGTTACGTCGAAATATGCTTATTCATAAAAATAATTAATAGTTAGGTTTGCAAGGAGGGTTATATGGCAAGAATTCCAGTGGCTACCAGGGATACTGTACCATCTCATCAGGCGGTGGTGTTTGATGAATTGTTCGCAAACGGAGAGGCTCCTCACTACGGACCTGGGTCCGTGCTGGCTCACGTACCAGAGTTATCTAAACGCAACACCGCTCTCAATAATTATCTTCGCGATGATTCGTCACTCCCGAAAAAAGCGCAAGAATTCGCGATGATAGTAACGGCCAGAGAGATGGATTGCCAGCATATTTGGAATGCACATGCCGGATCAGCTCGCGAGGCCGGGGTCGACGATGATACAGTTGACGCGCTTCGAGAGGAGGAAGAACTATTTGACTTACCTGCTGATGAAGAAGCAATCGTCAACTATGCTCGCTCGTTGATACAAAATCATTACGCTAGTAGAGGCTCATATCAGATGGCTCTTGAGCAGTTCGGACGACAGGGTCTAATTGAGCTTACCATGATAATTGGTCAGTACTCTATGCTCGCTATGACCATAAACGCGTTTGACACGAATTTGCTGCCAGATCGGTCTGAACCTTTGTTGCCTGTCTAATCGAAGAGTCTATGGGGGCCTAACATAGTGCATACTGTGATCATACGTTGGAGGAGCTGATCTCCCTGTAAACTTGGAGCCTATGTCGGCAGCTATCTACGATGAAGATATCTCCCAAATCATTTGACTCAATTGCAGTAGGTCCCCAGAAATAACTTTCCACGTTCGCAGACGGTTCTCCTCTTGCAGTTTGCCGGCCAGTTAAATCCGGTAATAGATTCGCGGACAGGCGGGCCTCTGCCTCCTGCGGGTTGGCCTGTAGATAATCTTCGGCCCATTTCGAATCTTCGGCTTGGCCATAAAGGAGTTGTACAGGGTCTGACCCAGCAAGTACGACTACTCTATTATTGCCCCAATCTGAGACTATGAAGTACCCGCTGTTTGTGGTTAATATATGGGAGGGCCGGTATAAACCTGTATGCTCGCTATCGAATGTCGCTGTGATATCACCGGCCTCGTCTAGTACTTTAATTGAATCATCTCTCCAATCACACACAAAAAGGTCAGAGCCTAGTAAGTCTAACCCCCACGGGAAGTTGAGGTTGCCAATACCTCCCCATGAGGCAAGGTATTCACCTTCTGTAGTAAACAGTTGTACCCGGTGATTCATGCTGTCGGATACATATAGAGTGCCATCACTTGCGAACTTAACGTAAGAAGGACGATTCAGTTGACCAGCATCTCTCCCGCTCACTCCAAAGTGATGAGTGAGTTGCCCATCGGGTGTGAAGAAGGATAACCGATCTAGGGCTTCATCAGCGATGACAATCTCTCCCGATGCTGTGTAATCTATCGAACTCGGCCACCAGAATTCACCCGGTCGTATTCCTCCTGTGCCAAACTCGCGAATATATTCCCCATCCGATGTGCAGACGCTTACGCGCTTGTAAGGAAGTCGTATGCCCACTTCAGGCCCGGCTCGATTAAGTACGTAGAGTAGACCGTCAGGGCCGATGCACATATCGATTGGGTTATTAAATCCTCTTCCCTCGTTGGAGAGGAACCCTATTGTGTGACTGTATGCCAGAACAGATTTCATGATTTCCTATAGCGACTAGCGCCAATACAAGAGAAGCATCCTATGCCATCTGATATTCCCTCGTAGATACAATCATTTGGAGTAACTCCGTTACACGCTGCTCTGAGCAGGGTATAGAGTCAGGCCGCGCGAAAGAAAGATTGCCCCATTTAGAAGCGTACTCAACGAGTGTTTCAATGGTCTTACTCGGCATGTCGTATACTGCCATCGCTTCAAGACAACTGTGGACTAAGGTCTCAGGTTCGATGGTAGGGCCGTAAGAGCGTACGAAATCTATAATGGATCTTATCCCTGGATGAGAGCTATTACTGATTTCTTTTGTCGAGGCGTTAAGTCTTTCAACCAGACTGCCGGTTTCTATCCATTCTGATCCTGTATGCCACCCTTCGACAGTGGGTGGATTCAATATCTCCTGCCCCATAAAATTCACATCCATGGCTGTCAGGACGATGGTCCAATCTGGAAATTGGTGGCTTTCTGCAAGCCTGCAGGTCTGGACAACAAGTTCAATTGGGCTCATCACCTTAGACCTGATATTATGAATTGACTTAAAGTAGTCCGAGTTGAATAGTTCCCGAAGCACCTGTCGGATGTCTCCATGACATTTCAAAAATACTCGTGCCAATTCATCAACCGAACGCTCGTCTATAGCATCAGATACGAAGTAGCGGTAGAGCTTTTCGCATATGAACCGCGCCGTCGCAGGGGAAGAGCAAATCATATCCAATATATCCTCGCCGTTAAAGCGTCCAGTTTGTCCAAGGAATGTTTTGACGCCGTCGTCGTGATTTTGAGGTATGTATTCGAATTGCCAATCTAATCGCCCGTAAGGCCATATCGAGTCTCTTTCAGCCCTTCTACTCATATATTCGGCGTTTCTAATGCTCCAGCCAGTGAACGATCTAGCGCAATTCTGTACATCTTCTTCGGTGTACTGGCCAATGCCCATGGAGAAAAGCTCCAATAGTTCCCTACCGTAGTTTTCGTTGGGGGCCCCCATTTTGTTATCTTTATTGTCTAGCCAAAAAATCATCGCTGGATCTTTCGAGAGTTCGAGAAGTATTGCCCGTAGATTGCCCAGTCCAAATTGTCTGAACATATCGATTTGATTTACCACCGCTTTGGCGTGATTGAGCTTTCCATATGCAGTAGCGAAAAGTCCATGCCAGAACAACGCCATTTTCTCTTCCAAAGGGCTGCGGCTGTTTACTAATTTATATAACCAGTTTGCCTGAGAACTTTCAATCAGCATCAAGCTATTTTGGTCTACGTGATAGCGCCGGATTAAATCGTCATCCATATTGGGATGAAGTTCCGGATAAAGTAGCTCCTCTACGGCAGCTTCATAAGTCCCGTTGCAAAGCCGCTCTACCTCGACACGAGTGGCCCCCAGGCCCGCTCGTCTTAAAAGATGCGCAAACAGTCGCTTGTTTTCTGGTGTCAGTGACATTAGAGCTCCTGCTGCATAAGTGTTGACAGAGTATACCAGATAATACCAAGACAGAAGTAAGATGTCTGTCAGAATCTCAGGAATGCAGGCAAGGGGTTTCCAATCAGCGGTCCGGCATATTCGTAAAAACTTTCGGTCGGGAGGTTGGTTCCAGGTGTCCGAAAAGACAAAGGAACAGTCGCAACGCGGTTCGCGACGGTCTCTACGGAGGTCAATCCCGTTTTGCACACATATGGTGAGTTGGAAGACCTGACTAGGGTTACCATACGATCGGTGAATCCAGATGCTGCTGCTTCGATGGCAGCAAGTCCGACCAATTTCGCTTCTTCCTTGTCACTACTTGAGATATTTTCAACAAAGCTTCTTTGTATGGTCCCGGGGTATTCATGGCGCACCCGTGTGTTCAAGGCATTTGATAACATATTAGTTAAGTGCTTGCCCGGGCTTTCATGATAAGCGTGCCCAAAGTCGTCAACCAGCAACGGTTTGGTTTCCGGACCTAGTATACCCTCTGTACCTCTACAATTCTCTGATATAACTGCAACAGCGAACCCAAATTTAGTATAGGCATCGGACATTATCTGGACGAACAATTCTTCATCGATTGGCACTTCCGGTATTCCAATAAAATGCGGAGCGTCTTGGTCGGACCTCTTCCCCAGACCTGATGCCATAGCAAGCCATCCCGCGTCTCGGCCCATGACCTCAATAACAGTAATCGGGGATGCTTTGCCCATAGAGAGAGCATCCTGTCCTGAACCCATGGTAGCGAGGGCGACAAACCTAGCCGCACTTCCATACCCTGGGGAATGATCCGTTTGGACCAAGTCATTGTCGATTGTCTTAGGTACGTGGATCACACCTAAGCTCATTCCGCTCGCTTTGCCGGCTTCTGAGATTTTTGCAGTAGTATCGGCGGTATCGTTTCCCCCAATCAAAAATAGATAACCGATACCATGACGATCTAGCGTGTCTAGCAAAGGCTGGATGTCGGTATCGTTAAGTTTTTTACGAGTTGCTCCTAAGGCAGCTCCCGGAGTCTGACGTATTGCTGCCCAAGAGGAATCAGTAACGCTACATAGATCAGTGAGGGAGTCTGATATTAAACCTTCAATGCCTCTAAGTGATCCGAATATTTGCGAGGAAGGAAAGGAAGTTTGGGATCCATTAACAACTGCCCAAAGACTTTCATTGATAACGGGTGTGCAACCACCAGATTGCAATACAGCTATGTTTGCACGCTCAACTCCCATTGACTTAAAACACGTTCCATCTGGGGCGTTGGCCTGCCTCCCGTACTAGCTTGTCTGGAAGCCAATCCCGCAGGTTTGGACTTATATAGAAGGTCGGCTCGATTAAATCCGACTCCGATGAAATTAGACCTTCATCTAAGGCCAGTTTCGCCTCCGGAGTCCCTGGCATCAAGCTCAGGCCGATCCGAAGATTCACGAGAGCCGGATCCAACTGTTTCAGGAACTGCAGTTTCTCTTCCACTGAACCGCGTGTTTCTCCTGGACCCCCAAATCTTTGAGAAATACTGTACTTGAGGCCCCGATCTTCACACATGCGACATGTTTCTAGGAGTTCTTCGTTGTTCTTTTCTAAATTATTTCCATCATGAGCATCGCCACCTGCGGAAGTCATCAAAACCAACCCGCAACCGGAAGTTTTCATAAGGTCAATTAATTCAGTGTCACAACCAAACGGGCCTAGACACGTATTCCAGCGTAACGACACATGCGCATCAATCAGAGATCTACAAAGGTCTTTTGCATGTTGTAGAGGTGCATTGAAGCAGTTGTCGATAAAGAACACCTTTTTCAAATCATATTCGGACCGCATGTGAATCACTTCATTTACGACTTCTTCGATAGGTCTAATAATTCTCCACAGCGTGTCGCTTTCTTCTATGTTTTGACTTTGGGTGGGGTAATAAAACCCGCCCAGTTTTGTCAGAATACCTACCCCAAAACCCGCATGCGCGTACTTTTGCATATCAAGTCTTTCGAGATTTGGCGGCCTATCGAATGTCGAACTGCAACGACCATTCGAACTGATGGTCAAGCCATTATCAGAGTAAACCACGCCTGGCAATTTATTGGGGCTTGGCTCGCCAATCTCTAATCGATCTACCAACTCTGAAAAAGCTTCCCCTGCATCCCCGACGATGCCGAAATCGGGTCTCACATATTCAAAACATTCGACCGGTAATATGCTGAACGCGGGTCCGCCACAAACTATACGTGCGTTACTCAATTCTCTAATACAAGCTACGACCTCTTTCGTGATTGGCAGCTGCCATTGAGGATCTAGGTAACTATGATTACTGAGATTCCGCATCGATATCCCGACGACATCAGGAGCAAAGCTTTTGGTCTTCTCAGAGACTTCTTCTAAATAATCTTCACCAGCGAACATTAGATCTAAGGTCTCAACTTGATGTTTATTCTCGTCTAGGTAGGCGGCGACGTAAGCTAGTCCAATTGGGACAGGTCTAGCATCCATGCGACTCATTAGCCGATTGTGTCGGTTAGTGGCAATCAATAATACTCTCATGATCCCTCCATACCCAATCTGATTGTGTAGATTTTACACTCTCCAATGAATCTTGGCATTCGATGATTCACTCTATGGTACTCTTAAATTATACTGTTCAATATATACTCCTGTGACTTTATGAGGATTAACGTCTGGTATGAAGCATTCTGTTGGGAACATTGTCTTGCTGAGCGTCTCTTCACTGTGTCTGATTCTCATAGGAGCCTGCACTTCATATGTGGGTTCTTCCGGCAAGGAAGCAGCGCTTACTCGAGTTAGTCAATCAGATTCCATCATTGCAGGTGGCATAGCTTACACAAGCTACGGTAATTCAGTGTCGCTGCCTGGTGAAGAAGTCCTTTGGAACGAGTTGAATGGGACACCTCTAGTGTTGAATTTCTGGGCGGGGTCATGCCCCCCATGCAAAGCTGAAATGCCGGATTTTCAAGAACTTCATGAAACGATCGGGGATCGCGTGAAGGTAATTGGAATTGACGTCGGTCAGTTTTCTGGGCTAGGAAGTAAAACTGAAGCTGAGGTATTGCTAGAGAGCTTATCCATCACCTATGAGACAGGATTTAGCTCCGATCCGGCCGTTATGGAGAGGTACGGGATCCTAGCGATGCCCACTACAGTCTTTATTCGAGATGATGGTACCATCGCGCGTACATGGGCGGGCATAATTACCGGCGACAAACTTGACATTGAAGCCGAGAAACTTCTAAGCGATTGACTACTGAAGAAAATGTGCCTTGAGCGAATTGCATCCCTGGTATAGGTAAAATAAAATGTACCCGAACAATATAAAGAAAGTGTAATAGAGATGAATACAGAAAAGATAAGTTTTGGGGTAAATTTAAGTGTAGACGACTATGGCGATTGTGGGAAGTTTGCCTCTGTGGCAGAAGATCTTGGGTTTGATCGTGTATGTACTGGAGAGCACGTTATGGATGGCAATCCTCCGCGGCCTACCATAATGACAATCCCTGCCATGGCTGCAGCAGCCGGAGCAACACAGCGTATAAGAGTTATGACGGGAATAGTTATAGCACCTTTGTACCACCCAGTTATGCTCGCAAAATTAGTTGCCAGTCTCGATATCGTTTCCAATGGCCGTTTAGACTTCGGAATAGGAATTAGTGGACAGAGGGGAACCAAAGTAGAGTTTGACGCATTAGATATACCGGTCTCTTCTCGTGGCCGCCGAACCGATGAGATGCTGGAATTAATGAAGCGATTATGGACAGAGGATCACGTTACACATTCGGGAAGATACTTCAATGTGGAAGATGTCACGTTGCTACCTAAACCCCATCAGACACCTAGCCCACCAATATGGGTGGCCGGCCGTAGTGAGGCTGCTATGAGGCGGGCCATTGTCCATGGCAACGGATGGTATCCATACCTTTTTACTGTACGTCGCTTAAAGGCAACTAATGAGCAGATTGTTTCAATCGCTAACGAAATGGGAAAGGACCTAAGTGGCTTTCATTGGGGTCTGAACCAGCCAACTGCAATTTCATTAGACTCCAAAGCCGCACTGGACAGTGCTATAAGAAACGTAGGCCAGAGATACGTTACCGCCGAAAGAAGTGCTGAAGATATAGCCAAGGCTTTGTGTGTAACAGGAACCCCAGAAGAATGCATAAGAAGTATAGAGGAACGTGTAGAAACAGGGGTGAAAGAAATCAACTTCGGGTTCCTCTCGGACACACCGGATGAAATGTACAGACAAATGGAGCTGTTTTCCGAAGAAGTAATGCCCCATTTCAAACACAATTAGACATGCCTCGGTTATCTTTAACTTCACTAATACCAGGAGCCCCGAAAGAGGTCTTCCAATACGTGACAAAGTTTCCCGTTTCAGGGAACCCTGCTCTTGCAATACTCGAAGATACATATGGAAAGGTGATAGAGAGCACGGGTAATATATATATCTTCCATGACAAACAACATGATTACATCACGTGGGAATGCCAGTTCGACGCGCCACACAAACGAACTATGAAAGCGTTGAACTCCAGTTGGTCTGACAGAACGGATACTTTCATCAAAGCGGGAGCAAACACTCTGTGGACTATTGATTGGCAATCAAAGGCTACCGGTTTAGCAGTCTACACTCAATGGATGGCTTTTCATATCAAAGTAAAACGAGAAGCGTATCGAAACATCATTGATCCAGTGGTTTCGCACTTCCGGGACACCAACAAATGAGATCGACTTGACAATATTTGACATTATTCGTAGCCGGGAATAGGCTTGAGATTAACGCGACGGGAGTTCAATCATGGATCATAGATTCAAAGAGTTATTGGTATTACGTGACGCCAAAGAAAATGGCGACGGCACAGTATTAAAAATTACGACTAAGGGCGACACTGTCATCCATGCGATATCAGTGGCTCGGGAAGGTTTTTCTTACACTGGACCAACTTGGACGTATCTGTTTGAGAGCGATGGGCTAACTCTAATAGACGCTGGAGAAGCCGGATCCCTTCCTAGGCTCGAGGACGGCCTAGCGGTAGCCGGCTTTAAACTTCAGGATATTGACAGGGTGATTATCAGTCACGGCCACGAAGACCATGACGGGGCAGTGTCCGAACTCGTAGAGAAAGCAGATATAGAGGTCTGGGCGCATGAAATTTACGCCCATCTCCAAGCTTATGATCCCCGAACTATTAGCCGGAGAGTCATTTCCCCAATACAGAAAGAGATGTGGCGAGTAGCAGATCTGAATCGCTCTTTCCCTCCCACATCACCACAAAGGGACGAATACGTGAGACGTCGGCAAGCTCTTACAATTGACCACCCAATTAAGGCTAACGAAACGATTGGAAAGCTAGAGATACTGCATACTCCAGGGCATTCTCCTGACGAACTGTGTATGAAGCTCGACGAAGTGATTTTTACTGGAGACCATGTATTGCCAGAGATTTCACCACACCCGACAATGAAGGCAGAGTTTCCCCCAGAAATTAAAGCAAATCTCCCTGACAGTTACAAAGATGCCGACAAATGGTATGGCTTGTCACGTTATTTGCAATCTCTCAAGATAATAGTGGATTTCGGTCCAGAGAGAGAACTCCTACCAGCGCATAGATACTACAATCGGGGCCATTTCAACTTTATTAACACGGAGCGTGCCGCAATTATCCTAGACCATCATGGTCAACGTCTTACAGATATATTAGAGAAAGTTGGGGCTGGAGAAGTAAATCTAGAAGATCTTACACGCGCCGTATTCGCTCATAGAGAACTCCTATCCGACAACTTGTTGGCCGGTTTAAGCGAGGTAGTAGCGCATGTAGAAATTTTGGAAGAGGTGGGAGATTTAGAAGTATCAGAAGATGGGGTAATATCTGCCACTGGTGTATCAAATCATTTGGGTTTCCTAAGTGCCTTGCAGGCGTAGGTTAGTCATTTCACAGAGAGTAACTACCCCAAACGTCGCTACTGACCATGCGCAGCAACCATATACCGCCCACCAACTACATTGATTTGATCTCCAGTAACGTAACTGGATTCATCTGACGCTAAATATAGACACGCATTTGCGATGTCAGATACCGTACCGAGCCTGCCTAAGGGCACTGGGTCTAGGTTGCGAGCAGTCGCCTGACCAAGTTCTGGATTATGAGGAGCCCATTCGGGGTGTCTCCTGCTTGTATCAATAGTTCCTGGGTTGACCATGTTTGCTCTTATATTGTTCGGAGCGAATTCTGCGGCAACGGCTCTGATAAACCCCCAAAGCCCCGTCTTGGCGGCTGTAACTGCGGAGGTCGATGGCCTTCCAGTAATCGCGGCCATACCACCTATTCCTATGATACTACCTGTCTGACGCTCTTGCATCTGCGGGATCAGCGCTTTACATAGATAGAAGGTGGAATGGAGATTTATGGCGAATACTCTATGCCAATCTTCATCGGATACCGTTAGTAAATCATGGTGAGGACGTATAGCCGCATTGCTAACAAGTATGTCTACTTGGCGTAATGCATCAATACTGTTCTGAGCAAACTTGGAACATTGCGTTGACTCGGCTACGTCTACTTGTTCGGTGTAGACGTTCGCTCCAAATTCGCGACACTCGTCCGCAACCGCACTCAGATCGTCTGGGCTATTTAGAGAGCAGAGTGCTAGATTCGCGCCTTCTCTTGCAAACGCGGTGGCAATCTCGCGACCGATGTTTCTACTAGCACCGGTGATCAGGGCTGTCTTACCTTCAAGTCTCATATCATTATCCTCGGTATGTGACGTTTATATAAGCTGGGCTGGTGTGAAAATCCCTTCCATATCTTGTTCCGTGGCTGGGTCTTCTGCAGTCATATTCAGCTCGGTTTCCATGAACCAATAGATTTGCTTCAGGTGATGTGTACTATGGCTTAGGATTATGTTAAGTAACTCCAAAACTGTCACTTCACCACCATAGTGGGCAGGTACAACCCGGTCAAAGGCATCTTCATTTTCACTGTTAAGGAACTTCACTATATCTTGTCGCACAGTCTCGCCATACTGGCATATCTGGTCTGAAGTTATGACATCGCTCAGCCTCTCCCTAATAGCCTGCATATCATCGGTACTCATACTCCCATGTTCATGACTCTTCCAAGCAAGTTCAGGAAACGAGATGATATGTACGATGGAATCCCTGACTCGCTCAGGTCTCCACGGAACGTCTCGTAGGAGTTGATCTGGCGTTAATTGTTGAGCCGCTCTCATTGCTGCCGATAAGATCAAGTCATACTTTTCAGCCAACCAGCTCGTTCGACCAGAATGCTCTAATGCCGTGGTCAAATTGAGCGCGGGAATCAGTTTTTTCGGGTAATAACCGATTATCACTTCCGACCCATCTATTATAGTAACGGGCGCAGCCTTAATGCCTCGTGATTCAAGATCTAGCCGTGCTGGTTCGTCTGTTAAGAGGTCGTGGTGTTCAAAATGAACTCCATTTGATCGTAAGAACTCTTCCAGAGTTCGACAACTGAATCAACCAGGGTTGGTATAAACGTGTACATCCATTTTGTAAGCTCCTCACTATATAACTTTCACAATTCGTATCCGCTAGACCACTATTAATTACTTGTGGTCATAATATAACAGTCAGTGTTAGGGCAGATCACCGGCGTCGGGGTCGGATAATTCCTCTGACACATTTAAATAGGAATTATATTCATACTCGTTTGCTGCTTTATCGATAATATCTTTAGCCTCTTGATTATTTTCGGCTATACGATCGAGAGTCTTTTTTAGAGCTGCAGACTCCTTTACCCCCAATTCTCTAAGCTCTCCAAGATCGAGTGATAGTCCGCACATGTCTTTGAGACGACGCATAATATCGTAGTATGCTCTGTGATCTGTGTTTATCCCAACTTGTCTGTTTTTCTGCGTAGTGAATGGGTACATTGGAGCCATCGCACCAATGCGTAACACTTGATTTTGTGGGTACTTATAATGGGCCAGATTTACCAGAGCCATTCCAATCGTAGGTCCTTGTCGGCCTGTACTACCGTAGTTTGAATATTGAAAGGCGTAATTATCAAGATCTTCTCTCATTTTCGGGTCACTGTAGACACAGCTAACCCGCCGCTCTAGTTCCGGAGGAGCAGGCCCGTTATACCCCTCTATAGTAATCGTTCTCGTGACCCCTAAACGATTGATGGCTTCAAAGAACGCCTCACCATATCGTTCGATGTCGTACCAAGGCTCATTACCTCTGAATATGAGGAGACCGTCGCCTGCGTCGTAAAAGGAATTCTCCCAGGTTGGAGGTGAAGAAGGTAGTCCGTCCTCAAATGATACCCTCGGTCGAAAAATGTCGTGAGTTCCGGCTATATGGAACGGAAAACAGATGTGTCCAATTTCAGTACTCATCTCACCAATCTTTTTGGCACCTGTCTTATTGATTAAATAGCGAGACAAACCACTTGATATATCCCCACCGTCAGACCATTGCCTACGCCACCCAGCTATCAGATAATTGGCTTTAGGTATCTCAGTAAAGTGACAATATTTCTCGTCCATTGTTTAACTTCTCGTTCGTAACTAAATATTGAGGTTGTTAGTCTTGATACACATTTCTGGTATTATACACCTTATCTAAATCTGCTTTGTTTATGACAGGAGGACATATGGCCTCGGTGGGACGACTCTCCGGAAAAGTAGCGTTGATAACCGGAGCAAGTAGTGGACTCAGCGGTTCATTGATGGGATTTGGTGGCGCCGCAGCAAGGCTATTTGCTGACGAAGGGTGCAGTGTAGTCCTGACAGATATAAAAGACGAGGACGGCATAAACACCGCGAAGCAAATCCGAGATCTCGGCGGTACGGCAACCTACCACCATCTGGATGTTACCAAAGAAGAAGACTGGATTACTATTCTCAGGGAGACGGTAGACAGTTACAACAAGATAGACATTCTCGTAAACAACGCTGGCAGTAGCGCTCGCTACACTATAGAGGAAACGACTTCCGAAACCTGGCAGGCTCAAATGGATATCCATGGCAAGGGTGTGTTTCTTGGTACAAAACACGTCATTCCCTACCTGCGGCAAAATGGTGGCGGGTCCATAATCAATATTTCATCAATATACGGAATGATTGGGTCACCTTCGTCTACGGCGTATCATATTGCGAAGGGGGCGTCTCGCCTCTTTACAAAATCGGCAGCAATCCAATACGCTTCAGAAAACATAAGGGTGAACTCCATACATCCAGGATTCGCATTCACGCCATTGACCGAAGTGAATTATTCCAAACCTGACTTACAGGAATGGGTGCTGGATCGGATACCTCTGGGGCGCATGGGAGAAGCTATGGAAATTGCGTATGGGATTCTCTACCTTGCGTCAGACGAAGCATCATTCGTCACGGGTTCTGAGCTAGTGATAGACGGCGGAACTACCGCTCAATGATCCTACCGTGGAAATGCTTCCTTGACACCACCATCCACTGGGATCATTGCTCCTGTTGTTCTGGATGAGCGCTCTGATGCCAAGAAAAGCACGGTTTCAGCAACATCCTGCGCTCTAACCTGGCGTTTTAAGAGAGTCCTGTCATGGTAAAAGGCTTCCAGCCCGTCTACCGTAACTCCGTGCGCTGCAGCTCTTTCTTCACGCAACTCGGTGGACCATAGCTGTGAGCCTTCAAATATAGCATCAGGGTTGACGACATTAACCCGAATTCCATTAGCACCTGTCTCCAAAGCTAACACCCTCGCCAGCTGCACTTCCGCGGCCTTGGATACGCTATAAGCTCCAAATTCAGCTCCAGGCGCAGGGACATTCTTGGTTCCAATGAACACCAAACTTCCACCTCGGTTCTGTTCTTTCAGGATTTGAATGGCCTTAGCGGCTACTAAGAAATGACCAGTCGTGTTGATATCTAGGGAACGCTGCCAGTCAGATAGTTCCAGTTTATCAATTGCCCCTACAGGAGCTATCCCTGCATTGGATACGATAATATCTATACCACCATATTGAAGGCGCGTTTGCTCAAATGCGGCCGCCACTGAATTGGGGTCGCTTACGTCTAATGAAAGGCCGATGGCTCTGTCAAAACCATTCGCGGTTACTATGTCGGCCGCCACTGATTCCGCTGCGTTACCGGCAATGTCAGTCACGACAACATGTGCACCCTCGCTAGCCAGGCGCTCTGCAATAGCCTTCCCTATACCGCTGGCCGCCCCAGTTACTAATGCTACTTTCCTTGCAAGCTCCTTCTCTGGCGGTGCCATTGTTAGTTTATACAGTTCTAGAGGCCAATATTCGGCATCGTAAACATCCTGTGGGGTTAGTGAACTATACTGGCTTATCGCTTGAGCTCCACCCATTACATTGATGGTGTGATGGTATATATCCGAAACTATTCTCGCGGCGTGGGCATCGCGACCGGTTGTCCACATTCCGACTCCTGGCATGAGGATCACGCGTGGATAGGGATCCAACATGGGGTGTTCTCCTGACGTATGTTTCTCATACCAAGACGTATAATCTGTAACGTACTGGTCCATAGCATCATCTATTAATCCCTTGATATCCTCTAGATCGTTCACATCAACCGGATCGACCCACAGTGGCCGGCGCTTTGTATGTATGAGATGATCCGGAGTAGCGGGGCCAATTGCGCTTAACCTTTTACCTTCTTCGCTACTTAGAAAAGTCAACACAGACTCGGATGCATCGTATTTGAGTACCATCCCTTGTCTCTCTGAGACTAACCCGCGAATGTATGGACCGATATCGCTAGCAAGCTTCCTTCTATGTTCATCGCCATTCTTACTAGGCAAAACTGACCCAAATACAGATTTGCGACCCTTAGCGATGTATTCTTCTGCCTTGTTCACAAGTGATATATGCTTGTCGTAAGCCTCTTTCGTATCACTGCCCCAAGTGAATAAACCATGGTTCATGAGAACCACTCCGTCCAGAGCTGGTGCTTCTTTAACCGCCAGTCCGACCAATTTGCTTAGCTTAAAGCCTGGTCGATAGTAATCCACAACCGCGATTTTGTCTCCGTACACATCGGCTAAGACTGAACTAGAGTCGTGATTATTAGTCAGCGAAACTACCGCATCAGCGTGCGAATGTGCCACACTCATAAACGGTAAAAATGCGTGTAACAGGGTTTCTATTGATGGTCTAGGAGACTCTCCATCCATTAGACATCGTTCTAGGTAAGCGACCATATCTTCATCGGACATGTCCTCTCGGTCAAAAAGTGGCATGATGTTGTCATGATTAAGTCGCGGAAATTGTGCCCGGTGCATAGATTTCATATCTGATCCAGAGCCCTTTATCCACATAGCAGGAGCTTCATTCCCCATGAAATCTTTCTCAATAATTTTAATCGACGTGTTCCCACCTCCCCAAACCACAAGAGAGGTGTCTGCCCCAATTAGGTTAGTCATATAGACGAGCTTATCTAGCTCATCGAGTCCATCAGCTTTTGTTGGGTCCCATAGGTTCTCCATTAATCGTAGGCTCCTAATCGTTTTTCATTTTTGTATAACAAGGCTACTAACCAAACTGGACAGATCTCGCTGCGTATCTAGTGTCCACCACTGACTAATAATTTTATTGGCTTGCGATTCGTTTAGATAGATATCCGTTTGCTCTCTGAATTTGTTTTCCACTTCGACGTCACTCATAGCGTTACTGGGATGCCCCTTGTGATAACCCAGCTCTGCATAGTGCTCAACCCCAGAATCCATACGAATTAATACTTTACTTACACGCTTCTCGGGAAACAATTGCGTCGCGCTCTCATCTGATACAACGTTTATCTTCTTCATTAATTCTCTGACTGTTTCATCACCTAAGTACCCATCGGAGAAATAATCATCGTTTATTTCTCCGAACAATAACATTATCGCGACACAATACGGTAGACTATGATCCGCTGTTTCCCTGTTGAGCGGGCTCCATTTTTCGCGTACATCCGCCATTACATTCACTCCAAATTGGAAAGTGCGCACCTCAACTTCGGAAATCTTGTGGATCGAATCAATATCAGATCGTAGTTCTAAAATGCATTCTAACGCAGTTTGGGCAACTGATCCTACTGCGAAATGCTTCATGCTTGCCTGCATGATGCGAAACGGTTCTTCTTTGCCACCAAACTTTCCTAGTTCGAACTCACCAGATATTCCGTGGAAAAAACCTCTAGGACCGTCAAAGATATTTAACGGACCAGTCATACCTTGCTTCGCTAGAGATGCCGAGAAAACACCATTGCGAACTCCGTTGGCAGCCGCGCAACCTTTCCACATTGACACTTCCCCAAAACGGACTTCACCTAGGGTTATGTTCGACGCAGTTGTAAGAGCGATAGCATTGGCGGTTTCGTCCTGAGACAAACCCATTACTTTACATGCGGAGCACGTAGAGGCAATTGCTATGGCTATGGATTGATCAAATCCGTAGTCGCGAAACGGTACTCGGTCAGCCAATCTAGCATAGATTTCCCATGCGATAACAGAACCTAACAGGACTTCCTTCCCCGTTACTCTCTCTTGTTCGGCAACAGACAGTGCGGATGGGAACGCATCACTCGGGTGGCCGCTCTCTTTCGCCTCCGGACCTTGATAAAAATCGTTGAAGTCCAAATACCGGACCATCGAGCTGTTCACAAAAGCTGCCATCTCAGCAGTAGTTTGTTGCTGACCCCATAGTACTGTGGCCGGTGACTTTGAGCTGCTCATTTCTGCTAGGGCGACGCCAATTTGAACGGGTGGACTACTGAATGCTCTGGGAGTACATGCCAACGTATCTAACCATAGCCGTTTGGTTTGGTGAGTAATATCGGCGGGCAGATCCTCATACGTAATGTCGCTAACGTATTGGCTGATATGACTTAACACTTTGTCCAACTTACACCTACCAAGATAATGAGTGAATATCCTTGTCGGCTCTAATTTTCCCTTGTAGATTCAGCTAATGGTTCGTCTATTATCGCTAGGGCATCCTCCACATACGGCCAGCCGCGATACCAACCTGCCTGCGACACTAATTCACAGACTTCCCGTTGTGTTAGGGATCCATTCAAACAACGACGAACATGTTCACCAAACTGGTGCCAGTGGCCTCGGCACATCAATGCAACCAATATACAGGCCATCCGCTCTTTTGTACTCAAGTCACTTCTACGCCACACTTCGCCGTATTCATACGACTCAATCAAACGATGCAATTCCGGTATAAACTGCTCTTCCAGAGAATCTAATCTGGATAGAACGACGCCACTATCCATGTTACTCGTTATTACACACTGGGCGTGCTGAAACTTTTTTTCGACAGAATCCAGCCAATCCGCCTTTAGTGGCATACGGTCTTCCGATATCCACTCAGTGCGTTCATTAATGACCCGTTGTGCCTGACTCAACGCGAACACCGTTGCTGGAATTCCTGCATAAAACATAAGTTGTAGAAACAGACCTTTAATTTTTTGCGGGCTCATACCCAGCGACAATCCAACCCGCACCTGATGATGCAGGCCAAACCCCCACCCATTGCAACATTGCGCGGAAATTGTAGCAATACTCCGCAATGTAACGTCCAATCCTGGGACTTGCCAAACACCACCCCACATAACTTCATCTTGAAGCTTTACATAGTCTGTGCTGATACTTGGCAATGCACCAGTGAGACGTCCTTCTGGCACAAACCGGTCTATAAAGCTCTTTAACTGCTGAGACGCGGTAAACAATTCATGGGAGGTGATATTAATCGGCATAACAAACTCGAATAGCCTCAACCATAATATTATTTATCTCCGGTGTTCGAGTCTAATAGAATATCCGACACGGCGCGGAGAGCATCTTGTACGTATGGCCAACCCCTATACCAACCCGCTTGAGAGAACACCCCGCACACCTCCCTTGCCGATACTCCTGAGTTAAGAGCGTATTGGGTGTATTGCCTCAATTGAGCCATATGCCCTCGACACATCAACGCGGACAAGACACAAACCAAGCGCTCTTTGTTGGAGAGTATATTTCTTCGCCATACCTCCCCGAAATTATAGGCATCAACGATCTGCGAAGCTTCGGGTACGAGGCGCCGCGCGATGGAATTGCCGATTTCCTCAGCTGAGCCGGCTCCCCAAGTCTCTGACATTCTTTGGTGGCCTGCCTTCAATTTATCGGCAATTGAGGGCATCCATTCCCATGTCTCTGCGGTATCAAGATCTTTCCATTCTTGTCTTTCATTTATAACTTTCTGGGACTCCAGCAATCCAAAGACAGTCGCGGGAATCCCTGCGTAGAACAACAATTGAATGAAAATCTCCTTGATCTCAGGAGGTGTGATTCCAATAGTTAAGCCAGTCCTAACCTGGTGTTCAATCCCAAAGTCATATCCGTTAACACATTGGGCAGATATTGTGGCGAAACTTTTCAGTCGGAGGTCCAGATCTTCTGTTTGCCAGACCCCGCCCCACATGAGTTCATGCTGAATCTTTACAAAATCTGACAATACAGGCTCGGGCCTTTCATATGGAAGATATTGGTCGAAAAACCCCCTTAATTTCGCGGATTTGGCCTGCAATTCATTTACTGTACTCATCCGTTCCTCCTATGAAAGATCTGTAGTTAAACCACAGGGTTACTCAATCTACCGATACCAGCGATTTCCACTTCAACTGTGTCCCCTGGATTTAATTGTTCAACTGCACCTGGAGCTCCTGTCAAAATCAAATCACCTGGATAAAGTGTCACAAACTCACTGATCCGACTGACTGTTTCATAGCAGTTATAGATCATACCCGACGTCTCTCCGGTGTCGTGCACGGATTCATTTAAAATTGTGGTGATTTGAGTTTTGTGCGGGTCCAAATCAGTCTCAATCCAAGGTCCGACAGGGCCGAAGGTATCGGTGCATTTTCTCCGCCAATTAGACAAATCTTTTGACCATTCGCCTTCACCGCTGACATCGTTCGCACAGGTGTACCCAAATATGTAGTCGGGTGCGTTGAGGGCATCCACGTGCTTAGCTCGCTTCCCAATTACCACGGCGAGTTCACCTTCATAGTGAACATAGTCCGCGTCAGACGGAAGTTCGATCTTAGATCCCGTACTGATAATGCAGCTCGTTCCTTTCTGCCATGGCCTAAACTCCTGCGCGTCCCTTTGAATACGATCTGTATCCAAAGCCTGTTCTTGATGGGCGATATGCGCGGCGTAATTCAACCCCACAGCCCAGAAACTTCTGGGTTCACAGGGCACCAGAAGTTTTACTTCGCCTAAGTCATACGACGTATTTGTGACCACATAATCACCGTATACGTTCCCATCTATCAAATAGACAGAATCTCCCTCCACGAGTCCATAGGAAACGCTTCCCTCAACTGAAACTCTGCAAATCTTCATGAGTTACTGCCTTGTATAGTTCCTAATAATTCTTGCGCTAGCTTTTCCGCCATCATAATGGTTGTAGCGTTAGTATTAGCGCGTACTATTTCCGGCATGATAGAAGCGTCAATAACTCTTAAACCAGAGAGGCCATGTACGCACGCATTTTCGCCTACAACCGCCATCTCGTCCGAGCTGGGCCCCATTTTACAGGTGCAAGAACTATGACCCGCGACTGTAGCAGTTGTCTGCATCCAGTTATCCAAGGCATCGTCATCAATTAGCACATCGTCTTTCGGAGATATGCGCGCGCCGACAGTGTTTTTCAACGGCAGTTGATTGAATAGGGCAACAACAGTCCGAACGGCATCTCGAAGGCGTTGTCGATCGAAAGGGTCGTCCAAGAAGTTAAATCGGAGTTCTGGTTGAACGTGGTGGTCAGTGCTGATCAATCTGACTGTCCCGACACTATGGGGCATCTCCAGCCTTATCCCTACTCGAATGTCCGGTGACTCTTCGTCTGGAGGATATGACGTGGTTGGTTGGACCTGAATTTCGTTCCTATAATCTGACCCACAAGTAGTAAATCTCAAGCTGACCTGATTCCTGGGATGAGATGAGAGTATGGGATTATTCGGAGTTTCGTGGAATCGTATTGATGCACTTGGGTGATTTTTGAGGTTTTCACCGACACCCGGGAGGTTAATCTCAACGGGAATTCCCAGTGCTTTCAAGGATTCCTCTGGCCCTATTCCCGATAACAACAATAGATGGGGAGAACCTATAGCCCCTGCACTGATAATAATCTCTTTGCCAAAGATGCTAAATTCTTGATCTCCGCTTTCAACCAAGACACCAAAGGCAACAGCATCTGCACAAAGCACCTTTGTTACATGCACATTTGGCTTTATGGTGAGATTCATCCGGTGGCGGGAGAGGGCCAAATACGCCATAGCCGTACTTACCCGAACTCCATTAGGATTATTTAGAGGCATCGCTCCAACACCGGTACCGTCGGGAGCATTCATATCTTCATCAACATCGAACCCTGACTGCACGCAAACATCGTAGAATGCCCGTTGCAGAGGGGTCCAGCGTTCGGCAGAATGCCGGACAACCGGTATGGGGCCCTCAGAACCATGCCAATCTCCCTTAATAACCATATCCGTTTCTGATTTCCGGAAATAGGGAAGCACTCTGTCAAAAGCCCAGCTGGGATTCCCAAGATACGCCCAATTGTCAAAATCCTCAGGCAAGCCTCTTAGGAATATTTGGTGGTTTATAGCACTAGTACCACCGGTTACCTTTCCCCTAGCAACCAACGCAGGTTGTTTTTGCTGTTCGTTGGCATACCCGAAAAAGTTCCAGCTATGCTCTGCATTAAGCTTGGAGGCCGCTTGGTGCATATCATATTTCAGTGTTTCGGGCAGTAAATCATCGCTCGGATAGTCTGGTCCAGCTTCCAACAGAAGTACTGACACAGCTGGATTCTCACTTAATCGACTGGCGAGGACTGAACCTGCGGAGCCGGCACCCACTATGATGTAGTCATACTGCATATCTAGTCTCTACAAAATTAAAATATGGGGGAGTTTTTAGGCTGCATCAAGATCGAGTAACACTTCAAGATTGCGCCACAGGATTTTCTCTTTCTCTTGCTCCGTCAAAGACTCCAAGCTATTTATCCAATGGACAGGGGATGGGTCCCATGCGACGTATGGCCAATCACTTCCCAGTACCACCCGCTCAATTCCGACTTCATCGATTAGGAAGCGAAGGGCTCTTTCGTTCATGGTGATACAGTCATAATACAACTGGCTCTGATAAGTACTTGGGGGTCTCGATATATTGGTCCTGGCCTCTGCTCTAACCTGCCAGCCGCGATCCATTCGGCCCATACCAAAACATGCGGCGCCTCCACCATGTGCAACACATACCTTAAGGTTCGGACATTTTTCCAGGACACCTCCTAGAATAAGGGTAGCCACGACCAGCGTGTCTTCCAGCGGAACTCCAAAGCTGTTTCCCATCGAGTACTTTGCGAACGTTTCAGCAACTAAATTATTGTTCGGCTGCGGATGATAAAATAGTACAGCACCCATATCTTCAGCAGCTTGGAATAGTGGTAAGAATTCTGGCTCATCCCAGTTCTTCCCGTTGACGACTGTGTCTAGTTCAGCTCCCTTAAATCCCAAATCGGTCATACATCGTTCCAGCTCGCCTATAGCCGTAGGTACATCTTGCATAGGTAGCGTTCCTAAACCAATGAAGCGCTCTGGCCAAGCCGTGGTCATATCATATATCTCGTTATTGATATCGTGAGCAAGTGCTAAGCCATCTTGGACATCCAAGTCGTAACCGAACATGGGAGTAGCAGTGGATACTACTTGTATGTCGACCGACTGACGGTCCATATCCTCGATTCGCTCGCTCGGAGTTGAGTTGAGCTTGTCGGAAGTGACTCCGTCTCTACGTGAGCCATTTGTTGTAAACTGACGTCCATTAATTTCCTCTAGGCGCATACCATACCAGGATTCCCCCGATTCGGCAGCGCGCCAGAAGCTTTGAGGCATTAGATGTGCGTGGATGTCAATAGTCTTCAATGAATATCTCCTAGATACATAAAGTCGCAATGTAGTTTGATTTTAGCAATCAAACAGGGAGTCTGGGTTCAGTAGAATCGGCACTTATTTCAACCTCAAACGCATTCAATATGAAAGCGGTTTGAGCATAGTGACCCATGAGTGTAGTGAGTTCTACCAAATATTGCGTGCCAAACAGATCAAGCGCCTTACTAAAGGTATTATCGGTTATCCTGTGAGCTGTGTAAAACTCGGTAGCGTAAGCTATTATGACACTCTCTTCATCGGAGATCTGTGGCATAGTCTTCTTTTCCCTAAGAGCGTCAATCAATTGATCTGATATCCCTTCTTTCCGCGCTGCTGGAGCGTGGGCATTCCACACGTAAGCACAATCCATTAGCCGTGCAGTAGTTATTATGGCAAGTTCGAGGTACTTTTTCTCGAATTGAACTTCGTAACGCAGATAGTTTGTTAGAGCCCCGCGCCTGCTAGCCATCTCTGGACTGTTGATTGTAATCGACGTAGGCCCGGATAGTCGCCCGTTGTTTGCATCCATGACCGCATCATAGGCATTGCGAAATTCTTCCGGAACACTATTCCTATCGGCCGCCGGTATACGAGCCATATATCCCTCCAATACTGGTATTTATAATTTGTTGTTCCCTGAACATGGATCGAATTGTATTTAGAAGTCTATGTTGTGGCAAGTCGCCGTCGAAGTTACCTGTGGCCAACTTCGTGAGGTATGATACCCTTACACAATAATGAATACCGGAGGTATATGCTCGTGCCACAAATAGAGACAGTCCTCGGCCCCATCTCAACTGACGATCTGGGATTCACTCTATGCCACGAACACGTTGGGACGAATGCCGCAGGCATTCGCCAGATATATCCTGAATTCATAGACCCAGGGCTAGAAGATCAATCAGTCGAAGCACTGACGCAGGCACGTCAAGAGGGACTTAAAAGCATAATCGATCTAACCACAATTGATCTTGGAAGAGATATTCAACTGATAAAGCGCGTCTCAGAACGGAGCGGAGTTCAAATCGTCGCGGCCACTGGCAATCACCTCGCAGTGCCAAGACCATTTGGAGACGTGGCCCCGAAAGTTATATCGGAGCTATATATCCGTGAAATACGCGTCGGCATCGAAGGGACCGGAATTAAAGCAGGGATCATTAAAGTAGCTAGTGACGCTGGTGGGGTCACTCCACCACAAGAAGTGATACTACGAGCTGCAGCTCTTACCCACTTAGAGACGCAGTCACCGATCTCGACCCATACATGGTCCCCAGACAAAGTAGGCCTACAACAAATAGCAATCCTCAAGGAAGAAGGGGTAGACCTCACAAAGGTCTACATAGGACACAGTAATGATGACACTGACATCTCATACCTGCATGAGCTCCTTGACAATGGTGTGTGGGTCGGGCTAGATCGATATCCTGGTGGAATTCGACCAGGCACCCCTGACTGGGAAAAACGGACAGACATAGTCAAGCAATTAATCGATGAGGGGTTCGTCCAACGCTTGATCCTGTCACATGACTACTCCGTTCCGAAAGCGCGTCACGGTGCCAAAATGCAAGAAGAGCGCTTTCGGGCCAATCCTGATGGATATAACTTTATAACCAGAAAGGTTTTGCCGCGGCTCCTGGAACTCGGCGTCACACAAGATGATATTGACAAGATGATGATCCACAATCCCAAGCAGTTCCTGGAAGGGCGCTGATAGTATCGCCGGCCTAAGTGATGTGAGTATGTCTAACTAAATGTTCGTATCCCGACGTTGGCTTGTTTTCTCTGCTGTCGCAGTGGGAACTTTTTGTTCAGTAATTGATCACGGAAGTGTAAGTGTAGCTCTACCCTCTATTGCGAACTATTTCGCTACAGATCTGCCTACTACACAGTGGGTAGTGATTGTGTTTTCCCTCACAATAGTCATTCTTTTGCTCCCGATGGGCCGACTAGGTGATATTTGGGGTTTAGCAAAAATTTATTACCTTGGATGCACGATACTACTTTTGGCAACCATAGGGGCCAGTGCTTCGCCGAGTATGGGAATCCTACTACTAAGCAGAATATTCCAAGGCTTAGGTGCAGCGATGACGCAAGGCTTAGGTATGGCCCTAGTCATTTCCACCTTTCCCGGGAATCAACGCGGAAGAGCAATCGGATTAATTATGACGACAGTCGGATTGGGAGCGATTGCCGGCCCAGCGTTTGGTGGCTTGCTTGTTGATCTCTATGGGTGGCGAGCAGTGTTTCTTGGAAACATTCCGTTGCTCTCTCTTAGTCTGGCGTTAGCTGTCACGGTCAGACGCATGAAGGACGAACAAACGCTTGAACGAGCCTACGCTATTGAACCTTTTGATTGGATGGGTGCTGGGACCTCCGGATGCGCTATCTTAGGTGTAATGCTAGTTGCGACTAACCCTAGAATCGTATTTGCGCACTTTGTGTTGCCGATTCTTACCTTCTCAGGGATAGCAATTCTTGTAATAGCATTCATTTTGAGGGAGATCCGTTCAGTATCACCCATAGTGGACCTTAATCTGTTCAAAGTGCCGCGCTTTTCTTGGGGCGTTACAGGAGCTTTCCTAATGTTCTTCGGAAGCTCCGGCGTGTTGTTCCTCACACCTTTCTATTTGCAGGAGATACTAGGGTACAGCCCCAAGGTTTCGGGGCTTGCTGTTATTCCTGGGGCTTTTTCTATGGCCGTTTGTGGCGCACTGAGTGGACGATTGTCTGACTATTTCGGCTGGGGTAGGTTCACTATCCTCGGTCTCATGATCTCGGCTACGGGCCTTTTAGTCTTATCCTTTCTATCGCTGAATTCAAGCTTGATGCATGTAATTGCGGGACTACTACTGCATAGCACAGGGATGGGAATCTTCTACTCGCCCAATTCAAGCGCCATCTTGAGTTCCACCCCAGAGAACCAGAGGGGATTGGCCTCAAGTATGGTAAACCTTGTCCGCAATTCTGGGAGTATAGTAAGTGTTGCCTTAGTCACCAGCGTCGTAACTGTAACCATGGGTTCTTTGGGGTTCGATCCCAGTCTCGACGCCGTGATATCAGCGGACACCGCTGGTACGGCCGCGGCATTCGTAATTGGTTTACAATGGGCCTACCGGTGTCTGGGATGCCTCATATTACTCGCGCTCGTATCAACGCTATTCCAGATGAAATCTCAGATTAGGTAGCAATCCATTACCCCTGTGAGTTGATTACCAGTCCAAATACGATCTAATTTGAGCTAAAACCAAGTTTGGATGCTCCATAGGTACAAAGTGAGACCCCTCTGGAAATTGATAAAATTGGAACTCTCGGGCCTCTTTGCTTAATGTCTGTACGGCCTTGTCACTAGTTTTTTGGTTGCCTTCATAATTCCCAACGGCCAACATGTATCGCGCGCCTAGACCGCGCAGAACCTGAGAGGTATCCATGAGGTTACGAGTTTCGTAAAATGTCGCTTCAACCAGATTGGAACACTTTATTTGCGCTGTGCCGTCATCCAGAACACGGGTTCCACCGTAAATGTAGTCACTGAACACTTCATCTGTCCACGTCTGAAACACGCGCCTGTTCCGATAGGCCTCATACATTATCTCTTGTGTTTCCCAGATCATTCTTTTCTGGCCTGTCCTTTTTAACCGCTCTGCCCGCTCCTCAGGACTTAGGCGAGACATTGGGCCATCACCGACTCTAGTATCAATCAACATGATTTTTTCTAATTGCCCTGGTACCACGTGATCTGAGATCAAGAGTGACATACCGCCCGCTGAATGGCCGACTCCCCAGGCACCATTGATACCCAATTCTCGAATGAACGCTGCTATATCCTCACCCATCTTGAAAAACTCATAGTCTTTCCCTGGATCGTCGGTGTCGCCATGCGCTCTAAGGTCAAGAGACAGCACGTGGTAATCACTGGCCAATGACCGAGCTGCGTTGTTCCATATTTGGGCGCACAATCCGATGCCGTGAGTCATTAAAACAGTCTGGGCGTCTGAATTCCCCCAATCCAAATAATGCTGTTTCAATCCATTTGCTACTATATATTTACTTACCGGTTCCAATGTACATACACCTTTCAAATAAATTCGCACAAAATTATGGGGAGAATCCTTCTCCCCATAAAACATCCTAAGTTAGGATCCTAGTAAAGACTAATAATTCGTAGAAATCAAGTTTTCTCCGATGGCTTGCCCTCGAAGATCTCCGGAGTCATCCAAATGCGCCTTGATCGCAATTAGACCCTTCTTGACTAGGTCAGAATTCAATTTGCCGGCAGCGTCTTCGTGCTCTGCTTCTTTCAACAATGAAGCGCATTCACTGCTTATTTGATCAAAACTCCATGTTACTTGAGCGTCGACGCTCTCTACTCCGTCTGGGAAGTCTACGTGAGAGTTACCTGGTCGTCCTTTTCTATCGTAACCACCACGATGCCAGTGGCCCGGTTTATCGTGACAGTCGTATCGGATTACCTCTTCGTTACCTACGTCCACTCCCAAAGTGGGTCCGCCCATTCCTTCAGGACCAGGCCTGAGAATTCTGCAGGGCCACACGTAAAGAGATACCTGCCCATCATCGGATAGCGGCACGGTCAAAGCTTGTCCCCTATATGTTTCTCCATCAATTTTCCTAGCCATTGTTTCCTCCTCTGTTAGGATTCTGTTCACTTACCCCCAAGCATAGCACAACTCGAAATAAACAGGAATATCCTCTTTGTGAGATGGTCTCTTACGTGCCCGTCCACTACACCGTAATTGACATTAATTCAGTCCAAAGCTACAGTTCTTACCGTTGCCCCAAGACAGGGGTGCCCTCGTTTTTAATTTTTGGGGAGACCACACTATACGATGAAGTTTGGCGTAAATCTCATTAATTTCGGACCAGGAGTAGGACCGGATTCGATGGAGGAATGGGTTCACACCTCAGAAGAGTGCGGCTATCACTTAGTCATGACATCCGATCATATCGCTATTCCAGAGGAAGTCCAATCCAGATACCCCGCACCCTTTTATGAGCCTATTTCCACTCTCGGCTGGATGAGCGGGATTACTAAGTCAATAGAAATAGGCACCACAGTATTCGTCGCCCCGTATCGTCATATTCTAGAAACAGCAAAGGCTTGCTCAAGTATTGATCAGTTTTCTAACGGACGTCTGATTTGCGGATTCGGTGTTGGATGGTCCGTGCAAGAGTACGAAGCCTTAGGTGTCCCATATCACTCTCGCGGTGCGATAACTAACGAGTATCTGGCAGCACTAAAAGTCTTGTGGACCAACGACATTGCCTCTTACAAGGGGAGATTCATCTCCTTTGAGAACATCTACACTGCTCCAAAGCCAAAGCGAGTGCCTCCTATCTGGGTAGGAGGGTATAGCGATGCTGCTCTCAAAAGGGCCGTTGATTTCGCCGATGCTTGGCATCCAATTCGAATAAGTTTGTCCAATTTTAAAACCACCGGTATTGCCCGCCTTGACCGCATTGCCAATCAATCCGATAAACCTAGTCCTGATATATGCCCGCGCATTAAGCTAAAGGTGACTCCCGAAGCCATTAAATCCGAAGACCGTCTCGCAGGGCACGGAACCATCGCTCAGATTAGAGACGACCTGTTGACTCTTGAAGAACTAGGATGTCAATATGTCCTATTTGACACATATAATGAAGACCATACTGTTCCTGACCATGCGAGGCAAGGTATATCCTGGTTAGTCACGCTTGCCGATCAAATTCTTGACCTTAAACAGGAAACAATTCAAAGCTGAACCCAAATTATTGAGCAGTTGATCACCGATCAAATACGCGACGTTGAAGGAGGATATTCATGAAATACGATTACATCATAGTTGGTGCCGGCTCGGCGGGTTGCGTGCTTGCTACTCGCCTGACAGAAGATCCTAACAAGTCCGTCTTGTTGCTGGAGGCAGGCCCAGATTATCCGGACTTTGAGGAGTACCCAAACGATTTGAAATTCGGTTACGACCAAACTGCCTCCGCTATAAATGCCCCGCATAACTGGTCTTGGTATGGAACCGCCACTCCAGAACAAGGTCCCATGCCGGTACCTAGGGGACGCGTTGTTGGTGGGTCAAGCGCTATAAATGGTCAGGTATTCCTTAGAGGAGTTCCAGAGGACTATGACAACTGGGCTTCTTGGGGCAACGATGAATGGTCGTTTATCAAGACATTGCCATACTTTCGAAAAGCGGAGACAGATACGGATATCAAAGACGATTTTCATGGTTCAGACGGTCCAATACCTGTCAGGCGGCACAAACCGGAGACTTGGTTGCCTGCTCAGACCGCGTTTCGAGAAGCCTGCATCGCCGCAGGGTATCCTGAAGATCCCGACATGAACAATCCAGATTCTGGTGGGGTTGGGCCAATTCCAATGAACAATCCCAATGGGGTCCGCATGAGTACCGCTCTTACGTACTTGAACCCAATCAGAAATCGATTGAATCTCACAGTTAGATCGAGTGTAACCGCTCATAAGATAGTTGTTGAATCAGGGATAGCTGTCGGAGTAACTGTAGAGAGTGGCGGTGAGGTTTTTACCGTTGAAGGCGATCAAATCATAGTCAGCTCAGGCGGGATAGCATCCCCCCAACTACTGTTACTGTCTGGGATAGGCCCCAAGGACCATTTAACACAGATGGGTATTCCAGTGGTTCATGAAGCACCCGGAGTCGGTCAAAACTTGAGAGACCACCCCAACGTTCGAGTTCCCGTTCGGGTGAAAGATGATTTCCCAATGGATCCGCAAGCTCCACGTACTCAATTAGCTGTTCGGTATACAGCAGATGGTTCTAAAGATCGTAACGATATGCAAATACTGCAATCATCGTTCTCCTCTCCGATGGGTGGAGATCCTCTCGAAGGCGAGGGAATCCGATTCACGGTAATGCTCGAATTAGCCGAAGGCGCAGGCGAATTAACGCTATCTAAAGTGGATCCATATACCCAACCCAATCTAAATTACCGTTTTATGGAAACACCGTGGGATCGGGAGCGAATGAGGGAAGGGGTCAGAATATGCCTTAACCTTCTTCAGCACGACAAATATCAGGAATTCGCGTTGGAGCCGATAACCCCAACTCCAGCGGATCTGGCATCTAATGATACGTTGGATCAATGGTTATTGCAGAACGTCACCACCACCCACCATATATCGGGAACTTGTAAAATGGGCCCATCGAATGATCCCATGGCGGTGGTGGATCAATATTGCCACGTGTATGGTGTAGATAACCTTCGCGTAGTTGACGTCTCAGTCCTACCAGACTGTATTCGAGCCAACACCAACTGCACAACGATTATGATCGCAGAGCGCGTTTCCGATTGGATAAATAACAACGAACACTAATCTTATAATGGAGCCTATAAACAAATGCCAAACATGACCGGCGGGCAAGCACTAATGCGATCATTACACCTAGAGGGTATACGAGTTATATTCGGGTTGCCGGGGGTGCAAATGTACCACGCTATGGATGCCCTCTACGACCACCCTGATATTCGATTTATTACTACTAGGCATGAGCAAGCGACAACGTACATGGCCGACGGATTCTCTAGAGCTGGTGGCGGGATAGGCACAGCGCTAATGGTTCCTGGCCCCGGCTTATTGAATGCTTCCGCCGGTATATCAACGGCGTACTCCGCGTCTTCATCTATATTAGTTGTGTGCGGCCAGATAGAGCGGGATCTAATCGGATCGGATCGTGGGATGCTCCACGAAATAAATGACCAGATTGATGTAATAAAACCAATCACCAAATCAGCCCGCCGCATCACGGATCCGACCGAAATACCCACAGCAGTAAGAAGCAGTTTCAAAGACCTTACGAGCGGGCGGCCACGCCCTGTGGAGATCGAAATCCCTCCAGAAACCTTGGCCCAAACCGCAGATATTGACCTGCTTGAACCTGAGATTGAGCAACGCTTATCTCCAGACCCTGAGTCCCTATCGGAAGCCGCCCGCATACTCTCGTCAGGAAAGAAGCCCCTTATTTGGGCCGGTGGAGGTGCCATATCCTCAGAAGCTGGTGAGGAATTGCTCAATTTGGCGGAATACATCCAGAGTCCGGTCATAATGACCGCTGAAGGCAAGGGAGCCATCTCCGACAGGCATCCTCTCAGCCTAGGTTCGTTACGACTTCGAAACGACCCAGTCGCCAAGGATGACCCAAATTTTGATGTAATTCTAGCAGTCGGAACGCGTCTTGCATTTCCTGCATGGTTAGATGGGCAAAAAGTTATCCAGATAGATATTGACCCAAGTGAAGCCGGTCGCAATTACGACAACACACACAGGCTGATCGGAGACGCAAAAGTCAGCCTAGGACAACTATTAGAGCAATTAAAAACCATAATGAGTCCAGCCCAAAATGCATATTCAATGGTTGACGTATTAAGAAAGCGAAGGGCCGAGACCGCCATTCGGGTAGAACCACAGGAGTCTTTCCTCTCTGCTATTCGCTCCGCCGTGCCCGATGACGGCATCCTTATATCGGGTATGACGCAGATGGGATATTACGCTCGAGGCTTTTTCCCTGTCTATGAACCAAAGACATTCATGACCTCGTCCTACTCCGGAAACTTGGGATATGCTTTCCCATTCGCATTAGGAGCAAAGGTAGCCCAGCCTGACAAAGCTGTAGTAGCGTTATCTGGAGACGGTGGCTTTTTATTTAATTCACAGGAACTTGCTACTGCCGTCCAGTACGATATAAATGCCATAGTAGTGGTATTTAACGATAGTGCTTATGGAAACGTCATGAGGGACCAAGTTAATCGTTTCGATAGCCGGACTATTGGAGTTGATCTACATAACCCTGACTTTATGAAGCTCGCAGAAGCCTACGGAGCTCGCGGATTACGCGCAAATGGCCCAGAGGACTTGGAAAACGTAATTTCGGACGCAATAGCAGGAAATCGACCAACGTTAATTGAGGTCCCAGTAGGGATGATGCCAACCCCCTTTGAAAACTGAAGGCCCAAGCTATTCTCGGATGCTATACTAATATTACAACTTAATTAAACACGGGGATAAAACGACAAATGGCAACTGATCAACAATCGCAATTAGACTACATCGAACTAGCCCAACAGCTAGCTCCAGTCATAAAGGAAAATGCAGAAAGGATCAACTCCGAAAGACAGATTCCTTCTGACATCGCGGAGGACCTTGCTGACCGCGGCTTCTTTCGACTACTTCTTCCGAAATCTTTGGGCGGGGCGGAAATAGAGCATTCAAAGTTCTTGAATATCTTAGAGATAATAGCTGAATCAGACACAAGTACGGCTTGGTGTCTCAACCAGAACAATGTCTGGTCTACTTCGTCTACTCGTATGCCAGAGTCCACTGCGTCAGAAATTTGGAAAGAACAACGAGCCGTGGTAACTAACGGGCCGCCGTCAGGCGCCTGCAAAGCTGTTCCTACTGAAGATGGGCATATCCTCACTGGGAGATGGAATTTCAGCAGTGGGTGCACTCACGCGACATGGATAGCAGCCCTATGTCCCATAGGCAACAAAGATGGTTCCACATTGGTTAGTACTGACAGAAAGGATATGAAAATATTCTTGATCCCAAAGAAACAAGTTGAATTTGTAGACACGTGGGACGCTAAGGGCATGCGTGGGACTTCCAGCTTTGGTTTCGAATTATCGGACATGTTCGTCCCCTCGAACCATAGTTACGACCAAGACGACGCTGAGCCGTGGAACAACGGCCCCCATTACATCATTCC
>PBAZ01000022.1 GCA_002717565.1 Chloroflexota bacterium
ACACCCTCTCCAATCTCACTACCGGCACTGCCTACTACATTGCTATCGCTGCCTACGACTCCGACGGTAACGAATCATGGATATCAGCTGAAGTCGCTGGGGATTTCCGTACTGCACCTTCCGAAGTCACAGGACTTGATGGAACAGCGGGTAATACTGCTGCCATTCTCTCCTGGACTGCCCCTGCAACAACAGGCGGCGCTGCGATTACCGATTACATCATTGAGCAGAGTACCGATGACGGAACATCGTGGACTACCGTTGCTGATGGAACCAGCACTGACGCCAGCGTCGCACTCACGTCCCTCACCAACGGTACGCCCTATACCTACCGTGTATCAGCAGTGAACACTATTGGAACCGGACCTGCATCATCATCCTTCTCCCTCACTCCCGTTACTATCCCGGGTCAGCCTACAGGACTCGAGGCAACTGCAGGGAATGAAGTTGCTGATCTTACCTGGACTGCTCCATCGTCCGATGGTGGATCACCCATTACCGATTATCGCATTGAATACAGCAGTGACTCCGGTACAACCTGGGTACTCTTCGGTGATGAAGTCAGTACTGCAACATCCCTCAGGGTTACTGGCCTGACAAACCAGCTCCAGTATTCCTTCAGGATTTCTTCAGTCACTGCTGCTGGCGTTGGACCCAGCTCATCAGAAGTCTCTGCCACCTCGGCTCCGACAATTCCAGACCCACCGACGGGACTTACCGGAACATCTGGTGATGGTGAGGTAGCCCTTACCTGGACTGCTCCCATCAATACTGGGGGACCTGCTCTTACCGATTACATCATCAGCTACAGCAGTGATGGCGGTACAACATGGACAACAGCAAGTGATGGCACCAGCACAACAGCTGCTGCCACGATAACCGGGCTCTCCAATGGTGTCCTCTACCAGTTGCGTGTTGCTGCAGTCAACAGCTTCGGCACGGGAACAACCTCTACCGCTACATCCACACGACCGGAAGTGGATTCATCCTACGCACGATCATGGGGAAGTACCACAGCGCCAACGAGCCTGGCTAAGGGAGAATACAGCTCTGCATCAATAACCGTGACCAACATTGGCAACACGACGTGGAGCGCAAATGACACAAGTTTCGGTTACCGCATCTACGATGATACGAGCACCCTTGTGGCAACAAGCGCCCTCACCCAGATCGATGCTGATGTTCCGGCCGGAGGAACAGCTACCATAACAGCCCGTATCGATGCCCCAACCACTGCTGGAACCTATAGCGTTCACTGGGATCTTTACAGCACCTCAGGCACAACATGGTTTGCCGATACCCAGGGATCAGCAGCCGTCAACTCTCTCACCGTCACGGATAACACCTACTACGGCCTCACCTGGGGTGAACAAGTTGTCCCTGCTTCAATCAATGCAAAAGGCCCACGACATGCCAGTGTTACCGTCACCAACACCGGCACGCAAACCTGGGACCCCTCAACGCATTTCCTTGGATACCACGTCTATGATGCTTCAGGCAATTTCCTTTATACCGGAGACTGGAGCGTTTTTCCTGCTAGCCTTGCATCCGGTGAAGCTGTCACCCTGAACAGAATCATCACCGCACCAGCAACTCCGGGTGATTACACCATCGCCTGGGACATCATCGATACGGCAAACCCAACCTGGTTTTCTGCCATGGGCAATGCAGCACTGTCATCAGCTCTCACCGTCACCCAACCAGTGCATGGCATTATCTGGGGAGACCATACGACGCCAACTTCACTCGCCCGGGATGAGCGAACCTCTGTCTCACTGACTCTGACAAATAGTGGCACCAAGACCTGGCTGCAGGGAGCATTTTTCCTAAGCTACCACGTCTTCGATGCTAATGGAAACTACCTCTACACCGGGCCATGGTCCAACTTGAATATCCAGCGACCTCAGCATGCAGAAACCGTCACGGTCACCGTCCCCTTCCATGCTCCGTCAAACGCTGGAACCTACACCATCAAGTGGGACATGATTGATATGCACGTCCCCACCTGGTTCTCAGGACGAAATGTTGCCACCCTCGATACTTCGCTCACCGTCACGAGCGGCGGTGCCTATGGCCTCACAGCAGGTCCGTCCACATTGCCAACAGAAGGCACTGCAGCACAATCCTTCTCTGTATCCGTACCGCTCACCAACACTGGAGCCATCACGTGGGACACCAACAGATTTTTCTTCAGCTACCACTGGTACGACGAAAATGGCTCCTACATCAGCACCGGCCAGTGGGTCGTCTTACCTGAGGCAGTGGCTCCCGGTGCATCCACGACAGCAACTATCACCGTGGAAACCCCTGAAACGCCAGGCAATTACCAGCTGCTATGGGACGTCATCGACTACCAGGGAGCCCTCTGGTTCAGTGCGCTCGAACCTTCGAGCTCTCAGCCCACATGGACTAGCCATAATTTTCAAAAGGAAATTTTGAAAATTGAAGATGCCTAAAACGCTGTGCGTTGCAAGATTTGCAATGCACCCACTATGGGCTAATACCTTCGAGCAAAGATTTCATATTCTGTTGGGTTAATAGTGCTAACTGCTCATCTCGAAGTAGTAAATCCAAGGTTGGATTCCCTGAAGGGGCTTTTTTCCTAATCGCTACATCCGCTAACTCCCGTGCCCAGTGCCACAGGACTAGTTCAGCATCTTCTGGCCCTGATGGCGGATCCATCTGGCCATAAATGCCGACTGCCTTTAACACTTCGATAGCCACTTTACTGTCCTGGGCATCCAGCGCCACTTCTAAAGTAGTAACTGCTTTTCCAACAAGTGCCCTTAGCTTGTCATGGCTTGCACCCCAAACCACACGCCGCTGTCTGTTCAACTCAGCAGCGAAGTGTGGATTATCGTTCCGCCATCGAGTGACCGTCTCACGTGCTACTCCAACTACCTGAGCCGTCTCTTGGTCAGTTTTGCCATGGACCAAGATATCGATTGCATTCAATTGCTCTACAGATAGTTTGGGCAATTGAATTTGTTGTGAGGTTTTGTTTGCTTCTGTGATGCTCATACTCCACATCAGGAAAGTTTACGTTAGGTTGAATTCGCTGGAACATCCACCCATCATCTTCGCGTCCACTTCGCTGCGCTTCTTTCAGGCTGCGCTCCGTTTGGACTCTTAGATTACCCACAGTATTACTACTCAGTGACTCCCCACACCCCTCCCCGTCCTCCCCCTTCCCCTCAAATTTTCATTCGAGGAAAAAAGGCAGTGCGGTAGTATCGAATTGCAGTCATTGCAATTCTCCCAGTCCCTGCGTCTCCTTATCTTCTATGACCGGATACTAGTCCTCCGGTTTCAAAGTCCTGGATGTTGTGGGCTAGCGTTGCCAGTTCGTACAGCAGGGTATACCCCCACGCCATTTTTTTCCGGGAGCAGCTTATTGTCATTCGCTTACTATGATTCCCGTGCCCAGGAACGGTTTTCTCCAGCCGCGTTCCTACACGCTGGTACGGCGATGCACTAGATATAGACACTAATCAATACTGAGCACCATCCGTAAGGGCTAAAACAAGTAAGGGATATCTATCCCTAGGTAAAACGAATTTCCTCCTCCAAACGATCTTCAATGTACGAATCCAAGTCTTTCTTCAAACAGAAACGCCTTGAGCCAATATGAAAACTTCTGATAACACCCTTTCCCAACAGTTTGTATAACTTTGGCCTGCTAATTCCGCCAAGATACTCACAAGCCTGGGATAAGCTCAGCGCAGCCCGTTCGACCCTTTCGAGTCTATGGTTATTCATATTTTCTCCAGTGGGTATACATCCAACATGCTACGTACATGTGATATAGTGTATATGGAATTCTTCTGCGCAGTAATCGTACATTTTTGATAGGCTTACACGCACATTAATGTTCATTCCCAGAAAATGGAGATACTAATGCCCTCCGGACGCCGAATCGAACCATGGATAGCTCACAAAATTGCCCAACTACATATCGAGTTAAAATGGAAGCATGAGCGCAACCCTACATCAACGGTTATCCATAATGGATTGCACTGGGAAATAACCAAAGCTGGACAAGATCCTGACAAACATCTTCCAAGTAAGCGATATGTTCAAGAAATCTTACGTAAAGTCAGGACCAATGAAGACCTTCAATCAACCACCGATCCGAGCCTAAACGGTCTCTGGAGCATCGGAGTTTCGGCTGAATACGCTATTTCACCCGAAGCCAACCCGCTTCTACTCAGCATGCAGCGCTGGTGCAACAGTATTGGCCACCGTTTCACAATACACGAGGCTCTGTGGGCAAATAGATTGAGAACTAGTATTCCTGATGACTTACCTGTTGAAAGAAAGCATCACTGGGCATGGTTGTATACGATTCGCGAGAAGACCAGTATGTCTCTGGGTGTACCAATGGACACCCGTGACATGGATGCATTCTTGACATTGCGTCGTAATCAAGACGGCAGGTTGGGTACTGGCATTACTCCGTGGACATACGACACAGCGGTAAGAATTGGTGTTATTCCAGAACTATCAACAGATATCGAGAACGACGGAGATCCTACAGGAAAGAGGGCCAGATATGGATGGGGCAATCCCGCAGTGTCGACGTTGCTGAACCTAGGATTAGTTGAGCACACAACACCTGAAGGTACACCTTGGATTATTGAAAGAATAGGCACGCTCCCTGACTACGAAGCAGCTGAAATATATGCTCTCTGGTTGAATCATATGAGTAATGCAGCCGGGTGGCCATCACTCTATTCACAGCGCGTGGACATTGCTGACAGGCTCATTACATGGGTAGCGATGCAAAGTGCCCCACCTCGCAAGGGATGGTACTCGCTACCAAACGAGGAAGTAGCGCCTCGTGAACTATTGGAGGAGGTAGGATTATGGCACGAAGAATGAATGGTGAAGGATCTATTGTATTTGACGGGAACCGCAAGAAATGGGTTCTTGCTTTTTCAGTAAATGGCAATCGAATATATCGCTATGGCAAATCCAAGGCTGAAGTGAAACAGAAACTCAAAGAGCTACAAGCCAGGCAGACGCAAGGACTTTCAACCGTCACAGCATCTATGCCTATCCGAAACTACCTCAATGAGTGGTTAGAGCTCAAAAAACCGAACCTGCGAACAAGTACCTACGAGGGCTACGAATCGCTTATTCGTGCTCATCTGATACCTCGCTTCGGCAACATCAAACTCAATAAACTCACAGCTGAGACCATCAATCGCATTTGGAACAAAATGCTTGATGATGGTCATTCACCAAGCTTGATCCATCACTGTCATAATCGCTTATCCAAAGCCCTCAATGATGCAATACGAAGACAACTAATTGACAACAACCCAATACAATATGTCACCAAGCCAACCACTGAAGCTAAAGAAATGCATATTCTTGATACCACTCAAATACAACACGTATTGCGATTAGCGAAAGAGACAGCCTATTATCCAATAGTCCACACAGCGCTCCATACCGGTCTAAGACGTAATGAACTCCTTGGTTTACGATGGAAGGATATAGATACCCACGAGGGTATGATTTACCTATCTCGCAGCGTGTATCAAGCAAAGGGCGGTGTTACTTTAGTGCAGGCCCCTAAGACCAACAGTAGCAAGAGATCGGTAACACTTCCCAACGCATCATCCGAGCTCTTACAAGAACTGCGTCTCCAGCAAGAACTCGATAGCTTCCTGCACGGATACAAAGTAAATGAGAATAGTCCTATATTCATACGTCGCACGGGTGAACGTTTATTGCCTAGTGCCGTAACTCACGGATTCAAAGCACTAGTGCGAGCAATAGGAATGGATAACATACGGTTTCACGACCTGCGCCACACTCATGCAAGCATATTGCTAAAACAAGGAGAACATCCAAAAGTCGTACAGGAAAGGTTAGGGCACGCGAAAATTAGCACCACCATGGATGTCTATTCCCATGTGATGCCAACTCTACAAAAAGAGGCAGCACAACGATTCAACCTTGAACTTGAACCTGCCTCCCTTGCATAATCCGTAAAGGTATTTTTTTTCAAACTGTTGGACAAACTGTTGGATTGAGACAAAACAAAGGCCCTCTGGTTTATCGCCAGAGGGCCTTTTCGTGCCTAAAAGAGTGGTGGAGCTGCGGGGACTCGAACCCCGTACCCCCTGCTTGCAAAGCAGGTGCTCTCCCAGATGAGCTACAGCCCCACGAGAATTTTGTGACCACCAACAAGATACCGAGTAATGCATGGTCACACTGAGGGAATACTAGGTTACATGGTTCCACACTAGCTGTAAAGGGCACCGTGCAACTACTACATGCTATACTCATACGACACCCCACTAACTGGTTGGGGTGCATATTGGCGTTTAAGGAAAGTTGAAATTGGCACTACCCGGTATAGTAGGAGAATTATCATCCCTGCAAATCATACAAAAAGCTATTCCTGCTGCAGGTGGTCGCGATGTCGCTCCATCTATTCACACNCCTAAAGCAGGGAAACCGTGGATAGCAGCAGCATTATGGCATGCCGCATCCAATCCCACATTACTGGTATGTTCTCGCCCAGAAATTGCNCGNGAGGTATTCAGTCAGCTTATAAGCATATATGGAGAAGATAGNGACAACGTGTGTCTGTACCCAGANCGCGAACCCATACCNTATGAACGNCTGCAAGCTGAATCCTCGACAATCCATCAACGTCTGCTAGTACTACAAAAGCTCCTTGAGGCCCCAAAAACCGACTCACCNCTCTTAATTGTGGCATCTGTTGCAGCTTTAGCGCAAAAAACCTTAAATCCCGCTGACTATAAAGATATGATGATTCCGCTTGTTACNGGTATGACGTTTGTCCAACAAACGCTACTTAACGATCTACGGGCAATGCAATACGAGCGAGAACCAATCGCGAACCGCCCAGGTACATTCAGTGTGAGGGGCGGCATCGTTGATATATATACCCCCGGGAAACTGGTAGGGACTCGGCTCGACTTTTTTGGGGACACACTTGAGAGCATCCGCGAGTACGATCCTATTTCTCAAAAATCTTTTCAACTTGTACAGTCAGCGACAGTAATACCTGCAAGCGAAGTACTCCCAACCTGTGCATCGATACCCGAACTTAGCGAACTAGTNGAAGAAGTTGATCTCTCAACATGTNCTGAAACTGTGAAAACGAGAATCCAAGAGGAATTTGACTACATAGCTAATGACCCTGCATTACTCCAGACAGCAAGCTTATACTTCCATCTNGGTTTCTTCTGCAACTCGACCATTCTGGACTACCTGCCNCCATCATCCCTAGTGATTACCAACGAAATGAACCAGGTAGACGAAGCATCTTTTGGAATAGANGATGCAGCAAATAATCTGCGGGACGTCAAAATCGCTCGAGGGGATCTTCCGTCTGGCCTCCCATCATCATTGAAGCCGGCTGAGCTTCTTCTATCCCAACTTGAGCAAACGAATAGTATTGAAATAACAGAACTTGCGAGCGACTTTGACCAATCACTAAGCCTGGGAATTACGAATCCATTGTTGTTCAGAGGTAATGTATCGGCCTTGATCGATANCCTAAAAAGTAACGCATCCAATACTTCCTGGAATATCCTTGTTACGCAGCATTCAAAAAGGGTCAGTGATCTACTTATCGAAGCAGGATTACGCGTACAAACTGTGGATAATCTGCAAACCCTGAGCTCGGACATGAAAGGTCAGTTCGTCGTAATACAAGGGCACCTGAATCAAGGAATTTCCGTCCCCAATCCAGANGGATCACTCACTATCCTGAGTGACACTGAGATTTTTGGCGTCACGAAGATTAGGAGAACGGCACACACTAGGAATGCAAGCGTCCTTGAGCCCGAACTCACAACTTTCGACCAAGGATCCTACGTNGTCCANATCGACCANGGAGTAGGCAAAGTAGCAGGGACGACATGGGACAATGACTCCAACGGGCAGCCCCAGGAATATCTGGTATTGGAATATGCAGAAAACGATCGCCTCTACGTCCCAATGGGACACCTACACAGGGTTTCAAAGTACGTATTCTCATCAGACAAATCACCGCGACTCACGAGACTGGGAAGTGCGGAATGGTCCAGAACCAAGGAAAAGGTTACCGCTGCCACGCAAGAACTCGCAGAAGAAATTATTAAACTCCACTCTGAGCGACAAGAAGTTGAAGGCATCAGCTATCCATCAGACAGTCTCTGGGAGCAAGAGCTTTCTGACTCGTTCGAATTTGAGGAAACCCCCGACCAGGAAGATGCGATTGAATCCGTTAAGCTTGACATGATGTCCACGAAGATAATGGATAGACTGATCTGTGGAGATGTAGGATACGGTAAAACTGAAGTGGCAGTCCGAGCCGCTTTCAAGGCTGTCACGAACGGTAAGCAAGTAGCTATTCTAGTACCCACAACAGTGCTTGCACAACAGCATTATCAGACCCTCGCAGANCGACTTAGCCCGTATCCTATAANGGTAGATGTCATTAGTCGATTGAGATCCAAGCANGAACAACAATCGATCACCGCTTCTCTCGAATCCGGCGANATTGATATCTGTGTAGGAACTCACCGACTTCTTCAGCGCGACATAAAATTCTCCAATCTTGGNCTCGTTATAGTCGACGAAGAACAGCGATTCGGCGTTGCACAAAAGGAGCGAGTCAAAAAACTGAGCGACAAAGTTGATGTACTGACGCTGAGTGCTACACCAATTCCGCGNACNCTNCANATGGCGTTATCCGGGTTAAAAGACATGAGCATCATTGGAACCTCCCCGCAATCACGATTGGCGGTACAGACATACCTTACGGAAGAAAGNGATGACACCGTTCGTGAAGCAATACTGCGCGAATTAGACCGAGGTGGCCAGGTCTTTTTTATCCATAATCGCGTACGCAACATAGCAGAGATCGCCCACACCCTGGCAACCCTTGTACCAGAGGCGTCCATNGGTATCGCTCATGGTCAAATGGCCGAAGGACAACTCGCATCGGTTATGCAAGATTTTTACGAAGGCGCGTTCAACGTCATGGTATGCACCACCATAATCGAGTCTGGGTTAGACCTCCCGAACGTCAACACGCTTATTGTGAACCGATCTCATATGTTCGGACTCACGCAACTTCATCAGCTNAGAGGTCGNGTGGGAAGAGGAACCCATAGAGCGTANTGTTATCTCCTAGTACCCAGAGGACAGGAACTGACCGAAACCGCNCGCAAGCGCCTTGATACCATACTGGGTAACACCGAGCTAGGTTCTGGATTCCANATAGCCATGTCCGATCTTGAAATCAGNGGGGCTGGTGAAGTGCTGGGCGCCCAGCAGAGTGGCTATATGCAAGCTGTTGGCTTTGATCTNTACAAGCAAATGCTGAATGACGCAATCAAAACGCATGCCCCTGATCTTACAGAAGAGACAGCTAGCAGTATAACTGCAGANTTACCAGATGAACTTCCNCGNATAGATCTACCGCTTGAAGCTCACATACCCGATACGTATATTGATCANCTTGAAACNCGNATGTCNATTTACAGAAGACTGGCTTCGTTCATAGCTGATGATGAGATAGAGGAACTCAANGCAGANCTACTTGATAGATTCGGAACANTTCCGAGACCATTAGAAAATCTGCTATTTCTCGTGGAGATCAGAACCGTTGCCCTACACTCAAATATCGCATCTGTACGAAAAGAGGGCGACCACGCAACATTAAGGCTNAGAATGCCACTAAACGGAGCCAGAACAATCCTTCAGAAATCTTTAGGTAATATAGCCAACGTTGGGCATAATCAAATNTCGGTTCCGTGGCATNGGGAAGAAGNAATCTGGAAGAACCGACTAATATCNACCCTAGAAATCCTGACCGATTTCAAAGCACAGGTAGAACAGCTTATGGATACAATGATGCATCAAGAAACTTAGCNGCCCCANAGCCTATCGTTTAACCCCANNTACACGTATACATTTGCATGTGGGAAATATACCTCNAGCGTGCCACGCATCTCTTGTTCAACCGTTTGNNGATACGATATCCAATCCGGATCTGATTNATCNAGCNTATGNGGACATGTCTTACCCAGAGCAAGAAATCGGCATACATGCGCGTCTTCGGCATTCACGTCCCAAAATCCTACCTCTCGNAANGGGTGNTAGAGATTNTCGGCAACGTTNCTCAAATCCGCCATTGCCTCTGTAGGCCACACATCATCTGCAGTATCAATAGTAATAACAACACGCTGCATATTGGTCACTCCTTGGCATCTTGATTCTTGATTCTTGAAATCAACTCGACAAGTGACTCNAGNGAAACAATCCTATGGCACGCAACAAGCCCNCCATAGCTATCGGAGCGATCTAGTAAAACNGGCTTAATACCTGCTCCNTCGGCACCCTGAACATCCGACAACAACTGATCTCCNACATGGAGGCACTCAGAAGAACTCACCCCTATCCCATCCATAGCAGCACGGAATATNNCCGGATCAGGCTTNGCAACGCCCGATGAAGTTGAAGTGACAACAANATCCAGGAATTGCNTGATTCCTAACTCCTGACAGAGAGACTGTACGTCTCCTCGACCTTGAATAGATTCNTCCATGTTCGTAATAAGCCCGATAGTCATTCCCATNAGTTTNAACTGACCCAAACAGGATACGGTATCGGAAAAGAGAGCAACGCCTTTGGGAAGGCGCTGCACAACCCGGAAAACATCCAAGGCTTCATCTGTTGTCATCTGTATACCAGACGCCCGTAGGATTATTTGCTCATACTGTCCGAAGAAACTTCGTCTCTCATCCCTCTTCAACGTATTGATGGGACGAGTAGCGTTTTGCTCAGCCATGAAGCGATCAGCCGTTACATATCCTTCCCTTAGCAAATCAAGATCAGCATCAATACCTAAATTGTGACATGCCTCCTTCTGCAAGTATTCAGGAGGAGGATCGAATCGAGCCAAGGTATTGTATAAATCGAAAAACACCGCTGTAATCATTGTAGGCTGCACATTCTTAAAAAGGTTTCCTATAGGGTCCGGGCAATCTCCCTCGGCGGGCGCACCAATAAGATCATCATTGCTGCAAGCATGTTAACACCAAACAATATGAGAAATGCCATAGTATAGCTACCCAAACGATCATACATAAACCCAGCACCTATTGGACCAAAAATTTGTATGATGCCCATTGGAATAGTTGATAAGCCAAAGATCGTGGCAAATTTTTCCCTCCCAAAATAATCCCCGCGTATAGCTATCAGTAAAGGGACCCGACCTCCAAAGCCTACCCCGAAAATCACGGCCGCTGCAACTAGGGCACCATATCCATCAGCAAGTGCCATACCAAGCACTCCTAGGGCTTGCAAAGACACGAAACAGAAAATACCAAACTTTTTTGAAACTCGATCCCCAATTACTCCGCCAACGAACTGAAATATTCCTCCAACCACAGTGAATGTCGTTACAATGAATGATGCTTGAACAACCGTATAGCCCTTACCTTCTATCATAGGAATTGCATGGATCATCAGGGTAAGAAATACAACTGCCGCTAGAGCATGCGTAAATGATATAACCCAAAAGGCAGTACTTCTTACCGCTTCAGAGGCACTCAGGTCGGGCTCCGTAAGTAATACTGTATCAGCCTCAGATTCATGAAGATCACCATCCGGAAGTTGACCATACTCTTCAGGACTGTTACGTATAGCTTTTGACACCGGGAACGCCATGACCCATACCACCCCAGCTAGGACAAAACAGGTAAGTCTCCAATCGGCGTCAATCGCGCTCGCAAGAAGCGGCACTAAGATACCACCTAAGGCAACCCCGGATTGTGCCAATCCCATTGCTGTCGCTCTTTTGCGAATAAACCACTTGTTGATCGCCCCCATAAGTGGAAGGAATCCCGCAAAGCCTGCACCAAGGGTGAGGACTATAAAAGCTGCATAAAAGTGAAAAATCGTCTGAACTAACGCAAAACAAATGAATCCGATTCCCAAGATAAGGAATCCAATGAAAACTAACCGCCTTGTGCCATACCGATCAGTAAAGTAGCCTGCCAGCGGCCCAATAACGGTATCCTCTGCACGTGAAAGGGAAAAAGCACCTGCAAGTGCGGCCCTTTTCCAGCCAAACTCACGTTCTAGAGCGACAAAAAATGCACCAAGTCCCTGAAATATAGGCAAGAAAATCATCGCAAGGATGCAAGACGTCAGTGCAACCAACCACCACCCGTAGAAGACTCTTCTTGTCACCAACGACGGCATTCCTTTCAAGTAACTCTATGAGTGCCCGATATCCTCACGGAATGCTATCAATGAAATCCATTCCGATATGACCTGCTTCTTCAAGTTCTTTGTAACGTTCATCCGATATGCCAAGCAACTCCTTATAGACATACTCGTTGTGCTCACCAAGTCTACAGGGAGGAAGTCTCAGTTTATTCGGGGTTTTGGACATTTTCCACAACGGTCCATTATAGTCGTAGGTCCCACTTTCAGCGTGCGTCAAGGAGTGATAGTACTCTCGATCCCGGAGATGAGGGTCGTGCAATAGTTCTCGAGAATTTAATACTGGCCCAGCAGTGATACCCTGTGCCTGCAAACTTTTGGCCAATTCCCAGTGATCCTGATCCTTTGTCCAATCGATGACGATCGCGTCGAGATCATCCTGATTATGCCACCGTGAGAGTGTATCAACAAATCGCTCGTCACTCACAAGATCACTGCGCCCCATCAAAGCACAAAACGATTGCCACTGCTCATCCGTCGCTACAGCTATATTAATCCACATATCATCGCCAGCGCACGGATAGCACCCATGAGGCGCCATAGACGTGTGCCGGTTGCCATTGCTCTCCTGAATCCGTCCGTTCATCGTGTAATCCATGACTGCATCCGACATAAAGGGAATGAATCCCTCTGCAAGGCTGAGTTCTATTAACTGACCCTTACCTGTTTTTCGACGATAACGGAGGCCATTAACTATGAGAAAGGACGCAGTTATGCCTGCCATCGCATCAGCCAAGACTATATCTCCACGTTCACTCATATCTGTGTCTGTATAACTACGGGTCCATAAATGACCAACCACCGCATCCACATGAAGTCCTAGAGCGCGGTAATCCTTGAAGCTTCCAGACCAACCATACGCAGGCATCCGTATGTAGACAAGATTCGGATTGATTTTTGACAGATTCTCGTAGGTTATCCCCCACTTCTCCATAGTTTCAGGGACATTATTCTCGATGAACACATCTGATATCTTCAGCATCTCACAGAAGATATCCCAACCTTCTGGATTCCGTATATCTGCAGTCATACTCAACTTGTTACGTGAGTGAGCATTAAAGGTTGGCTGCGTGTTCCAGGCCCTTGGACCTGGATCCCAATTGGGGTAAGCCATATTCCATAGCTTGTTCTCTTTCCCAACCTTAACCTGTGCCTCACTCGGATGAGCCGGAACCCTCGTTGTAGGCGGAGGATACTGTGTCGATTCGATCCTTATGACTTCTGCACCCCAATCTGCGAGAAGCATAGTGCTGTATGGGCCAGCCCATACAACCGTCATATCTAATACCCGCACACCCGACAATGGTAATTCAGCCATTTGATTACGCTCCTTGAAGTAGATTGATCATCACTATTGACTAGATATCAAATCACACCAGATTGATAGAGGGTAACTAAATCTGCACGAGAGTAACCCAGCATTCCGCAATATATTTCGTCATTATCTTGCCCTAATTGCGGAGCATATCGCCGCATGGACCAAGGAGACTCTGACATAATATATGGACGCCCCGGGTACATAACGGGGCCGGTGCTGGGATGGTCTATTTCTTGCCACACTCCACGGTCCCTGAAATCCTGATTATCCAGCAAATCTTTAGTGGTATATATGACTCCAGCNAGCACGTGCTCCTTCTGAGCTGCTTGCCAAACTTCCAACATTGTCTTATCTGATAGCCACTCTTCCAAGAACAGCACATTGAACACCACTGCATTCTCTTCTAATAAGCGTTCACTAGGNGAAAATCGCTCATCGTCCAGTANCTCTGGTTGCCCTATCATCCGNCACACTNCCTCAAAGCGAACGCCACCGCCNCTGATATTGACATAGCCGTCCTGACAAGGAAATATTCCAGAGGCGATAGTACCGCCGACCGTTCTCCTCCCAAAAACTTCCTGCACATGCTGATGTGCCAACATCAGGGAAGTTCGTCGATCCTGTGAGCCTGCAAGNACCTCAAAAATGGAAACATCGACATGTTCTCCTGTNCCCCTCAGATCCATGGCAGTAATCGCCACAGATGTAGCAAGGGCGGCCAGAACACCTCCCTGTCTCAGAGCGATATTCCCAGCATATTTCGTCGGCTCTCGATTATCGTTCCCGGTNTGGATCATCGGACCTCCCATACCAAGCAACACTATTTCTTCGCCCNTCATATCAATATANGGTCCTGTTTGNCCGAANGGAGTGACGGAAGTCATAACCAATTGTTCATTAATCGCNGACAGTTCNNCGTATCCTNNGCCACGCGAAGCCAGAAAGTCTGGGTGAAAGTCCTCAACTAATACATCTGCCTTGGCGACAAGNTCTAGNAAGATATCCCTTCCTGTATCGGTTTCCAAATCCAAAGTAATACCTTGTTTATTTGAGTTCATGAAGAGAAATACGCCGCTCCCATCGCTGGATGGCGTATCGTTGTAGAATGGGCTTAGTCGTCGTGATACGTCGCCGCCTCGAGGGGATTCAACTTTAATGACTGTGGCCCCCATGTCCGCGAGGTACTTGGTACAAAATGGTCCAGATATATACGAAGAAGCATCAATAACNGTTATGTCTGATAGAGGTTGAATCACTAGATATCCCTCCTTATGAAAATTGTTCTTGCCTGCGAACTATACTGGCATACTATTCGAGCTATTNGAGCGCGNCCAAGCCAAGATTAGCGAGATCTTCATCCTCCTGAGCAGCTAGCCCACTCACCCCAATCCCGCCAAGTATAGTGCCATCATCAGCCTTAATAACCACNCCCCCNTGAACGAAAACAAGGTTAGGATCTCCTAGATCAGCNCTCTTCATGTTGTTAGTCTTCATTCTTTCAGCAATTTTCCCTGTATCGTTTCCCATAACACNNGCCGTATACGCCTTGGCNACAGCTAGGCGACGAGGAAGAGGAGCACAATTATCCATTCTGGAAAAGGCAACAAGCCCGCCGTCTCTATCCGTGACCGCCACNGCGATNGGCCTTNCCGGAGTNTCCCCAGCCTTCTCAAGAACGGNGNCTACTATTGTTTGGGCTTCTGTAAGATCTAGTTCAAACTTCTGATGCATCGTTAACTCCTACGCAGAAACTTAACACAAATCCTCATCTGGTTGTTAAACATATCATAAAGACTGGGGGAATATAAGTTTTTATACCCGCTCATTAAGTCATGGAAACATTCAACAAGTACCCTCAGGAAGCTATGGAAAGCTAACTATTCAGAGTCCTGAACTATGCTAAGCACAGGTACGCCTTGTATAGTAGCCTGCGCCCCTTGTTCAAGAGTAACGACCACAGCAGCTCCAGGCCCAGGTTGGGGGAACCTCACAGGGTCTGGGGCACCGGAATAAAATGCCCGTACGTCACCNGCAGAAACATCCCTAAAGACGTGCACATGGCCCAAGCCGATATAATCATAGTGGGTAGATTCAATCTCATTAGGTAAAATCGGTGAAGCTCGATCTACCATTTCTCCAGAGTGAAAATGAAAGCCATGACCTAANCCTACCTGAAATGGCAATTCCCCTCGGGATGGAGCCCCATCCAATGGATGGAAGTCCAGACTATGCTCTTCCATAGCCCGTCCCCAAACTCCTAAGCCGAGCTCTGGGAATACAACTTGCTGGCCATTCANCTCAGTTATCAACCTTACATCAGAAGTNACCACCGANAAATCGAANCGATGATAAATGGAATGATCATCTAATTGATCATGATTCCCNGGAAGGATGACGAGAGGCATCTCAAGGTTGTTGAGATATTCTAGCGATTTTTCCAGAGTATCCTGNCCAACTCTCGTGTTATCAAAAAAGTCTCCGGCTATCACCATAAGATCNACTGCNTGCGTGTTCGCGGTGTGTATAACATCCCTGAGAAGATCACANGANTCCACGGCATCCAGGTGNAAATCAGATGTATGCAACAAGCGAACTGAAGGAAGGTATATCCTTCAATGCGTCATGTTTTTCCACCATCACCTCCCTGATATCATCNACAAATTGCNTNNCTTAGTANAGTCAACCGGGTAATCGTACCCAAGGACAAAGTTAGTGTCAAACANTCAATTCATCTGAGAAAATGCCATCTANCCAACNTGAGATGACTTCAATAGCTCTTGGCTCAGATCGAAAACGATGACCAGCNCCTTCAATAACTCGNANTNCCGNATNAGCNGGCGCAATTCCTGCTAAGTCATANAGGGCCTCGACTGGAACTACGTCGTCAGCATCGCCATGAACCAACAAAATGTGNCTGCTATTAATCTTNTCGATATGANNGACAGGATTTATAGCGTCATATTCCTTAGCCCATNCCTCTGGATCNTCAGGAAAGCCCGGNGTAGTNATAATCCCNANTGACCTATAGCGCTCAATATGCACTAATGGATCAGCCGGNCTNGTGNTACTTGANGGNCTGGCATANCTAANAAGAAATCGTANGTNCTCNCGNNATGAGGCAACTTTNAANGCGATCACCCCNCCCATACTCGACCCCATTATACCAATNCGNTCAGGNTCGANCTCAGGACGAGTNACCACCCAGGCAAGCACAGANTCNAAGTCAGCGACCCACCCNAGTGGATGATAATCNCCNGTACTTAGNCCAGTACCNCGAAAGTTGAAAATAACAGTTGCTATACCCAGATCAGCAAATAATNGAGCTATTTCCTCATAGCTCAATTCGNCNNTCGGGTCATCTTTCGCAAATTCCGNAGACTTTGGACCTGCTGGCATGCCGTGACAGATGATCATGCAAGGCGAGTGAGCACCTACNGNGGGATAAAATGCTCCCTTAATTATGGCAACGCCNCTCGCAATNGNAAATTCCATTTATTCTCCATACTTACNGNGAGNTCAACTNNAATANCNNACAACNACNACNTCANAGATANCGCAGCCACANGTAGCCGGATGCCACGGCTAANGTNGCCGAGGATACAATNACACCATATTTCAGGAANTACATAAAGGATATNGGATGTCCTTCTGCCTTTGCNGCNCCGGACACGAGNACGTTTGCTGCTGCCCCNATNACAGTAAAATTNCCNCCNAGGTTAGCGCCCAGAGANANGGACCACCANAATACNGAGATGCCTGTGGCTGGATCATCATGAGCTATTTCCATGATGATCGGTACCATAGTTGCNGCNTATGGNATGTTATCCACTATAGCTGACACTACGCCACTGAACCACAACAACACAATCGCTAGCGTGTTCAAGTCATCCCCAGTAATGCTAATCAACCACTCTTGGATTTTGATGAGCACGCCATTTTCTATAAGGCCTCCCACCATCATGAACAAGCCAATGAAGAAAAACAAGGTAGTCCAGTGAACCGACTTGAATGCTTCAGCTGGATCGATCCGGCCAATCAGCATAAGGGCTGCTGCNCCAGCCATAGCAATAAACGCTGGCTCCACGTGAATCAGACCGTGAGTCATGAAGCCAATAATCGTAAATGCAAGAACNNCNNTNGATTTCTTNAGNAANGGAACATCTGTTATCGCANGAGCGGGATNCAACGACATTATATGGGTACGCCGATCATCACTAACCACTGAACTCTTNGCCATCAGCACCCANAGTATCNCTGCAAGAACTATCAACTCAATNAGAATCACTGGNGTCAATTGCACAGCAAAATCCGCAAAGCTAATCCCAGCTTCACTCCCAATGATCATATTCGGAGGATCCCCTATCAACGTCGCTGCACCACCAATATTGCTAGCAAATATCTCGGCTACCAAAAAGCGCACAGGATCCAGATTGAGGGCTCTACAAATTGATATAGTCACTGGCACCATCAAGACTACGGTAGTGACATTATCCAAGAACGCTGACGCTACAGCCGTAATCAGACAAAGAAGAAGCAGGATTGCGAANCCATTACCCCGCACCAANTGGGCAGATTTAATAGCCCCCCACTCGAATATGCCTGTTCTTCCCGTGATGTCAGCTAAAAGCATCATGCAGGCAAGAAGTAGTACCACATTCAGGTCAACATGNTCAAATGCATGNTCACTGTCCANGGATCCGAGAAGGACCATAAGNGNCGCGCCCATTAATGCAATAAGAGATTTAGGGATTTTGGAAAAGGCTATCAGNGCGTACGCCACTGTGAATATTGCGATTGGAGTTACCATGCTATCTATCCACCGATTTGTTGCGGACCGAGAACACACTCCAGATGAACGCCCCCCGAACCAAGGAGCAATACTACCATCTCAATTCAAAACATGTAACCCCCAAATTGGCCTATTTGTGAAATTGGTCCCAAATCCCCAAAACCCTATTTTCTGACATGTGATCCTGAGCAGGAAATTGACATGCCTAGGCACGAGTGATATGATCCAATGGGTAATTTTTTGTTCTTATACTATTTTTTGNCATCCAAATGCCAACATGAAAATGAATCANGCGGACAGCNTTTAANGCTAATCCGCATGCCCTATGACAGCATGGTGGCGCTGGAGGGGTNCTAGTGCTTGTAACGAAAGCCATCACAGAATGGAAGCTTCGCCTAACAGGGGCNATCGCCCTTGCGGGTCTTGGNTGGATAACTGGGCAAGTACTGTTTCTAGAGNACTGGNATCCNTGGGCATCAGTCGCTCTCACCACGATTGGGAGTATCCTAGGTCTAACTGCCACNCCCTATATGNCCCTCAAGCCAATACGATGGTGCTGGGAAAACCTCATCAACCTNCCNATCGAGGTATTACTAACCAGTTTGGCAGGTTTGATAATTGGNCTGCTGATCGCCGTTCTGGCNTCATTTGCCCTATCCAAGCTTCCNGGGCTCTATGGNGCAATNACACCNCTGNTGGCCACNATACTACTAGGNTTNCTNGGAGTNGCNACTGCCCTNGGANGNCAAAGGGAATTTAAATTACTNCTGAAATTCCCGTCGCAAACGACAACCTACACGAGTCAGTCGCCATTATCACATGAAACCAACAACTCATCGACTAAAATTTCGGAGCAAGTCAANGGACATGTCGCCACTGAAATTCTTCTTGATACTAGTGCAATAATTGATGGNCGCATCGCAGACATTGGGGAAACCGGATTCCTTCAAGGCACGGTAGTGATTCCACGTTTCGTACTTGATGAACTAAGACACATCGCAGATTCAAGCGATATACTCAGAAGAAATAGAGGACGACGCGGGCTAGAAATGCTCAACCGGTTACGNAAGGACAGTAATGTCCCGTTAAATATTCTGGACATTGACATGCCTGAACCAATGGAAGTTGATGGCAAACTTGTTGGTTTAGCGAAACGAATGGGAGCCCCGATAGTCACCACGGATTTCAACTTGAATCGTATTGCCGAACTCCAAGGCGTGAAGGCGCTTAACATAAACGAACTNGCAAACTCATTGAAGCCNGTAGTCCTACCCGGTGAAGATATGTTGGTGCAAGTTATACAGGAAGGTAAGGAACCTGGTCAGGGAGTNGCGTATCTTGATGATGGNACCATGATAGTCGTCGAAGGGGGCAGACGATATATGAACCAATATGTAGACGTCAATATAACCCGAGTTCTTCAAACAGCGGCTGGACGAATAATATTCTGCCATCCACGAGAAGAACCTAGTAGAAATATNCGATAGTTACAATGNCACTACGACAAACTACCAGTGCGATATTAGTTGGAGCTGGGCAAAGTACTCGCATGGAAGGGGTAGATAAGATATTCGCCCCAGTGAATGGCGAACCTCTCATTCTTCATTCCCTAAAGCAGTTTCAANAACACCCTTCTGTAGATCATATCTCCCTCGTNCTCAACTCGCAAAACGTTGAGCACGGACGTCAACTCATNCAAAANGAGAGATGGAACAAAGTACACTGCATTTCTGTGGGGGGCGCTAGAAGNCAAGACTCCGTNCGCATAGGCCTTTCAAAGCTGCCCCAATCTGACATAATCATCGTTCATGACATTGCGAGACCNCTAGTTGATGCCACATTGATCTCCCGTGGTCTGAATGCAGTACAAATTACTGGAGCGGCAACAGCAATTCTATCAATACCTGATACTCTCAAATCAGTTGGGATAGACGGACATCTTGACTCAATCATTATCGACCGCACAACACTTCGACTAGTGCAAACCCCTCAGGTATTCAAGCGTACGGTCCTAGAACATGCTCATAATACAGTCCATAATACTGTCACCGATGATACAACAATGACTGAACTCNTCGGAATTAAAACCGAATCATTTGAAGGNAGTCGCCTNAATTTCAAAGTCACGACCCCTGAAGATCTAATTATCGCAAGGGCGATTCTTCAATCAAAACCTCAAATGGACGCTACAAATCAGGTNAACTAACTTTCTAAATGGTCTGGTGTTTTNTATGAGAATTGGTATTGGATACGATGCGCATAAACTTGAGACGGGGCTTCCCTTAATACTCGGAGGTGTGCAAGTCCCTTTCTCCCGTGGNCTNNTTGGNCACAGCGACGGTGATGCGCTGCTCCACGCAATCATTGACGCCCTTTTAGGTGCAGCAGGTCAAAACGATATTGGATATCATTTCCCTAGTTCAAATCCTGAATACAAAGACATCGCAAGCATACACTTGCTCCATACAGTAAAATCAGACATTATTCCATCATGGAAAGTAATAAATCTAGATGCTACAATAGTCGCCCAAGAACCCAAGATATCTCCCTTCATNCCAGCCATGAAAGAAATTATAGCTTCGACCCTAGCAGTAGAAATATCCAGAGTTAACATAAAGGCGACGACAACTGACGAACTGGGTGATATCGGACACGGGCAAGGGATCGGAGCACAAGCCGTAGTCCTACTCAAACAACATGGATCAGGATAATTATGAAACTATACAACACTTTGACNGCAACTAAAGAAGATCTTGTGGNCCACGATAACTCTATTAGTATGTACGTCTGCGGCCCTAACCTGTATGGNCCCTGCCATCTCGGACACGGACTATCGTACGTCTTCTTTGACACGCTCCGNCGTTACCTGGAACACCANGGGTACTCGGTACTGCACGTACAAAATTTCACAGATATAGAAGATCGAATCATTGAAACATCGAATGAAACNGGTGAAGCCATTAATAATCTCGCAGATTATTATATAAAACGATTCTTGNCTGAAATGGATGCGCTAAACATCCAAAGGGCCCACCACTATCCCCGGGCAACTGAAGCCATTCCTCANATAATCACCATNATTNGTGAACTGATATCTAAAGAGCACGCATATGCAACAGAGACTGGCGATGTATTTTTCAGCGTTAGAAAGAGTCCCAACTACGGAGCACTTTCAAACCGCTCACCCGACACGATGCGCGCTGGCTCCCGTATAGAGATTGATCCCAATAAAGTTGATCCCCTAGATTTTGCCCTATGGAAATCTGCGAAACAGGGNGAACCCTTCTGGGAAAGCCCTTGGGGNCCTGGGAGACCCGGTTGGCATATTGAATGCTCTGCCATGGTAACCCAGATTATAGGAAANCAAGTAGACATTCATGGGGGAGGACAGGACGTCATTTTCCCTCACCATGAAAATGAGATTGTCCAATCCGAATCTTATTCAGGGGCATCTCCCTTCGCAAGATATTGGGTCCATAATGGACTACTGAGCCTCTCNGAAGGTGANAGTGAGAAAATGACCCGGCACCAAGGGAATTTCGTCAGTTGCGAAGACGCACTAGCATCATATCCTACTGACGTCATTAGGTTGTACCTTCTATCGTCGCACTACNGAACCCCGTTGNCATACAACGAAAATTCCTTAGCCGCTCAGCAACGGGCAATAGGCCGTCTTCAAAGGGCCGCATTCCCNGAAAACGTTGATGAATCTAATCCGTTATCGGAAATAGTACCAGAGGCATACCATGACGCGTTCAAGATGGCTATGGACGATGATCTGAATACACCTGAGGCAATAGCAACCTTATTTGAACTTGGACATGCGATAAACCGCGATATTGATGCTGGGAAGAACGTTTCCTCCCCAAGTGCAACGCTTAGATCCTTAGCTGGCATCCTAGGACTAACGCTGNAATCTGTTTCCGTCAANAATCTGGATGCCACAACCGACTCATTGATAAATATACTTATCGACTTACGGGCAACTCTGCGAGAGCAGCGGCAATTCGAAACTGCAGACATAGTCCGAACGAAACTAGAAGCNCTCGGGGTAGCTCTACACGATTCACCCAGTGGAACTACCTGGACACATATANTATGACCATAAATCTGACAAAAGAGTAACGGCGCCCANTAGTCAAACTCCTTGGNCTACTTCCTATATACCCTGACCTCGTGCATCGAGCAAGGACATACATGCAACNTGAAGAAACNCCTTCTAGCTATCACCCCGTAGATGGTCAATTCATTACNGCATTGAGGCNAATAATTACAGATGGGCAGATTACCCTCGACGCAGACACTCTCACCACTCTCTCAACTGGACCCTTNGGCACCTTCCGCGCATTTGATGCTGCGCCTCTACTCAATACAGTAAGCGAAATTGCCGTACACCCTGACACCACAGCTCAGGTTGCATCCATAGTTTCCCTAGCTGGACAATGGCAAATCCCCATAATGCCCTACGGATCTGGAACTGGAGTGATGGGGGGGGCAAGTCCAATATACGGAGGTATATTGCTTGACCTACGCCGTCTTGACCAAATAGTGGATTTCGATCCGATTTCCCNCACCATCACCGCGCAAAGTGGGGCAATACTCGGCGATCTCCAAAATTATCTGTCCGAACATGGNTTTATGATTGGACATGACCCGTGGAGTCAACCTATTGCCAGCCTTGGTGGGGCCATTTCAACAAATGGGGTAGGATACCTTGCATCCAAGTATGGACCCATGGGTGATCAGGTTCTTGGATTGACGGTGGTCCTAGCGAATGGATCTNTAATTATAGATAAGAACACNTCAAAAGATTCCATGGGACCAGACACAAAGAATCTTTTTATTGGNTCCGAGGGAACACTNGGAGTCATAACAGAGGCAACGATTCGCATATACCCTATCCCTGAGTGTTTCCGNNTAGTATCNTTCAGCTTTGAGTCCTTTTCCNATGGATACAATGCGATATTGAGAATGCAAACCCTCACAACACCTCCATCCATGATAGATTTTGCNGAGGAAATNGANCTTGANCATGACTATCCAAACAGCAAGATAACCTTACATATGGCATTCCAAGGTTCTAATGAAATAGTGGAAATTTCCATTCAGAAAGCGCTATCACTCTGCGCGCAATACAATGGGCATCTTCTGGACCAAAGTGTCTCAGATGAATTCTGGAACACCAGACACGATACCGCAACATCCTATCAGGCTACCCTTAAATTGCCATTAGCTGAACGGCAGAAACGACATTCGAGCTGGAGAAAAGATTACCTGCATGTCACTATACCGCCTTCCCAAATCCTAGCATACAGAGACGCGTGTAAATCTATAACTGCCAACTACGGTAGTCTGGTAACTGAGTGGTCAATATGGGGAAGGACTGAATTTTTCTCGTTTATCGTAGGAGAACCTCAATATGATGACGGTCATTCCCACTCCATGAGCACCATGATCGATGAACTATTGCTTACAGCGGTTCAATTCGGTGGCACCATTGAATACTGCCATGGGATCGGCCTGAAACTATCCCATTTGGTCCGCCGCGAGCAAGAATCTAAAGCACCCTTGATGTCATTAATAAAGCGGTCATTAGATCCAAACCACATACTAAATCCCGGTAAGCTAGGTTATGACTACCCGCCACCTGACGCATATAAGCCTCTAAGCACCTCTGTGGGTAATAACCTTAGCACCGATCCTCGCGGCTGATAACTTCGAAGGACTCTATAAAGGAGCGCTTGTAGGAATCCATAACTTCCTACAAGCGCACTCCATGGCATCAACACTAGAACAATTCGTCGCTATACCATTTATCCTGAGGGAATTAATGCTCAATACTCAGCTGTCTACGAGCATCGCAGCGTCACACCAAACGGACGCTCGCAAGGGAAACACCAATGAACACAACAACCAATAAGATCGTAAATTGGAACAAAGTCCGTTCCAAGCCCCGACGAGTCCGGAAGCTCGTGTCGCCCCCACCACCGAATAATCCACCACCCTGTCCCTTTACCTGAAGCAAAATGGCGATAACGATGAGAACTGACACCAATATTTGCGAAACATTAAGAAAAACTTGCATATTAATTCGCCCTGACCTTTCAGTCGCTAGCCTCGTTATTTCTATCAAGATATTCTAATAGAACGGATCGTGCAACATTTGGGTCCGCAGCACCTTTTGTAGCCTTCATTACCTGTCCTACCAAAAACTTCACTGCAGATTCAGTGCCAGCGTGATAATCTTGCACAGCCTTCACATTCGATTTGAGAACCTCATCAACGATTGGGGCTAAAGCCTCTGAATCTCCTACTCTCGTTATCCCTTGATTCTTAATCAACGAATCTGGATCTACCCCAGACTCAAACGCTTGCTCAAAAACAGATCTAGCCATAGTACTAGTCAAAGTGGCGTCATCAATCATATCTTGCAGCCGTGAAAGATGCTCCGGCAAAATCTTACTGTGCTTCATGGATACGTCATGTATTCGAAACAACCGAGCCATTTCACCGGTAATCCAATTGCATATACTTCGAGATCGCCTTTCAATATTCCCATTTGAGCGGTCGTACTGATGCATCACGCGCTCGAAAAAATCTACAGTATCCTTATCCGCAACTAGAGCCTTCGCATCATTTTCAGACAAATCAAACTGCTCTAACAGATTCTTTAATCGGTCTTCGGGCAGTATTGGCAAGTTATCACGAATTTCCTGCACCCAGGCTGCATTAATATCAATAACCGGCAAGTCCGGCTCCGGGAAATACCGATAGTCGTGCGCGTCCTCTTTAGTACGCTGAGATATTGTTACACCCCTATCTTCTAGCCAGCCCCTAGTCTCTTGTATCACAGTCTCGCCCGCTTCCATCAAACCCGTCTGCCGTTGAATTTCATATTCAAGAGCTCGCACTATTGAGCGCAAGCTATTCATATTTTTAACTTCCACTTTGGGAGATAATTCTGTGACACCCTTTAAACGAACGCTAACATTCGCATCGCACCGAAAACTCCCTTCCTCCATATTGGCAACGGACACGCCCAGGTATCTAAAAATTTCACGCAATTTGATTAGATATTCACGAGCTTGATCTGGCGTACGTAAATCAGGTTCACTAACAGTCTCCATTAACGGAACTCCTGCCCTGTTCACATCTAAGAGGGAATATCCATCACCACTCCGCGGACGAACGTGTGTTGCCTTCGCAACGTCTTCTTCAAGGTGCACTCGATTCACCCTGATCGTCACCTCATGTCCCGCAGACTCAACTTTTACCCACCCATTACTAGCTATTGGCTGATCAAATTGAGATATCTGATATCCTTTCATCAGATCTGGGTAGGCGTAATTCTTACGATCGAATTTCGTTTCATCCGGAATAACGCAATTCAGTGCCAAGCCAGTCATTATGCCGAATTCGATTGCTTTCGCATTTACCGATGGCATAGCTCCGGGCATACCCATACAGACAGGACAAACCCGAGAATTGCTTGGAGCATTTAGGTAATCTGACTCGCAACCGCAAAACATTTTAGTCTGGGTCAGCAGTTGAGCGTGAACTTCTAGTCCTATGACCGATTCATATTTGTCAGCGATACCACTCAAGCCCATTCCTCCAGATACACTAGGAGCACCGACCTCTTTACGCTTCCATTTTTAGAAAGGCCACGCAGTGCACAAATACATCCCTGTTGAACGTGGTGTTGGGGATATGACCCGTTAACAAGGGAAGAGTGGAAGGAAAATTCAATTCATCTTTTGCAGTTGCGTTGCCCATCGACAACCAACTGACCGACCTAGGAGAATAATGCTATGTAAGCAACTCCCTAGAAAGGAGGTGATCCAGCCGCACCTTCCGGTACAGCTACCTTGTTACGACTTAGTCCCAGTCACCAGCCCCACCCTAGGCCGCTGCCTCCCGAAGGTTAGCTCACGGACTTTAAGCGTTGCCGACTTCCATGACTTGACGGGCGGTGTGTACAAGCCCCGGGAACGGATTCACGGCAGTAATGCTGACCTGCCATTACTAGCAACTCCACGTTCATGCAGGCGAGTTTCAGCCTGCAATCCCAACTGGGGGTAGATTTTGGGGATTAGCTCCACCTCACGGCTTGGCAACCCTTTGTTCTACCCATTGTAGCGTGTGTGTAGCCCAGGACGTAAGGGCCATGATGACTTGACGTCATCCCCACCTTCCTCCGTTTTAAACGGCAGTATCGCTAGAGAAAACAACTAACGACAGGGGTTGCGCTCGTTGCGGGACTTAACCCAACACCTCACGGCACGAGCTGACGACAGCCAT
>PBAZ01000023.1 GCA_002717565.1 Chloroflexota bacterium
TCAATCCACACATCCAAATCGGTGTCGGAGGAACCCGCGAGCCCCAAGCTATCCCTACTGAATTTCTCGTGCTGGTAAAACTGCCCACTGTCAATGTCCGTTATTGTGAAGTGACCCATGTAGACGTTGTTAACACTCCAGTTGGTGTCGCGGGTATGCAACGCTCGATTTATACCGTTCCGAAATATCGTCAATTGAAATCCGTACTTGGCTCCTCTACCGTCGGTCAGATTGCCCGTTACATACCACCACTCATTGCGGAATGCCTCATGGGAACCATGGTCTCGCGGGAACACCCAGGCATATCCCAGAGAAGCTTCCTCATATTGCGAGTCACTCGCAACCTTCTCTGACAAGAAGGAGATTGGATTTACCGAAGGCCGAATTTCAAGCGTAGCATCGGTTTCACCACATGATACTGTCATCGGCATCAGGACCACCCCGACTAATATTAGGATAAACATCCTGATCATAAATCCCTGCTCATTTCTGTTACAACCTTGCCTGCTTGACGCCGGAATGCAGGGTACAAGGATGCAACCGTAGCCGCACCAACCGCAATCGCAAAACCTTGGCCGATGATGAGCCAATCCATGTGTAATGTCATTTCCCAGCCAAATGATCGTCTATTAATCACATTTATGAGAAACCACGAAATGACCAAGCCCAGAGGCACAGCCAACAGGCCCGAGTAGACCCCCATCCATACGCCTTGCATGCCAATAAAGATTCTGAATTGTCTGGGTGTTAATCCAATCGCACGGAAAATCATTCCTTCTCTCACAGTTTCGATTTGATGGGCTACGAGTGCACTCAAAATACCGATGCAGGCAACAATGACCGTTATGCCCCGTAATACTGAGGTTAATTCGAAAGTTCGATCAAATATTGCTAAAGAACTAGTGTAAATTTCTCTGCTGTCTCGGATTTGTAACTGCTGGTAAGGTTGAGAGAGTTCATACAAACGGGTCATCATTAGTGCGCGGTCGGTGTCATCATCAAGATATATCGCAACTGATGATGTTCTCCGACCTTCCCAATGCAAATCGTAACTCTCATGATGAAACATCAGGATACCCCTGGTAGAACTGTAGTCGCGATATACTCCAACTATCATAAACGATATCGGACCGTTAGAGGTCGGCAATTCGATTGTATCCCCAACAGACACGTCATTATGTAAACTGTATGCCTCAGAAACTAAAACGGCATCAGGAGCAGCAAACTGATCCCACACGTCCTCGACTGATGATTTAAGAGCCAAAGAGACTTCCAAGATATCTGTTGGAGCGTCGACCACAGCTATATCTATATGGCCGGCCTGGGTCCCTAATTCGGTTGTATACAGTTTGGTGATCTGCCAGATTCCCTCGTGCGTTTCCAGTATATCTAACAATTCTGTATCCAAATATCCATTAAGTGTAGCGGAGTTGATAGAAGGAGGTGACACGTAGATATCAGCATCCAAGGAGGTAACTAACCACTCATCAACCGTAGTTCTGAAACTGTTCACCATGAGCCCTATACCTATAGTTACAGCTACCGCAAGCGCTAAAGCGCATACGGCTATAGCAGTACGACTCAACGATGCCTCAAGGCTTCGCAATCCGATGAAGATTATTACAGAGGCCCGCCGACGTAGGATCCAGGTAAAGGTTTTCGAAATCACAGAAATGGAACCGGGAACCTGAAGAGTCATACCAACAGTGACAAAAGCCAGCGAACACAAGCTCATGAACACACTTTCAAACGGTGCATATAGGATGCCACAGCCTAGACCAGCGATCATGATACCAAGAGCCGATATCCGCCTTAAGTTCCCTCGGAATGCTACCTCAGCCGAAGAAACTCGGGTAGTCGCCGTTGATGATCCTGATGTCGCCTGAAACGTGGGAATTATTGCGGCAGCGAGCGTAGCCAATACTCCTACTATTACGCCTTTCAGCAAAATCATGAAATCGATTGTGATCATGTATGCGTTGCTAGCAATGAATATGTCGCTTAATGTTCTAGTAGTAATATCGAGAAGAATGTTCGCAAGACCAACTCCAATCACTAAGCCTACCGTACAACTGACTGAGGCCAAAATGCAGGCTTCCCCAATGAATAAAGCCATTATTTGCAAGCGAGTCACCCCAATAGAACGCAATAGTCCAATTGTTGTTCTACGCCTAACAACTGAAAAACTCATTGTGTTGTAAATCAGAAAAACACCGACCATCAACGATAGGAAACTTAGTGCCGTAAGGTTCAAATCAAATGCTCTGGTCACTTCGCGGACCATATCGGTACGCAGACTTGTCGGCAGAATCCAGACCTCAGATGGCAGGTTATCTTGAATAGCTGCGATATCCTCGCTCGATGCTGCATTTGAAGGCAATTTCAAGTCTATTCTCGTGACCATCCCTATATCATCAAATAGCTCTTGTGCGGTAGATATATCGGTGAACACGAGAGACTGTAAACCAGCTTGTTCAGGTACCCAATCTGGATCAATAATTCCAATTAAATGCAATTCCTTCAACGTACCGGAAACATCAATTGCAACCGTGTCACCTATCATAGGTTGTCTGGTAAGGCCCGCGAAACTTTTGGCCACTAACGCGCTATTAGGTACGGAAAGTAATTCGATCAATGTATTCCTGTGTTCCCCCACACCGTTACCAATAAATGGTCGAAAGGAAAGCTCCGCGAATGGATCGACTCCGATTACAGTTACGATGTAGTCTCTGTTTTCGATCTTAGCAAGGCGTTCGATGATGGGGGCAATGTCCAGTTCCAGACTGCCGCTACGACGCAGTTCAGCGTAGAGGACTTCTGAAACTCCATCTGGACCAGATACGATCTGGTGCGTGCTAAGTCCTTGAACCGCCTGATTGGACAACCTGAGTTGTCGCGAAACGGTGGTCCCTGAAAGATCGACTGCTACCACCACCGCCACGCCGATTGCTATGCCTAAGACGGAAAGAGACAAATACACGTAGCTGCGAAACAGATAACGAAAGGATGTCTTCCACAAGGCTAAGGAACGCAATTTCAGCTCCTTGTTTCTAGCCGATAGTCAACAAGATCCAAGATGCGATCAGCAAATGGTTCGGCTTCTTTGCTGTGTGTGACCATCAACACAGAAATCTCTGAACTGGCAATTAACTCATGGAATAGGGCCAGAATTTTCGACCCAGTAGTGACATCCAAATTTCCAGTGGGTTCGTCGGCAAGGACTAGGCGCGGCCGATGAATCAGGGCACGTGCTATGGCAACCCGCTGTTGCTCGCCTCCCGACAAGCGATCAGGAAAGGTTGATAGCCTAGAACTCAACTCAACCTTAGCTAAGGATTCCTCAATGTGCCGGGCGTTCTGTTGCCGGTTATAGCCGAGCAGCTCGAGAGGTAACGCCAAATTCTCACCAACAGTTAATGTAGGTATCAGGTTGAAAAATTGGAACACAAACCCGATATTACGAAGACGAAATTTGGCCCGTTCTGTCTCGCCCATTTCCGTAATACAGTTATCATCTAGATAAACCGAACCAACCGTAGGTAGATCTATACCACTCACGATATTCAGTAAGGTCGATTTACCAGACCCACTGCTACCGGTGATAAGGACCAGCTCACCAGAGGAAACATTCAAATCCAAGTTTTCAAGTACTCGTCTTTCGTCCTCCGCCTCCGAAAAGGATTTGGTAACACCCTCTACCCTCAGTAGCCGTTGCATCGTGTCTGCTCCCCCGCGATCGTCTGGGCTGTTCTCTCNGTCGTAGCTGCATTATACCNTATTNGGTAACNTGCGATCAGAACTTGGANTAGAACGNATGTTCTGTTATAATANGGNCGCTGCATGCTTTACCNGTTGGNATCGACATTAANTTCTAGAAAATCCCCCCTNGNNGTTATGNTTGGTNTGCCAGTAGGAATGCCACCGAAGTATCTAGAGCCTAGCCTTGATACTTTAGCATGCAGCNCTCGAACTATTCGGGTGCATGAGTGTGGCGTACGTGTCCGGGCCACCAATTCCAGTCCCCAAGCAAACTGACCAACGCNGGAACTATNAGGGTGCGAGTAATGAATGTATCCATNATCACTCCNGCGGCAACCGCAAACCCTAGNTGGAATATATCTTGTAGCGGGAGCACCATGAGNGCAGAGAAGGTCCCNGCNAGAATCAGTCCTGCNGANGTGATGACCCCTCCAGTTTGGGATAGTGCGTTACGAATTGCTATTGGTAGAGGAGATTTNTTNGACTCCTCNCGTATACGCGACATNAGATAAATGTTGTAATCTACCCCAAGAGCATTGAGGAACACGAATAAGAAAAATGGTACGACAGGATTCAGTTCCGGCTGACCAAGCAGATTCTCAAANACTAGCACCGACANGCCAAGCGTGGCGAAATANGTGAACATAATTGTTGCTACCAGATAAATCGGGGCAANGATCGATCGCAGNAGAANTCCCAGGATTATTCCGATAGCTAAGAGGATGAGTGGAAGGATNAGGAAGGTGTCTCGATCGATAGCACTACGTTGATCATACGCCTCNGCAGTCTGTCCTCCTACTAATACTACCGCTGGTTGCCATGAGAGCGANTTCGAGGCATCTGNAGCAATTTCCCTGATACGNGGTATAAAATCTAGCGCCTCAGTNGTGTACGGGTTGCCTTCAAGTACNAGTTCNATCCTGAGGGTTGACATATCNTTTGAAACATAAGACATAGCTCGCGTATAAACCCCTGATACCGGCNGGTTAGAGCCGGATTGTGCAGATGCCGAACCCAATGCNATGGANACCTCCTTGGGTCCTATTGGTGAGTTTGAACTGAAAGGTCTACCTGNATGGGAAACTTTGCTCAACTGNGCTTCTGCGAGCAACTTCATGGCTACAGAGTCGATTTCCTCCAGATGATATGGTAAGAGACTGGTCGTGCCNGATGGCAAGGCTACATATAGTGATGTAGGCGCGCTATCGCCAGCTGGAAACGATTCGCGTAGCATGTCGAATGCCTCAACGGATTCGGTATTTGCTGGAAGACTATTGATTCTGTCAAAGGTCCGATGTGAATCATAAAGACCGAATATACAGAAACCTAAAACTCCAACAGTAAGAGACAGTGTCAACATTGGTCGATGTAGCACTTTGTCCGCCACTTTTCCATACAAAGTGTCGCGAGTTTGAGTGGCTGTCTGACGCTCCGCGACCGCAAGATAGGTCGGTCGAAACGGCCAAAAGGATGCNCTTCCCAAGATGGTCAAAGTAGCAGGCACCAATGTGATGGCTGCTACCATCATAAGTGCTACTGCTATGCCTATAACTGGNCCCATGGATTGAAACGAGCGAAGTACCGCTAATANCAGTACTACGGTGGCAATAACTATTGTGCCGGCAGCGGATACTATGGCNCCACCAACTCCTTTCATTGCAGCTGCCATGGCTTGATGCTTGTCCTGATAAACCCTAAGCTCCTCGCGGTACCTAGCGGAAATGAAAAGGCAGTAATCGGTACCAGATCCAAACAGGACAACAGTCATTATCCCCTGAGACTGACCGTTAATAGCTAGGAAATCTCCCATATCTGCGAAAAATGCTATCAAACTTAGCGCCATCTGGAACACNAGCCCGACCATTAGCANTGGTATCACCGCAACTACTGGTGATCGGTAAATCAGCAAAAGTAAAACTAAAACCAAAACCACNGTGACCATAAGCAACAGCCCGTCTATGGCCAAGAATACGTCCAGTAAATCCACTATCAAACCAGCAGGACCACCCACAGCTACCACAAGGGTCTCTGTCCCAAATTCCAACTGTTCTGCNCGNTCTCGTATTTCTCTCACCGCNTCTATGAANNNATCTTCGGCAGGATTTCCCGACATGTCTACAATGATGGTCATGGCAGTTTGATCGGCAGAAATAAGCTCAGCNGCCGCATTGGGGTTGTTGTAAACACTTATAACTCTGCGAATTTGCGTAGGTGCCNCCGGTGACTCTAGCCATTGACTAAAACCTTCGGCNCCTTCAAATCCNTTGCTTATCCCCTGCAAGTCCCTCAACACAACTATCGCAGGAGTTCCTTCAGCGGGAAATTTCTCAAGCACCAATTCATACGCTTTNGTAGACCCTGCATCATCTGGNAAAAAATTCACAGGATTAGTCTCATCGACTAGCGGTGGCGCCATACGAATAACCACAACTCCGACGAGAATCCAGAGNAACACGACNGNCCACTTCCCCTTCGGGCTAGTTACCAAGCTTATGATTTTGCTCACGANATCCCTCCNNCGNCNCCTNCGATATTAGCCNTNNANGNNACTTAAANCTAACAGTNGTCCCCTACCTACCATGGCGTTGTGNNAACCGANCTGGCNCAGTGTCNANTATAACNAACNGTNCGCNNTNTAATGNNTANCNTAGCANACATNANATTTGCGCTGCAACGCAATAGACATTGNTAAANGAGACATNAGTCCATTCNNTCTAGACAANGGGACGNATNNTGAGTAATAATGTTACGNNTGTCGTAANTTGATTTATCGAAGACGACGAACAACCAAGGTTAACCNTCTTGGACCTGTTCCTANATCGCAANTTGCTCGTCNTTCGAACAGAAAGGTCTGTNTTGTCGTCGAATTCGGATCAGGATCAACCNCTTAGGTCNACCGATGAAGGNNTGACCNCCTCCACTGNANCTGATAACGGAATACCAGCCAGCGACATCAGTAGCGACACTGCNGTCCAANCTANGAAGGANTCCGACGGTAAACCCTCTTCGGATCGNTCACCTTCCAGCGCGTCNGCCGCCACNATGGGAAGGGGNGCTGGACTNAATATTCGGAACNTNCGAACGTTTTCCTCTTTGAAAAATGGNCAATTTCGGCTNTATTATGGCGCCATGCTTGGGCAGATGGCNGCGATGAACATGCNAATGATCGTTCGCTCCCTTCTTATTTTCAGNCTAACTGGATCAGCCGCNGATTTGGGCATTCTCGCNNTGGCGAATGCCAGTCCTATGTTACTTCTGTCGCTATTTGGAGGAGTTCTGGCAGATCGNGTGGCTAAAAAGCAGGTTCTGATCGCCGGTCAGGCTGTGTCCGGAATNCTGACATTGGCTGTNGCCATATGTTTATCCATGGGGGTGCTCGCTGCCGAAACCTGGTGGATATTGCTCGTTGCGGCAATAGGACANGGGATTGTCATGGCCCTGATGATGCCGGCTCGCCANGCNATGATNTTCGAAATAGTCGGAAGTGCGCAACTAATGAANGCGGTGGCACTGAACACGCTGGGNATGAATACCCTTCGACTTATTGCTCCAGCTGCNTCAGGNTTTTTGATAGCTTACTTTGGNGGCAATCTCGATGGGGTTATTGGTTTTGATGCTGTCTACTATGTTATGACCGCCTTNTATGTTCTGGCAGTCNTCTTTATCGTCCCAATGCAGGAAACTGGGTACACCAGTCTTAANGGGAAAGGAGCGNTCGGAGACATCAGAGATGCATTGNNTTATGTNCGAAACAACGCGACNCTNCTGCTNATACTGATCGTNACTTTTGTCACCGTGCTGTTCTCGATGCCTTATATGATGCTGCTNCCTGTGATCACCGATGACGTGTTGGAGGTNGGAGCAAAGGGACTGGGNATCCTCGTGAGNGTATCAGGTATTGGTGCCATGGCTGGTTCGTTGGTCCTAGCATCCCTGCCTTCGAAAAAACGAGGCTTATTGTTGCTCCTTGGGAGCCTGTTGTTGGGAGTTTCGCTCATTGTCTTTTCATTCTCTACTAGTTGGTATTTNTCGTTGATAGTTATAGTGTTTGTAGGGATCGGTCAAACNACAAGGATGACGCTTGGCAACACTCTCTTGCAAGACTANGTTGAGGATGANTATCGAGGCAGAGTGATGGCCCTTTACATGATGGAGTTTGGACTGACTAGCTTCGCGGTGTTCCTGTGTGGACTGCTAGCAGAGCAAGTTGGTATATCATGGGCNCTNGGAAGCTTTGCAATCGTACTCGTGGTGTGCTGTGTCTATATGATTGCATTTGTTCCNAAAATGCGGAATATGGACTAGACATCCTCGCGGTCTTCCCTCCCTTCTNGTGCTCGGCTGGTCAGGATCTGCATAGGGTCCAGCGTAAGCACCGCANCCTCGGCTGNGTCCCTCTTATTGAAATGCCTTNATTGGGNATTGNTNCTAACTATGTTACTTCGATCACTCCATCCCGAAAGGTTNCTCAGNCTGAAGGCATTCACCGCGTCGAAGATTCACACACCNTATGGAGCGCTGANCATAATAGGAACAGAGGTGCTAAANTCTAACACTTNTTCNNGAANAGGACACGNAANGGGGTNGTTATTTCCAGCGCGGNTGGCCCCAANCAATCGAAAACNATTATTNCTACNAAAGCCNATGGCTTTCATANTGATTTCATCCAACCAGTCTACCNTGAGAAACTCANGCACTAGGAATGAATCGNCNACAAGTAGTTGCTGTAACGAGNACTTCNTGTTACCTCGNCCGACGCNCAGTTCNTGCAGCANGNGAACGCTCNNTTAAAGGAAAAGGGAAAGGGACCTCTAGNGGTCCCTTTCCCTTTTTTGCTCACATATANACTGAGTAACGCNAATGCGATTAGTCAGCGTTGCTGAGTCCNTNNNCAGCNGCAATGGCNGCTTCGACGNNTGCNTGNGCTTCNTCAGTTACCCATGCATGCCATGACGTNNNGNTAGCTCAGCCAGTTAATGGCNGCNTCGGTTTCCGTTGCTTCATTATCTGCCATCCAGCCTTCTGCAGCAACCTGGTCAGCTGCAATGAAGTCGTAGTTGCGAAGCATCTGNACCACNTCGCCAGCTCGTGCCTCTAACCCTGNTGCGATCGCTATCAGTACGTCCGCGCTAGGATANGCGTAGCCTTCTGCTGGATNACAACCTGGAGGACANTCTGCCTCCTCTAATACCACGAGGTCCAGCANAGGCNGCAGTCTTGGTGGGACCCCATATGTAACCCAACCAGTCATCGCCTTTCTCATAGGCTCCCTCTAGGTCTGCAAACAACCCAGCAGCACTGCCTGGAGAAACGAGTTTTACATAATCGTCCATCTCATAGAGCGCGTGCTTGGCAGTGTTGATTTGCTCGCACTTCCAGCCAGCAATACAGTTGATCAGAGCTGCTTTGCCATCACTATCAGGTCGAACGAACAGATCCTTATGGGCTTCAATGTCCGTGTAACTAACCAACCCTGGGTTNGCTTCNTGAGTATANCTAGGAATCACGAACATNCTCTGCCAGTTGTCATCCAGACTGCTACCAACAGAAACAACGGTACCNTCTNNCATTGCCTCATCCCANACNTCCTGTTGGTTAGGCANCCAGATCTCCATNGTNACNTGNGAGTCTCCCGCNACAAGNGCAGGGAACAGNGATACTGTGTCTCCCGTCAGGAAGTCCACCGGGTACCCATATCCGTGCTCGGTGATATAAGCAGCGATCCTGTTCTGCAAGAGCGCACTGCTCCAGTTCAGGTCTGAGAAGACGATTGTCTCCTTANNCACCTCTTTNTCGACTTCTACTACCTTTTCNACTATTTTNTCTACTTCAACTTCCTTNATCACTTCNACAGTCTCGGGTTCNCTACTACANGCNATAATGCCNGTCATAGCNGNTGTCAGTGCNAGTAGAAACAACACCATCCAAGACTTTTTCATGGTCGCTACCATATAGCTTTCTCCTTTCTCGATACTTTGTTCACCNACGTTCCTGCTTACNTTNAGATTTAGCGGGAACTATGAACTACTAGTTANATGNGGATCAGAGNCCACTCCCNTTNAGAGCCTCTTGACGAGACTTAGCAAGAGCCTGGGTTAATCGATCTATAAGTACTGCCATGATGACAATCCCGACTCCTCCAATCAAGGCGTCGCCCGGACGTTGCCTGCCCAGTCCTCTCCAGACGACTTCGCCGACGCCGCCAGCACCTACCAATGCAGCGATCACTACCATAGCCAGCGCCATCATGATTGTCTGATTTATACCCGCCATAATGGTAGGGATAGCCATAGGTATCTGCACTTTCATCAACACTTGAAAGTTGGTGGCACCGAATGATCTGGCAGCCTCTACTACCTCGGGATCAACTTGCCTAATGCCGAGGTTCGTCAATCGAATTGCAGGCGGGACAGCATATACCACAGTCGCTATCACCGCGGGTACGTTGCCTAAGCTAAAGAACATAATGGCAGGCACAAGGTAAACGAAACTGGGCATCGTTTGCATCATGTCCAATATAGGCTGAAGTATCTTATCTAGTAAATTATTGCGCGCAGCCATTATTCCTATCGGAAGAGCGATCGCAACCGATATAATCACTGAGGTCCCTATCATCGCCAATGTCTCCATTGCCTTTTCCCACATGCCAAACGCAGCGAGCAAAAGCAACGAAATGAGCGTGAAGATGCCGAACTTGTAACCGAGCATACGGTAGCTCAACAGTGATATTCCGAGAATTGCAGCTGGCCAAGGAACCCAAGTGAGTCCTTTCTTAATGTAAACAATTAGCATAATGATGGAGTAAGCCATATTGTCAAAGAGCCATTCACCCTCTCGTGTCGTCCAGCGCACCGCCTCATTAATATTGCTACCTACCGGCCTGCTCCAGTTAATGGGAAACTCCATATCAAAACCATTTCCCCACGCTATACCGAGAACAAGGGCTTCGTCCTCTATAGCACTGCCCATAATTAGACAGCCAAGCAGCGCGCCAAGAAACATTAGAATCGCCAAGACTGAGGGGTTCTTTAGTCGAGCAACCAGACTAGGTTTTTCTTCTTGGTTGTTTGATGCCTTTGGTTGTGTTCGCGTTTCATCCATGTCATTCCCTTAATATATGACCACTTGTTTCAGCTTCATGCCTCTAACAATTCATCGGCAAGTTGCTTGGCGACCGTTTCAGGCAGAATTTCACCAATCAAGGTTTCTGATTCATCTACCACTGCCATAGGATTATGATCAACAATCATGGAGGGGAGTACAGCCTTGAATGGAGTGTGTTCATCAATAGAGATTATGTCTGCTGATATAAGACCCTTTACAGAGTTGCTAGGTTCGCTACTTGCTACGAACTCGCGTTCCACGGCTCCTACATACTTTCCGTCGCTCGCAACCACATATGCGACAGGCGTCTTACTTTCTTCCATTTTCTTGGTCACGTCTTCTGCCGAGGCATCACTACCGACAATCATCCTTGGGGCGGTAGCCACAGTACCTGCGGTTAGTACCTCAGCTGCCTGTACATTACGCGTAAACTCAGCAACGTAGTCGTCACTCGGATTTAATACAATGTCCTTGGGCACACTGTTTTGTATAACTCGTCCATCGCGCATGATGACGATGCGATCACCAACTTTCAGAGCCTCGTTGAGATCGTGAGTGATAAACACAATAGTCTTGTGGAGTTCCCCTTGTAGACGCAACAATTCATCTTGCATTTGGGTGCGAATCAAGGGATCCAGGCCGCTAAACGGTTCGTCCATTAGTAGGATATCAGGATCGACTGCAAGAGCCCGCGCCAAACCGACCCGTTGCTGCATTCCCCCACTCAATTCCCGTGGATATGCGTTTTCCCAACCGGTGAGCCCAACTTGGCTAATAGCTTGAGCTGACTTCTCAACAACCTGATCATGAGGAAGTCCCCGCACTTCAAGCCCCCACCTCACGTTCGATTCCACGTTTCTATGCGGCATTAAACCGAAGTGCTGGAAGACCATAGCTGTTTTCGATCTATGGAACTGACCCAGTTCTTTCTCAGTGTACTGGAGAATATCCTCACCTTCGACCTTGATCTCACCGGCGACCGGCTCAATAAGTCGGATGAGACAACGCACCAAGGTGGATTTGCCGCTACCGGAAAGTCCCATAACGACAAGAGTTTGTCCAGAGGCGACATCAAAGCTAACATCCTGAAGTGCTACTACGTTGCCAAGCTCTTCAAGGATCTCATCTTTAGACTTGCCTGCATGCTCTGGTTCCATTACCCGAGTAGGGTTTTCTCCATAGACCTTCCAGAGCCCTCTTACAGTCATCACCACATCTTCCGTGTTGCTGTCTGCAAGAGCTGATTTGTCCAGTGCTTCAGTCATATTTAACAAGCAACCCGCAAGCGGATCATCTATCCAAACCCAACATCCCCGGTAGGTGCTCTGTGCCGCGAGTCGAACGTTTGCTCGTCATCTTGACAGGACTAGATTTTCGACCACCCACTCCGCTTACAAGTGACTCAAGTCGTACGGCTTTTCTATATATTTCGGTGGCGTGGGACCGCACACGAGATTTTCGGCATCGCTGCTAACAGCCCTGCGACGCGGCGCTCAGCGATAGTGGCTTGCTGAACGGGAAATCATCCACAAGAGTCAGTGGGATGGTACTGTATCAGTTGGTCCTTGTCAAGTTGAATGCCCAGGTTACAGTCCAATTATTTGCCGACACGCGAGGCCCGAAAATGATAGCATTTGGACTATGACAACCTTGAACGACAACGATAAACGAGGAACTCCGTTTGGCATCTTCTATGGATGGATCATGCTCAGTGGTGCCATCTTGGGATTGGCCACTTATGGAAGCCTGTTTACTTATGGATTCAGTACCTACTTCCTTCCAATACAGCATGCCTTAGTGACCAACCGAGCAAGTTTATCTCTCGGGTTCTCGTTCACTAGGATAGAGAGTGCGCTTTTAGGACCGATAGAAGGGTACTTGGTGGACCGCTATGGTCCTCGAAGAATCATCCTGATCGGATATGTATTAATGGGTGCTGGGTTTATAGCATTTAGCAAAATTAGTAACCTAACAGAGTTCTATTTTGCATTCGCATTCATCGCCTTTGGTGCCAGCCTATCTGGATTTCTGCCCATGTCGACCGCGGTCACAAATTGGTTTATTAGACGCAGGGGACTGGCTATGGGTATTTTACTCTCAGGTATCAGCATAGGCGGATTGTTAGTACCATTAGTGGCAATGAGTATAGAAGCATTCGGATGGAGAGAAACAGCTCTTTATTCGGGATTCTTATGTTGGATTATTGGTATGCCAATAGCATCTCTTATGCGGCACAAACCTGAGCCATATGGTTACCTACCCGATGGAGACGGACTGCCTGCTGATGAGGGTGATAGAGAACCAATTAACGCACAGAAATCTATAGGAACTGCATCGCGTGAATTTACGGTATTGGAAGCCCTGAGAAGTTTGCCATTTTGGATTATTGCGATGGCACACGGGTTTTCACTATTTATAGTGGGTGCAGTCAGTGTCCATCTAATCCCGAGAATCGTTGATATGGGATTTTCCCTAGCCGAAGCATCGTTGGCATACAGTTTCATGAACGGAATTGCGATTGCGGGTAGAGTAGGCGGTGGATTCCTCGGTGACCAACTACCCAAGAAGTTGGTGTTGATCGCCTGTTTCATAATGCAGTCAGTTGCTATGGTCATGCTGGCCTACGGCAGCACTATGGGTTTGGTGATGGTAGCTATTGGCATATACGGGCTTGGATACGGTGCAAGAGGTCCAATGCTCGTAGCCCTGAGAGCTGATTACTTCGGCAGGGAGCGATTTGCAACCATAATGGGGACATCTCAACTTTTCCTCTGGCCCGGGACTGCCCTTGGACCACTATTCGCGGGATACCTCTTTGATATACAAGGCACCTATACTGAGGCATTCATTTGGCTATCAGTCGTCAATCTAATTGGCATAGTAGTACTTCTGTTCCTGAAGCCGCCTTCAGCAACGTAGGTAGTGAATTAACTGATTAATCATGCTGCTATTTTACCAGCAGCATGATTAATAAAACATCTTCATCTGTGCCCATCTACGGTTGCTGTTTATCCAAGTCTTAAATAGCAGTGACTGCCTTCTGAATCTCAGCAAAATCAGGTTGTTCGGTAGGAGCCACTGCGGTGACAAATCTGACCACCCCATCTTTATCCAAAACAACCACAGCTCTTTGAGAAGTTGTATATCCTTCCATTCCTGCGAAATTCCTAACGGCGATGCCAAAGCTTTCTATAGTCTTCCGGGAATAGTCACTAAGAAACGGAAAATTCAGTTCGTTGCTACTAATGAAGGCGTTTTGAACAAAGAACGAGTCAACACTAATACCATACACCTGTGCGCCCAACCCCTCGTACTGGGCAAGAGAATCGCGAAATGTACAAGCCTCTTCCTGACAGCCGCCGGTAAACGCGCCTGGGAAAAAGACTAAAACTGACGTTTGTCCTTTGAAATTTTCAAGATTCAAAACCTGCCGTTCGTTGTTGAACAGGCTAATCTCGGGTGCGGGTGCTCCTACTTCTAGCGCCATGTTACCTCCTGAGTGTGTTAGTTGAACACTTAATATACTCCTATTTCTCCATTGCAACAAATTGAAGTCACGAGACCTGTCATGTACAATCCTATGTGCCAGTGGCAGCAGATCTAACTCAATAATTGGTGATCAGGACAGTTATGAAGGAAAGACTTCTTATAGCGGCCAAGTTCCCAGCAATTGACCTTCAAATAGATGATGTAACCAAGACCATTGGAGACCACCTACATACCAGATATACGGTCCTGTTATTTTACAGAGGTCATTGGTGACCATACTGTATGCGGCAGTTGGTCGCGTGGGAACGCAAGAGAGAAAATTTACAGGACCTAGATTGCACGATCATCGCAGCAAGCTCCGATACGCCAGAACTCGTGCGGGGTACCGCACACCAGTACAAGATAAACTACCGACTCGGTCACAGCGTAACGAAGGCTCATGCAGAAGCACTTGGCGCTGGATGGAATAACGATACTGAAGGTACCGCTATTTCCGGGGGCCATATAGAACCGACTGAATTCATCCTTACCAATTATGGTGTCGTGTTAGGATCAATGTACGCCTCTGGGGCCATTGGTAGGATGGATCCGGATGAAGCTGTTCAATTAATCAAAAATCGCGAGGCCCATCGGAACCGCAACAAAGGCTAAACCAAATTGCGTGGTTCCATGAAACCCAACAGTAGCCTTGCTACTGTAAGTTAACCCCTAATGATTGCAATTCTCCAATCCAATCTTCTGCAGACCTCAAATCGCTCTCTATAGCCTTGGCAATGACAATGGCTAACTCGCTTCTTAACTCGTCGGTTAAATCACCGCCTTGTAGTCTTGCGGCGACAACATTTTGGACATTGTCTTGTGGAGCGTCAATCCCCATGTAAAACGACAACAACCAAGATAGTTGCCTCTCATCACAAGGCAGAGGAATATCGTCCAGATCGTAGATATGATTAGCAACTTTTGTATAACGGAGAATTCCTGCCTTATCTTCTGAATTCTTACCGTAGTAACGCCTGACTTTCAACTCATTTACTCGCCGTCGATACTCTTCTTCACCATATATGTAGCGAGGAAGCCAGTCCTGTCTTAAGTCAACGACTTCGCTACCTGACTGGTCCACCACCGCTACCGCTACCTCCGAACCGAGTATTGGGTCATACTCAAATTTCACCGCTCCGCGTACTAGTGCCTCTTGAAGCATCAACGTTACCTCACGAGATATCTTCTTATAGTTGGAACCTGCGGCTTCATCGTTGGTATCTGCCCCGACTCCTCCTGTGTTAAAGGCGAAGTAACCTTGTTCCTGTCCACCGTCCGCCATTTCTTTCAATATACGATACAGGTTATTTGCATTGTGATCTTCAAGACCGATGATAAACGGGTCAGAGAAATACTCTACATAAGGAGAACCGATAATTCCGCCTGCAGTCGCGCCCATATTAACCGCTTCTCCATACATCAAAACCCTGATGTACTGAGATAAGTTAAGCTTCCTCAGCGGAGGAATAACGGTGTTTTGGCGCATGACAGCCTGCCAGTAAATTCGATCAGTATGTTCCATTGGAATGTGAACTGCTGCCTTAGCCGCGCCATCTGTAATCCGTGCCAGTAACCCATCCACATTCTTACGAGCAAGCAGTCGCTCACGGGATAGGATCATCCGCATGTTTTTTACAGGGTTTTCCAAATAATTAGGTTTGCCGCTTATGTGGTCCACAGGTACATTCTCAAGTATTTCGTTCGCATTAGGCTTGTCAGGGTCACCACGAAGTACATCGTAGGTGATAGGATCATCATCTCTTGAAAGACCAAAAGGTACCGCATAAAAATTATTCTCAGTACCATGAATCCCATGAGATATATTAACTTCTTTGCCTCCGATGCTGGTTCTTACCGGTTCGGGCAATCTCTGAAGCAAAATTATGTCGTCATTCATGGGATACACGCCTTCGTCAGGATCCTCGGTGAGTTTAGCGATCCTTGCAAAGCCGCTGTTCTTGAATTCGATCATCATAGTTAACGTACTCTTGCCATGCAGGGATGGCCCCACAGTTATCATAGCGGTATTATTCATCTTACCTTTGATCGTTTTGGCCCTAGCAATGCTAAGTGCTGCTTGAACCGCAATGTCACCCTCTTGCTTTGCTTTGAACATGGCTACAGACAATGGTCCCATTTTATGCTCGCCTGCATAGTCGAAACCTAGATGAAGGGACAACCCCTTTGTGGGTGCCTTGAGGATAAGCTGATTCAAGCCAATTGCATCAATTTGGCTCTTCAGTTCATCATCAAGTCCAAGATCTGTCAACCAATCTGGCAAGCTGATTTCCAAGATGTCGGGATCGGATGTGGCATATGTTTCTCCGGGATCAAAAGTTAATTGACGCCACATGTATGGCAAGTGCAAATAATGCGTACCGAATAGCAACTGCCGAGCATGGAAAGTACTTCCAGCAGCGTCACCAATCTGTCGATCGGTCTGCACAATATAGTCGCCTTGCTCTAGGTGGGTTTCCAACACATCAGCGATTCTATGCATCACCGGGGTGAAAACCCGCTGGTTTATCTCATCAAAAGCCAAGGCATCTCTGTTTCTGGTAAAACCGTCAATAAAATATTGGGTTAGATCGGGCCTTCTAGCAACACCCAACTGGCTGAAGAAGGCTAAGCCTCCATTGTCTAGTCGAATTGAAGCGTCTGGCCAAAGTTTAGTGGCTGCTCGGCCTTGGGCATTAAGCTGCTCTGCTTCTTTCTCCAGGGCTCCTACTTGCTCCAAAATCTGCATTTGTTCTGGTGATTCCATATTTTGAAAAATCCGCATTTTGGAGACTAACCATTCATCAGATGGATTATTATAGTCGCTCCCGGTCCTATGACCCCTTCGGGCTACATCAACCAAGCGGTCGATCGCCTTTTCAAAATTTATATCTTTCTCTGGACCCTCAAGTCCATGATTCACACTAACCAATTCATCACCTCATCAAAATCCGTCTCTCATTGTTTGCGAGCAGCCACCCCCCAGAGGAACTATTATCATAAAGTCTAGACGCCCATTCCGACGTTTATCTTGTGGCCTTTACGCAGGCTACAAGGAGCGGATTAAGCTGCGACTACCACCTTACGAACATCGGCATAACAACGTGCACGTAGCTGTCATCAGCTACGGGTCTGAAAACCCCTGGGCTTGATGGGCTACTAGTCTCTATCACAACTTCAGTGCCAGGCATGTTCCTAAGCACGTCTATCAGATAGCGACTGCTAAAAGCGATTTTAGACGCCTCTCCTATCACTTGGGCATCAATTTCTTCTTGATTTTCCCCCACTTCATCTGCGCTAGAGGATATCTGTAGGGTTCCATTATCATCAGCCGGCATAAATACAAGGCGCACGATGCCATTACTATCTCGCGCAAGTATAGCCGCAGTCCGCGCAGCCCTTGATACTGATTCAAGATTTATGGTTGCGTTACAAGAGGAGTCCTTGGAATCAGGGATTAACTGTTTGTAATCAGGGAACTGTCCCTGCGTTAACTGCCCAACTATGACCACATTCGGCAACCTTAAGAGAACCTGACTCTTCGCAGGGGTCACACTAAGTTCGATTTCACCTTGACTGTTCCTGAGGTCACCTGCAACTCGTGCAACCTCTTCCAACGTACGCGCTGGGATAACAACATCAATGGTCTCAGTGAAAGGTGTCTGCAACTTACCGGTATGTACGGCTAGCCTGAATCCATCTGCAGCCGCTAAGACAAAGTTTTGGCCAGTTATTTCCGTCTTGATTCCAGTCAAAACGGGTCTTGATTCATCAGAGGCAGCTGCAAAAGCTACCTGACTTATTGCTGTCCTAAAGTCATCCGCAGAAATGCGGGCCGCAACGGTTTCTTCCACCGTAGGCAGTGGGGGAAAGTCATTCACATCCCCACAGTTGACGCTAGCTTCAAATCTCCCACTCTCTATATGCATATTCGCCGGTTCCTGGTTGACCGACAGGTGGACTTCCCCAGGGGGTATGCTGTTTACCAATTCCGTGAGCAGGGCGGCCGGAACGGAACAAGCACCGTCCTCTTCGACTGCACACTCCATCCACGTCGTGATAGCTATTTCAAGATTAGTAGTAGACAACCGCACACTACTACCCTCAGACACCATCAAAACATTTTGGGTGCTAGGCAAAGTTGTCCTTCGCGGAACAGCTCTTCCAACCAGGCCTAATACGCGAGACAGCTCCTCTTGAGCACATGAAAGCTTCATAAAATACTCCTTGAGACGCGAGAAGTATATACTCTTTTCAGCTGCAGGGTCAACGAATCGCCTTACTAAATTTGTCGTAATTGGATATGGATTTACCACATCACAGTTGGATATTTAATGCCAACCGATACACTAAACACGGTCAATCGTGGGGCATAAACAAGCGCTACCCTCACGAAGGTAGCGCTTGTCACACCAGATCCAGAAAGACCTGATTAGTTTACTGTTAATGTCCCGACCATGCCGGTGGCTTGATGGGGCAGGCAGATTATTTCGTACGTCCCAGCTGCTGGTGCAGTGAATGACACAGTCTGCTCCGCGTTGGGGTTGATGCTTATATTGGCGATCCAATCGCCGTTAGCATCAGCCACGGACCAAGTGTGGAATTCAGCGCTTCCTACAAGTCGTATATTGTACGTTTCACCCGCATTCATTTCAATATCCGCGGGTAAATATGCGTACCCAGGCAAGTCCTGCATCTCGATCGTGATGTCAGCTGCCCCGGATGAACTCGCTGTGGTACTTGCTGCACTAGACGTCTCAGCAGCCTTGGTAGGGACTTGGGTAGGACTAGACGTGGTGGTAGTCGATTCTCCACCTCCGCAGGCCAATACCAGAGCCAAACTGGCACCGGTTATCAATCCGAATATAGCGCCTTTTTTCATATATTGCCTCCTGTATGTTTAGTGTCCGAATTTACTAGCCGCAGCAACTCCTTCAGTGAAGGACTGGGAATCGTCAAGGGAGCCGAGCAACGGTGCGGAGTGCTAGACACTCCGATTATTCCGAAGGACCTTGGACTCTCCCGGTGCTAGGGCAACCCTTCGAACGTCGATGCCGAATTTAAGCAACCAATATCCCAATGTAGCCTTGCTTATCCCGAGCTTGTCAGCAGCTGCCGAGAGACCCAGTTCGTTGACCATCTCCGGTAGTAAACTTTCCAGAGGTCTTTGGAATCGCTCCTCTACCTTAGTCATCAGTTTAGTCTTCTTCGTCAACGTAACGGCTCCTCAACAATCTAGATACGGTTCTTTAGCCTCTGAATTTTTCCATTTGCAAGAGTGCTCTTGCCGGACAAATTTGCAGCGCCATTTTACCATCTATCGGGTCAGCGGCACGGCTCATTGTACAAGCGATCAAGGACATCCGCAAGCCCCATTTGACGCCTGAATTCAAATTGAAATGATCAAATTGGGACTCTTAGTTTGGACTCCATGGTGGCGTGTTAGGATTGCCTTTTTGCGACATATTCCATATGATCCTGATCGCGTAATACTCCAAGAAACTCTTAAAACCTGAATCCATACGCAGATGCAAAAAAGACTACTCGTGATCTTATTGCCTATGGATCATTCCGTCTGATAAACTCCCCGGCGGGTCCTGTAGCTAACACTTGTCAAAAATGCCCCAGTAGCTCAACGGATAGAGCGCCTCCCTTCTAAGGAGATGGTTGCGGGTTCGATTCCTGCCTGGGGCGCCAAGATCCAGACGTTAGCCATATGACGCGGATTTTATCGAACCTTCCACCACAATCTAATGGTGTCAAATGCAGTTTTAGCGAGATCTGACCCCTTGAGAGCGTATGGGGCATCTGAATAATCAATGACTATAGGCACCTCTGTGATTTGTGCCCCGTGCCCTCGGGCGCTTCTGAGCAGTTCTAGTTGAAAGGTAATTTCAGTCGTACTGCAATCCCGCAACGCATCAATTAATCCGGTTCTCGTGAACAACTTAA
>PBAZ01000024.1 GCA_002717565.1 Chloroflexota bacterium
AAACGTTCTTTGAGATACCCCAAACCTAATGAGGGAAACATAATTCGATGAAGTGCCCGACGTGTCAACATGAGAATCCAGACGGGGTCCAGCTTTGCGCCCTTTGTGGACAAGTAGTTAATTCACCTGCTCCTGTTACCTCTAGGAAAAACGCTCTGAGGAAGTGCTGGACATGTCAGTATGACAATCCAGAAGGTTCCCAGTTTTGCCAGAGTTGTGGTGCAAGTCTGGACCAAAGACCGTGTCAGAAATGTGGCACACGGAATGCACTGACTACTATATTTTGTCTGAGTTGTGGCGCGGACCTCAATAAGCAATTAGAGAAGCCGAACATTGGGAATAATATCCTCAAGGGAATGGGCTTGGTTGTTGTTGGGGTTGCCGTCTGTGTGCTTGGGTTTTTCTTAGTCGCTTGGTTCATGGCGTGGGCTCTGACGGAAGGGCAAAAATCCGAAGATGAGCGCAAAGCATTGGCACGTTGTCGCAGCGGTTATGAGGATCAAATGCGGCAAGTTGAAAATTCCCAGAATCGATTCAACCCTGAACACGTGAGAACCGTTGAATTCAGAATGTATTGGATGCTCGCTCAATATATCGATTCCTGCAGCGAGCGGTTGGATATCGTTGATGACTCAACTTACTATGAAGAACTTGGTACAAGAAGAGCGCTGCTATTTGTCGAACTGTACGAGAAGGGTGATTATACACGCGAGAAGGATGAAGGGTTATACAGGCGATATGATGATGCACTCAGAGGGCTCATTGGTCGGGATACAGGTTCCCAAGACGATTCTTTGGCTGAGAAATATCTGGAGACGAATTATGCCCTACGGCTTGATCCGCAACAGCTTGAGAAGGACCGTCTTGCTAACTGCCAGCGGGAGGTTGAGTCCTATCTCGAGAAATTGAAGCGGGGGTACGTGACTGCACAGGCTCGCTCAGAAGAAGGACCACGACTTGGTGAATATCTGTGGGATCACGTTGAATTATCTGAGTTGTATCACTGCCTGGATCAAGCTGACATTTCTATAACCAGATCAGCTCTGGTTATAGAAATATTGGAGAGAGCCTTAGGATACTTCGATGAACTCCAGGACCCTGAGTTAACGTTATTCAAAGATGATTCAGTGCATGTTGAAGGTAAGCTCCGTCCCAAAGGGGATGGATTATCCGTAGAACAGCAGGCTGTCCAAGGCAAAAGTACACGGTCAGGGCTTGTTGTTATTATTGAGATTATGAAGCGATTGGAAACGCAGTACAAATTGTCTGGGCAGGATGAAGACGCAGCTTCCATTGCAAAGAGATTGCCGAATGTGCAAAAAGAATATGAATATTGGGTGCACCACTCGTATTGTGAGGTGGAAGAGCGACGAGAATCCTGCGATGCGATCAAGTGAAGGTCTGTGAAATGAGGGCGTGCTGCCTACATGAGTAAGAAGAGGAAATGATGTCTTGCTTCATCCAACGGTTCTTCTTTAGTATGACACACGGTAGCGGGATCATTTACATGGTGCAGATGAGTACTAGGATACTTACATCTTTATCGTTAGGCATGGTGATGCTAGTAGTTGGATGTTCTGCTTCCCAGGATACCAGTATAAATATACGGGACATGGGATTCCCAACATCCACGGCACTCCCTGTACCTACGGCAAGGATTACTAAAGTAACCGATGGGGACACATTTTGGGCTACATTTGATTCTGGGCATATAGAAAAAGTTCGTATCCTTGGAGTAGATACACCCGAAACGTATAGGTCAAATACCCTTGGCGAATATGAAGGTATAACTAGTGCTGAGTGTTTGGATGACTGGGGTAGCAGGGCCGCAGAATTTGCTCGAGATACCCTGTATGACGAACTGGTTCAAATAGTCCCAGATCCATTAGGCGACGAACGTGATCGCTTCGATAGACTTCTTGCATATATCCATGTCGATGGAAAAGATTTTAGTACTATGCTGATAGAAAATGGCTTGGCACGCGTGTACAGAGAATACGATTACAGTCGGAAATCTGTTTATCTTGCGATGGAAGAAAACGCACAATTAAGTAAGGTAGGTCTATGGGGATGTCCTACATCACATTCTGGAGGAGACGATGACTAAGATAATCGTCTCTCTTTCCTCAGGATTGTTGGTATTCTTTGCAGGATGTTTAACGGCAGAAGATCCAGCGGCAGACTTCTCTCAAGCTGTAAATCTGACCGAAAAGGGAATGTATGAAGATGCCATAGAGATAGCCGATAAGATTCTAGAATCAGATCCTACTCATGGTAACACTTACCATATTCGGGGGCGTGCCCACTTCAAGCTTGGCAAATTTGAAAGAGCTCTTGAAGATTATAACAAGGCTATAGATATATGGGATGATCGCTCAATCTATTATATGAGTAGATTTTTGCTTTACAGGGATCTTGGTAAATTCGATCTTGCGGACTCTGACCTGCATCGAGCGTGTGAGCTGGAAAAACGAGATCGGTTTAATGATGGCGATCCTGATTTTGAAAAGTGGTGTTCGGGAGACTTCTCGATAGATTTGGGTGGGAGCACAAAGACTCCTGTCCCTACAGCTACTGCAAAGGTTCCTGCCTCTACCGCAACCGCAACCGCAACGGTAGTCCCGATTACTGCTGTAAGTCTGGAGTATTACCGGCAGGCGGAGGATTTGCATCAAGACGAAAAATTCCGCGAAGCTATCGAATTTTACGCTAAAGCGATCGACGCCGATCCTATGTTTGTGAATGCATATTACAAAAGAGGGAGTTCTCTGCTGGAGTTGAATCAGTATGAGGAAGCGATAGCAGATTTTGATGTTGCTTTAGATTTGTCCGATTACCATGACCCCTCTATATACGGGAAAAGAGGGCATGCCTTTCGGTTGTTGGGGCGTTATGAAGAGTCGATATCTGAGTATGAAACCCAAAAGCAAACAGATCCCACCAATGCGTGGCCATATCACTATATTGGCATGAGTTTTTTCGAAATGGGAAGATACTACCAAGCAATTGCATCATGGGAAACGTATGCAGAGCGAAGGGTAGCTGAAGGGGATCCGAGGCCAGATAGCTATGGCAGAATAGGTGACGCTTTTATGAAATTAGGTATATACGACGAGGCGATACGGCGTTTTGAGATGGCGCTGGAGATCAATCCGAACAACGGCAACATGATTACAAAAAGAGACGAGGCACGTGGTCTTTCAGGGCGCTCTACTCCTGCCTCCAGGGCGGAAAATTCAGCAGATCAACGCGTTGACTACTTCGATCTGGCGATGAGCAACTTCGAATCCCAGGACTATGAGGATGCTATAGATAATCTCACGAAGGCTTTGGATGATCATCCAGATCCGCATCAGGTTTACATCATGAGATCAATAGTGTATTTGGCGAAGGAATCGTTTGGTGATGCGTTGAGGGACATAGACGTGGCAATCAACATAGATCCTAACTACACCCAGCAATATGCTTTACGCGCAGAAGCAAATTATGGCTTGGGCAACATGGAGGCCTTTGAGGCTGATTTCGCTGCTGCCAGAGAGTCTGATCCTTATGGCGCGGGCTTTTTTATTCAACGTGAGGATGAGCTCAGGATCGATGGGCAGCATGACATTGCAGATATCTATCGCCAGCAGGCGTGCATTTTAGAAGCTAGTTACTGCAAATGAAATCGGCGGGTTTGATGCAGCAGATTGATTGGGGAGAAAATCAGAATCCCCATGTCGACCTTCTGGCTATATTAATGGTGGCGTTATTCCGATAAGGCTATCAGTTGATCCCGCTCACTGTTGTTAGGTGGTGTCGCGTGATACCATATTCTCAGGAGATAGTGACTATGGATACACCTGTATTAGAAATCTCAAATCTGACTAAGACATATGGCAAGCTGGTTGCCGTCGCCGGGCTTGATTTAAAGCTTCAGCAAGGCGTTATACATGGCCTCGTGGGGCCTAATGGCTCGGGCAAAACTACGATGCTGTCAATAGTGTCGGGATTAAGGCGAAAAACTGCTGGGGAGATTGCCTTTGGCGTCCCAGCTAACAAGGTCATGCTCATGCCAGATACTCCCGATTTTTTTCCGCTTTTAACCGCTCGAGAAATAGTGGATTTGGCTCGTTATCCTTTCCGAGACGATGTTAGTGTCGACGCTGTGGAGCAAGTCATTGAGCAAGTTGGTTTGGGAGATTCCATCGATCGTCGGGTTGGTGGGTTTTCCAGAGGGATGAAGCAGCGTTTGGGGTTGGCTACCTCGTTGATTGGCGAGCCCCAGCTATTACTGTTGGATGAACCATGCTCTGCACTTGATCCACTGGGGCGAAGAGACATGATGGATGCCATAGTGCAGCTGAAACGAAAGTCTACAGTACTGTTTTCAACGCATATCCTTAGTGATGTTGAAGACGTGTGTGACTCAGTGACTGTTGTAGATCAGGGAAAGTCGTTGTATGAAGGTACCGTAAGCGGTATAAAGAGATCCGAAGATCAATCCTTTGAAGATGCGGTTTTAGAAGTGCTGCAGACAGCAAGGAGCACAGAATGACTTTGTGGAAAGCAGAACTCATTCACTTGTTCCGTAGCTGGCGGGGGTGGATTCTTATAGGGGTATATGTCGTAGCAAGCCTTCTTGCGAGTATCGTAGGGTACTTTATCGAGCGATCTGCAGGTAGTTTTACTCATACCGAAGCGATTGATATATATATAACGGCCTCGTGGGTTGGGTTTTTGATTTTCCTTGGCATTGTGGTCTCTTCTCTGGCCTTTGATAGCAACAAAGATGCATCGATTTTCTTAAGAACCAGATTTTCAATGAAGCAGGTTCTTTTTGCCAAAATCCTAGTCTATTTCCCCTTTGCAAGCATTCTGTTTTTTCTCGGGTTTTTCTTGACTCTTATCATTGGGGTTTTGCTATTTGATTCCTCTGACCCCTTGAACTGGAACTGGTTCATGTGGGGATTTTTATTGGAGCTGGTGGCGGGTATTTTTTACGTGCCGCTCATGCTATTCACATCGTCAGTTTTCAGGGGTTCAGTTGCCTCAGTTCTCTTAACCTTGGCGGTTATGATAGGGATACCGGCTATAGGAGGCACACTTGTCACTGTTGAATTACTCATGAGGGGGCTGATCGAAACGCCACTGGTGGAATGGGAAACAGTTTCCTATGTAGCCCAAGTTCTGATTTGGTGGCCAGCGTCTCTTTCTGATACCCAGGCGTTTCTTACCGTGACCGAGTCAGAAATAACGGAAGGAATGATTAATTTTTTTGGTCAGACATTTGAACTCGATGCCCACTTCAGATGGAAATCCCTTGTTACTACTGTGATTTTTGGACCTATTCTGAGTCTCCTTGCCTGGCATCGATATTCAAGGCGAGAGATTTAGTGCTCATCAGCAGGCGCACAGGGACATGAGAATGGATTCTTGGGGACTAATCAGTAATGAAGTCTACGTATAGATATTACACAAACACAAAGGGAGGGTATCCAGATGACTGCAAATTCGCTCGAATCAGAGAGGCAACAGCTTGTCGCCAGGTTAAGGAATATTAGGAAAACATATGAGCAATGTGTTGAGGACGTATCTACCGAGGTAGCCAATAGGGGAACGGAGTGGTCTGTGGCTGATTTACTTAGGCATACTTCAGGGGGCTACCTGAGAGACTTGCTGGCTCGGCTGTTGGATGAGGTCGATCCGGATTTGGGTGTCGGTGGCTTTGATGCTGATGCAAATTGGAAAAGCGTTACAGACGGCATATTGCGCGATATCGACGAGGATCTCGACTCTGCAGTAAATCTGAATATTGAGCAACTAGGCCAATCAGGCCGCCGTGGATCTGAAACTATTCGTGTCATGGATGTGCTGACACGAATGGCTAACCACTACGATGATCATTTAGCCCAACTTAGAGATGAGATTAGGCCACGAGAAGGTTTGCCAAAAGTATCGGACTAACAGAATGTATTTTGATCCTCTCCTATGCGACAGTACACATTTTGATGAACCCTGGGTTGTGTGTACATTGGATCGTGAAGAGATTATCAGGTCGATTTTCTGAGAGGCTCCTGACACGGTAGGAGGATGATCTGCGCCTCATCCTCCTACCGTGTCAGGAGCCTCTCACACAGGGAGAACTATCCTATGATTGCTAATACCTAAGCACCGCGGTTTAGTGCATATCACTGAAGTACATAGTTTTGTAGCTAAACCATACGGCATGAATCCCAGCTAACATTTAGCACATCGATTATTACAGTGAAATTTCACTGTAATATAGGTAAGATACCGAGAACCTTATCTTGGTGATTCTATGCTTATATTATTAGTAAAGTGTGTAAGGAGAGTTTATTGCTGCTCCTAGATGTTTTGGTATTGATAGTGTTTGCTATCTTGGTTTATGCGCTCTTTGTGATGGTAAAGGGATTTATCGGTAAATGAATTCGGGTCAGAACTGGGTTCACCCAATCTCCGCGATTGCGTATAGATTGCGCATAGGTCTCTAGCTCGTAGTTACGCCTGCCATTATTTCAATGAAATATAGGTAAGATATCGAGAACCTGATCGAGGAGAAGCGATCTAATGAAGTGGGAGAAACGCCTAGCAAGTGGATGATAAGAAAAGAAGTGCAATAATTGAAGGTACTATCTTCGGAGGGTTAATGTGGGGCGGCATTGGCGCCGTTATATATATTTTGACCCCGCAGCCATCCATCGCCACACTCGTTGGGTTTGCTACAAGTGGTGCTATAGCGGGATATATGGTGCAGAAAAGAAGATGGAACAAGAAATAGCTACTGGATAACAATAGGAAACACATGTGGAGTGAAGCCTGACGTGATTCTGATTCAGGATATCGCCCAGACCCATGCAACTGAATATAAGGGGGCTGACTTCAAAGAGCTTCACCACGAGAAGGCGTATCGAATAACAGGCTTTCGAGATATATACGATCCAACTCCCCGTAATGCCCATTATTGTCGTCCTTTTCAAGAGATTCCGCCCACATGTAAATGACGTCACCCCAGTCTATAGGGAATTGTGGAACTTCAAAAAAATTCTTAACTGCATCGAACGGACTTGATGCCTCTACATAACCGAGCATTTGAAAATTCTCGTAGACATTNCCACTCCGTGCCAGAAATTCACCTTTCATAGCAGCCATGACCATATACTTTGCCATCNGGTCTTCCTCCAAAGTTTGATAGCTTCNCCATTGTCGTTTTTTCTTATGTAGAGATAATACATGAGTTCCCAAAGCAGTGGCGNTCAAAGTTAACTTCATCGTNGTGTATACAGTGATGTTCTCGTGAAATATGCGTAAAATATCAAGNNNCGCACCTAGGAGGGAATATACCCCGATGAAGTGGTTTCGTTAAGATATGTACAAGGAAATACCTAAACGGCAAGTCTGCTTAACAGCCATCATTCTCGCAATATCTGTTATGGGTGATTCAATGCTTTACGGGGTATTGCCTTCCCATTTAGACGAATTCGGGCTGACTGCTGGTCTAGGCGCTGGACTTATACTGAGTGCCAATCGATGGATAAGGTTGGCTTCTAATACGTGGGCTGCGAAGATATATAACAAGTTTGGTTTGAAAAACCCTTTCTATCTGTCGGTGGTTTTAGCTATAACCTCTACGGCAGCTTATGGACTCTTTCCGGGATTTTGGCCTCTTCTCATAGCAAGAATCGCCTGGGGTATATGTTTTTCTATTCAACTAGTTTCTCTATACATGGTTGTGTTAAGGGAAGACGAACAATATAGAGGCCGGCTGATGGGACTATACAACGCCATATTTAGATTTGGGAGTTTAATGGCAGTATTAGTCGGGGGTATTTTAGTGGACTTAATTGGTATCAGGATTGCTTTCTTGATAATAGCTTTTGTTATGGTGCTCTGTTTTTCAATTATTCCTTTATTAAACGAATCCGATACTTATCTTGCTTCACCCATCAAACACTCGAACAGCGACAGAAAAAAATTCCAGCAGAACGGCAACAAATCAAACATCTGGATTTTATTAACCGGATATCCAGGTCAGAGCACTGTCCAAAGATACAAATTACTGGCCGTCCATTACACTCGTTTTACCAACACATTTGCAATATCCGGACTGGTTACGGCAACTGTAGGATTGCTGCTCCGAGAAAGAATTGGCGAGTCTTTGGATATTAGCGGGTTCACAATCGGTGTTGCTACCTTAACCGGAATGGTCTTAGCAACTAGCTTTGCTAATGAAGTGGGATTATCAACATATTTCGGACACATATCGGATAAATTTGGTAGGAAGTCTGTCATTTGGATATGTCTACCTATGATTATAATAGGTTCATCTTTGCTAATAATGGAAAGTGTTTTCGTAATCATTATAGTGGTACCAATAGTTTTCGCTGCCACTACTGCTTGCAAAATTACCCTAGATGCATCGGCAGGAGACCTTGCTTCAGAATCCGACAGATCTGAAGTCATGAGCCGTTATGCTACTTGGACAGATCTGGGAGCCGCATTCGGGCCAGTTGCTGGATATGCATTACTAAGCGTGTTAAATATACAATGGATATATCTTTTTTCTTCGTTGTTATTAACATCCGGGCTTGTTGTTTACAGTATTGCGAATGAAAAGAAAACAGAGGCTAGATAATAGGATAAAATACCTCAGGAGAGGCTTTATTCCCTCAGTATGTAGGAGGCTACCGTCGATAAACTCGCCCTCGCTTGTGTCCCAGCTCTGCTCGTTAGCCTTAGAGAATTGGAAGGGTACAGCATCAGAACTCAAGGAGGCTCTCCAGTATGAGAGGAGTCCCCGCTTACTGTCCCGAGAGTTAGCTGATATAGAGTCTCAGCTCCGAGAGTATAGCGTCTCACTAGGCAGGGGTTACGCAGGGAAAGCTAAAGTCTTATCCCTTACCGTCGATAAAACTACAAGCCCCTAATATCCTGTTGATCGTTCCTTTATTGGTACATACCACAACAACATCACAGGCACGAGAACATTAACATTATCGTTCCCGTGAGGACGTTTTACGCCTGAAACTATGGATAGGGTTTCCCCGATTAATCCCTTGATTGTGTATACAGTCCCAGCTTGTACTTATACCTGCGATTATTTCAGTGAAACTTTAAGGGAATTTAGGTAAGATACCGAAAACCTAAAAGCGGAGGAATAATATGTTCACGGATATCGTTGAAACAATAACAAACGATGGCGTTACCCTTGCTGGTGCATTTTTTGCTCCTGATCACTGCGATACAGTGAATTCCACGGCAATACTTCTTGTGCATGGCACTTATGGGAACTTTTATTCTCCCATTTTACTGCAGCACGCGAAGGTATTTGTGGATCATGGGCATGCTGTAGCATCATTTAATACCAGAGGGCATGACGGGATATCAGTGCTCAAACAGCAACCATTGTTGTTTGGGGGAACAGCCTTTGAGAACCTTGCAGATTCGATCAGTGATCTCAATGCTTGTATTGCATGGGTGCAAAATCGGGGGTTTGAGAAAATAGCAATACTCGGAATTAGTATGGGGGCTGTAAAAGTTGTGTATTATCAAGCTAAAATCCAAAACCCTGCTGTTTCGGCTGTGATAGCAGTTTCTCCGGTACGCTTATCCAAGAAGTACTACCTCAAAACGGAAGCTAAAGATTTGTATGAGTACTATAACGATACTGCGCATACTTTCGTAAACGAATCGTTACCAGATGCGGTGATGAACATTCGAGAATCTATTGTACCGGGTACTGGTTTCTTTGGGGCTCAAGCGTACTTAGACAAATATGGTGGTGAAGATTTTGACATAACACATCTAGGTGAGAGTATTGCCTGTCCAATCCTCGTTATGGCAGGAACTGAAGAGACTCACCCACGCTTGAATGATTGTGCAAAGGATCTTGCAACGCCGATCCAACATCGTAATGATGTAGAATTAATTATGGTAGAAAAAGGTACTCATGGCTTGCGTGAACTAGGGAGCGAATTGCCACTAACCGTCATGGGGTGGATGGCCCGAAACTCAGGGTAAGGCGATTTCATCTAAGATGCCCAAAACCTAATAGAGGAAACCCGATAATGAAGTGCTTTTTCTGTCAGCACGAGAATCCAGATAGTGCCCAGTTTTGCACGAGTTGTGGTAGAGGCTTGTTTTCAACTCGGAAGACCCTGTGGAAAATCCCTGGAGTAATTGTTGTTTGCATTTTGTTGTGGTGAATCGCAGGCGTCTAGCGGTATGGTTTGAATTCTGAAGTGGTTTTGATTAGGTTATCGCCCGAGCGAGGTGGTTTTACGCCTGCCACTATGGATAGGGATTTCCCCGATGAACCCTGAGTGTGTATACTGCGTAAAGGAGTCTGGAAATGAATTATAAAAAAACGTTATCGGGATTTGTTAAATACTCATTGTTGGGTTCGTTTGCAGTTGTTGCTCCTCATAGTTTTCTCCTAAGCTGGTATTTCCATCGCCGAAAATTAAACCGTCAATCCTCCTAGTTAACAATCTACTAGATAGGGTCTTCCCGATTAATCCCTTGATTGTGTATACAGTCCCAGCTTGTACTTATACCTGCGATTATTTCACTGATATTTCACTGAAATATACCCTGAAGTGGTTTTGATTAGGTTATCGCCCGAGCGACCTCACTATATATAGATAGGGGTGTCTGCCATCAACCGGCTTCACCTCCCGAGGGGTATCAAATAAGGGGAGATAATACATGAGTTCCCAAACAAATGGCGGTCAAAATGGCGGTCAAACTTGCCATAAGTGATACCATGGGAAACGATACAGGAAGCCACCAAGGGCTAATTCGTGCCTGAAATAGGGAGAAAAAGTTGGCTGCCCCGCTAGGACTCGAACCTAGGTCAGCGGATTCAAAGTCCGCTGTGCTACCGCTGCACCACGGGGCACTCGGGTAAATATAGCCCATACAGGCTAATCAGACAAGATTCCTTGGTCGTATGACTTATGTCGGCTAGTCTCATTCAAGTTCTGTACCGACCAGTATGAAATTGGAGGATGTGATGAATCTAGATAAGATTTCTATTGGGGTTATAGGGGCTAGTGCCCATTATGGGTGGGCCAAGAGAGCCCATATGCCTGCACTCGCTGCCTTGCCGGAGTATGAATTAACTGCAATATGCACGACTAGTGAGGAATCAGCTCAACAGTCGAAAGAGTTCTATGGAGCCCAAAAAGCCTATAGTGACTATAGCGCAATTATTGCTGATCCAGATATTGATGTTATTGATGTATGTGTCCGTGCTCCTTCTCATTATGCTATTGCTTTGGAGGCCTTGCAGTCGGGCAAGCATGTTTTATGTGAATGGCCTTTAGGTTCTTCGAGTGTTCAGGCAGTGGAACTAGGTGAGATTGCCAACCGACAGAATTCTCAGACAGGTGTGATTTTGCAATCTCGGTATGCTCCAGGGTTCATGCATGTTCGCGAGTTGTTGAGCGATGGATTCGTTGGCGATATTGTATCCGCGAACATGACTATGTTTCTTCAAGGGCAAATGCGAAATCGTACTGAAGCATCAGCGTGGAGTGCAGAAAAATCAAATGGTGCGCACGTCCTCAATATTCATACGGGGCACGCTTTGGATGTCTTTCTGTGGTGTATAGATTCGGAATTCCATGAGGTTCAAAGCTTGGTAGGAGTACAAGTTCCAACCAGTACGCTTACGGATACTCAAAGGGTCATTGAAGTAACCTCCCCCGATAATGTTTTGCTGCAAGGGCGGTTGCAGAATAATGCCTTAGCATCCGTGCATATTGCGAGCATCCCCGCACATGGTAGTGCATTCAAGATGGAAATATATGGTACGGAGGGGACTCTTGTTGCACAATCGTCTCAGATGGTTGAGATGATTGATCCAATAATTACCGGTGCCCGCACTGATGGCAGTAGACTAGAGGTGTTGTCTCCCCCAGAGCATTTGCGCTTTGCACCTGCTGCTACTCCTGAGGGGGTTGCGGTGAACGTTGCACAGATGTTTCGACGGTTCGCAGAGTGTCTTAAGACAGGGGAAGATTTTTCTCCTAACTTTCAAGAAGCGGCTAGTCGACAAATCCTATTGGATAGAATTGACAAGGATTCTTTATTTTAGATTAGCTTGCACTAAGTTGTGCTTGATGTCCTACAGTGTGCTCAGATGTGGAATAGGCTTGGATATAGGGTTCTGCTAAGTCTGAGACAAATCTTCAGGAGGACACAGGGATTTGCTAGAATGTCAGAATTGTGGGGGGTATATCTCTGGAGAACACTTTATATGTTCAGACTGCATTTCTGCATTTAGCGATGTGGCAAAAGTCGGGAATTCAAGTCTCATAGATTCAGTAGCTAAGATCAAGATTTCCGACATGCGTATTTTGGAGCAATTGATTGATGCTCGAAAACTGACCCAAATGCAGCTGCATAAACAACTTTTTGAGCTTCCTGCTGGTGGCATACCTTCACCTCAGACTCGAATGAATCCCTATCTGCTAACCCTAGCATTAGGGTCCGTGCGTATACGTAGGGCTGTGGAGGTATCATCGGAATGGTGGTATGAAAGTTTTCTTGAGATTGTTCGAGCACATTGCCCTCATGTTGAATGCAACAATACCGATATCTATCTCAAAGCGGTTGCCTTTTTTGTACATATCACTGGGAGGTATGCATTAGAGGTAGGGGGAGATGTTTTCCGAAATTGGCTTATGGATAAGATTGTCAGGGCATGGATAAAAGACTTAGTCGTGGGGCAACATCCCGAGGCAGTTAACTATATCACCTCCCCTATTCTTCAGGGTAATGGAGATGTGAATGCTAGTCTCATAGATTTTATCCGAAGCTGTGAAGGCGTGTACGAAACTTGTGCAAGCGTGACCGGAAGCCTTTTGGAGGATAGCATTGGTCGGGATACGCTCATAGCTGCGTTTCATCAAAATATCGCAACATCTATAAAGGGAGCGTCAGTTGATGACACTGCTGTTATCCAGGTAATGGGCAGACGTATTATGGCCGGAATTTTACAGCAACCTTGGCTTCGCAGGTCGGTTGCAGATGCAGTTAGTGAAAGTTAGCCCTGAGCTTGTTGTCAGGGTCTGGTACAATATTGGTGGTGTGCTGAAGGGGAATACTTGTTGTTGACGTATATCCTCGTTCCAATTTGTTAGTAGATAGGGTAGAGCCACGTGGTTGGACAGACCATTAGCGGTATCACTCTAAGTTTCCAAAAGGTTAGCATATATGCAGATAGGAATAATTGGATTACCTAAAAGTGGTAAAACCGCTACGTTCAATGCGTTGACTAAGGGAGACGTTCCGGTTGATGTATATGCCAATAAGAGCAATATTGGCGTAGCGAAAGTGCCTGATATACGTTTGGATGAATTAGCGGGACTGTTCAATCCTCGGAGNGTCGTATCCGCAGAAGTGAATTATCTTGATATACCCACTGTAGCNGAGAATTTTGCTGACAGTAAAGGGATACCTAAGGAATACCTNAATGGCCTGCAGTCATGTGATGCCCTACTNGTTGTCTTACGTTCTTTTGATGACCCTAGTATTGTTCATTTAGATGGATCTATAGATCCACTGAGAGATGCAGAAAACATTCTGTTGGAACTGATATTCTCTGATGTTGGCATTGTGAGTAATCGCATTCAACGGCTNACTGAACAGTTGAAAAGTGCGAAAACNGCCCAAAGGGACCAGCTTAAGAAAGAGCAGGCAATCTGGGAGAAAATAAAAGATCAGCTAGAGGATAACGTTCCAATTAGGGAGCAATCCTTTACCAAGGAGGAGGAAGAACTTCTTGTTGGATTTCAATTGTTGACGAATAAGCCAATTATCTTGGCGGTCAATATTGATGAAGCACAAATAGACAGTTCTGAATCCATAGAGTCGGACTTTGCCGGTAGTTTTGACCTACAAGGCATGAAAGTGGTTGCGATCTGCAGTCGNCTTGAGATGGAATTAGCGAAGATGGATGAGGAAAGTGAAGCAGAATTTCGCGAAGGACTCGGGGCAGGTGAATCTAGTCTGGAGAAAATGATTCGAATTTCTTATGAGCTTTTGGGGCTCATTTCGTTTTTGACTGTCGGAGANGATGAAGTGCGTGCGTGGGAAATAAANCGAGATACTGTGGCACAGAAAGCAGCAGGGAAAATACACACAGATATAGAGNGGGGATTTATTCGGGCTGAAGTAGTGCATTACAGTGATCTNTTGAGTTNTGGGAGTATTGCAGAGTGTAAGAAGAACGCCTTACTAAGGACAGAAGGTAAGGATTATGTAGTAAAAGATGGGGATGTAATGAACATGCTTTTCAATGTCTGAGGTGTGAACAGAGCATTGAGCTAGTAATTTTTAGAAGTTTGGGACGGATACGATGGCNTTAGCACTACAGAATAATTTNCGAAATGTTGCGATCGTTGCNCATGTTGATCATGGGAAGACAACGTTGATTGATGCGATGTTGAAATTCAGCAAAATTTTCCGAGAAAATCAAACAGTTGATAATCTCATTATGGATTCAAACCCGCAGGAACGCGAACGGGGCATTACTATNCTGGCAAAAAATACTGCCATTGGGTACAAAGGGGTAACGCTCAACATCATNGATACCCCTGGGCATGTCGACTTCAGCGGTGAAGTTGAGNGAGTTGTGAACATGGCAGATGGGTGTCTGCTAGTTGTGGATGCCGTTGATGGGCCGATGCCTCAGACGAGGTATGTACTCAAAATGGCAATGCAGCAAGGACTCAGACCGGTCGTTGTCGTAAATAAAATAGACAGATCAAGTGCTGAAATTGACTCAACCATTGAAGCTGTTAACGATTTGTTCTTGGATTTGGCCACTGAGGCTGAACAGCTTGATTTTCCAATTGTTTATGCGTCCGCAAAGGATGGGTATGCCATGGCCGGGTTGTCTGACGATCCGAACGATATGGCGCCNTTATTTGANGCGATTATTGAGCATATACCTGGTCCAACAGCTGATCCAGATGGTGAAGCACAGATGTTAGTTACTGCACTGGACTATGACAACCATCTGGGACAAATTGCTATTGGCCGCATCTCTCGCGGGATGATTACGAAGGGGGATCCATTAGTANTGCTTGATCAGACGGATAGTCCTATTCCNTGCAGAGCAGATTATTTATTCTCCTTTCGGGATTTGGGAAGGCATGAAGTTGATGCAGTTGTTGCAGGAGATATAGCTGCCATAGCTGGAGTTAAAGGTGTAACTATTGGAGATACGTTAGCATCTCCCTTGAACCCACAGCCACTCGAGAGAATTTCGATAGAAGAACCAACAGTTAAGATGACTTTTGGCGTGAATACCTCTCCATTTTCAGGTAAAGATGGCAAGTATGCCACNTCAAGAGTTCTGTGGGACCGCCTTCAGCGGGAACTCCAGACTAACGTAAGTATGAGGGTCGAACGAACCGAAAGTGCTGATGAATTTACTGTTTCTGGNAGGGGTGAGCTTCATTTATCGGTTTTAATTGAGAATATGNGACGNGAAGGNATGGAGTTTCAGGTATCNAAACCTGAGGCTATTATGACGATTATTGAGGGNAGTTCATATGAGCCATANGANCGTATTGTGATTGATACTCCTCANGAGTTTGTAGGAGTTTTGACCGAGGAACTTTCATCGCGTATGGGTCAAGTNGAGGATATGCAAAATGATGGGACNGGGAATATCAGAGTNATNTACGTACTGCCTACAAGAGGGCTAATAGGNTTTAGGAGTTTTTTNCTTAGAGCGACTCGTGGCAGTGGCATTATGAGCAGTGAACTGCTGGCCTCGCGTCGAGTCCATGGGGAAATACGGTCTACTAGGTTTGGTGCAATGGTGGCTTCAGAAAATGGGGTTGCGCTTTCGTATGGCATTCGGAATGCNCAGGAACGGGGTCAGACATTTATTGATCCCAATACACCTGTTTACGAAGGTATGGTTGTTGGTATGCATAATCGAGATAGGGACTTAGAGATCAACATAGCTAAAGAACGTAAAATGACAAATATGAGATCACCTACTGCNGAAGTTTTTGAGCGACTAGANCCTCCAGTAAAATTTAGTCTAGAANAGTCATTGGATTTTATTGCTTCCGATGAACTGGCAGAAGTCACACCCAACAATATCCGTCTTAGAAAACGAGTTTTGAAAGCAGATGAAAGGCGCCGTATGGGGCGATCCAAGTCAAAGTCTGCTAGTTAAATTNACCAATGTTTCTATATGTGGCAAAGAACTACAACAGGTTCACAAAATCTCTTANTTTTCTTGATGTCTTCCTAAAGTTGTTGAGGTTGAATGGAAATCAGAGGTGATTTCCTTGGACTTCCTTATAAATATCCTGACGATCTTGGCATTGCTTTGTATGTGGGGGATAGCANTNGGTNTTGCTCTCCTTNTTNTTGGTCGGTTGTTGAAAAAATGCCTTAGGACNGGGTTGAATTTCGTCTTGCGAGATCGATAGCTTTTAATCGGCTGCCTNGGACNAGGCTTCCCAAATCTGAGTGCTCCAAGTATCATGGCGAAGGCATGTATGTTCTCAGGGGGCATTTTGGCTAGTTTACCATCAGCAGAGACACCATCCTCGCAACACCCGAAGCCTCGATTTTTCTATGGTTGGTATATAGTATTCATTGTCTTCATGACAAGCCTTCTTACTGCAGGAATTGGTGGTTGGGGGCTTTCGTTTTTCCTGATTCCGATGAGTGAGGAATTTGGAGTTTCGAGGACAGAATTCTCAGCGATTACTTTGTTTCGTTTAGCTCCTCTTCCGTTCTTGCCCTTTTTGGGCTCTTTCGTAGATAAAAAACATGGAGCCCGTATCTTAGTCGTTGGGGGCAGCATCGCCGCTGGGGTGATTCTCATAGCGACATCTCAGGTTCAAACTATTTGGCAATTCTATATTGTNTATGGGATCTTTTTCAGTTTTGCTCAATTCACTATAGGTGGTCAATTNGTTGGTCCNGCTGTCTTGGCAAAGTGGTTTGTGAAGAGAAGAGGTAGGGTCATGGCAATTAGTGCCATTGGCATATCTGGTGGTGGATTTGTTATTTCCCCNGCNGCTGGATGGTTTATAGAGAATTATGATTGGAGAGTTGCGTGGGTATTTCTCGGAATTGTCATGATCATTTCNATTGCCCCTGCTGGAGCTTTGTTTATGCGGCGTCAGCCTGAAGATCTGGGCATGTTGCCTGATGGTNTGTCCCCNGAAGANGCTGCGAATGCACAAGGCACTCCAGGCGGGGGTATACTTGAATATTCTTGGACCAGGCGTGAGGCTTTGCGGACACCTGCAATGTGGCTACTTCTGGGGGTTCAAACCTTTGGAGGCATAGCCCTGATGCCGACGCTGTTTCATCAGGTTTCATATATACAGGATAAAGGATTTTCTCTATCTGAGGCCACCACGGTGGCATTTACTACTGCAGCTTTTGCGATTCTCGGTAAGCTCGTTTATGGCTTCCTAGCTGAGAAGATACACATTCGGTGGGCCCTGGTTTTTTGTTTGATTCCATCTGGTATNTCTTTGGCTTTGCTNGTTGTCGCAGGNAATATNGAGTTGCTGTATGTTTATGCGGTAACGCATGGGTTAACGATGGGCGGATGGGCCCCATTGATGAATGTGGTATGGGCGGTGTATTACGGGCGCCAACATTTAGGCGCGATACGTGGTTTAGTGACCCCTGTAGGGAATGTGCTGGGGGCTATTACCCCAATGTGGTGCGCATGGATGTATGATCGCCTTGGAAGTTACGACGTTCCATTTTTGACCCTTGCTGCTTCTTGGGCANTGGGAGGTATTGTGATGTTGTTTGCCATGCCTCCAAAGGNACCTGTTCTGGGCACTAAAGAGACNGAATAACTGCCTATTCGCCAGTCACTGTGCCATCATCTGGCACTACNAGTGCAGTATTGAGGTCTATTGCAATACGGATACGGTCACCGTCATTGGTTTTAGCCAANTTTGTAGCTTCAANGGGAATGGTAGTGGTTAACANGATATCGCTCACACGTATCTGGATTCGGTAGTCGCCATCTTGAAAAATCTTTCGCTCCACTAGTCCTTCAACTATCAAGTTTTTCTCGTAATCAGGATTCACTATAGAAATGCCGTGATTTGGTATGACTAATATACCNTCGGCAGCAGAGGTCGGAAGGGAGTTGCGTTTCTGGGGAATGGTGATTGATCCCAGTGGGCTTGAAAAGGTTGAGCGGGTATCAGCAAGTAGTTTCACTTTCACGAGATTGTGAAAGCCCATAAAGCCAGCTACAAAACTTGAGTTAGGGTTTGAGTAAATTTCAGTGGGCGTACCAGTTTGAATGATTTTNCCATGGTTCATAATGACTGAATAGTCGGATACAGCAAATGCTTCGTTGCGATCATGGGTTACGTAGATTGCGGTGGTTTTCAGGNTTTTTAANATGTCCCTGATTTGCATNTAGAGGGTTTCCCTTAGCTGAGAGTCCAGGGCTCCCATTGGTTCATCTAGCATGAGAAGAGTTGGGTTTGGAGCTAAAGCACGTGCGAGCGCGACTCGTTGTCGTTCGCCTCCTGAAAGTTCGTGTACTTTTCTTTGTTTGAGCTCTGGAAGGTTAACAAGAGAGAGCAGATCATTGACTCGCTTTGCCGTCTCCTGTCGAGATAATCCNTGCATCTCTAGGCCAAAGGATATGTTGTCTGCTACGTTCAGATGAGGGAATAACACCAGATCTTGAAACATCAATCCAAAATTACGAANTTCTGGCTGCAGCGTAGTTATGGGCTGATTCTTTAAATAGATTTCTCCNATGTCAGGGCTCTCAAGCCCAGCGATAATTCGGAGAAGAGTCGTTTTCCCGCACCCACTTGGNCCGAGAAGAGAAACAATATCCCCTTCATTCANCNTGAGATGGATGTTCTCTAAGGCTACACTNCTGCCGTAGTGTTTGTGTATGTTATCCACACTTATAAAATTATGACTCATAGTTGATCCAATCTCNNGTGTATTCATCTTAACTGTATGANTCCATTCTTAGAAACTGCCAAGATTCCTGAATCGAAGCCGCTCAATGGCCACAAATCCAGCACCACTAACAAACATGAGTACACAACTCATGCTTANTGCCTGTAANAGGTTGCTTGCACCTGGTTGGCCCAGGTATCGGAATATGGCTACAGGCATAGTTGTATGTTCCGGTCTATGNAGTAGCAGCGTTGCACCAAATTCTCCGAGAGAAACTGCGAAGGCAAAGACCATTCCCACAACTATGCCTCTCCATATGATGGGNAAATCAATCCTTAGTAGAATGCGAGTTNTCGATGCGCCAAGCATTTGGGCGGCTTCCTTAAGTGATGGAGACATGCTCCGCAGAATGGGTAAAATACTGCGAAGAACGAAGGGGTATGCTATGACTACGTGAGCCATCACAATGATTACTGGTGATCCTGTCAGATTCAATACACCTTGGTTGTATGCGATGAGAAAGCCGAACCCCATGGTTACTGCGGATATCCCCAGCGGAATCATGAGCATGGAATCAAGAAAAGCTTTTCCCCAGTGCTTAGACCTTCCTANCAGCAGGGCCGATAATATGCCTACGGGAACGGCAANGGCTACTGTGCAGACACCAAAGAGTACGGAGTTTGCTATAGCCTGGATGGGAGACACGAAAAAGAAAGAATCTTGTTGATTTGAGAAAATATTTGTNAACCCTGTAAGAGACAGATGCCCGTTTGACGTGAATGAACGGGCTACGAGTGCCAGAAGTGGGGATAGGACTATCAGCAAGATAAGGTAGTTTGATAAACACAATGCNCTATCAACGATTCCTCGAGGATTCTTGGTAGCGGTTTTGGNCTGAACTAAATTAANTGGCGTTGCAGATCGCTGTTGGTATCGTGCGTAAAGAGCCATTAGCATGATCGTTATCCCCATTTGGATGATCGTTAAAACTGCTGCTGCAGGTAACTGGAATAAATGAGCAGCTAATGTATAGATTGATACTTCCATTGTGGCATATTGCGTTCCTCCAAGTATCAGTACTACTCCGAAGCTGGTAAAAGTGAAGACGAATACCAAACTGGCTGCCGCGATGATTGATGGTAACAATAAAGGGAGGGTTACTTTGATAAAGGCTCTCCATTGATTGGCTCCCAATATTCTTGCAGCGCTCTCTATATTTGGATCTAAATTTTCCCACGCGGCTGAGACAATCCGGACGACGATTGTGAATTCATAAATAACGTGGGCAAGAAGAATAGCGTACACTGTATTCATTAGTGAAAATGGAGATTTTTCGAGATTGAATGTGGTCTCTATTGCAGAATTAATGAGCCCTTTATCACCAAAAAGAGCTATGAATCCTAGTGCTATAACTAATGGGGGCATAACAAAGGGCACAGTAATCAGTCCCCGCAAGAATTGTTTTCCGGGGAAGTTGTATCGTGTAAAGACGTATGCAGATGGTATCCCAATAAGCAGCGTTAACAGTGTGGATGCCGTTGCTTGCAAAAACGTGAATAAGATAATATTCAGGTAGTAGTTATCGGTCAGAACCTCGGTCCATATCGCGCTCGAACTATCGTGCAAGCTGATATTCAGGACTGATATGAGGGGATACCCGAGGGCTACCATGAGAAAAGATATGAGCAGTAAGGCAGCCCAGAATCTCCAAGTACGAATTCCCATTATTGGTTCCTCTAGCGGATCACGACGTTTGTCCATTCTTTGATCCAACGTTCTCGGTTCAAATCAATACTTTCAGGGCTGACCTGCTCGGAGATAGAGGGGATTTCTGCGAAGTCTGCGAATACTCCGCTGGTGGTAGCAAGTTTATTGGTTGGGAATACCCACATTCTAGTCGGGAAGTCTTCTTGGAAAGTAGTGTCCATCGAAAAATCTACAAACTTCTTGGCCAGAGTTTCGTGGTTACTGCCTTGCAGGATGCCGATCCCTTCAATTTGCATGAACGCGGAGCCGTCGGTTGTCATAACCCCACTGGGAGGGGTAGTATGGGCGCCCTCAGAGTAAAAGACCTCTGCAGCTGGACTCGTAGAGTAACTGACAACTAGCGGACGCTCACCTCCATGTAGGGAAAAGTCGCTATAGTAAGAGTCGCTCCATCCGTTTTTGACCAGCACATCGTTCTCTTTGAGTTCTTGCCAGTAGTCAAGGTAGGTATAGTCCCCGGTTTCCCCAAATTTGGCTATAGTGCTGAGCAAGAATGCTAAGCCAGGGGATGAAGTTGCCGGATTCTGAACAACGAGCAACCCTTTCCATTGTGGCTGAGTTAAATCACCCAACCCGTTTGGTGGACTGAGCCCTGCTTCAGATAGCCAGTTATCGTCATAGTTAATAGCTACAAATCCTACGTCTACTGGCATTACACGATGTTCTGTATCCAGGTGATAGATGGGGTCGACATTGTCGAGCACGGGCGATCTATATTTCACGAAAATATTTTCGTTTAATGCTCGTGTGAGGAAAGTATTGTCTATGCCGTAGAGTACGTCACCTATAGGATTGCCTTTAGTAAGGATCGCTTTGTTGATGACTTCTCCGGCGTCCCCCCCCTTTACAATTGAGACCGCAGCGTTGTGTTCTGCTTCAAATGCTGCGATTATCTCCGTCCCGATATCGAAGCTATCGTGGGTTATGATGGTCAGGGGTTCGGGAGTGGAAGGAGTATCTTGTGTGGTGCACGATATGGGTATCAATAGAGCGAGGGTGATGGCTGTGAAAGCGCAGAACAGTCTAATCATTTTAGTATATCCCCATTCATGCAGAACTTAGACCCTTTGGGCGATAACAAAAGCGCCGCTGGGAAATCCTAGTGGCGCTTTCGATTATGTCTTTCCCTTCGCTGGCGTTATCCAGATCAGGTTTCAGCGGTCGACAGCGTTATCGCTGTCCTCTCAGCCAGTTTTGGACCGGCTCCCGCAAGACCCTAGGTTTATTCTGTTGTCTTGTTACTCATCATAGAGATAGATATGAAAAGTGTCCAGTCATTCGCGGTGTGTTCGAGTTAGCTTCCTTTGGTGCTCAGTTCCAATTTTCGCTCTCCGTATCCCAATTCAGGACGGGGGAACTCTATTTCAATCATTCCATTGTTGAATGTGGCTTCAGCAGTAGATATATCCAGTTCGGTTGGGACTGAGGTAATGTACTCGTAGTTCACGTTTTCTGCATCGCCCTTGATGGTCAAAGTACGGTTGTTTTCGTTGAGCGTGATGTCGAGTGCATCCTTTTCAATCCCCGGGACAGGTGCTTGGATGATGTAGCCATTTTCGCTTTTGATCAGTTTGAGGCGATTTCCTGAATCGTATATACTCTGAGGGCTCCAAAATCTTCTGATTAATGTTTCTCGTGGGGTAAATGCTGCGAATCGATTATTGTTATACAGTGTAATCATGATTGATACTCCTTTTGCTATATATAAATTGAGTCGACCTGTATCAAGTATATCATAGCCTAAGAGAGTGTCAAGGCTCTATTTTGATCGCGTGAGATCCTTGATCTGGTACAATTCACTTAGGGTATGTGCCTTGATCATGCAAAGGATTGCTTGAGTGAGAAGGGAGTACGGTGGAAAGTCAGGATGCTTTTAGCGAGTACAGAGGCAGAGGGAATAGCGTTCAATTTAATTGGATAGATGATTTGCCACTGGTTCCAGGTGAACTTCCCACACCACCAGCATCTCCGCCACTGGTAGAACAGGTAATCGAAAAGGGGGAAATGCCTGCTCTACTGACTATTCGGACTGCAGCAGATCTGATATCTACAGGAGAATTGTCCCCTGTAGAACTGACCGTATCCTTATTAGAGCGGATAGAGAGAATAAATCCTGTACTCAACGCGTACATTACCGTGACCGGTGATCTGGCTCTAGAGCAAGCAAAAAAGGCCGAGGAAGAAATTGGGAAAGGTCTCTATCGTGGCCCTCTCCACGGCATTCCAATATGTCTTAAAGACCTTATTGCAACAAAAGGAGTTCTCACTACGGGTGGGACAGCTGCGTTTTCAGATTGGGTGCCAAGTGAGGATGCTACCGTCTGGGGGCGTTTGAAGGAAGCAGGCGCAGTTCTCTTGGGCAAGACAGGTCTTCATGAGATGGCTGCTGGGTTTACAAACTACAATCCATTCTATGGAGTGACGCGAAATCCATGGAATCCTCAGAGAATTACTGGGGGTTCAAGCGGGGGAAGTGGCGCTGCCGTGGCTGGTAATCTCTGCCTAGGATCTATTGGCAGTGATACTGCAGGATCAATTAGGGTTCCCTCATCGTTCTGTGGGTTAACGGGTCTCAAGCCAACATATGGCAGGGTTAGCACGTTTGGTACCTTGTACCTTTCGTGGACTCGCGACCATTTGGGGCCTATGGCTAAAACTGCTGAGGACGCTGCTCTCTTACTCAGTGCAATATCTGGGTATGATTCGAAAAATCCTTTTTCTGCGATGATCTCCCCACAAGAATTCACAATTGGCACAGGACAAAATCTCGAGGGCATGGAGTTGTTGGTTCCCACAAACTATTTCTGGGATTTCACTACTGATGCTCAGGGTGGCGTCAATGGTTTGGATGCGCAAGTAAAGAGGGCAGTTGAGAATGCGATTGAGGTTCTTCAGGGTTTGGGGGCGAGTATAACCTACAAAGAATTGCCGGCGCTCGGAGATGGCCGTGATTTGGCCAATCCATTTGAACGAGCATTCTTTTTGGCGCAAATTGGGGATGAGCGAAAACAGCGATTTAGTTCTCAATATCGATATGGATTAGAGTGGGGCACTACAATTACAGCGACAGAATATATGCAGCATATGCAGAGAACAAATGACGTGAGGCAGATTTTGGAACATGAACTGCAAGGATTTGATGCGATGATAATCCCGACAGTTCCAATAGTTGCTCCATACGTTGAGACCGTCCAAGAAGAATTTAGGGAGAGCGAGTTAAATTTTGCGCGCGCTATCGAAAACGGTGATCCGCCACCAGTACGACTAGGCAGCATGGCATCAGTTGGTCGCTATACATCTCCATTTAACCTCAGTGGCCAACCAGCATTAACCGTCCCATGCGGGGTTAATGATGAGGGCATGCCGATAGGTATGATGATTGCTGGTAATAGGTTTGATGAGGCCACAATATTGCGTATTGGACACGCCTTTCAATTAGTAACCAAATGGCATCAAAACGCTTCCATCTGATACGAATACTAATACTCTAGCTATGATAGGCTGAGGCTGTAGTTCTTCTTGACGACAAATACCTGTGATCGAGAGAATAAGATGTTGCAGTTGTCACTAATACCAAGTGTCGAGGAAGAAAGGCAACGGCGCCTGACAATCTTCGAAAAGCTTGCAGGAGAGGGCATAAGTAGGATAGTTGATGCCGCCACTGTCAGTGAGTTGAAGATTTATCGGGGAGGAAGTGGCATTTGGTACGATAAGGGCATGACGGGCTCTCTCGTGTCTGAAAGTCCTGCTGTTACGGTTAGCGTGCTCCACACGGGTTCGTCCTATTCTCGCAATCAACTTTTCCCTGATGGGATTCTGTACCCCTACCCTTTTGGCGGGCTTTCACCGACGAGAGATCAAAATTCTGTTGAGGCGACTAAGACCGCTGCACGCTTACGGGTTCCTGTATTTACCGTTGCGTATACCAAGCCGAATTCATCAGAGCGGAGTGTTTCGCTTAGTTGGGTTGAGGGGTGGGATGATAAACTCTCTCAATTTCTTATAACTTTTGGGTATGATCCCCCACCACAACTTATTCATGAGATTTCGGTCGATACCTTACCATTTTCCTGGCAGAGTCCGAATAGGAGACAGTTAAGAAAATCGGGTGCCCTTCGGCCTGGAGAGACGCGATTTCACTTTCAGGTCATACGACGCTATGACGGCGTGTGCTGTATGTGCGAGTTCAAGGTGGAGGAGATGCTTGTTCCTGTGCACATACGCCCCAGCAGTGATGGGGGAACCGATGATCCTAGAAATGCTTTGCTTCTGTGCCCTTTACACGTTGCTGCCTTTACGCAAGGGCTTGTAGCGATTGAGCCTGAAACGTGGGTATTGTGCTCTATGGATCAAGGACCTAGTTTAACAGACCTCGGCGTTACGAAGGATTCCTTGAGCAGTATGGAGTTCAAGCCCCATGCAGAAGCTGTGAAATGGAACTGGTCCAAGAGGAATCAGAGGTACTGAATCGTCGTCTCTGATGCGGCGAACGGTGATTGCAAAATCACCTATCCCTCTGAATCAGCGAATGCGTTGTAACCTGTAGCGAGTAGGTTTATAGTGGTATGAAGAAATCGTCAATTACACAGGAGTGAATTATGAAATTGGTGTTTTTTAACGAATTTAGTCTGGGAGTGGTCGATGGCGAGCAGGTGGTTGATGTATCTGAGGTGGTCAAAGACATACCAAGGGTTGGTCCTGGTGATCTGATCTCAAGGTTGATTGAGAGATTTGATGACTACCGTGCAGATATAGAGGCTGCTGTATCAGCTGGAAACGGTGTGCCCATAGACTCCGTTCGACTTCGAGCACCTCTGCCAAAGCCAGGGAAAATCCTTTGCATGGCTGGTAATTATCTGGAAAACGGCACTCTTGCCGAGCCACGCCCAATTAATGGATTTTTGAAGAATAGGAATGCTGTAATTGGCGATCACGATACGGTCATCCTGCCACCAGCGCCTGTCACGATTTTTCACCACGAAGCTGAAGCAGGTTTGGTTATTGGGAAAAAGGCTTCAAAAGTAAAAGCAGAAGATGCATATGATTATATTTTCGGATACATGAATGTGATCGATGTGTCTGCACGAGGCCTTGGACCAGAGGGAATGGATGCGTTCTTCATGGGTAAATCATGGCATTCATTCGCGCCAATAGGGCCCTACCTGGTCACCGCTGACGAGGTTCCTGATCCTCAGGATTTGCACATACAGTTGTGGGTCAATGGGGATATTCGTCAGGATTATAGTACGAGTGATATGGGGCACAAGATCCCGGAGACGATTGAATGGGCAACATCAATAGCAACTTTGAATCCTGGAGATGTCCTGTTCCTCGGCACAAACCACCAAGGTCTGGGAGCCCTTCAGGACGGTGATCAGATCGAAATGGAGATTGGTGGACTTGGGCGGATTCATCTTAACGTCAATGAAAATCTCAAGAGAGAATGGCCACGGGGTGTGGATCGTTCTGTCGCTGATAGGATTGCAGGCCGATAGTCTGTAAGATTTCAGGAAAGGGTAAACGCAATGAAACTAGTATTTTTTGGTGATAACAAGTTAGGGTTGATCAAAGACAAGACTGTTGTGGATTTGAGTGGGCTTGTCGGAGAAATTAACGCTCCTACCCCGCAGGATTTAATCAACACAGTCATTAGTGAATTTGACTCTCGGTATCGCGCAAGATTTCTTCTTGAGGCAGAATCTGCGACAGGTATCCCTATCAGGGATGCCAATTTGCATGCCCCGCTTCCGAGGCCCGGGCAGATAGTGGCTATGGCTGCTAATTACCTGGAGGACGGCGCGCTCAAGGAACCTAGGCCGATTAACGCATTCTTCAAGTCACCTGAATCAGTGATTGGGAATGGCGACACGGTCGTTATACCTCCGTCTCCTGCGACGATTTTCCATCATGAAGCAGAACTTGGGATTGTTATAGGGAAGGTAGCAGAAAATGTTCCTGCTGATCAGGCAGATCAGTATATTTTTGGGTATGTGAATTTCATTGATGTTTCTGCTCGCGGATTAGGTGGAGTAAGTTTTTATTGGGGTAAGTCGTGGGATACTTTTGGACCAATGGGTCCTTACCTCGTGACTGCTGATGAGATTGAAGATCACCATAACCTGCAAGTGAAACTCTGGGTTAATAATCAATTGCGACAGAACTATAACACCAGTGATATGGGGCATAAAATACCGCGTATTATCGAATGGGCCTCCTCTATAGTGAGGTTGGAGCCTGGAGATCTTGTCATTTGTGGTACGAATCACCAAGGGTTGGGTGCAGTTCAGGACGGGGATTCTGTTGAAATAGAAACCGAAGGACTTGGCAAGCTTAGAGTCAGTGTACAAGACAAGCTTAAGAGGGCGTGGCCGAATGGTATTGATAAAGAAGTAGGGGACAGGGTAGCAGGCAGGAAATAACCGCGTCTCTGAATAGATCTATTAGAGAGAAGTTTGATAATGAATTGTAGAAACTGTGGTGCCGAAAACGAAGCAGGAGCCGTATTCTGCGGTAATTGCGGGGTTATACAAAGTGAGGAGAACGCGGTGGATCCGCGTGTGGGTCCGGTTGGTTTCTCCGAAGCGATCCAGCTTGGATTTCAACGATGGACCGATTTTAAGGGGCGATCAACCAGAGCGGAATACTGGTGGTTTCTCCTTTTTTGTTTTGGTGCAAGCACAATCTCAACGATTGTGGATTTGTCCTTGGGTCTTGGCGGCATATTAGAAGGGATCACTAGCTTGGTTTTGCTAATTCCGTCCCTCGCCGTAGGAGCGAGGAGACTTCACGATATTAACAGGACAGGTTGGTGGCAGTTGGGATGGTTGGGCTGGGTACTAGTTATTCCTGGTCTTGTGGCGACGGTACTACTGTGGTACTGGGCAGCGCAACCAGGCGATCAGGGATCGAACCGGTTTGGCCCTCGTCCTTAGGTTCCGTAAATAGGAGTATTGGTAGCTTAGAGGAACTCTCCCTACGATTGCGAGGGGGAGTTTCTCTTGCTTTTACAGTGGCAGTTTGCTATGGCGTCGCATTACAGAGTATTCGATGGCATGGGTATGAACTGAATGTTCAGGGGATTCATGGATCTACGGAGAGATACGAAAGTATGCTGATGCTGTTTCACAATCGACGATTCCGGTTTGTGTGGCTCATGACCTTATGCGATGAAGCAGGGCTGATGGTGTATTTTACCGTGCAAGGCTGGCTGGCCCTCATGCTCACGGACTCGCCTTTTTGGGTTGGAGTCACCTCTGCGATGAATGGGTTGGCCCTTATGGCGTTCGGGCTACTTGCGGGCGTTTTGTCAGATCGGGTCAACAGGAGATTGGTTCTGACAATCAGCATGACCGTGCAAGCGATTGTTGCTTTTACGACAGCGATCTTGATTTTTACTGATTTGATAGAGCTGTGGCATTTGTTGGCTATAGCTTTTTTCCGGGGGTCAGCTGGTGCAGTAAAACTCCCTTCAAGGTTTGCTATAGTATTGGACGTTGTCGAAAGGCGAGAGTTGCTTAAGGCCACCGCTATTAACTTTGTTGGTATGAGTACGGTGGGGATTATCATACCGACGTTCGCTGGTTTGGTCGTACAGACAACTGACATAGGCTGGGCGTATGTCGCAATGGGGATTGCGTGGGCCCTTGGTCCGATAACGCTGATTAAGTTGAAAGACCTGCAGGTATCCAAAGATACGAATAGTTCGCCCCTTCAGGATTTTAGGCAAGGGATACGCTACGTATTTACGACAAGCTCTGTACGAGCCTTAGTCCTGACCGTTTTCCTGGGAGATTTCTTTGGATGGGGAGTTGAAGCAATGCTTCCTGTAATGGCACGAGACGTGTTAAATGCGGGACCTGCGGGTGTTGGTTATATGTTTTCTGCGATCAGTGCAGGCATTCTGATATCCACGTTAGCGATTTCGAATATTCGGGAAATTAACAACAAAGCAGTACTCTTGGTCGCAGGATATGTCGGTTTTGGGGTATCGCTAATATTATTTTCCGTTTCTCCTTGGTTGATTGTCTCTTTGTTTCTGATGGGGCTCGTTGGGCTATCGGCTGGAGCAGCTGAAACAACTATGGATACTTTGCTGCAGACTACGGTTCCAGATGAAATGAGGGGGCGAGTGTTGAGTTTCCGGGCCTTTAGTATCGGAGCTTCGGGTTCATCAGGATTCTATACCGGAAGTATCGCCTTATTCTTGGGAGCCCCGCTTGCGGTAGCGATTGGTGGAAGTGTTCTTGTACTGAATGGTCTGAGGCTGATGAAGGGGCTATCAAGTCGGTTTGTCGATCAGTCATCTCCACAGCAAGAGACTTAATCAGGATCATTCTGTTTGGGTATACGAAACAGTGGGCTTTGCTGATAGGGGCATACGCAATAATAGAAGCATTCATATCCAGAAAGAGCATCACCAGCTTTGCAAAGCGGGCGATGCTCTTTCTGGTACCTCAGAGCATTACTCTACAGTGAATTCGGATATCATTCCCATAGCCATATGGGGAGGGCCTTCGCCTCCTGGAACTGACTGATCAGGCAAGAAGCAAACAAGCCCGTAACGACCTGCAGAAAGTTCACCTACTGCCATTTTGGCACTGCGGTTAGGCAGAATCGGAACCTTCACACCTAGGAATTCAAATGCTTCCATATCCTCATTCATAAAGAAATCCATAAGCGAGCCGTCTTTAATAATTTTTACTAGTACTAACTCATGCACCTGCTCACCTGCATTGTGAATATCAAATGCAAATGTTCCGCTTAGCAAATTCTTGTCATTCGTGTCATAGATGAACGCCATTTCGTTGAGTTCTACCTTGACGAGGGGAGTGCCACTTGGAATTTCATCATCACCAGCAGTCATGGTATCGGCTTTCCAAACTCCATCGTCATTAATAAAGCCCACCTCAAAAGCCGTCTTGAAAGTCTCGCCCTCCTCAATTTCAGTGAGGGACAACAACATCTCAGCCTTTAGCGGAGATTTTTCATAATCGAATGTCAAGTTAGCGCGTACGGGTGGATCCAACGGGTCGCCAATGCATTCCTCAATATCTGCCCTACAAGCTTCCTCTGTAGGATACCCAAAACCACGAATGAAGTTATCCGTTGTGTGTTCAAAGAAATAATCGTGATCTGCCTTAGAACTATCGGCTCCAATACTTGATATTTTGGTGATTGTATCCCACAGTTCCGTTTCTGCCTCTGCAGCTTTATCAGTACAGGCTACTAACATTGCAACACAGGCGATCATTGCCAGTAATACCTTTATTTTCATACTATATTCCTTTCAAAGTAAGTTGGGTAAACGGACATCTCAGGGCTTGTGTTGGACATGAATCCATGCAGCCTTGAGGTCCGAGTGGGTACTGCTTGTTAGCACGTCAATTAAGCTCAGGAACCAACTTTTGGTTGCTCTGGTTCGCGTAAATGTTGAATCTGTAAAACGCAGGCATTCCCCAATAAGTGATGAAAGATTGCATCTGGTAATTATTAACGTGTACGGGTGAAGTCGAATCTGTGGTAAGGGATCGACGACTAGGGACTGAGGTGTTCCAAATGTTAGATTTTTGCCCCGGGTTTTTCATGCTTGTAGTTAATGTCTGCAAATAGCTATAGTCGAGAATCGTTGTTTAAGGCTTATGTTTTCAGGATATCAAGTGAGTTATTGATGTACAAGTAGTTCTGCAGGTTCGTGAAAGCAATTTAACTGTGTTGCCGATTTCGTAGGGTTCCCGATTCATCCCTACAACTCCTTAAGAACTTTGTTATAACGCCCCAGTAGTCATCACGACGTGAGAAATCCATGTAGCTTCAGTCACACACAAATCCACATAAAGTATCCTAACTTTCAACGCGTGAACGAATGAATACAATGCCGGTAGCCAGGGGGAGGAAGAGTGTGGAGGCATATGACGGTAACAGTAAGAGAGACTCGTAGTCATATATTGACATGAATGCCCCAAACAGTCCCATCACAACCATCGGACCGGCAATGAGGGTATTCAGATGTTTTTGCATGAGGATTCCAACGCCAATGATGGCAAATCCAAGGAAATAGATCCCTACCCCTGCTGATGCTATTGCCATCTGGATGGCATCTATAGTTTTTTCTAATGCTGGGTTACCCGCAGCATTTGCTTCAGCGGCCCCGATAATGAGAGCTGGTTCAATTATGGCTACCGCGGTGCCTATCACAAAGATAACTAGCCCTGTCTTTGCATACAGTGCTCCAGAACCTTTATCCATTGAGTCTACCAAACCGTAAAATCCAGCAGCTAGTATCAGCATGCCGAGAGTGGCAATTGATAACGAGAGCTTGGTTAATCCAACACTCGTATCCTCAAGAGCCGCGCTGGCTCCCCAACCACCGAAGTTAAGAACACCTCCGATAATAAGCATAAGACCAATCTGAGTACGTACATTCATCACTACCTCCTTTTGCTTGATACAAGTTTACCGCTTTATTCTCCATTACGACATTCGTGAAATTGCTTGCAGTTTGTTGTGGGATAGTATACCCAAAACCTAGTCACGTAGGGATGCTATGTTCACGGATATCGTTGACACATATTACAATTGTCATTATAGTTCATTGTATGCTAATAAGATTTAAGGACGATTTGTTTCACTTGTGTAGCAGCTCTTTATAGGGCGGCAACCAAGTGTGCCTAAATTAAAGTTATCGTACGCCCGTTCAATACTTTGAACGGGTAAGTTTATTTCCGAAAATCAAGAAAAATAAGGGAGTATCGAAATGCATCTCAAATCTTTATCAAAATTTGTAGTAGTTCTAATGATGATCCTGGGTACAACAGTTGCATGTTCTCTTGCAGAAAATTTTCTACCAGAAATGGAACCTTCCTACGAAGTATGGGCTATTGACCAATCTGGTACTGAGAGCGACGGAACTGGTGGACTCCTATACATATGGGACGGGAAAGATATTTTTCTAAACGGTGCTAAGAGTGCAGATCCTGAGATCATAGATCTGGCAAAGGCAGCTAAAGATGCTAATTGCGAGGCCGCGAAAAAGCCACACATGATACTTTCCAACCATACTACCCCGAAGGCTAGCCACGCCATTCTGGCCAATGTAGGTTCTGGTGACACCTTCTTCATAAACATTGAGAGCCGTACTATCGTTGGTTGTGTCAACACAGTCGGTGGTTTCAATGATGCGGGGGGAACAGCAAATGCTCACGCCTCCGTTGGATCTCCTGATAACAGCATGACTATCGTTGCGAATATCGGCGCGAAAGATGAATCTGGCTTCCTGCATAAAATTCAGACCAACTACACGAGTGACAATTACAAATTAGTAGAGACGTTGTCCTTGGACCAGTTCTCCAGTGACTTAGGAACTGCGGTGGCGCGCCCAATCTGTCACGATTTCACTAGCGACAGTAAATTCGCCTACGTAACCCTCGCTGGTGGTGGTCTGCTCGTGGTCGATGTGGGATCCTCAGATGGAACCGTACCTATGACTGTTGTGAAAGTCTATGACAAGGACACTGTTCCGGGCATCGGTTGTGGTGTATCTCGGTTACCTTTTAATAAGATCATGACCAATGGTGAAAGTGGGGCTAAAGGAGGAGATGATTTCCTCTATACCTTTGATGCCAGTAAAGCGTCTGAGGGAATATTCCCGGATCCGGTACAGATTGAACTCCCAGGTGAGGATACCCATGGTGCGGTTACCTGTACTGATCAACAGGGCGATATATTTGCAATAACCAGTATGCGCGTAAGTAATGACGTCAACTTCGTAGACCTCCAGACTAACCAGGTTGTGGCCACGCAGTCGATGGCCACGTCCTTCAGCCCCGATCCAAAACCTGACGTGGCACACATAGTGGGTAACAAGATGTTTATTGCTTTGCGGGGTGCTAAACCGCTGTCGGCTGTCGGCTCCCTTCAAAACGTGGATCGGACGCCGGGGGTGGCTGTTCTGACCATCAGCGATGATTGCAAGAGCTTAAGTTGGGATGAGGAGGACCTTGCATCGATGGAAGACTCAGACAGGGTAGTTACTCTTGAAGATGGATCAGAAGCCTCAGCTTCCGACCCGCATGGGCTGGAAGTGATACTAAGGTAAGAATATTTGACGGGCAAATTGCCTTCTCATGGATCGGAGCCAGATCCATGAGAAGGCTCTAGCAAGCAAAGCTTGAGTGATGCTTCCGCGTATGAGATTGTTGTGGCAAAGCCGAATCAAAATACATCACAAATTGTTGAGATAAATAGGAATATCACCCATGAATACAATCAATAATCTGTTCAGTTTTCCAAATCCAGTCAACGAATTCGCAGCAAGATTTGTTGCAGGAATGGTCGCAATTTTGACCATTGCAACCATTTTAACTGAAAATCAATTCGTGGCAGGATT
>PBAZ01000025.1 GCA_002717565.1 Chloroflexota bacterium
CCGGAAAATAAAGTCCACGAGGGATTTCCCGGCAAAGAATCACGAGCCGATACAGCACGAATATTGGAGGTTTGCCCCGATCCGGTAATTTTCAAGTTATCCCGACTTGCTTCGCTTCCCAAAAACTGGAAAACCTCTTCATTCTTAGAAGCACCCGAATGCGCATCCGCCACACAATTAGCAACTTTAACTTCGGGCGTGCAGTTTTCAATATCATAACCATCGGCATCGGTTGTTAATCTCTTAATCGTACCTCCGCCAACATTGCTTCCGCCCATTGTGACGGAACCATATGTAAATCCACGACTCGTAACTGCTTGACTATTATCAACCATGAAATCGTACAATCTTGTAATGATCGTCTGAATGTCTGTTTCGGGGCAATCAATCACTTGCCCCATTTGTAGCAAGAGGGGGGAAATCATCCCCCCTCCACCATTGATAGCCGCAACAAGATTAGATCTAAACCCCTGCATAGCCGATGTCGCTTCACTCGAATAAGAAGTTTCAAGTGATTGCACAAAGGTATCTAAATTATCCAAAAAGTTAGTCGATCCCGTAACGCCAGCATAAATCCGAAAATTATCTAAAATCCGAATAATATTACTGATCTGGGTTTCCACTTCCGCTTGTGTTGGATTACTCATTGCTAACCTTTAAAAATTACGCCATCATCTTCGGTTCAACGTGCCGCCAATTCGGAGGCATAGACTCACCGACCACTTGCATGAAAAGAAAACTTCCAAGCGGTTCGTCTTCTTTTCTGTAAGAAAACCGGGGATTATCTGCGTTCATAATCCACTGACGAGCCCCAGCTTTCCTCATAATCTTTCGACCGACCGCTTTTGCAACCAATTCGATTTGATTCTTTGTTAAATCGACTATCTTTCCACGAACCTTTTCTCTGTGAGTCGTATTACTGTCTTCGTCTCGTGTAACAATTTCATTAAATCGTGGAAAATCAAGCCCACCCGCATGAACACAATCATACGGACAATCCATCGAAACACCCATCCAAATCGTAAATTTTTCCTCTTCTTCAAAAGCGACCGGATTAATCTCAATTGTTCCAGTTGCCTGGATGGAAGAATTTACGAATAAATCTTCATTGGGATTTTCCAAAATTGCCGTGCTCGCAGAAGTTACACCAGATGGTTCTGGAGTAGATTCTGTTTTTTTCCTAGGACGTCCACGTTTTTTCTTAGAAGCAGTTTTTTGAGTCATTATCAATCCTTTCTGGCTAACAGTTGAAAGGGGAAAGCTCAAAAGAACTTTCCCCAATCAGCAACAAATTAACAGCAAATACTAAATAGCATTTAACTGGGAATCTATTATATGTGCAAATTAGGAAATACCTATTAGTTATTAATTTGCACGGTTTGGTAAGGCAACATTAGGCCGTAGCCTTCCCGACTATCCCATTGCACATGCTCGATCTTCGTTTCACGGGCAGAATCGGAATTTTCCATATTCCCAAACGACTCGCGGAGAGGACGACGAACAAGTTGGAATACCGGCTTATATGGCGCTTCCTTAGCGAAAACAAACCAATCGTCGTTTCCGGAAGGAATTCGCTGGGTTGACCATAGATCAACATTCAAGCCGCTTTCCATAATTACATTACTTACGGCGGCGTTACTTTGTGCAGTAGTCGCAGCAGCAAGCGTACGACCCTGTTGGAATGCTTCTCGGAAAACCTGATCGTTGTGAACACCATAGACAACGGAAAAACCGCCATCCAAAATATTATCACTCCACAAAGGTTGTCCCTCGGTATCTTGAAATCCCCTCAATTGCTCAATAGCAGAGAAGAAATCATTGCGAACCGCAGAAGAAGAAGCTACAGCGGAACCAGTAAGAAGGTTCCCGTTTGTAATCCCAAAGCGTGCAGTTCCAGCACCCGAGGTGGTGGAATACATTGCCGCTCCGTCTGGCGCCAGCGGAATCGCCGGTAGCAAATTGTTGTCTGTCGCATTCAGGAGAATTTGAAAGAAAATTCGCTCGGGCAAAGTACCAAAGTTACGCCCAGCTTCACGAGCACGATCCATTAGAGAACGAGTTTGATCATCTTCCCGATCATTTTCGTGCCATCCTATACGAATGCCCCAATCCCGGTTCGTAACGTTGAACTGGACGGAACCAAATTCATCGGCCGAAATCGCATCTCCACGCTTCCACAAGCGAGGATACGGGGCGGATTCAAAATAGGCGAAAAGTTCGGTCAATTTGTCACTTGGCAATCCAAGATCCATAACCGAAATAAGTCTCGATTTGCTTGCCTCATAAGATGACTTATAAGCGTTTGCAAAATCGGCACGAATACCAGCAGTTAAGGTATTCGCAGATACGATTTGTCCAATAGCCATTTATCTACTCCATACCTACTAACTGTTAGAAATTCCTTGATACTGAGCCAAAGAATAAAGTTGAACGTCACAAGTGGTTCCCGAGTACCAATGGGTGATAATGCCAATCTCTTGAACGTTGGATGTAGCGGATACATCCAGAGTGTTATCGTCCGTGGCATACACCTTATCGCCCACATTGGTGATCGCAGTAACACCGGTTACACTAACTTTCTTCAACAACATCCCCTCGCAATTCATGTCAACATCTACGACAGGACTTGCCGAAGTGTCACCAGTTGCACCACGCAGAGCAAGACCGGCAAAAATATAATTAGCCGTGTCTGCCCACAGTACTGCATAACCGGTGCTATCGTCGATTCCCATCAACGATCCGGCATAGCAAGTAACTCCGTTGGTCAACGGAAATGCAATGGTAGAAGGCGAAGACGTTTCGTAAAAATGATCTGCACTTAAAGCCATTTCTCTCTACCTCTTTACAATTGTGCCCGTTTGACTCGCATCCATTTGAATTTGGATGAAATCTTCACGATTTGTAGTAATCATTCCCCGCGCTTCCAGTTCATCGTATTGCTGACTAAAATTGCGAGCCATATCCAAAGCATCAGCACCATCAGCAGCAAAACGCATTACCGAAGGATCATCTGCTTGATCAAAACTTGCTTCAAAATCCGAAAAAGTATTATGTGGAAAACGAGGAACGCTCTTTTTGTAAGATGCGACAAATGCCTTAATCGTATTGTGAGGACGATTACTTGACGACACCAAAGCAGAAAGATTGTTTCGAGTTTCTTCGTCTGGATTCCATGCGGCTAACTCATTCATAGCCACATCGACCATTTTTTCTTGTTTTTCTTTAGATTTGCGACTTCTTTCCCTCGCTTCGAGAGCGGCAACTTTTCCACTCAGTGCCGCCAATGCTTTTTGTTCCACTGGGGCAACTGCGATTTCTGCCTCTTCTACTTCCTCGACATCTTCCATTTCTTCTTCTTTATCTACCCCTAGTTTTTCGGCAATTTTGGCAAGAAGATCCAAAACCGCACCAAGGCGTCCATCTTCATCAAGTTCAACCCTTTCTTCGTGTTCTTCTTTGTCTTTTTCAACAATTTCTTCAAGTTTTGCTGAAAGTTCTTCCTCTACATCACGTTTTTCTTCATCTTTTCCCTCTTCGTATTCGTACCGATCGACATCAGCACGCTCCGCACGGGATTCCATCTTTTTTCTCATGCTTACGTTATCCTTAAATGAAAACAAAATAGAATTTCCATTAGTAAATGCCCTACACGCTTGAAACGGCTCCACAGTAGAAAATTTTTCTACCGGTGAAACTTCTTTTCCTAATTCCAGTAAATCGAAGCTAAAAAAGGGAACCTCTGACTTTAAAAGCGCCATGCTATTAATTTCGGGCTTTTCCCATGAAAAAACTTCTACAGAACGGAAAGGAAGTTCTCGGTTCTGGATTTTTTTTAAAATGTGCGGATGGACTTCTAAATCAGCAAATACCGCCCATACTGGATTTCCCTCATAGCGCATTTGCTTAACTGTATGCGGCATCATAAAACCAGCAGGGGAAGTTTCCGAATTTCCACCGTGGTGCTCGATGTGCAATGGTGCTTTATATCCATCTTGTTTCCATCGCAATTTCGCTTTTTTTACAGCCGCTTTCATCCACTTGGGACCGATTCGTTTTCTGTTTTCTTTCATTCCCTCGGGCACTTCGGCCATAATCGGAACATCAAAAACACGAAAAAGACCGGAATTCAATCGTTGGTAAGAATATCCATTTGCCATTTTAGATCCACATTTGCACGAATTTCCTTCTTCACATTGCGGACAACAAGCCATTTTTTTCTTCGCTTTATCCGGAGCACATTTCGCAATAGCCACCGCAACCGCTTGATCTTCACTCATTCCCTCATCTCGCAAGATGGGAATCTTGGCAGAAATACATTTTTGCTCTTGAGGAGTAAATTTCGACATAACCGTAGAATCCGTATTTTTAAATAAATTAGCAACTAATATTTTAGTTTTTTGGTTAAAAACTAATTAGATTTTTTGGGAAATCTGCCAATATCTTCCTTTAATTCTCTAAAAAGAGCGGAACGAACTAATGCAGATTTTGTTTGCCCCGCTTCATTTGCTTTATTTTGCAAAGCATTAAACATTGGTCGTGGCAAATCGAGAGAAAGGCGTATAAAACCCCTTGAATCACCTTGCGGATTTTTTTCTTTCATATTTTCCTTTTTAAACCCTAAACCCAGGTTTACCAAAACCCGGATCCGGTTTGGCTTTATCCCAATTTGGAGGAGTATGAACTTTTACCGTTCCGTTGGGTTCAATTAATCCCTCTCTTTCCAATCGAAATTTATCCACCATGATTAGACTACAGCGACAATTATATCCAAGTGGAGGCGTCCAATATTCCCAAATTGGATCGTGAATGCTGGCAATTAATCCACTTGCCGCCTTATGTCCGGGTCGTGTATCTGCATCGCGAACCGCCATATAACGAAAAGCACCAACAACATCACTGACCGCAGGATCACTTACCGCCATTTCTTTAATTCCAGAATTATATGCCGGATTAAGATTTGTACGATAAACCACCTCTCCATATCCCCTTGCCCAATTACCCATTGCAGCAATTAAATAACTTGCTTCATCTGTAGTAGTTCCCGTCCTTCTCAAATCTCCAATTTTTTTCTGAATATTTTTGGTAATTTCTAAATTGGAATGTCGAGCTAAGGCAAAGGCGTGACTTTCAAGATATATTTTTTGCACTTCTTCGTATCCTCGACGAAGTGCCAATGCTTCATCGCTCACAACCTTTGCCTCTCGCCCCAAAAGATCGTCAATTACCGCCTCAAATGGAACATGCGGAACAACCGGTGTTTCTAAATCTTCGGACGAAAACAAATGAATATCTTCATATGGCTTATTTCTCTTTTTAACACTTTGAGCCATTAACCACATTCTTCTTCGCCCAAGAAGATTCGCTATCGCCATAGACTCCCCTATTAATTCTTTCAATCGCTCAAATGCTTCTTTTTCTTTTTGCATATCTCCTAAAATTTGAGCCTTAGAAAGATCATAAATAGCGTTGGTGAATAACTTGGTCGAATGATGTAATAACCCAAGTTGTTCTTTTTCGGGGGTTTTAACTCTCATTAACTTTCATTCTGAATTAGGTATCGAGGGGTTCTATTTACTTTTTATCCCCAGAAGATTTTTTGAATCCACCTTTTGCTTGATCTTGCAATCCCTGCAGATCTTTAATCAGATTCCCGATTGATTCCATATCGAAATCGTCTCCCCTTTCGACTGCTTCAGCAACATCTGAAAGAGTATTTCTGTGTCTCCAGGCTACATCTCCCATTACATCTGGATCTATCCGATGATAATCTGGGGTATCTGGTGATCCCTCGGTTTCTTCTTTGCTCTGTTTTACAGTTTCAGACTTTTCGGTTTTTAATTTTCCGCTTTCAATTGCATCCCATGACTGATCCCAACCTGAAATGATGGCATCCACACCTGATTTTATCAGTGCTTTCTTGCCGGGGCCCTCGTCCACATCCCGCATAGATTCCAGGTACTTACCTACTTGCTTTTCCTTGGACGGAATCGTTACCTTACCCCCCGACTTGTCTATATAGGTAAGTGGCTTATCCCAACTGTCTTTGTCTGGCTGCCCCTTTGTCGACTTGGTAGGCTTTTCGGTTTCCTCACCAGTCTCTTCGGAAGCAGGGGCTTCCCCTTCCTTCTTCCCACCACCCCCACTCGCTGGGGTGCATCCGGTTTTTGCAGCAGTTTCACCCTTCTTGCAATCACCAAATGTAATGAAAGGATGAAGCTGTTTTTTTTCAGGAACATAATCAATAAAATTAGTCATCGTTTAAATTTCCTTTACGAGGATCTTTGGGGTATTCCTTCATGACATCAACAGCCATCTCAATGGCAAAATTAAATGACCCATTGATTTTCCAAGATTCTACAAAAACATGCAAAAACCATTTAGGATCATCGGACAAGGAGAGGTAAAAAAGCAATTTCTCTTCGTTAAATCCACAGATTTTCTTCCAGCTATCTGGATACGGAGAGGGATTCATCGGCTTTTTTCGCTTCTTTGTCAATTTCCGCCAAAGTGTCATCAACATCACTAGAACCGAATCGTGTTTGTTCTTGCAAAATTATACCAATTTGGGATTGGCTCAATATTCCCCGATCAACAAGAACCTCACCAATACGAGGAACAGACCGATTCTTATCCTTGCATTCTTCTTGAAATAAAACTGCTTCTTCAATTTGCTGTTGAGTTACTAATTGCAAGAATTTTGCCATTTCTCCAAATTGACACGGATTGTTAATTCCAAACAATTTCATTGCAAGCATGCGCTCTCGGTGGCGTGTTAATTCCAAATCCGACAATCTCATTTATGTGATTCCAGCTTTTTCAAAGTCGTTTGCATTATGTCAATTGACGAATCTAACGCTCGCCGACTTTTATTAAGGATTTCGTTATAACTTTTTTGGATGTGTTTATAGTCGCTTACTTGCTGCATCATTACTGTATCATATCGCCTTCGCAGTTCATTTGACTCCGCTTGTAAACTTTCACATTCGGCGGCCATTCTTCTCAAAACGAAGTGATAAACGACCCAAGAAAGTGCTCCAACGCAAATACCAAGAACACCATATTCGACGATCTTATCCATGGTTGAGTTGAATGTTCTTTTTTTGAAAAATCACACTATCGGTCCGATTTGTTCCGAAACCCAATCCTCATCCGTCCAAGCCCCATCTTCGTGCTTAGATCGTTTTGTCCATTTCATTTCGGGATTCGATCCCCACGTAAACAGAACCAGAACGAAGAAGCCGGTGGCATCCTCATCGTGACCCAAATGACAGCCCTCGCAAACAAACTCATCGCAGCGAACGGAGAAGGGGCTGCTGACAGGAAGATTCACTCCGAAATCCTCCCACGAAGGCATTGGTGGTCTTGCAAGATCCGGATCAACCGTTCCGTTGACCCCATCATGCGGAAGCTCTTGTGGATTTTGTCGGCCTTGCCAATATCTATTATGGGACTCGACCCACTCCTCCTGCAAAGGCAGAAGGATTACCTTGAGTTCCCCCAAATAAAACTCTGCTGCTGCCTTGACGGTTTCGATACTCATCAGAACGGATAGCCTCCACCACCGAGGGTCGTGTTATAGATTTCCAAGACCTCCGCATCAGTTATAACGCGATCCCAATAACCGACCATTGCCAGTCTCCCTGTCGCTGTGCCCGCTCCACCGAATGTAATTCCTGCGCCAGTTTGCAAAGATTCCCCGCAGCAATCTTGAGTTCCTGTTTCCGCAATCGACCCTGACCCCGCAGACCCGGAAACACGATTCACTCTTTTACCGTTGACCCATGAACCAACAGAGCCATCGCTCTCATAACCATGCCCGTAATACCTAAAAGCGAAAAAGTACCACGTACTATCCGATAACCCACTCCCCGCCGTATTCGCCAATCGCCAATACGATCCATTCGCTTTTACGCCGCAGTGCATCTGGTGGCCGCCAGCAGGATATTTGTAGCATTGCCACTGATTGGTATCTCCCATGATCCAAGTATGAGCCCCGTACGCCATGTAAACCCAAAAGGTGCAGGTGAATGGATAATACGTTTCTGGACCCGCTCCAGTAGATTCCGCAACAGTCCGAAAATACGAATCAGTTGAGTGGACGTAATTGCTATCACCCGCAGACACTCCCATCGAAGTTTCTGAGACTCCTGCTGGACCAGTTTCGCTCGTTGGAGAATTGACTGCCGTCAGCGTCTTGCCGGTAACCGAGTCAGCATACTCACCACCCGCCAAAGGGAACCACCATTTGAGACCTTCGAGAATCGGGTTTGCGCCAGCAGCACCCTGTGCGGGCTCAAACCCACGGGCCTTCCCGTCGGCACCCCGATAGTGACCAAAATCTGGATCAAAGCTCATCCAACCTTCCCCTTCTTCCTCTTCTTCAGAATGTGCAGAAGCCTCATTTGTCTTTCCGCAGACTTTCTCGTCTTGTGGCGTCCAAACACAGTCCCCGTTTCCGAGTTCCTTAGAACGAACTTCCCACCAGATTTTGAGATCGCGTAGGGCATTTGAATCCCCTCTGATCAGATGATCCCAATCAGATTCCTCCCGAACAGACATCCCGAACAGAACACCAGAGTACCGTGGCTGATCCCGACGGTTGCAGGTTATACGTGTACGAACTATGAGCCGGAAACGTAAACGTATGACCAGCATTTGCAGTCAAATTGCTATCGTCATTCAAAACAACAGTTACCGTTGTTCCACCCGATTTTATCAGCAAATTCAACTTAACAGCAGCAGACACCGCAACACCAATGGTAAAAACAGAATCTGGCCCCTGAGGAACCAGATCAGAACCAAAAATATCAGCGGAACCACCGTTTGCCGTGTTGAACACAGGCGTAAAAGCATTAATCCTCGACATGTATATCTCCCAAGACTAGAGGTCGAGCCCGAAAGCTCGACCCCCAAATCTTTGAATTAATTCAAGACCCTCAAAAGTTGGACCTGATATTCATCATCTGCCGAGGCCGCCGCAGTGATAGCCTGACCACAGACGATGGCTTCCGTAAAGGTCGAACCAGCAGCCACATGGCGCTTGGTTTTTCCGCTATCGGAATCATCATCTGGACCAATGCCGTCGCCAACGGTAATAGCAGTACCATCGTCTCCACGAATCGCAGTAGTTAAACCGCCGATTTGCATGAGAAAATAATCGCTATTGGCCGGACCAGTCGCACTCTGCTCAGTCGGAACAAATCCACAGATTTCCTCCGTCGCAGCGTCAACTCGTTCGACAGTATAAGCGGTCCGACTCACCCAAGTCAGAGCGGAACAGCGGGGAACCGCTGCGCCGTCCGCATTGAGAACGAGCCTATACGAATTGCCATTTGGCAGAACAAAAACAGCACCCAGCGCATCAGTATTGATTTCGGTCGTACTATGCGAGAGAGCCAGTGGTAATGAAGTAGCCATATTACTTACTCTCCTTTCTAAGCGAAGCTTTTGAATGCACAGAACTTGCGAGGGGAGATCCACTTGCAATTTCCGAAAGTAGACAACAAGAACTTATGAGCGAGTTGATCCTCATCGAAAACCATACGACCAGTTGCAATCGTATCGTTCAGGAAGAGGAGTTGCATCGCACTGAAGTTCAGTCCGTATCCGATTACCGTATCAGTCGCGGCTTGTTCATCAACGGTTGGTACATCAATATCCCAAGTGACCGGACAGCCGTCGATTTCGACGTGATCGCCAAAACCCATTGCCATCAGATCCGCATTTTTGGAAGAAGCGATAATCCGCTCACTACCATCAATGAGATTGAGAAGATCGACATAGGAACCACGATTCAAGAGAACCAAGTCCAGCTTGTCGTCGTGTCCAAAAGTGGTGTGCTTGATTCCGGTGCGAAGACGCTCCAGACCTCCCGCTGCCCACTCGGTCGAGTTGTACCCAGTATTCACAAGGACCGGACTCCAGAAATCGTACTCAGGAGAATTGTCGGTAGCAGATCCACCGTAGGTTCCCTTGACGCTACTAATGCCCGCATAAGAGCCAGCATTCGTTCCGATTTCATCGCCGTTCGCAGTACCGGATTCGTTCATGATCGTGTCAATGCCTTGGAACCGTTTCGAGTTCGCAGCAAGGTCACCATCAATGAAAAGCTCACCACAGAAGCGGCGCTTCCAGGCGGCTTTCATCCGATCCAACTTGTCCTCGATGATATTAACAATCGCCGCTTTGCCACGATTCATCAGCTTTTCCTTCTCGGAAACAGCGTCAGTCATGACATAGCCACGATAATCAATCGTCGCCTTTTTCTCAGTGACAACACGAGCGAAATTAATCGTTTCCATGTCACCGTAACCAGTCAACTCATGGTCTTTAAAACCAACAGTCCAACTGGTTTGAGGGGCTGAAACATTGAATTTCAACCGCTTTTTCTTTTCGAGCATCGCAAGAGCCACGCGGTTCTTGATCTGCTCTTCGTGTAAGCCCTTCGCCCAGTCTTCAATCGACGTGGCTAAGACTCGTTCAAATTCAGCCATCTATTTTGTCTCCTAAAGTTTAGAAGACGCCCCCAAAGAACTCTCTTCACCAAAGACAGCACCAACAGAATCGGAGACATCATTAAAGATTTCCCCAAAACTCTTTCCACTCGGATCTGGACGATTCGAGCTTGATGGTCCGCCACTGCGCTGAGAGCGACTAGAGGAACGTCCTTTTAGTCGATCTTTCTTGCGCTGGAGTTCATCCTTCTGTGATTCCACCTCTTTGCGTTCCGACGCAACTTTCCGAAGTTGAATGAGTTCTCTTGCAGCAGCGGTTGGTACACCAGACCGCAGCAAATCCTGAAACTCACCCATGTTATCCTTCAGTTCGTCAGCATGTTCCCGCCAAAAAGAGGCAGCACCCATTTGTGCCTCTAGTTCCGCAAAACGATTTCCAATCATCTGCTCGACGACAGGTGCAACCATGTCTTCAGCAAATTGATGTGGATTCGTTTGCCATGAGCGCCACTTTTGATTGTAGTAGTTGAGGTATTCCTCCGCTCTACTACGTTCCTGAACGGGTAAAGCATCCCATCCCTCAGTCCCTAAAAGATCAATAGCTCTTTGAACACTACCAATCTCATGTGGTGGATTCCATACAGGTTCAGGCTGAGAAGCTTGTTCTTGCCCTTTTTGCCACTTATCAAAAGCGTCCCACTGCGGAGCAATGTGACGACCTAAAGTGGCATAATCATCCTGCTGGGAAATCTTTTTTTGCGCTTCCCTATAGGCACTTTCTAGGTCTTCGACAGAACGATATTTGTCTGCATACAGTTCCAATTCTTCATCATCATCAACCATATCTGGAGACGTATCGTCATCAAACGGATCTTCAAATGGGGTCGTGACTTCAGAGTCTTGGGGCTCATCTTCGATGGTATCCTCAAGGGCATCGAGTTCAGAGGTGTCCCGTTCTTCATCGGACATCTATGCTTTCCTCCAGTTTGTATCAAAGGTTTCCGAAAAACTTTCCGCAGAGTGTTCCCGGCGAATGCCAGGAAGAACATCCTCTACGTTTCTAATTGTTTTCCCCTGAGCTTCTGCCTTCCTTTCAGCTTCTGCCATAGAGGTAACATTAGCTCTAGGATCATTGGGAAATTTGGCAAGACTCGAAATGTAACGAGTTTCTCCAGCAGGATGTCGAATAATCGCCCCTGGTGCCTGTCGAGCCTCTATCATTTCTTTAATCTTATCCATCTCAATCCTCCTATAACTACAGATCATTGTAATGATCGATCATCATCTTACAACATTCCCGCCCCACTTGTAGGCAAATTGGGCATTGGAATGCCCATTTCCGATGTATTTAGTGGTCCTTGTGGGATATTTGCTTGCGAAAGCTCAAGATTGTTGCCTTCGCCAGCGACTCCCTGCCCCGGAATCACTTGTGGAAGTTCTGGTTGTGGGGTCAAATAAACCCTCTGCGGATGTGCGATCATGAATGCGTCATACAACACATCGAGACTTTTGTTGTACGTTTCAACATCAACTTCTGGTGGCAGTTGCAGTGACATTTGACCCACCATCTCCATAACCATCTGCGCCTGCTCGACACGCAGTTCTTGGTCGGGTCTTCTTGCCGATCCCGCTTCAATCCTGTAAGAGAACTCTCGAATAATATCGATATTATCCTCTAGTGTCCCCGTGTCCTGCCAAACGACACTTGCGGTAACCGGAATAATGTTTATTTGAGACAGAGGTCTTGTCATTTGCAGCATTGGCATAATTGTTTGAAGAGCTTCTGCTGCCTCTTCTTCTGTCTCGAAGTATGTACCAATATCCCCCGAAATTTCTTTTAGCTCTTTCAGGGTCATCGGTTCGCCATTGGAAACGACATCTACACGATATCCATAAACAACGTCTCCGCCGACAACTGCCTCCACTTCTTCTCCATCCAAGAGGAATCGTGCGAGAATTGCCTCTTTCCGAGCAGCCTCATTCATCCAGTATTCAACCATCTCGGCTTTATCGTCAATTCTTGCACGACTGTTTCTATCTTTAACCGTAATCGCTCTCGCAGAGCGTTCGGCAACATTCGTTCGACCGTACAAGATTTCCTGAAGCCCAGTGCGTTGCTGAAAGAGTTCGATCAACAAGCGGAATGTTTCTTTTAGGTCTGATGGAATCCCTGGATGCTCTAACCAAGAGATCACCTCATTAATAGAACGACCTTGCGCTCCTGTTAATGAAACAACTTCCAGATCTCGACCACTGGAGATTTGAGAAATCACGTTCTCGTCAACCGAGGGATCAACACCAATAACATCTCGCGAAGCGTTTTTGGCTTTTGCCAGCATGAATGTTGCGAGAAAGTCGATTGCCTTCTGTTCACCTAAGGCAGGTTTGAGAGGAGCAATCGGATACAGTTCGCTTGGATGAGCGTGAAAATAAAGCGGTGTATGAAACCACTTCCCATCCAGAAACAATGGAGCGGGCCAAGACTCTATCGAAAGAGGTCTATCATGACCCGGACAAAAGATAATATGAACATTGTCTTCCTTATCCTCCACCTCATCGGTTACTTCTTCTGGAGCATCTTTATATCAAACTCCAACACCCATTTTGGAATAGACTTCATAATAAACGACAAGATCCTGACTCACGCTTTTTTCTGTATGCTTCTCATTCGCCCCAAGGTTCAGGGACTTGCCCATATATGAGGTTTTATTACCCTTGATCCCCTTTGCTGTTTCGGGGAAAAGTCTTTCGACGACCCAGACGGGTTCAACTCGACGACGAGCAACCCACCACATGTCTTTGAACCTTTTTGCATCCGGGTCAAATACCATGTTTTCCACTGACTCGAAGGTTGATCCAACGAGGCCGGTATCACGATCATACGATGTCCACAGCATTCCAAGTCCAGAGATCAGCGCATCATTGATCGCTTCTCTCGCCTCAATTTTCAGCCCCAGTTCATTAGGGGTGTAATTGAGATACGCTTCCATCACCCGTGAAAGAGCGTGCTTGACTGGATCTTTGCCACGAGAAGTAATCGTTCTTATCGGATTGTTCTGGTACAGAATCGGACCGAACACTTCGATCATCTCGAACGTCAGGTTGATTGTCATCTGCGCCCAGGATTCACTTTTCGCCCACCCGGCAGCTTCCGCTTCATCATAGATGAATGAATGATCACCGGAATAAAACCGCATGATGTCCCTGCGGTCTTTATTAAAGCGTTTGTTTTTAAGCTTCATCCCTGACTCGACCAGATCGGTCCAGATAGAAACAATACGCTTGTTAATCTCTTTCTTATCCAAAGGTCAATCTCCCCGTTTTTTTGTTAGACCCCGAGTGCTTTTTCCAATACGACTCAAATTCTTTGTACCGGGAAAACCCGTCTTCAACTTTTGGTCGCAATCGGTCTGAGCGATCTTTGTATGGGCTCAGGTCTAAAAGCATCAATCCGATAGCCATAGCCATAATTCTGTCATCGTGTTTACCTGGGGTCGCTTGCCATTTGCGTGTATTTACGTTCCACGCAAAATCCTCCATCTCCTCTACGAACCCCTCATCATATATACGTAGTAGATGTTGTCGAGTAACCATTTTCAAAACATCTAACATTTCTCGACGGGTCTTGACGTTCGTATTCCACCCCGGTCGATTTGCCTTAGATCTTGGGTTGTTGATATCCCTTTGCCAGTACACATTGGGGTATCTCATGTGATAGGACAATCGACGACAAACTTCGGGGTTATGGTTATTCTCCGGGGCAATGACGGCTTTGTTATACCAGAGTCCAAGCCTGTATAACTGGTCAACGAGTTCATCGGCATCAACCAGACATGATAAAGCAGCAACTGCCTCTATGGAGGAGCGCTTTAGAACATAGGCACTGTGATAATCGCCACCCGGAATTCCTTCCGACACGTCCACGGCAATAACGTATTTTTCTCTAGAGATCGGTTTTTCCCATACGTGGAGAGAGCCGTGTTTATTCGGGTCGAATACCGGATATCCACCCTCGGAAATCCCCATATCTCCAACGACTTTGGGTGGAGCGACGCTCTCTCGGTAGTGTTTCTTCACCGCTTCGGGGAAAAATCTCTTTTCGCTGACGGCAAACGCATCTCTGAGGGTTGCCGGATAGTATCGATCCCAGATACCGACTTCGCCACCACACTTGTTTTTAATGCACCAGCGACGATATTCAAACTGCTCATCTGAAATCAGATATCCCTCTGTATCGAGGATTTCTCCCTTAATATGGTCCTCTTCTTGGGTGATTCTCCACCCAGAATCGGTGATTTCACGGGTATATTTGTCGTTCAAATACCACGGCAAAAAGACCACTTCATAGTCATTATCACCCTTGATTGCCCCCATACACATGCGGTAAAAGAAGGGATCTCGTCCATTTGCGGTAGATTCGAGGATAATCGCAGTTTCATGGTGATCGGGGATCGAGGATGCGATGGATGTCCACGCTTTCCACGGATCTTGACCTGAATCTGCCCAGTTTGCGACCTCAGACCCATGAAATAGGGTCGGAGTTGTACCTTTTGCCAGGGCATCACCGGATCGAGCGGTCATGACCATATACTTGGAACCGTGCGGTTCTATGTACTCTAGCTCGGTTTTTGCGCTATATTTCAGCCCACGCTGCATATCCTGGGGCAAAAAGTCGTAAAAACGGCGAGATATCTGGAAGATATAGCTACTTGACTCTGCGTTATGGGCAACGACAGCAGCTTCTTCATGGTCATTATTATAGAGTCGTTCAAAGAATAAGGCTTGGATTAGGGTTGTTATCCCCTGTTTCCGGGCTTTCGGAATCAGCAACCGGGTCGGTTTCTTCATCTCCTGATAATATTTCATCTTCCGGTACAGGATCAGTTGGCTTTCGTTCAGCCGGAAGGGGATGATCTTCTGATTCATCTGATCCGGTCCCCCGTCCGACAGATCCTCGTCCGTTGCCTGCCTCTGTTCCGCTGATATCTTCAGGTAGTTTTCGATCCAGATTGCGGGCTCCTTCATCAGGCCCGCTGCCATCTCCTGAAGGTTTTGATCCGACACCAAGGATATCGACGTATCGGTTGATTGCACTCTTAGCCTCCTCGACCGAGGGTAATGCCCTCTCTTGATGTACATTATTGTTTATCTGGACATTCATCATGCTGTCCGGCACACCGGAACAGAGCTTGTTCTCTAGTGATAATGCCTCCATCGCCAACCCAATACCCGCTTCGTGCATACCCGACAGAATCTTGGCGGCACTTAACAATACATTCGGGGTCTTCTTCTTCCGAGCCATCTCCACAGCCTCATCCAGAAGCGAACGAATATCGGCGGGTGAACTGACCTGCAACGCTTGTTCGGCTTTCTTCTGGATGAATCCAAGGTTGTCCTTCAAAGTCAAAGACTTTTCCAGGGCAGTCATGGTCGGAAGTTCCAGTGCGGATGCCTTCGTCTTCCTTATCATTCACTCTTCTCCTTTTATCTGGCAAAAAAAAACAGGGTCGCACATCCCGATGTGCTCCATGAATGTACGACCCGGAGGCTCTGCTTCCTCTGGACTCACCACTTGGGTAGGTGACACCGTGTGAATACAACCAGTGGGGCGTGTATCACGAAGACATGATACAAACAACACCCAGTAAAAAAAATCCCAAAATCCACGAAATATACTGTTGAAGTTTTAAATCTCGATGTTAAAATCAGCGTCAAAGCACACTGATCAGATGTTTACTTCTCCCCTATCTAGGCGCTCTTAACTATTTCCCCGATCCAGCGGGAACGTAAGTGGGAGTCTGGTCGGGGCAAATAAACAAATAAAGACGCTGATTTTACTATCTTCACTTATGTCAGGCAAGACCTGGCTTTTTTTATGCCTATAGTCAAGCAACTACTAGTATCTAGTAACCCATATCGAATTGTACGGAAAAAATAGAAGTAAGTGGGGTCTTCGTCGACTCCCGCTTACGCTCCCGCTCCTACGACCCCAAGGTAGAAGAGAAGTGAAGGGATGAGGAGAAAGGCGTTTTTAGGAAAAAATAGAGAATTTTTATAGAGAGGCTAAATATATATTTTCACGATCCGCTTGGGGGCATGGGGCCTTCTGTTTTTGGGTACCCCCTCCGCCCTTGCAGGTACTCTCACTCACCGACAGCATCCCTACTGTACTTGACCTCCTCTCTCGCCAGAGTGCCGGGATTTAACATCCTCTTTATCTCACTCATAAACCCCAACTGTTACAGCTTAGCCTACCGGGGGGTACCGTAGTCATCCACATTAACCAGTAGCTTTCTCACCCGCTGCCACAACCCCTCTGCTGAAAGGCAGTTAAGGAAGGGGCGGGGCAAGCCCCTGCACCCAAAGGCAAAAGGCATTGACCAAAGGAAGAATTGCAAACTCGATGCCAAAACTCACCGACTTTCTGACAATTACCATGCCATCCACACCGAACCGCCCAAACAAACCACATGCCAAAACTACTCGCCTTTTGAACAATTCCCATGCCAAACTTTTTATTCTTTTTCCTATCATTTTCTACGGGAGTATGGTAGGGGATTTTCCTCCTCCCCAATTCCCCGAGATCAACTGTTTCCAGAAATGCAAACATAAAAATATCTTTTAAAAATCCGGTATTTTAGTGGATATTCCCAAAATGGACCTTATACTTAGGGAGTCCCGCACGAACAGACGAGCGGGGCACCCCAAACTGGGGTAGTAACTTTTCGCCTTTCTTTTA
>PBAZ01000026.1 GCA_002717565.1 Chloroflexota bacterium
ACGCGCGTAACCCGGTTTTAACGCTCTGGGGAAGGGACCCGCGGGGGCGCGTCAATCGCGACGCAGCGCGCCATGGTGCCATCTACCCACGCCCCCAAACCGCTACGCCGCGAGATCCCCGCGTGGGGCTAGCCCTACTCCGGAGCTATCGGGCTACGTAGCGTAAAGCCCACATCGCCAAGAGAATTTACGGAAGACCCTTTTAGGGGTTGATAAAAACCACTCGAGCGCCGATAATGCCTTTGGGCATTTAACGCCTATATATGGGAGTAAGCTATGGCATTGGAAAACAACTCTAGAACGATACGACGGGCTCGGGAGCGTTCGGTCGCGGAGGCGCGCGCGTATGTGACCCGCGGTTACCGCGTGCGGGGTTGGCGCGAGTCGGGGACGGTGAACGCTATTTTCACCGCCCCCAGCGGCCGGCGCCGTGCAATCGTCAAGCGCCGAACAGTACGGATGGAAAAACGGATAGGCCGGCAGTGGGTGCGGGCTTTTTCCGTCGAGTTGTCGGTTATCGATGCGGCTCGGCTTTTGGATGGTAAAAAGGTACGCGTCAAAAAGCCGCGGGCTAACCCGGCGCGCCGTAGGGTTGCGCAATCGGTAACCGGGGAACTAGAACACACCGCCAATCGAGCGCTACTGCGTAGCGCGGTAGGGCGCGCGATATCCTGCCCCCAACCCGATTGCGGCCGTATTATGGACGCGCGCCGGGCCGTTTTGCTTGAGAGCGCCACTAGGGCTGCGGTTATTTGCGCCCCCTGCTACGACGCGCTGCCGGCGGATATCGTTTCGCGATTCGAGCGAATAGATGGAAGGGAGCTCTAATGGCTTCCCTGCAATCGCTCGCCGCCCGCGTTGGCGGTCTATCTAACCCTAGTAAAATGCCGGGATATTCGTGGTCGATCCCCGCGACCCGATGCCAATTGGGCGCGATACTCGCGCAGCAACCCGGTAGCACATGCCACGGCTGCTACGCCCTAAAGGGTAGCTACTCCTGGCGGTCCACTAAGAACGCAATGGAACGCCGCTATGCAGCGCTTATGGCAGCGCTAGAAACACCCGAGACCCGCGCGCGGTGGGTTGCCGATTGGGTCGCGATCCTAGAACACCGGGAGCGCCGGACCCTGCGCAACCTAGAACGCGGGAAGCCTATCGGCCGCGACGACGGCCGGTTTTTTCGTTGGCATGATAGCGGCGATATTCAGAGCGTCGCACACCTAGCGGTGTTGGCCGATATCGCGCGCGCCGTTCCCGGTGTTCGGTTTTGGCTTCCGACTCGCGAAGCCGGCATGGTGAAGCGCTTTCTAGCTGGTAACACGCTGCCTGATAACCTGCGGGTCCGGCTATCCACACCGCGCATAGATCAGCCAACACCGGCCGGTTTTGAGTCTCTGCGGCGCATGGCGCCGGGTCTCGCGGTGTCGGGGGTCCACACCGGCAACCCGCTAACCGGTTTCGAAGCCTGCAGCGCTCCCGAGCGGGCCGGCCACTGTGGCGACTGCCGCGCGTGTTGGGGCGCCGATGCGGTTAGCTACAAAAAGCACTAGCCCCACGGCCCGCGGCACGCCTACGCCCACGGCCCGCGGCACGCCCACGCCTACGGCCCGCGGCACGCCCACGGCCCGGGGCACGCCTACGGCCCGGGTTCGTTGTAGGGAAAACAATACGCAGGAAATAGCACCCAACGCGATGTGGGGAAAACGCAGCGGGTGCGGAAGCACCCAACGCGATGTGGGGAAGACGCTACGGGTGCGTAAACCCCCAGCCCGAGGCTAAGCGGGCCAAAAACGGTCCAATCGCTTTTCCCCCCCAGAGAGGGATTTCCTCATTAATGGAAACGGGTTTCGTTCTTAGGGTTGTCGAAAACTATTCTTTAATCTATTTTATGGGTTGGCAACAACTAGAGGTAGTGTCATGAAAATCGGAATCGACCTTTTCTCCGGCGCTGGCGGCTTCACAACCGGCGCTACAGCGGCCGGCGTCAACGTCGTCCTGGCCGCAAATCATTGGGACGCGGCCGTCGAGTGTCACGCGGCCAACCACCCGGGCGTGGAGCACGTACAGCAGGATCTGGCCGAGATGGATTGGACCCTCTGCCCCGAGGCCGACATTCTCCTCGCGAGCCCCGCATGCCAGGGCTTCAGTCAAGCCGGCCAGCCGGCGCGGAAGGGCAGCGGCGGCAGCCACGCTCCGGACCCCTCGCGCATCCGCGTCAAGGGGCAGCGCGACCGCAACACTAGCTGGGCGGTCCTGGCCGCCGCCGACACTTTGCGTCCTCGCCATATCGTTGTCGAGAACGTGGTCGATATGATGACCGCGTGGGACGGCTTCGACGCTTGGCTCGGCGTTTTGCAGGCCTTCGGATACGCGACTCGCGTTCACCGGATTAACGCAGTGAACTACGGCGGCGCGCAAGAGCGGGAGCGCCTTGTCGTCACCGCCAACTTGGGCGGGAAGGGTATCGAGCTCGCACCGCGCCTGGATATCGCGTCTCCGACAATCGGCGACTGCCTCGACGCGGACGACGACGACGGAAACCGCTGGACCGAGATCGCGAGCAAGCCCGAGCGAATGACCACGCGTATCGCGAAAGCACAGCGCGAGGCGGGACGCCGTTGCTTCTGGGCGAACGTGTCCGAGAGCCGCGGCCGATCGCTCGACGAGCAATTCCCTACCGCGACCACTCAAAGCGGTACGCAATGGAATCTCGTTGACGGCGACCGCGTTCGGGTTCTTAACCCGCGCGAGATGGCCCGGTCGATGTCGTTCCCCGACTCGTATCGGCTGCCGCGCCAGCGAAAGCTCGCGAGCAAGCTCATCGGAAACGCAATCGATGTCCAGATGGCGCGCGGCATCGTGGGCCAGGTACTCGCAGCCGCATAGCGCGGTTGCATTAAACGAACGAACGAACGAAGGAGACCGAGATGAAGAACGCAGAAAAAAACCGAGACCCGGAGCGCGCTCAGAAGAGGGCGCTATCCGACGCGCGCTGCGCGTGGAGAAAGATGAACGATCAGCAGCGCGAGAAACTCGTTCGCTTTATGTGCGACGGCCTTGGCTACACGAATGGACTCACTAAAAAAAGAGCGGACGAAATTTGCCACCTTCTCGCGATAGAGAAAACCGAAGGAGATTAGAGATGACACTCTCATGCGATAACTGCGATTGGACGGGGAACGAGGCCAACGAGATCAGCGACCTTTCGCTGCGCGTTGATCCTGGAGGCGAGGTTCCGGAAGGCGAGTGCCCGGAGTGCGGTGCGCTCGCATATCTAACTGACAACACGGAGGACAACTAAAATGAACGCCGAAAATTTCGCGCCTGGGGACATGGTGTTCTGGGGGACGAGGCGGCGACCGTACTGGGTTATCGAATTCCAGCCGGACAACGGGAACGCGTACTGGATCGTGGACGCTCGCGGCGAGTGGGCTGTGGCGACCTTCGACGAACTTTCTACTACACCGAGCGACGAGGAAAAGGGGGTGAAGTCATGAACGCGGACATGTACATCGTTATCGAAGTTCCGCACCAAAGGGAGGTAATCGATTCCACCTTCGAGGACTACGGCGATGCCGTAGACCACTTCTCCCGGATCGCAGCGCATGAAAAATCCGAGGCTTTCGAGGCTTGGACAAAGCAGCAACGCGGAGAAGATTTCCAGGTCTGGGGAGACGGCAGTTCCGAACTTTACGAACTGGTATGGGAGTGGGTCGCTCACGACCTGCACGCGCTGTACCGGTACACGCTGGCAGAAGCTCGCGAGAAACTCGCGTGGCTGGACGCTCCCAACGGCGGCCAGCAGAAAATCCACCAGCAACTGGCGGTGGCTGCGGCGCTTCGCCGCTTTGTCGAAAACCGAGCCGGAACCTGCGAATCCTGCGGTGCTTCGCTCGCGAGATATATCGCCGGGGTGCGAGCTTGCGACGCCTGCTACTGCCCGTGACTAGGTGAGGGGCGCCGCGCCTTCGGGCGCGGCGTTAAACCACAGCGTCGGTCCCAAGTCCGATGCACAAACGAAGGAGACCGAGATGGAAAGTCAGAGCGATAGCAAGATGCGAAGGATAGGAATCACCGCGGGGTGGGCACTTGATATTCTAGAGGTCAAGCTAGAAGAAAAGGGTGAGCACGAAATCGACTGGATGACGAAGAGTGACGGAACGCGACCAACCGCCACCGAGGCCATCGAGTACCTCAAGACGCTCGACCCCGAGAAGGTGATCAATAGGGACTAGGTGAGGGGCGCGGCGCCTTCGGGCGCGGCGTTAAACCACAGCAAATGACGAAAGGTAGCCGTGTGAAAAACGCCACACAAAGACGGAAATAGATCACCCGCGGGATATCCCGCTGGGCACACCCTCGGGGGATTCCTCGGGGGACGACGGAAAATCTCGCCCTCCGGGGGCGCGCACCTTAACTCCCCAAAAAAGGCCCGACCGCTTTTTGAGCCTCCAGATCTATTTCCTCATTATTGGATTTGCGTTTCACGCAGTGAACGTCCGACCGAAGCGCTTGGACTCAGTCGCTCGAGCGATCGTCCTTCGGAGTTCCTTCGGAAAATGCTTCGGAGCTCTTCTGTGAGCAATCCGGTAGAACGGGAAGTTTTCTTTCAGCTTTGTGCGCGTCTTCAGCACAAACATGAAGATCACCGTGCTTTGCTTCGTGTTGAAGCGCTTTAACTTCCGCGGCGCTCGCTTGAGCGGGTTTTTTCGCTTCGTCCGAACGGCCCACAGTCGCTGCCCATTTTGGTTGACGAGGACGAAATGCCGCTCTTTAAGCTCTTGCTCGGTGGCATAGCGGAGCAGATCCACTTCACCCTTAGCGTTGCGCTTAATCGCCCTGGTCGGCACGGCCATCTCATCTTTCACTTTGAGACGGGACGCGGGGGATCTCTTCCGCTGGTCTACGCCGCCCAATTTCATTTGGGCCGCGGTCAGAAACCGACCTTTGTGATGGTCGGGGAAAATCGCTGCAGCGCGACCCGCGGCGTACACCATCGCGGTATTCTGGGGGGTGTAGCGACCGCCCTTCGCCCGGATGCCTCGGATTAGAAAGTTCTTCCGAGACCGGCGCTTGGACTTTTTGAAGGTTCGCTTCGCCCACTTGCGCTCGTCGTCTCTGACACGTTCAGCGGTATTCCAAAGCGCCTTCTGAATTGCTTTTGGCATCTCATGCGCATTCAGGTGGCGAGCTCGCTGCCTGAACTCCGTTGCGTCGAACGACACAACGACACTGGGGCCAAGATTCGTGGGCAAATCGGCCTCCGGGTGCAGTGCGAGATCCTTGGAAAACTACAGGACAACGCTGCCCACGGTCTAGGCCCGGTGTGTCCGCCTTGGCCGATCTGCTCTCGTTTTTTTACCCGTCACGAAGTTTTTTATGTTTCCGCGTAGACGGAAACGGCCAGCAGAGTGCGGAGTATAGATCACCCCCGTCCGCGTTCACGCAAGTAGCGCTTGAGCGACCCCTCATCGATCAACCAGTACGCCTGGTCCCCGGTGCCGTGGTCTTCCGCTTGCAGCTTACCTGCTCGGATCAACCGCCTCACCCGGCGACGACCGTTGTCGTCGTTGATCCCGATCTCTCTCGCGACCTGGGTCACTGTGAGCAGTCTGTTTGTTTCCTTAAAAGCGGGCATCTTCGGCCTCCAATCTGAGAACGCCGGCCACCTGGCCGCGCTTTTGGATCACGCCTCGCGCCTTTGAGACGCCGCTCCGAACTCTCTTTTCCGTCCAGATGTCACCGAGGTCTGCGTGGTGTTCGCCGCCGTAATCGGCCACTTCCTCATAGGACGAAAACCTCGGCTGCACGTAAAGCAACCAAGCGGTGACACAGAACCTCCAGCGTCCTCGGGGGAAGGTGAGCCCGCGAGCGTCTCGCCGGGCTGGAACCTCGACCAGCGGGCGAACCGTTCTCCACTCGTCAATTCGGTTGACAATCTCAGACTCGACGCCGTTTGTCGTCGAGCCCTCCTGAACCCAGCGTCGAAGCACCTCGTAGTACTCCCCCTCCCAGGGCTCTCGGCATACGGCGCAAATAGTCTCCCAGTACCACCGCCCAGGCGAGTTCACCTTTCCGCGTTTGATCCGCGTCTGTGGGCCACCACAAAAAACGCACACCTCGCCACGGGCGGCGACAAGGTCGATGCCTCGAACCGAAACAAGCGTCCCGCCGAGCTCCCCGTACCTTCGGCCGATCTGATCGACGGATTGAAATACCAATCAATATCGCCCTGATACTGCCTCGAAGGCTTCGTCGATCGTTTTCACCACCTTGATCGGCGGGCCCTGCCAGTCTTGATGGAAATCGTACTGAGCCGGGGTGATTCGCCCGCCCTTAATCGCTTTCACCTCGACGAAGTGGCAGTACCCTGCACGACACACGATTAAATCCGGAAATCCGGCCGGTAACGTGTTCATCGTCACCACTTGATGGTTTCCCCGGCGAAGCGCAGCGACGATCTCGGCCTGGTTGTCGTCCACCTTCCGCGCGTACTTCGGCAACTACTGGCCGCCGCCTTTGGGCGTGATTCCCTGGAGCATTGGGGCGATCATCTCTCCAGCGCAGTATTCGAGCAGCCCGTTTCGCTCGGGCCCGCCCGCCATCAGCCGAAGCTCTCGGTCAACACGCAGCTTCTCTCGCCCGCCGTGCGGCGAGTAGCCGACGCTACCCGACGCCCGCTCCCGCTCGCGACGAAAGAGTTTTGCTGCGACGAAACGAACCTCGGGGATCGACGGGAGAGGGGCTTTCCCAAGCCACTTTTTTTCCTTCTCACCGTAAGTGTGGGAAATCTCCGTGATCGCTTTGTCCAGCCAGAAAGCCGGAACGTCGCGAAGCTCGAGCTCGTAGAACTTCATGTTGGTTTTCGGGTCAGGGCCCTCTTTGTGCAGCTTAAAAAGCCGGAAGATGATCATCATCCGTGCTGGGAAGTCGTTATCCGCCGGCCACTGAGTGTTCTCCGGTTGCGTTCCACTCTTCGCCGATCTCGGCGAGGGCGTCATCGACGCTGAGCTGTAGCGAAGATTGTCGGTGAGACTTTTGATTTTTTCCATTGCGATGAAAATCCTTCACCACGTAACCCGGAAACTTCTCTTTCCAGTCGCGGCGTTTAGGGGGGGTTGTTGAAAAAGACCAAACCCGGATTTCGGTGAGCTTCTGGTCGATGAGGCTCACGTCTATCTCGGGCGCCTCGACCCTGAGCTTCTCGATTGTGAAGTTTCTGAGGTCTTTGAATTCGTCCGATCCGGCCTCCGGAAAGGTCGTTGTATTGGCTGATTTCAAGGCCTTTTTCTTGCCCGTCCTCCTCTTATTGGAAGCATGAGCATGAGCAGGAGCAGGAGCAGGAGCAGATTGCGGGATTTTCCCGGGGATCCGCCCCGGCAGGTCTTGGAAATCCGCATACTTAGGCCAAAAAATGAGTGTGTAGTCACCCCGCACGCTTATCGCGAGTGAGACGTGCTCTCCGAGCGAGCGAAGAGCGCGCCGGGAGTGCGCGAGTTGCGCGCGTCCCGTGATCACTGCGAGGTCGTGGCGACTTAGGGTGGCCGAGCAGGCCTCCTCCCAGCTCAACTGGTCCCGAGCCCACCGATCCGATAGCCAGCAGCACAGCCGAACAAAAGTCGCGAGTTGGTCTGAACTCCAAGGTTCGCGCAGCACGCTCGTCGCAATCTTTACGTAAGGTCGTCGGCGGTGGGGTCGTTTCACTGGGCCTCCCTCCGAAGCGGCTGTGAATCAGCGATTTCAGCTCTGAGTTCGGCGTCGAGCGCTTGGTCTGCCGACCGGCCGATCACCTCGACCGCATGAGCCGTCTGCGCCCTCACTGTCTCGATATCCGCAGACCAGTCGATCGTCGCGCGCACTCCGATGCTCCAGTTGGCCTCTTTAACCGCCTCGTTTTGAGTTGAAATACCCTCATCCTCTCGCGCATTGCAGTCCGGATCGGCCTTAAATCGCCGCAGGTAGTCGCGAAAATTCACAATTCACTCCGGCGGGAGAAGGTCTTCGGGCTGTACGCGGGAAACTTTTGGAATGCGATGGGCCTTCGCCGCGCGGTCGCACCACGCCAAAATACGCATCGCTGTGTCGAGATTCGGACTGCGCTCACCGAGCTCTATCCGCGTGATTGTTGTGGGCGCAACGCCGACGGCCTCGGCAACATCCGCCGCCGATCCGTCACCGCCTCGCTCCGAGACAAGCTGCCGGAAAGCGCGCAAACGTGAATTTGTGGGGTGCGTCATGTTCGCAGTATTGCCCACATGCACTTTTTAGTACATTATCGCCCTGAACTAAACCAGGAAACTAGTCGAAACCGACAAGTGAAAGGATGAAAGAGCGATGGGAAAGATTGAGATGCTTCGCGCAAAAGGGAGTTCCGATCCGTCATCGCGCGGTCAGGAAGCTTCCCGAAAGAAAACGGTTGAAGACCTCGCAAATCAGTATGCGAGGAATGTTGCAGACAACCGGGATAGGTCTCTGATCGAGCAACTTTCTGTGGGAGGGGAGGACTTTCCGGATTTGGAGATCGCCGGAGGTGCCGCCTTCAAAGATGAGGTGTCGAGGAGCCTCCGAAACATGACCAGAGACGTAGGAAAGCTTTTCTTCGAGACCGCGACGAGGAACGCCCTCCGTGCGGGCGACGCCCTGAAGGTTCGCTTCCAAGAATTCCAAAAGCGCTCACTCGATGGCCTTGTCTCGATGAATAAGGACGAACTTTACAGTCACATTCAGGGCTTCGGGAAGGTTCAGCAGCACACCCTTGATGAGCAGGCCGGCTTTACCGAATCCGTCAACGCCGAAGTGTCTAATTTTGTGGTCGCGATGACCGACGATATCGATCGCTCAATTCTAGACGACCACTACCGAACATTGGTGAACGAGATTATCGCGAGTGTTTCGGAACTGGGATCCGACGTTGAGTCCAAGGAAGCCTCTAAGCGATTCCGCAACGTCGTGAACGCCCTCATATCGATTCCTGAGCTTGCGCCGGTCGGCGAAACGGCGCTTGAACTCCTAGCTGATCGCTTGTCTGGAGAGGGTCGGGTCAGCGCGTTCGGAGACTCAGAGGAAGCGGTTCGGGCAGCGCTTATCGTGTTGCTCCCAGAGCTTAAAAAAACACTCGCGAGCCACGGTGAACAAAAGTAGTTATGACTCCCAGTAAGAAGCGGAAGCGAAAGAACGGTGGCCGGCCGGACCAATCGGGGCCGGTTACCATGCGGAAAATTCGGAATCTGGTCTGGCATGAGGCTTTCAAGCGGGAGAGGATTGCGTTTTGCACGATTGGGTTTGACGAGAGGCGCCGGCCGAACGTCCGCGGCATCTGGCGCCAAATGCAGGATGCCGGAGCCGAGCTCGCCCCCTCGACACTCCAGAGGGTCATGACGCTAGATCGGGCGGCGCCGACAGACTCCAAGCGGGATTACGTCGCGGGGCCGGAGCTCAAAACCGCGCTGATGCTGTGGCTCAACATCGAGTCCGAGGCCGAGCTGATTCGAGCCTGGGATAGGGCGCCGTTGGCCCCGCCGATCGCCGTAAAGGATCGCAGGGACTCCACCGAGCGCTGATTTCGCGAAAATGCCACATGGGGATTTTTGCACTTGAAAAAAGTGCATGAAGGCTATAAAGTCCTTCAGGCACGAAACGCCGAGCGTAGGGGGGGGTGGTTTGACGATGCTCGATCACGGTGTCCACCTTGGAACATCCGAGGAGCTCTACCGAAACCAGCGAGACGAGAAGGGCTTCCGCGTCACCCACCAGAGCGACCTCAAGCCGCTCGCCGAGACGACCGACATTCACTACCGCCATGCGCTGATGTCGCCGTCCAGAACCGATTCGATGTCGCTGGGCCAGCAAGCCCACGCGCGCCTGCTTGAGCGCAGCGAATTCGAGAAGCGCTACTTCCGGGCGGCGGTGCAAGACGACAACGGAATTCCGATCAAAACCCACCGCGGAAGCAAGGCCTGGAAGGAACTAGTCGCGGCCAACCCCGACAAGGAGGCCGTGCGGTGGGAAGACTGGGATTTGATTGAGACTATTTGTACTCGCGTTTTGGAAACGCAGACAGGCAGGGCGCTCCTCCTGCCGGAAGACGCCGGGCAAAACGAACTCGTAATCCGCTGGGCCGACCAAGATACGGGTGTCGAGTGTACCGGGAGGATTGACCGTTTCGCCGTCGTCGATGGTGTGGAGTTCATCGTCGATTTCAAAACGAGTTCCGACGCCGTCAATCCAACCCAGGTTTCCCGCGCACTTGACAAGTGGGCGGTCGCGATGCAAGCGGCGTTCTACATGGACGGTTACGCATTAGCGAGCGGGAAACCCAACCCCGCACGGGTCTTCGCCCTCATCTACGTGGAGACGAAGCCGCCGCACGGAGTTGCGTTTTACGAGCTCGGCAAAGAGAGCATCGAAATCGGACGGTACGCGTACAAGGCGTGTTTGCGGAAGGTGAAGCGCATTCAAGACACAAACGAGTACCGCTCATACCCCGATGCGTTGATGCCGATTGAATTGCCGCCCTGGGCTCGAGACGGAGACGGCCTTTTGGAAGGAGAGCTTTAGTGTCGAACGAAAACTTGCACGAAGCGCTTTGCCGAGCGCGCTCCCAGTTTGAAACGGTGGTGAAAAACCGGAAGGGAGTACACGGGTCACGGTACGCGGACATTTTTGAAGTCATCGACAAGAGCTACAAGCACTTGAGCAGTGAGAAAATTTCCTGCGTTACGGTGTTTCGTCACAACCCGGGAGGCGCAAACCCGGAGACGGGCCTCGTCGTTGAACCGCTGACGACAATCGTCACCACCGTGACGCATGCTCCGTCGAATCAGTCGGTTGAATCTGAGTTGCCGATCGAGGTGAACTTCAAAGACCTCATGGGCTTCGGAAAGAACGCGACATACCTGCGCCGCTACCAAATCGTCGCCCTGCTGTATCTGGCTGCGGAAGACGCTGAGAACATCAGCAGTGGTGCGGAGAAGAGCAAGGGCCGAACGCTGGTCCCGAACGGCAAGGTGAGTGCGGCTGAACCCCTCACGGCGACTATCGATTCCCAATCCGCCACGCCGCCCCCGGAGCCGACGTACACGGCCTGGAGGGAAGACACCGTTGCACGCAGCGGAAAGTGGAGCGAGCGGACTTGGGGCGAGCTGGAGCGCGCAGCGCGTGACAGCGAGGAGCACGGATATCTACTGTGGCTGAAAGACAAAAAAGAGGTCACGGGAAACACGCTTCGAAAGGCGCTCTTCTGCCTTTGGACAATCGAACACGGCCGTGCGAATTCGGCCGCTTCGGACCAACCGCTATGACGGCCTTGCGAGCAATCCCCCACCCGATGTTGGAACAACCCGCTTACCGCCCGAACACAGAGCATCCCCCGGCGGAAGTTCCATCGGAGGGAACCCGGGCACGGGAGGTGCTGAGCCCCACGAGAGCTCAGTTCGTGCCTGGGTGCTCGCGAGGTCATCTCTGATGGCGGTTTACATTTCGTGCCAAAGCGTTGGTGAGGTCGGCGAGCCGGCTGATCGCGTGTGCGAGTTTCAGAGAAAGCAGGAGTATTCCATCGCGATCGGGTCTCCGGCGGAAGCCTACGCGGAAGCAACCTTGTTTGTTTGCCCCAAGTGCGCGCACAAGGCGTTTGTTCTGACCGCGGAGGTTGCCGAGACAACTCCGGAAACTCTTTTCGGAGGCGGTAGCAACCGCGAAGACCACGGGGAGCCAGGCCATGAAACTAGGACGTAAGCAAGAGCTGTTTTCTGAAGCGTGCTGTCTGCTCGAGAGCTTCGCGCGGATGAAGGGTTACACAATTCGCCGCGCATGGGCCTACCGAGATCCGCCGGCAGCGAAGCGATTGGGGTTCGAGGGGTCGCTTCACACAAAAAAGCTCGCGCAGGATTACGACCTGTTCCGGGCGGGTCGGTGGCTCAAGAAAAGCGAAGACCACGCCGAGCTCGGAGAATTTTGGAAGTCGCTAAGCGGCGTCTACGAGGGAACGAAAATCGAGTTTGTCTGGGGAGGCGACTGGTCGCGCCCAGATGGAAACCACTACTCCTGTAGACACGGGAGAGTCGGATAAAACTCCGGGGGGGGGTGAGAGATGGTGCAGCAAGGGTTGTTCGACAGGCCTACACGCGCGGCGAAGCGTCGTGCCTTTTCGGGTAGCACCTACGATCCGAACGAGGATTTCGAGCGGCTGACCTCGGTGCTTCGGCGTGTTCGACACCTAATGGTCGGAGAGCGGGGTCGATGGTGGACCCTGGCGGAACTCGCTGCGCGCACGGGTGCGAGCGAGGCCGGCGTATCCGCGCGAATCCGCGATCTGCGAAAGCGCCAAAACGGCGGTTACAACGTGGAAAACCGGCGGCGAGGGGATGGCCTTTGGGTATACCGCGTCTCGAAGGGGAGTACTCATGGAAGTATTTGACCTCGCACTGTGCGCGCTGATCCTGGGGATAGCTTTTTTATCCTGGGAGCTCGGACGATACAGCGGTAGACGCGATGATCGGTCGCGTCTAGTGAACGACGCTGAGATGATCGCTATCGGCCGACGAGACCGCGCCCGAGCCAGGCGCACCAATTGGCTGTAGACGGGCGGAAACTCAGGGACGTGCCGCTACCCGTCGCGCTGGACATGAAGTACCGCGCGGGGCGCGAGGAGTACGGGCCAACTTGGCAAGGCGATCCGCCGCTAGACGCCTGCTTTGAAGAGCTTCTTGACAGCTTGATCTATTTGAAGCTTGAACTCGGGCCGACGGGGATCGTGGAAGGCGACCAAGAACTACGAAGACGAATCGAGGGGATCTATGAGATTGTCGCAAGAGCAGCGATCGAGACGCGAGACGTTCTTGATGAAATCGGAGAGCAACGCTCGCCGCCGTTCAAGATACCCGAAGGCGGAATCCTCGTTGGAGGATGACGAGAGAAAAGGGTTTAGCGCGTGGCTGATGATTAATCGGCTCACGCATCGAGAAACCGAGGTGTTCGGTCTGATCGTTCGCGGGCACCCGCGAGCCTCGATAGCGCGGATGCTTTCGATTTCCCCCCACACGGTAGCTGCTCACAGGAGGTCTATCGCTCAGAAGCTCGGGGAGGGCTCGCTCGCGCGATGGGTTGTCCTGGCCGTCGAGGCTGGGGTGCTCGAGTTTCGCAAGGCGGCTAAGGAGGAGCAGCAAAATGACTGAATTGGTTTTGAGTCCACCGGAAGTTTTCGGCGATCCGCCGATTGAGAGACCGGCCTGTGAGGAGTGTGGTCGCCCGGCTGAAATCGTTTGCGCCTCGCCGCACTGGGGTCCGACTGGTTTCGACGAGGTCAAGTCGGCCGACAACGTGAAGGCACGATTCTGTTGCCGCGACCACGGCGACTGGATGACCGTTTGGTACTGGGCGTGGCTTATTCCCCTGGATGAAATCGACGGAGACGGGATCACCCTTCAAGACTGGGATGACCTGCAACATGTCGCGCAAAAGACCTGGGGTGGTCCCTTTATCGGATGGCTTTTCAACGCGTACAACCTGCGGGACTCAGACTGATGGCGATGAATCGTAACCGTCGGCGACGTGTGAGTGCCACCGCAAAGCCAGACAGCGAGCGAAGGACGGGCTTCCAAAAATTCAGCGACAGAGAGAGGCTCGACTGTTTAGAAAAATCTATTTCAGATCAGCGCGGCGCGACTTTAGGAGCGGAGCTCGAGGTCGCCTTCTGTCTGCCACAAGATATGACACTTCGGAATTTCTTGGACTTGAGAATCGCCGAAGAAACCCGGAGGAAATCGGAGTGATGAGGGCTGACGTGCGGACCTTTATTTTCGAGCGGGACGGTTACCGCTGTCAAATGTGCGGAAAGATGCCGAAGAGAGACGGCGTAACGCTCCATGTGGATCACGTCACGCCCGAATCGAAGGGGGGCACAAGTTCTGTCACGAATCTCCAAACGCTGTGTGCAAGCTGCAATCTTACGAAAGGAGCGAAGCTCCATACCGAAAAAGAGACGACAAAGAAAAAAGTGACCCTTTACATCGACTCTTCGCTCCAGCAAGAAGTGTTGTCGCTCGTCTGTAGCCGCAAGATTGCAGGGCACCCGGTAAATAACATAAGCGCCATCCACTCCGCTGCGCTTCGGGAATATCTCGGCCGAGACGAGAACTCCAGCGGTCACGCCGAAGCAACGGCGCAGATTGATAAAAGCTCTATTCAGAAAATCTTCGAGCGTATTCTAGATGAGCTTGAAGAAGCTGAGATCCCGGTGGAGCCGCAGGCGTGATCGAGATGGATCTCGACGAGCTCCGAAGCTGGATCGGCGCGGCGAGACCGAGCTGGCCGGTGACCGTCCTTTATGAGGAGACGGCGCCTACCCCGGCGGCTGTCGCTGATTTTCTAGGTACACCCAACGTGCGTCGCCTGGAGTCGCGCGTCGTCGTCGCCGGGAACGTCGGTGCGGTGGTGACGGCGGGGGGGCCCGAACTCCCGCCGAACCCGGTCGCCACCTACCTGGCCGGCGATCTCGTTTGGGGGCCTGCGATGATGTTGGTGGGCAACGCGATGGGGGAGTGGACTCCGTGAACGGCGAAGACTTACTACCGTGGAGGGTGAAGGCGCTTGTTAGTCGGGAGATAGCAGCGGATGTTCTTAGTGTGAGCGTGAGACACGTTGACGCGCTGGTAAACCAGGGCGAGCTTGCTTCGCGGCGGGCTGGGCGAAGGACGCTGATCTGTGTCCGCAGCATCCTTGAGTGGGTGGGAGAGATCGATGCTGTCCCCGATGATCAGACGATCACCGACGAGGTGCAGGCGGTTTTGCGCCAGTACAACTCGTAATCGTGTCTCCATGACCGTCCATGACCTTCCATGCACTGGGCGTGCCCCTAGACTTTCCGGAAAGACCTTTGAAAACGGCCTATTACGCGATTTTCAAATCAGCTTCCCAAGCTGAGGGTCGCCGGTTCGATCCCGGTCTCGCGCTCCAATTTTTCTAAGCGCTTCCAGTTACTTACGACTGGGGGCGTTTTTATTTCAAAAATAAAAGGGGCACATAAGGGGCACATAAGGGGCACGCCCTATAATTGCCTCATGGCATGGATCGAGAAGCAGGGAAATTCCTTTCGCGTTTGCTGGCGCACTGGCGGGAGAAACGGAAAGAAACGGTCGAAGACCGCCTCCAGCCGCGAGGCCGCAGAGGCGGCGCTCGCCGCGATCGAGTCGCAGGCTTCGGCGCCGAGCAGTGGAAATTTTTGGGACAGGCGCGGCGGGCCGTGCTTCATAAACGAACTCTCAGAAGCCTGGTTGTCTGATTTTTCTGCGACGAAACAGGAGAGCACGAAGGTCAAGGCTGACGCGACGCGGATCAAGCACATTCAGCGCGAGCTCGGGACGCTTGACGTGCGGCAGCTCAACCAGGCGCGGGTGAACATCTTCGTGTCCGCGCTTATGGAAAGAGCGCTCCGGGGGACGACGGTCGCCGGAATCGTTTCGACGCTCCGAACTATCGTAAACGCCGCGAAGGACAACGGGATAGTACAACGCGAGGAGCTCCCGAGGGTAAGGTGGCATCGCGCGATCAGCGACCTGAACTCCCTGGATGTCGATGGAGAATCAAAGCAAGACACGTGGACGCGGGAGGAGGTCGCGCGGATACTTTCCGCGTTTGAAGGTACGAGGCTACACCTTCCGCTGTTGATCTCATTCAACACGGGCATGCGCCAGGGTGAAATGCTGTCGTTACCCTGGTCTGCGATTGACTGGGAACGGAAGCGCGTCCGCATCGGGCGCTCGGCGAGATACGGTGGCGGGACGAAGGGCGTGAAAAATCGGAAGCCGCACTGGTGCCCGATGAACGCCGAGCTCGAGACCGGGCTTCTTCAGCAACTCGAACGCCACCGCCGCGGCGCTCTCCAGGGCCGCCCAATCCCCGAACTCATCGTCCCGGGGCCGGCGGGAGGCATCTGGGATTCGTCGAATTTCCGCAGCGCGTGGCGGTCGGCTCGCAATGTCCTTCTCGCGAATAGGGTGAGGCTTTTGACCTGGCACTGCACCCGCCACACATTCGTAACCCACTTACTCCAGAGTGGCGTTCCGATCGCGACGGTCGCCGATTGGATTGGCGACGCGGTGAAGACGGTGGAGAAGCACTACTCCCACATTTCGACCGGCCAGCAGATGACGACAGATTGCCTCGATTTTTCCCTTCCGGGGGCCTCTGAGGTGCCCCACAGGAGCTCCAGGGCGGCCCAGGAGACGACTTTTTAGTCCACCTGGGCTCTTTTCGCCTAAGAGCGTTTAATGCCGCCAGCGGCCCGCGCGTCGGATACACACCGGATACACGGCTTCCGGTCACACCGCATGAGGGATTCCGGGCACTTAGGTGCGATACCCGGCGGGTTCGACTCCCGTCCGCTTCCGCCAATATGCTGCATCTAGTGATGCCTTAAAGCCAGCTATTTTGAACAGGGCGACCGCTGCGCCTTTCTGGGGTTGACGCGGCGAGGGTGAGGTAGTATTTGTGGGGTTGCCACAAAGGAGGGGAGGCAATGAAGTGTGAACGCTGCGATAGCCAGTTGAACGCGGATTCGGCGGTCTGGCTCAGCCTGGAATTTGAATCTGGGAGATGGCAGGAGGCCAAGGCGGACGATGTGGGGAAAAAGGAGTTTGTTTTTGCGTTTGGGAAGGAGTGCGCAAAACGCGCGCTGGAGGGATCGTGGTGATGGGCACCGCGTGTTTTTACTGTGGCGACGACTGGCACTGCGAATTGTTAGAGGCGTGGGAGAGACCAGGGGGTGGGTTCGATCTCATCGCAGACACATGCTGCGAGATGGCGCACGATGATTTCCTTTTAGACTTCGGCGAAACGTCCCGTAACTCAAAGGGGCGGGTGGGAAGGCCGCTTCGACGGGAGTTTTCACAGTGGTGGGCGATGGCGACTGGTTTACAGTCCGCCAGGGTCTCTGGGAATTGCGTCGTACTGCCTATCGAGTTGGTTAGATGCGGGAAGGGTTCAAATCCTGACGACCCACGGGTCTGGACTCTTGAGAGCGTGAAACAGTTTGTTCGGGAGAACCATCGCCACGCCCCGGCGCCGCCTGCCGGATGGCGATGGGGATACACGATTTGGGCGGGTGATTTTATGCTCGGAGTCGCAATGGTTGGTCGCCCCGCCGCTCGAAGGATAGATGGAACTAAGGTGATCGACGTTTCTAGGGTATGCGTCTCACGCCGTGCCTCAGCGGAGGTGGCGGAAAATGCGTGCAGCATGGTCTACGCGAGAGCGGCGCGAGATGGAGCAAAGGCCGGTTTTGAGCGTGTCATCACCTACACAATCGCTGGCGAACCCGCCGCTGGGTGTCGGGCTGCGGGAATGGAAGTCGAACATCGAAGCCGTTCTGGGAATTGGAACAGAGCAGGGCGGCGAAGAAACTCGCGCAATTCGACCCGCCCCAAAGTCCGCTGGGGGAAGGAGTGTGCGAAACCGCCAATGGAGGATTGTGGTAATGCCTGACGAAAAGAAGAAAATCGGTCGCCCGCTCGGAAGCACCACGACGGAGGGATGGATCAAGAAGAGCCACATCTTCCGACCGTCTGTCCTGGCGCGCATCGAGCAGGTGCTCAAGGCCGAAGAGCTCAGCCGAGCGGCTTTCGTGAACCGGGCGATCGAGCGGGAGCTCAAACGTGTCGAGAAACTCCATGCCCGGAGACAGCGCGAGGGTATCTAGTTGTAGATACACGCATCATGCAGTGAAAAGCTCTGTGGATTCCGCGTAAATAGCGTATTTGGCACGCGGGTGAGCCATACAAAAAAACCCCACGGGTTGGCGTAGGCCTTCCCGTGGGGTTTTGTTTGGAGGGTATCCATTAGATGCCCGTGTGCATTTTTTGGTATCGTGGGCCGACCGGATTCCCCGGAAATGAGAGGCCAAAATGGCTGGTGTAAACAAAGCGATTCTGATTGGAAACCTCGGGCGAGACCCCGAGCTTCGGTATACCCAAAACGGTCAGGCGGTAGTGAATTTCACGCTTGCAACGAGTGAGAAGTGGAGCGACCGCTCTGGAGAAAAAAAAGAGCGAACGGAATGGCACCGCATCGTTGCCTGGGGAAAAACGGGAGAGCTCTGCGCGCAGTATTTGTCGAAGGGGCGCGCGGTCTACGTCGAGGGACGCATCCAGACCCGAGACTGGGAAGACAAAGAGGGGAATAAGCGAAAAACCACCGAGATCAACGCGAGCCAGGTTACTTTTCTTGGTCAGCAGAACGGCGGTCAGTCCTCCTCTTCCGTCAGCTCTTCGGACACGCCGGCAAGGCCCGAATTCGACGACGACGACATTCCGTTCTGATCTTCAAAGAGCGGATTGGTCGGCTCGAGCTCAACAGACAAATAGAGCGCCGGAACCTCGCTTCGGTTTCTCTGCGTGTGATGCACGCCTGTGTCTATGGCGAGAGCGCATCCGGTTTCTGCGATAGCGGTTTCGTCGTCCTCGAACCCAAATTCTAGCTCGCCGCGCAGGGGAACGATCCAGAGCTCGGTGTTCTCAAAAACCAGTCGCGTATCGTTTACACGCTCGTAATCCGCCGGCCACAGCATCCCGTGAACGCTGCGGATGGTTCCAGGGAGCAGGCCGAGAACGTCGCCGACCATTCCGTCTTCGAGCACAGCGATAGGAAGAGCCCACTTAGTGGGGGAGCTCCTTGCGACGACGCCGTGAGACGCCTCCTCAAACGCAGCTTCGGTCATCTCAGGATCAAACCAAGTGGAAAAATGAACTGCTCTCGCCATGTCAAAACCCCTCGTTTCTGTAGATGTCGAGCGCGAGGCAAAACGTCACCTGGCGTTCAAGCCACTCATGGAGGCCATAGAGCGGGGGGGTTAGCTCCCCTGCGTCTTCGGCATCTAGAAGTCGCGCGTAGTCCGAAATCGTGTGCTTGCTCCAGGCGGGGCAGGGCGGCACGGTCGCCCGAACCGGCTTGACGCATCCGGAAGCAAACAGGCTGATGAAAATCAGCCCCGGTATGATCCAGCGTCCAGCGGCAGAAAGTCGTGTCCTGCGCGATTCTGTGAAGCCTATTCGCGTGCTAAATACGCGAAATTCGCTAAATCGCTGTAGCAAATTCACTTCTTGCTCTCTAAGTCGGTTTCCTGGCGTCTTAGAAAATCCAGAAGTTTCCGCCGCCGACCGACGCCCCGAGCCAGCGCGTCATCCATCTTTTTTCGCGCCTGGATTATTCGCTCGGCGTATTTCGCCTCGACCTCTGAGCGAGCTCTCATCCGCGCTTCGTTTAGAGCGATGTAGATGGTGAGGGCGGCGAGCGCCGTCGCTCCAGCCACGATTGCAATCGTCGTCCACATCGATCATTCCTCCGTCCAGCTTTTCAGACCATAAACATCGACGGCGAGAAAAAGCAGCGGCCAAAGCATTAGGCTGGTCAGCAAAACTCCCTCGACGGCGAGCACAATCGCGACGAAGATCCACCCGACCGAGCCGGCGATTCGCAAGACCCAGCCCGCTGCGAACCCCTTCGCGATAGCAAACATACCGAGCACCAGGGCGAGCTCGCAGAGATGCCCCGCAATATCGACGAAGAGGTAATCGGTCATTTCGTGATCGCAATCTCGACCAACCAACCGAGAATTGCGAGAGCGAACGCGAGAGCGCTCGCGCCGGTTGCGATCCTCGTTTTGAATCGGTCGAGCTCGTTTTGGATTCTCGCAATCTCGGACACGTTGTCGTTGACGACGAGCCGCATGTTCCGGATGTCGTGACGGGCCTCGGAAATCTCGACTTTGGCGGCAGCCAGTTCTGCGGCGAGGTTTTGTTCGATCATGGTCTGTACTTTTCCGGATAGCTCCAGCTCTCCACTGTTCCGGGCGGATCGTGGTCGTGCAGGGCTTCGTGGATTCCGGCATACACCACGCCGAACGCCGGATCGTGGGGGAAAAGTTCTCGCGGACGGTCTCGGCCAGCGCTTGTCAGACCGGCTTTCGCTTCCCACCTGGCGGGCTGGATCAGCATCGCGTGCGCCCATTCGTGGGCAAGCGTGTCAATCAGAAGGCCGGTCGGCCACGCGGATGCGAACACGATCGTGATCCTCGCCCGCCGACCGCGCTTCTCACACCAGCCAAAGCACCGTTCGGAGGGCTTGAGCGTTGCGGCTCGAACAAAACGGAGCTCGACGGGCATCGGGCACGGGAAGTTTTCCTGCAACCAGTTTGCGGTTTGGTACACGCGGCCACGCTTCGTCTTGGCTTTAGGCATACAACGCCTTGACCCGATCCATATTGAGCCACTCGACGTTCATGTCGCCCGTCCCGTCGCAACCGCGTAGGACAACCAGGCCGCGCCACCAGAGCTTGTTCGCCTCTCCGGCGTAGCCCATCTGTTCTTCCGTAAAGCAACCGACGACCAGGCCGTGCATTTTCTTTCCATCGCCTGACGTGCGTATGGCGTGGTCGGCCAAGTGAGAGTGGCCGACGACTGAAGACTTGAACGTCTTCGCCAGAAGAGAGGACGCGTGATGGATTCCGGCGATCGGTTTTCCCATAACACCCGCTATTTTTGCATGTGCGAAACTGATGCCCGCTACCTCAACAGATTCGAGGTACGGATAAACCTCCCATCCGAGCTCTTTCGCTCTGAGGTTCTCCATCGAGATCATCCCGGTGAGCCGATAGCCTATGGGTGTTTGGTAGAGCAGAGTGTCAATCCGGGCTTCGTGGTTTCCGAGGGTGTAGATCCACCTGGCTGGCTCGCTTCGATTCTCCTTTTTTCTGCCGCGGTTGTAGCCATCAACCTGCGCCTTGATCCGAAGCATCGCGTCGATGCCGGCGTCGCAGTCTTTATGGAAGTCGGATCCATCAAACCACGCGCGGCTCCCGGGCTTTGAGAACTGCTCGAGACTGTCGAACGAAAATAGATCGCCAGCACACCACACCACGTCTGGCTGAATGTCGGTGATCGCTCGGCCCAACCACTCGAATCTGCGGTTGTCCGGAAGCGTCCCGTTAGGGCCAGGCGTGGCGTGGGGGTCGCCGATGCAGAGGATTGTCGTTCCCTTTCCGGGCTTCTTTCCGATACGCCGGTAAGGGGGCGGGGAGACGAGATCCTGGGTGCGAAGACGCGCCGCCTTCTCAGCCTCGCGAAGCGCACGGTCTTGCGGGGTCTCTTCTACAACCTCCGACCACTTTGAGGCATTCGATTTTGCTTTACTCTTCGGCGCCACGATTCACAACTCGACGGTATAGCTCGGTTTCGTGCTCGCGGACGTGGTAAAGCAGTCCGGTCAGAGAGAGCGGGTAAGGGTCGCCCTCGAAATTTTTTGGGTCGGTGAGCCACCTGTGCATCGCTGCGAAGGTCACCTGCGGGCGGTTATCTTCGGCCATCGCCTCAAGACACTCTCTGATTGTCGTTGCCCACGGGGCTTCGCACGATAAACATTTTCTGCTTTGCAGAACTTTTGCGCTGTCCGTCCAGTTCCTGGCGTGTTCTTTTTTGTTTTTCATGTATTTCCCTCTATCGGGGGGTGAGGGTTCCTACGTTTCGAGATGTACGTCGTGCCAGTCTTCCCCAGGCTTAGTTCCGGAAACCGATACAAGGGTGTAGCGGAACCTGTTAGCCAGCCGTTCGATGGTTTCGACCGATACCATGCGGTTGTCGAGAGCGACCTTGCCTAAAACACAGATTAGGTGGCCGCCTCCGCTCTCGGTCAGACAGAAAAGAAGTCTTGGTTCGTGGCCCTTTTCTCTGAGGAGCTCGCGGCAAGCGAGAGCGAATCCATCGCAGTCATCGCGAATGCGGTCGAAGTCCTCGGGAATTCGCCAGTCTTCCATGCCGTGCTGATCGTCGTCAGAAGTCCAAACAAACCCGGCCTTCACTCGTCTAAATACCTCGTCGCAGTCGTCGAGGTATCCCCGTTCAGCAGTCGGCATCTGGCTCTCTCCCCTTCCAGAGCATGCAGCCCAGGGGAGGCATCGCCTCGTCGCCTTCGACGATGGGACTGTCCGCTTTCGGATTGTCGGGGTTTTCGGTGCCGATCGTCTCGCAGCCGACCAGGCTCGCGATGGCGAGCGCGATCAGCGCGTGGCGCCAGATCATCCGATGCGAGCTCGCCCGATGAGCAGCGCGCAGCGATTGATCCAATCTAGAGCGGCCTGGATCCACCGGTCGTCAGAGGTATTGGGAGTCAGGGTTGCGAGGATGGAGAAGCCGCCAACGATCGTCAAAATCGCTTCGACAATTTGTTTCCAGTCCAGTCCCAGAATCGTATTGATGATATCCATTTGTTTTTTCCTTATCGGTTTTCTCGTTCGAGGACAAAAAGAACTCTGTCCACCTTGCGACTAATTTCACGTTGCTCTATTCGCTGCTCGCGCTGGTCGCTTCTGATCTGATCCAAATCCTCCTTGATCGCAGCCTGGTTTGCTTTGACGGTTGCAATCTCGGGAGAACTCGCCACGACCTCGCGGATGGCTTTGGTGTCCGCGAACGACGCTGTGATGCTGCCGGTGCCTGCTCCCAGCCCGCCGCCGAGGAGCAAAATCGCGACCGTCTTCATCGTGCCGTTCATTCCGCCGTTGCCATTACCGTTCGGCATCAGTTTTGACCGGGCTCTGCGGCGACGAGGTCGGCGACCTGATCGCGCACCGCTTCGAGGTCGGCGTCGTCAGGCGTGTCGGCCTCGACGGGAGTCGCCGATTGCAGCGCCCAGTACGCGCGCACGTAGGCGTCTATCTCGGCGACGAGTTCCTTCGTCGCTTCGGGCAGCGCGTCGAAGTTTCCGCTGGCGCGGATTTCGTGAACGTAGGCTTCCGCGTTGACCACCGCGTCGCGGTCAGCATCCGCCTCCGCTGGCGTCACCGCCTCCTGGGCACCGACCGCTGCTGGAATCAATGCCAGCAGCAGCGCGAAAAGAATCTCTCGCATTTCATTCTCCTTTTCATTCGACGGCTTCGATTGCAAACCACGTCATGCCGCTGTCGTCGATTGCGCAATCGTTTGCGCAGTAAACCTTCAGTTTGAAATAATCGCCGGCCGACACAGCAATCACGGGCGTCGTTGCGTGCAGCGGCTGGTCCGCTTCGACGGTGGATTTCCAGTCTTTCGCCGCGCCTGGGTATCCGATTGCGCCGTTTTTGTTGATCTGTGCGCGCCACATTCCCGTTTCGTCGTCGTTGGCCTTGACCGAAAACGAAACGCGAACGCGCGAGACGCCGCTCGGCACGGTGAACATTCCCGCAGACGACGACCAGCCGCCCACGTCGTCCACTTCGTTGTCCACATCGACCAGGGTGTCGGTCCCGGCGCTGACGCTCTGGTTGGCCGACATGTCGAGCAAAGCTCCCCGGAAGGTCGGCGTCCACGACAGGTTTCCCGAGGTGTCGCTGGTTAGGCGCGAACCCGCTGTCGCAACCGC
>PBAZ01000027.1 GCA_002717565.1 Chloroflexota bacterium
CCAGGAGCAAACAGAATCCCATTTGCATGGAAGCACTCTACAGCCTCGGGAGTACAAGGCATGTTTGCTCCCTCGGCAACCGCGATGACGTTGTTTTTGACCAGCATCTGAGCCTCCTCGCCATTGACTTCATTCTGTGTAGCACAGGGCAGGGCGATGTCTACCGGAATATCCCACAGGCCGTTTAGATTTGGCTCCGGCTTGGAAGCAGTGTACTCGACCCCATCAAAATGATCAGCGTATTCCTTGATTCTACCTCTCCTGTTATTCTTCAGGTCCATAATCCAAGCCAACTTCTCCCTGTCGATTCCTGCAGCGTCGTAAATGAATCCGCTGCTGTCGGACATAGTCACGGGCTTTCCGCCTAGATCGAGAACCTTCTCGCAGGCGAACTGGGCTACATTACCCGAGCCACTGATTGCGACAGTTGCACCATCGAAACTCTTTCCCTTCGTGGCGAGCATTTCGCGAGCGAAGTAAACCAAACCGTATCCTGTTGCCTCTGGACGGATTAGTGAGCCGCCGTATGACATTCCCTTTCCAGTGAGGACTCCTGTGAACTCATTTGCGAGTTTCTTGTACATGCCAAAAAGATAGCCTATCTCTCTGCCACCTACTCCAATATCTCCTGCTGGGACGTCTAAGTCGGCGCCGATGTGCCTCCACAGCTCCATCATGAATGACTGGCAGAAGCGCATGACTTCAGCATCGGACTTACCTTTTGGTTCGAAGTCCGAGCCACCCTTACCTCCGCCCATAGGAAGTCCAGTGAGGCTGTTCTTGAACACCTGTTCAAAGGCTAGGAACTTTAGGATTGATTGGTTGACACTGGGGTGGAACCTCAGCCCACCCTTGTAGGGGCCTATTGCACTGTTGAATTGAATTCTGAATCCTCTGTTAACGTGGAAATTTCCATCATCGTCGTACCAGGGGACTCTAAACTGGATGATTCTCTCGGCCTCGACTACAGACCTGACCACAGACAGATACTCTGGGTGGGCCTCGATAACCGGAACTAGGCTGTCTAGGACCTCTTCCACTGCCTGATGGAACTCAGGCTGGTTCGGGTCTCTTGCAATTACGCTGTCGTACACTTCTTTCATTGTGCTGTCCATTGGCTCACCAAGGGGATTCTACGATTCCTGTTTGAGGGACCGGGCGCTTGCGCGACCGTGGAGGGGCTTTTCAATGGTCTCATCATTAGTTATCCCGAAATAAGGCACTATGTGAGCCTGATAATATCAGGAGAAAAGGTGTCTTTCGGCCAACTGCGCCACTTTTTCACGGTGGCTAGGTAGGGTAATGACATATACTGCTGCTTGGCTCACTTGGCGGCTCCTCAGTGCGTCGGCAATCGGGGTGTGTTCGCGGAACCAGCGAGTCTTACCGTCATCACCCAGAATCCTAACTTCGACCTGCGACATCCTAGGTTCAGCGAGTAAGAGTTTGATGTTCGGGACATCTACTGCAACATAGCCCGGAGGAAGGCCTGCTCTGTGAGCTAGTTCATCCTCGAATTGGCGTCTGCTCTCAGAGCTCTCGACTATTCTCAGTAGATTCGCAGCCTGTTCTTCAGTCAGGTCCTCCCTTCGCCTACTAGCACATACTTTGAGCAGTTGCCTGTACTTGAGTCGTCTAATCATGTCCTGGGCATAATCTCCTGCTCCGGACAAAGCTTCCCAAATCTCTGCGTCTACTCTGCGTTGCAGATCTATAGAATCGGGTAGACTATCTGAGCTCCTCTCCACCGCTCTCGAAAGCATGACTTCGGTAACTCTGGTAACGCGATGGAAGTAGACTGCACTGTACATCAGAGCGCGAGACATCATCATTCCTTCAAGGGCCGGTAGGCCTCCTTCTTCGACGGCTATGTCGCCACTATGCCTCTCAAGACACATGATAAGTCTGCGGTGGTCAACTATGCCATGCTTGACACCCGTGAAATGAGAATCTCTGAGCAGGTAGTCAAGTTGGTCGCAATCTACAGGACCGTGTACTAAATGAGCGAGAGTAAGATCTTGGTCAACGAAGTTTTCCTTGCCGGCTGTCCATGCATTCAACGAGCGTTCGGTTCCACCGGCCCCAGGGCCCCTAATCAGTCCGGCGACCTCCTTGGGGTCAAGTCCGTGTGATTCGAGAATTTCGGGTACAGTTCTTCTATCTAGAACGGAATTCTCCTCCCCCTGCCGTAGTACATCGTAATCACCTACAATGATTCCCTCGGTGATAGACATATGATCCATGCCTCCTCTCTCATGCAGAATATGTTCCAATGTGTGCGAGTAGGGCCCGTGGCCCACATCGTGCAGCATGGCGGCGGCCTGTACAGTATTGGTCTCATATTCATCTAGGCCAAGTGACTCAGCCATCATTCCTGCAATATGTGAGACACCTAATGAGTGCTCAAAGCGAGTATGATGAGCCCCCGGGAATACAAGATGTGCGAGCCCCAGTTGCTTGATATGGCTTAACTTGTTCATCTCAGGAGTACTTAGCAAGTCAGCCCTGACGCCCTCAATTCTGAACTGCCCATGGATGGCGTCGTTGATTACCTTCATCGAAGACCCTGCGGGGTTGCGAAAGGACACTCTGCCTTGAATCGCACTATCGTAAATCTCTGTGATTCTGAAAAATATCATTCCATATGTTCAGTATGTTGCATTTCAATTGTATTTCATTTGCAATACAATTAATAGGCTCTACCCGGTCTGCCAGACTCAGGAGGAATGCGAGTGGCCGGTGTCAGTCCGATGGTTTCGATGAGAATACCCGAAGATCACTTGCTCGAAATCGACCAGCGTGTCGGTCTTGATGGAATGAGGAACAGATCGGATGTTATTCGGGAGGCTGTTCGCAAGTACCTAGCATCTCCTCTGCCTTCAATGGGTGATCGTGTCGAAGTAGAACTTGGGCCTGATCTGACCGCTAGGATGAGAGATTTCTGCAAGCTACACGGAGATACTCCTTCCTCCGTTTTGCGTCAGGCGGCTCGCACGCACATTGCAAAGGCAACACTCGAGGGGGCCACTGTTGACAGGGTTCTCGAGATGCGTATGGATGAGTTACGTGCGCGCTTTGATGAAGATTCGAACGCTATATGAGGTGAGAGATTGAGCGATGATGGGATGCACGGGAATACGGGGGGGCGTCCTAGACGCCCCCTCGCCCAACCTTCCCGCAACCTGAGGGGATTGGTCAAGAGAGCGAAACTCTCCAATGCTGCAGGATACGATGCTCGCGAAGTTCCTAGAATTCAAAATAGGGGCGATAGGGATAATCTGCTTTGAGAATCAACACACACCGTCCCGCACATCCGTGCGGGGCACCCTAATTGAGTAGTCTGAACCTTGATGCGTTGGACATCCATCCGGCAGCATGGAGAAGGGCATGTCCGACTGGAGTCGGTTCGAAAGATTGACTCCTTTCAGGGTTCGTGATGTCCTCTTAGTTGCTAGCCATTTCGATCACTACCTGCTTGAGGAATCGGGATACCTGGCCGAGATAATGCGTCAGGAGTATTCTGACCTTAACTTATCTCAATCCCCCAGAATCATCCACAGTCCAGAAGCCCGGGATGCCTTGAGATTATTGCAGGCCCGGGATTTCGATGTAGTCATCACGATGGCTAGGGTGGGCGACATGGATGTAAACGCGTTTGGAATCGAGGCGAAGAATATCTGCCCCGGACTACCGGTGATGATGCTCAGTCACAATACTAGAGAGTTGGCGGGCTTGAGTGCTGGTGAAGGCATTGACAGAATTTTCGTCTGGACCGGCGATAGTAGGATTCTACTATCTATATGCAAACTAATAGAGGACGAGAAGAACGTGGAGAATGATGTCAGAGATGGAGATGTCCAAGTAATTCTGCTAGTCGAGGATAGTCGCCGATTCTACTCTGCATATCTACCGCTACTGTACACGCAGTTAGTCAACCAAACAACCAGACTAATGGGCGAGGGCGGAAATCTGCATGAAAAACTCCTGAGGCTCCGTGCTAGGGCTAAGATCCTATTGGCCTCAGACATGGAATCTGCTAAGTCGATAATCAACAGGTATCAGAAGAATCTTATCGGAGTTTTCACCGATGGAAGATTTCCTAACGAAGGGGGGAATCGAGATACTGCGGGCCTAGAGTTGGTGAGATATGCTCAGCAGGGTCACCGTTATCTGCCGATTCTATTCCAATCGAAGAACATCGAACTCAAAGAGGAGGCCGAAGCCCTTGGAGTCAGATTTCTGCACAAGGAAGACAGTCAACTGTACCAGAGCATTGAGGACTTCATGGTAGAGGAGATGAACTTCGGAGATTTCGTCTTCCGCAAGCCGGACGGTGTTGAAGTTGGAAGGGCATCTAATCTCAAAGAGCTTGCAGAAGGAATCGAGTCTGCATCGATAGAGAGTATCGAGCATCATGCGAGTAGAAACCAGTTCTCTCACTGGTTAAGGACGCGGACTGAATTCTCACTTGCTGCTAGGATGAGGCCGATGACAGTGGATGATTTTGAGGATTCAGAGGAAGTCAGGTCGTATCTAGCCGACTCACTTCGAGGCCATATCGAACACGTCAAGATGCGTACAATCAGAGATTTTGACTCGAGTACCGGCGGGGTTGGCTTCCAGAGAATAGGTAGAGGTAGCCTAGGTGGAAAAGGGAGGGGTTTGGCGTTCTTCTTCACTAGGATGCCTGACTTGGGCTTGAGTGACTCACATCCCGAAGTTGATTTTGTCATTCCTCGCTCAATAGTTTTGGCAACAGATGTATTCGAGGAATTCATCGATGATAATCAACTTGGCAGATTCGCGTACAAAGACTATGATGACGAAGTCGTGGATTCTGCCTTCCTTCAAGCAGATTTTCGACAAGAGATAGTGGACGAGTTCTCGAAGTTAATTGAGGGTATCGACTGGCCTCTCGCTGTTCGCTCTTCCAGTCTACTCGAAGACTCTAGTCATCAGCCATTCGCAGGGGTGTATTCGACTTACATGCTAGCAAACGACCATCCAAATTCGGAAATCAGACTCAGTCGGTTGCTTGAGGCTGTTAAGTTGGTTTATGCATCTACTTACCACAGGGCAGCCAAGGCATATGTCAGTGCCACACCGAGTACGATAGAAGACGAGCGGATGGCGGTGGTGATTCAGGAGTTAATCGGAGATGAAGTCAATGGCAGATTCTATCCAATCATCTCAGGAGCTGCTAGGAGTCACAATCACTACCCCGTCGAGCCGCTTTTACCTGAAGATGGAATTGCAGCAATCTGCATTGGACTTGGTAGGCAGGTCGCGACCGGTGGAAAGTGCCTCAGGTACAGCCCTGGACAGCCTCGCAGGATACATCAGTTCCACAACAACCAATCTACATTGGATACCTCTCAAAGGAGTTTCTTCGCCATTCCTATGAATCAAGAAAGTGGTTCTGTTCATCCTTCTGAAGAAGAAAATCTCCTCAATCTGGGATTGAAAGAAGCGGAGAAAGACGGCTGTCTGTCACTTGTTGGTTCGACATATGTCACCTCTGATGATCGGATTGTTGATTCTGTCAAAGTTGATGGTGGTCCTAGGATTGTAACCTTTGCACCCATCCTGAAACACGGCAGATTTCCTCTATCAGAGATTCTGCATCACGTCCTGACTTCTTGTGAGAACTACATCGGATCGCCGGTTGAAATTGAGTTCGCTGTGTCAATCGATTCCTCTGGCTCAAAACGCTTTGCTATCCTCCAAGTACGCCCTATGATGGATGGGTCAGTGGACATTGACGTCGATTTGGATAAAGTTGACAGGGGAAAGGCAGTCTGCATCTGTAGCCAGTCTTTGGGAAATGGCGTGATCGAGGATGTTCGAGACGTTGTCTATGTCCATCCAAAGAGGCTAGACAGGATGCACACAGTTGACTTGACTTCTGAGATTGAGGCCATTGACGCCGCCCTGAGGGATGAGGAGCGTCCTTACATCTTGATTGGCCCTGGTAGATGGGGTTCATCCGATCCTTCATTGGGAATTCCTGTCCAATGGGAGCAGATCATGGGCTCTAGGACAATTGTCGAAGTGCCTATGGCTGACATCCATGTCGAACCTTCGCAGGGAACGCACTTCTTCCAGAACATCATCACTTTCAACATAGGTTACCTGACCATTGGTCCGGACGACTTCCTCGATTGGGATTGGTTAGACTTGCAAGATGCTTTGATGGAGTCCGGTCCGTTGAGGCATGTGAGGCTAGAGAGTTCTCTAAAGGTGATTCTAGATAGTCGTGATTCTGAGGCTATAATCACAAAGTGATGGCCAATCTTCTTGGTCGTTCTATCGTCAGGACGGTTTCCATGAGGTCGAATCAATCCGAGGAGTTCGGGGTTTTTCTCGCTCACGATGAGCTCAGAGAGGCTCAAGGAGAGATGATTGTCGATGGAATCGCAGCTCTAGGTTCAGGAGGTTTTCTGCTTGCTTCAGCACCTACGGGCATAGGCAAGACTGCAGCCGCACTGGCAGCCGCTTTAGATGCATCAAGAAAATCCCCAGAACCCAAAGTTGTCATGTTCCTTACCGGTAGGCAGTCACAACACAGGATTGTTGTAGATACAGTCCGCAGGATAAACGAGAAACTCGATGAAAACAGCAAGGTTAGGTTGGTCGATCTGATTGGACAACAAGGTATGTGCATCAATGAAATCAGGCACGAACACCGGGCTCTGTTCTCGAGGTTATGTGCCGATAAGAGAGGCTCTAGGACTTGCAAACCATGGCTTGCTGACTCTGAACTAATCCGGCCTCGAATTCTCCAAGACCCGTTGCATGTGGATGAGTTGGTCTCAATGTGCGAGAGGCGCGACAATGAATTGCCGTATGGAATCTGCCCTTGGAAGGTAGCTAGAGAATCTGCTTCATTCGCAGACATCGTGGTATGTGACTACAATCACGTATTCGTTGAGGCTGTGCGTGATTCATCTCTATCCGCCATGGGGCTAGATCTAGATGACATGATTCTGGTCGTGGATGAGGCGCACAACCTACCAGATCGAATTAGAAGAGGGTTTGAGCGAAGAATCACGATGAAAGTCATTCGAGATGCAGTATTGGAGATTGAAGAACATACTGAAACTCTTCAATCAAAGGGTGCAGGACTCAAAGGAGAAGAGTCAGATGCCAATAATTCCGAATTAGACCGCCTTAGAAGGTCTAAAGCCGCGATGAGGAGATTGAGAGAAGGACTACCACGGTGGTTTGCAGAGATCGAGGGTGGGCTTGCCGGTAATGTGGGCGAGGATCAGAGAGTTTCGATGACAGATTTCGTTAAGCGGGTTTCAGGAATACTCGCCGAGGATGTAGAGAGGAGTATCGAGACAGATGCGCTTGTCAGGATGTTGCAGACGATTAGGGTCGAAGTCGATGAGACCGATGAGGATGTAGAAGAAGAGACTGCCTGCATGAGATTAGCTATCTTGCTTCAGACTTGTATGCAGAATCACGACAGCCCGGCGTTTGCACTCGTACATGACAAGATTGCCGGAGAAGAGCATCGCCTCACAACTCATCTTCTGGACCCGGGTGTGGTCTCGGGAGATCTTCTCAAAATGTGCAGTGGAGCAATCATGATGTCCGGTACACTATCTCCTCCAAAGATGTACGGGGACCTCCTCAAGATTCCCTTGGATAGAGTCTCCATCATCAAGGAGTATACCTCACACTTTCTGTCCGAGAGGCGACCTGTGCTGATTGCCAAAGATGTCACAAGCAGGTACCAGGACAGAGGAGAAGAAAATACTGCCAGATTGAGGGCACATATCCACTCAGTCCTCAAGAAGACACCTGGCCATGTGGCCGTTTTCGCTCCGAGTTATGCTTTGTTGGAGCAGATACTAATCGAGGATGAGGATTGGATAGTTAAGAGTCGTCGGATGTTGCAAGAGAGGCCCGGTGACTCAAAGGAAAAGATGGACAGGATGGTGGACACCCTGCATCGATTTAGGCGTGAAGAAACTCCAGCCATACTCGCTGGAGTTCTAGGTGGAAAACTGGCCGAAGGAGTAGATTATCCCGGAAACATCCTCGATGCCGTAATCTGCATAGGTCTGCCTTTGCCACCTCCAAGCTCCAGACAGGACGCTTTGAAAAGTTACTATGAGGAGCGATATGGAAAGCAGACGGCTTGGAGATATGCAGGCTCTCAGCCTGCGATAAATCGGCTGCTTCAGGCTATGGGGAGGCCCATCAGAAAAGCAGCAGACCGAGCATTAGTAGTTCTTCTGGAGAAGAGGCTTTTACAGCGAGGATACAAATTCTGTCTACCTGAAGGTATGCACATGGTAGAGAGTGTCGATTCAGGTCGTACTGAGCGACATGCAGAGAGATTCTTCAGGAACAACCCGGACCCGGCCAAGCACATCGAGTGAGCAATGGGTTCATCCGAGTCTCTTGCTTCGGAGTGACAATGCAGTGGTCGAGGATACGGGTTGAGATGCCGGGCTCCAGTGCTCAGACTGATGCAAGTCTGGATATTGGTGAGTCGGGATTGGATTCTACTGCCGAACAGATGCATGACAAATTCATGGGCTCTATCCCTCATCTTGAGGAAGTTCGTCACGAGCATTGGGCAGTTGTTTCAGATCTCTCAAACTCAGTCGAGGCTTCAAAGACGATGTCGAGAGATGTTCAGCCAGTTGGAGAGATGTTGTCAGAATTTGGAGGTTCCATGGGCGACCGGGAGATTTCAATTCCTTTACCTTCGACTATCCCTGATGAATTGATCATTGAGACTGGAACTGAAGGCAGTGAAAACCTAGTGAGATTGATTGCGCCTGAAAGATTTGGAGGGTTCATCAAGCAATTCTCGCTAAACGATGGTGATTCGATAGTAGCTGCTAGATGGTCAGATGGCTCATTAGTATTGGAGCTCAACTAATCTTCACTAGCGATGAAAGAGTCCCTCTCTGGGAACTCCTGTAGCTCGTCAATCTCCTGAAGGACGGTAGACAGTGCCATCTGAGCATTCTGCCTGTGAGGCTCCCCAAGCACGTGACTCGAGTATCTCGCTTCCTCGAAGATTCGATCCAGTGCAACTAATGCCTGGTCACTGATTGGGAGGGCGTTTCGAATTGCTATCTCAAACTCCCTAACTGTCTCGAAGTCTCTTCTCAAGAATCCTCTACTCATCAAAATCTGACATAGGCTCTCATAACAGTTGAAGATAGCTTCCCTGACCTCATCACCTGCGGCCAACAATTCAGCTGTGTAACTGAACACGCCTGCTAGTTGGTCAATAGTGGCCTGCCTACGGCGGCGAATTAGCATAGCAGCTCCAGCAACAAGAAGAATTGTAATGAGCGCGAGGCCTAGCATAGTCGTGAAGCCAAAAGTTTGGGCCGACTGCTTCTCATAGGTTACTTCTAGGCCCCCATGGAAATTTGCCAACCATGTTTTATTGATAGGATCTACATATTCGGAATCGGTAGAGAAGCACACAGTGAGTTCTCCCCAGAAAGTCTGATTGTGGAATGATGGTAAACCAGTGAATGACTCGAACTCATAGACGAATAATCCGTTCTCATCTGTGGGCCCGACTACTGAAAAGTGGGCCGATGAGTCTCTCTGATCACATGTACCATTCACTAGGTAAGCTGACAGAGGGAAGTTTTCGACTGGTTGCCCGGTATCAAATGCTGTCACATTGACGGCCCCTGAAATCAATCGCTGCCCCTGAGAAATGTGCAGAGAATCTGGGGTAAATCGGTATACTACGGATATCAAGATGTCAACCTCTACCTCCAATGTTTCTCCATTTAGATATCTCGAACCATCTGGTTCAACTGTTATTGTGAGAGTCAATGGCCCCCGAGGCATGACTTGGATTGCATTGGTGATTAGTCCGAAGTGCTCAGTCCCATCATCAGACCAAGGGTTCCCAGATAGCGGAAGAAGGCTATCCTCCCATTTCAGAGAGATGGTCATATTACTCATTACGTTGGAATCTCCGCCAATCTCCAATATTCTACCCTGAATCTTGATTGGAGCAGTAGGATCTCCTCTTATGATGTATAGATTGTTAGGGAATATATCGATGTCGATGTCTGCTCTAGTGTATACAGTCAAGTTGTATTCAGTAGACAGGTAGTAAGTCTCCCCACCGAAAGCAAATTCGACCGTGTGCGGACCTCTTGCTATATCGTAACCGAGATAGTGTGAGTAGCTGAATGTACCATCTATTGAAGTGGTAATGGTAGCAACATTTTCACCATCCAGAGTGATTGAAATCTCCCTGTCTTCAAGACCCGGCCTGTCCGATGAATCTGCATCAAACAATCTCCCAGTGAAGTTCCAGTTCCCTCCTCTGGTCATAACTGAATCGTCGACTTGGAGAGTCATTCCTGAGTGATAGGCAATAATCAGATTGGTTTCTGAAAGTCCTAGTCTGTGATAACCCTGCTCTGGAGCCCTCACAGTTAGAGTGTGATTACCCACTTCAAGGAAGTCCGAAACCGTCCATAAGTACGACCATTGACCATTCTGATCTGAACTGGTAATTCCGATTAAGACTCCATCGACAAAAATCTGCAAAGAGTGATTGCCCAGCCAACCATCTGGGAGATTGTCCTTGACCGAACCACTGAGATAGAGAGGGTCTCCGACAGCAACTGCAGCAGGTTGATCTATTGCAATTGAAACAGGACCATACACCGTGAATATAGTCGAAGAATTTGAGCCGATGATGAATTCCTCGCCCTGATATGAAATGAGTACGATTCGAGGCCCTAATTCCATGTCTGGAGGGACGGGGATATACAGACTGAATGTGCCATTCTCATCAACTGAAAGTGCGGTCAAATACTGTCCGTTCATTGAAACCTCTAGGGCTCTGTCAGGAAGCACTCTGCCAGATCCATCAGTAAGCATTCCTTCAATCAGTAACAACTCATTCCTGTCTATTTCCCCTGGCGGCGTGGTGAGAACAACTTGGGAGGTCTGGGTCACGTTGAACACGCCTGTGTAGGTTGATGGCAAGTAATACTCCGGATTCAGTGAGTCGCCTTGTCCCATTGGGTCGACCCAAGTGAAACCACCGAGGAATCTTACCGTCATCGAATGCGCCCCATAGTCCGAATCCAAGGGCAAATCATAGGTGATGGACCACTCGCCTGTAGTAGCATTGGATTGAGTAGAGTAAATTGGACCAACACTAACTCCGTCAATGTCGAGATGGATGATTCCGCCCTGAGCATTGTCGGCATGTAACAGAGTCTGTCCGTGCTCGTCTAGCAGAGTTCCACTAAATGTTACACTCTCTCCAGCAATTGCTGAGCCTGAGATTGAGTCGATCTCCAAAACGGTCGGAGCGAGGATGATTACTCGGGTCGAAGTCTGATCACCCAACAGTCCAGTTGTCCCATTGATGCCTTCGAAGTCGGCCGAAATTACCAACGGCCCTGGCGTTCGCAAACTATCGACTGTGATTGTTGTTGTCATCGTACCATTGGAGTCCGTTAATCCCGTAGACTCTAAGTTTCCTTCGACGTAAATTTTGACTGACTCTGTGGCCACCGGTTGACCAGCATTGTCAATTAGGGAAATACTGACATTAATGGAGTCGCCTCGAACTGTTCTGCGATCAGGGTCTAAATCTAATGGATCTAGTATGCTGAGAAGAGAGTAACCTCTGCTATCGAATGTGGCTTCGCCCGAACCAGAACCGTAGTAATTCACTGTGGGCGTATATGTGGCGAGTAATGTGTGTGTTCCTCGCGGGAATGTAAGGTCAAGTCTGATGTCAGCGGACCATGTCCCGTTAGGTGAAACAGAACCTCCTGTGACAGTGAAGGTGGAACTTTGTCCGTCAATTTCGAATGTAAGTGAAGCAGGAAGGGTGTTGCCATTACGATCGATAATTCCCGAGCCATTACTGGAAGTTAGAGAGCCACTAATTGTGAAGGTGTCCCCTGCGGTTGGATTTGCCAAAATCGGGTCGATAGTCAAATTTGTTGGAGATCTAACAGTAATCGTAGTAATTATAGTACCAGATGAGTGTAGATTGGATGAACCATTGAATAACAGAGTGACTACGATTAGGCCTAGAGGATGTGAATGTGGGACGTTGAATGTGAAGTTTGCAATTCCAGCGTCATTAGTCTGAATTTCGGATAACCAAGTATCATGGAACTTGGCTGCAATTGTGAAGTTGCCCAATTGCTTGTCATTGTCACTTGATTCGACCAATCTAGCCCCGAAACTAATCGAAGAACCTCTATCTACGACCGTGTTAATTATTGGGGTCTTTTCAACAAATTGAGTGACCCCCCGAACTAGAATTGGAGCGTTTCCAGTGCCAGTCAGATAAAACGGGGAGCTGCCGTTAATCACACTGACAACGACTGTTTTCGTACCACTACTTACTCCGTCGGCCAGAGGATCTGTGGGGACTGAAATATTGAAACTTCCATCACTTGCGGTATTTACGCTGTTGATTAGAGTCTCAGAAGAGTCGCCCAAGAAGAATACTTCCAGCGCCATGGGGCCATCTACTGAACGATTGCTGTCCACCCCATCGAGTACTCTTCCGCTCATCGAGAATACTTGGCCGGCAGTAACTTCGGGAGGAATGCTGTCAATTTGTACCAAACTAGCCACTTGCACTGTGAGATTGACAAAACTGTCATTCCCTAGCCAACGGCCTGCTCCCTCTAGACTCAATGGATCCGAGATATCATCAGGAGCATGGACCCGAACAGTGTAGAAACCCGGAGCAGTGCCGGCAGGAATTGTAGGTGTGAATTGTGCTACCCCATCAGAACCGGTTGTACGGTTCTGAAGTATTTGCTGCGAAGGTCCGCCCCAATCAAAGTAAATCTGAGCAAGTATGCCTTCCAATATTGATTTGTCTTCAACATCAGAGATGGTGGCGTTTACTTGCATTGTTGAGCCGGCGACTACAATGATATCCGAAGGAGTGGTTTTCACGACAAACTCGGTTTGGATTCCAGCACTGTAAGAAACCCCATCTTCAAGTTTGTAGTATACGCCACCGGCTGGTGGATTAGAGTTGAAATCAAGAATCACCTCAAGTTGGTAAACTCCTGAGCCCACCTCTTCAGGCATTTCAAAACTAAGATTGTAGCCTCCCGTATTCTGATTAATCCAGCCGGAAGCCAGCCTCCTCGTATTCGGAGGGGCTGGTGAGCCATCCGGGGCGTCCGGGAGATCAGAAGGCACCAACAGACGGACCACAATAGAGGAATTGTTTCCTGTAATTGCAGTATCGTGGAAGATATCATTGGCGAATCCTGAGACCCAATTAGATGAGCCGCGAGGGGTCCATTCGAGCCCCAACTGTACCGTCGCATTTGCCTGCCCCTGAATCCTAATTACTTCAGAAGTTGTAGCTGGACGGAGCCAAGTGGAGCCATTGTAACTCAAATCCCAGGTGTAATCGCCAGCGAACATTTCCGAGGGAGCAGTGAACTGTACTCCGAGTCTTGGTAAATCGATTGGGTCAGTGGCGTTCCACACCACTGAGCCATTCAATTCGAGACTATATTCTCCAATGAATTGGGCTAGTGAGGAATTGGTGTGATCGGTCAATAGGACTTCGATATTTGTAGGGGTGCCACGAGGAACTGGTTCAAGTTGGTAATTGAAGTTTACAAAACTCCTGATTCCGTATTGGTCTGTGAATGTCGCTTGATCATTAGCATATAGGCCATCGGAGTCGAATTCCAACTTTACCTGAACTTCTCCAGCAGGCAATGGGACGCTCTGGGCAGAGAATTGCCAAACCAATGAGAACTCTCCTGCAGTGGAGGTCCAGTTAGTGTCATTGAGGTACCAAGATGTGAGAGTGACATAGGCGCCATTCGTATTGGCTCTCCTCATCTTCAAGCTCAAAGTCCCATTCAATGGATCTGAACTTGGACCTCTGCTTAACACAGATCCATTCAGGTATATGGCAGAGTCAATCTCTAGGATACTACTGTTCAATCCGGGCCCCTCTAAGGTGATTGTTAGATTAGGTGCAGGGGTGATGTTGAACTGGAAATTGAGGCTGCTCGGACGGACGTGATAAGATGGAGATGTGGCGTTGTTGAGGTCTTCCTGATGCCAACCGAAGAATCCGATTGAGGCGTTCATCAGGCCAAGAGGTTCGGACTCATTGATTGGGATTGAGAACTCATAATATCCACCCGCCCCTAGATTGGAAATTAGACTGACTGGGCCATCTACAGTAGTAGTGTAATTCAGAATCACTTGCAAGTCATCCAATTGGGTTGGATCTGTGTATGGCGAACTTGCCCATGAAAGATCTCCTACAAGCAGAGTTTCCACGCCCGCGCCTAGCATCGGTTCACCGACTGGAGTAGGTTCTCTGATGCTGATTGAGGCGTCGTCAGAGATATTCAGTGTCCAAGAATCGGAAATTCCTTGGGATGAGATATATGTCCGTTCATGAACATAGAGAACCAGAGAACCATAACCCGGATCGATTACTTCGGAAGGTGTGCCATTCAGGTTGAACGAACCGTTAGCATCAGTGACTCCAGAGGCCACGAGATGTTCAGATACTGCTGCCGCCCCGGGCACATTCGCGGTCTCATTCGTTAGAACTAGATACATGTCAATTGAGATATTCTCCGCAGGAGTTGCGTTATCGACGAATTGCAGAGTTCCATTCATCCAAATATCGCCCGAAGATAGATCTCTCTCATACCACAAAGGACCCCAATCCTGCTGAACAATTTCTACAGGTGCAGAGTTAGGGCAGGCCTCAAATGGAATCCAGCCCATATCCAATCCTCCCTGATTCTGATTGGCCTCCATGTGAACCTCTACCCAAGAGGTGAAATCCTTGCCATAAACTTCGAATGACTTTCCTGTCCAAGTTCCTCCAGTAAATCCTGTGACCTTTCTGGTTGGTAGGCCAGCAACTCTAAGCATAACTGAAAACACTGTTGTAAATTCATCACAACTCCCCTCTCTAGTGGTGTTCAGAATCCAATGGGCTAGATCTCTCTCAGGGGAGCCAATTGGATGATTGTCGTTCCTTCCAGATCCATCATGATTGAGTGTAAAATTGAGGGTGCTGTTTCCATTTATTAGGAAGTTCTGTATGGCTAGAACTTTTTCCCAAGCAGTGAAGGCACCAGAGTCATTTATCACATCCATTGTGATTCCATAGACGTATGACTTGTTAGATGAATGATCGGGGATGTCAAATGCATAGGGGCTTCCCGAGAAAGCGGTCGAGTTATCGATAATTTGGGGGCCGAGAATTACTGTAGGTGAAGTTACGAATAAGGTGTCAACATAGGATTGATCGATAATTATGTCACGAGTGTAGTTTGAGAAATTCATGCCTGCATTGCTATCTTGCCAACTCGAGTAATTGACGGAATTATATGGTGCAATCAGCTCCACCCCGGGACCAAGAACTCCGCTCTCGTAATCGATTTGCCATAAATTCAGCTCAGAACCATTCACGCCCCAGAAACTAGAATCTGCCACACCTTGAGTTGTAGACCACTCAAAGGTCATCTGAGTATTGCCAACTAGAGTGTTATTGACTCCCCAAGATACCCCAGTGTAGTAATCATAGGTGTGCCATCTCCAGTATTGCTGGGCCTCATAATCTAGACCTGAGGTCAAGTTCGTTACAGTGAAATATAATTCGTTGGCATCGATGTCGTCAGAAGGATCCCAAGGATCTCCGGCTGAATTCAAACATCCAATATCCCAGAATTCAGAGGTGCATTCTTGACCATCGGGGATGCCTCCACCATCCGTATCTGGATCTCTCCAATCGGTCCCAAGTTGTTGCTCAATGGTATCTGGAATTCCGTCGCCATCGGTATCCACAGGATTGAGGTCATCGGCGGAATTATTCTGTGGATTCGTCCCATCGAGGTATTCTTGGCCGTCAGCCACTCCTCCATTATCGGTATCAGAGACGTTCCACAAAGTGTAGTATGTGTCTACGGTACCATTGCCACCAACTCCAAAGATTAACTGGCACCCAGTAGTATTCTCAAAGTAGTTGTTCAATCCATCGCCATCCGAATCGAGTAGATTATCGCAAGGATTGTTTGGGTCCGTATCTTCCAGAATCTCGGTTAAGTCATCAACTCCGTCATCATCGGTATCATACAGGTTCGGATGAGAGATGTATCCCCAAGTGCTCAGGAACTCTTCCCAGTCTGCCAGTCCATCTCCATCAGTATCGGCATAGTCATCATCGCACTTGAGTTCATTTGTAGCGTTCTGACTGGCATCCCAGCACCAAGAGAAATTGACGAAAATCACACTATCGGCATCGGCCGGTTTGTCTACGTCAACGTTCCTCAATGTATTCTGAACCATGGTCTCATACCTGAATGCGGTCAAACTACCATTAGAGGAAAGATAGTATCCCATCGGGGCACTATTCTGCCTCCAATCCTCAGGAGATGGGTTAAGCTCCAAGGTCGAGTTCAGAGTTAGTTCTGAGTTGGTCGCATCCCAATTAGTGATTGTTAGTTCTACCTCGACAGTTGAGAGGCAGGGATCAGTCAAGTGACCGAAGTCGAGTTCGTCGCCATCACTCACGCCGCCCCCATCAGTATCAGAAACATTCCACAGAGTACAGGTCATGTTCTCTTCCCAATTGTCAATTCCATCGCCATCGAAGTCCCCTGAGTCTTCAATTCGAGTCGGGTCTGTCTCGCCAGTGTCGACAATTCCGTTTCCATTGACATCTTCTTCTCCGTCGTCAAATTGGTCACCATCCGTGTTGTTATTCCTAGGATCTGTGGCCTGGGGGGGGTCGCCATATGCTCCGTTGACCTCTATGCCATCCGAAATTCCGTCGCCATCGGTATCGATCGATGTGGGATCCGTCAACAGAACTAGAGCCTCGTAGGAGTCGTTCAGCCCATCTCCATCGGTGTCATTGTTATTTGGATCAGTCTGAGTAATTCCGTCGACTTCTGCAGTGAAAATGAGGCAACCTCCAGGGCCGAGTCCTAAAATTGGATTGCAAGGTGACTCGGTTGCTGTCATGTTGAATGGGCCTGGGCGGAAATATTGCGTAGGAGGATTAGTTGAACCATTACGAGTCCCCCAGGCGGGGTTGACATATTCCCAGAGATTCCCAAGACCGTCGCCGTCCGGGTCCCCATTTGCCCCATCCATATTGGAATTGGAAGTTGGATCGAGATTATTGGCGACCTCCCATGCATCGGGCATGCCGTCGCCATCGGTATCCCATCCATCTGGGTCCTCATCAATTAGGCCATCACCATCGTCGTCGTCGCTACTACAGTCTGCATCTCCATCTCCATCGGGGTCTTGAGTATCTACCAATCCGTCCTTGTCATTATCCATCTGGTCATTACAGATATTGCCCATTGGATCTTCGTCGAATCCATCAGAGCCTGTTCCTTGGATTATCTGCATGGCACTCTCTTCATCCCATTGCCTTACGGGGACGGTTCCGTTCCACCAAACTCCATTGTCAAGCACAGTAGGAGTAGAGGGAGAGTCCCAACCACTAGGGATTGCATATTGGTATTCGTTGAGATTAGTGAATGCGTCTCCATCGGGATCCCCTGTAGAGCCGTTGTCTCCGGATGGTGATAGAGGATCTAAACCATACTGCCACTCCCAGCCATCAGGTAGTCCGTCGTTGTCTGAGTCCCAGTCCTGTGGCTGGGTGTTGATGTAGAACTCAAGGCCATAGGTTAGGCCATCGCCATCGGCATCGGTACTCGCCAACGCCTCCCATTGTCCGAATTGGAAGGCTGCGTGAGAAGATAGTAACAGAATGATGGTGAAGAGGATTGCTGACCTTCTCTTTCGAGGTAGCTTTTGGCTCGTATATTCGGCTCTAACGGTTAGCACTACGTCACCCCTTACTGCCTATGGCAGAAAGTTAGGGTCTTAAGACGAATGGAGCGTCGTTCGGACAGGTATCACACAGGTCTCAGACAAGTTCTATCTCGTCATCGTCATAATCATCCGAATCTTCTTCCTCAAATGCAGTGACGGGAGCAGGGATTGAATCCTCATCTTCTTCTTCCAAGTCATCAACTTCGTCCCCTCCCAAAGACTCAAGATAAGCCAAGTGGGAAGTCCATCTTCTACGATTTATTCGACTCTGAATCCCAGCGAATAGAAGAAGAATTCCTACTAATGCAATAATCATCGTCGAGATTCTAGGGTGGGTAATCTCGTTGACTAAGATATCCAGTAAAGAGGATATTCCAACGGTCATTGTAACGGAAATTTCAGCAGTATATTCGTCGGGCCAACTCTGTTCGGTGTCAAATGGAGTAGCTGAAACTACAACAGGGATTTTATCGCCATTATTTGCTGACTCCGGGACAGTTACTTCTAGATTGAATGTAGACTCTTCGAAAGCGCCCAACTCAATCAATGGAGAGCCCGAGGGCCCATCTATGTCGACTGTCCATCCAGATTGCTCAACCTCAGCGTCTAGCAGGACTGTGAGTGGACCGTTTCCATTGTTCTTGACTTTAAGTTGCAGCGTGTAAGCCTCACCCGGGAGTAATTCGTAGTTCGGAGATACTTGGACAATCTGCAACTCAGGCTCGCCAGACTCAATCTCAAAGACGATTGGGAGATCGAAATACCTAGCATCATCATCATCGATATCCTCAATCACTCTGAGATAAATCGTATGATTGCCTGCTACAACCTGATTGGTTAAAGATGCGGAAACGAATACCTCGGTAAAGTCCCCGGGACCTAGTGAGACTCTGGGGACTGAGTCACCTGTATCGTCGGTGATAGTGAACTGCCATTGTCCGTATGCTGGATCGTTGTCTAAGTTCTCTTGCAATGATGAGGGGTTCTGTATCCTCCACCAAGTTGCGGATTCACCTCCCGTCATGCTGTTTGTAACCCTGACTCTGAAGTCAACGAAGGCGTTACCCGAACCCGGAGAGCAAAGAGAAACCCGTATGTGACCTAGAGGAGTGCCATCGCAGTCTTGAGAAACTTCTGCGTGGATTCCAAAGGTCCTCTGGATTGTGAAAGCGACGGTTGTTCGGAGAGAAGAGTTGCCTTCGCTGATTATCTCAATCTCGATTTGACCTATGTCGGGGTCATCTCTATCTGAAGATGGTTTGACATTAAACAGTAGGACTTGGGCAGAGTGACGCTCAAGGACTGCAGTATGGAATGTTCCATCTCCCTCGTCCTCCAGGATTCTTTGTCCGGTCTCATTATCGTAGATTTGGATGATTGACTTGGCCCTCTGTAGTACGTCTACTCTGAAAGTATCGGCGTCAAATCCAGTGTTGAAGATTTCCAGTAGGAATGGAGTAAATTCGCCATACTCAACGTATCTAGGTGCAGTCTGGTCAAAGTCATCTGGCCTTGTTGAGTTTGCCATCTGTAAATCGTGATCTTCGTTCCAAACAGATACTTCTGGGGGTTGGAAGACATCTATCTTCTCAAGATCAAGTTGTAAGATATCTTGGTGGACAACTTGTAGGACGCTGTCTACTTCTGCCTCCGCAACTGCCCTAATCTCAATGCTCTCCGGTGTGCCGGTCAAGTCGTCTGGTGCGGTAAGGGTCAGAATAGGGTTGAGGATGTCTCCGCCCGCGTTGAGAGTATATCCTCCGGGAGAGTCGAATTCTAGAATCCAAGAACTGCCTAGATTTGTGAGAACTTCAAGCTCTACTTCCATCGATTTGGTCGAGTCGCCCTTGTGGACTAACTGTAGCGGAACTGCTGTAGTCTGACCAGGTGCGATATACTCAGTAGTCTTGTCTAATCGGTGATTAATCGAAACGCCCCATTGGTGCATCTCAATCGGCTCGTGTTCAATCAGGAAATCGTTACCTTGGATATCAGTAATTTCGAGTTCTACCGAGTATTCACCTGCAGGCAATCCTCCTGGATAGGTCCAAATGTACTCGCCAAAAATCCCTTGACTTGTGTCTTCTATATCCTCATCATCCTCGTTTATGATGTGATCAATTCGGTAAATTCCGTTAGGATCTCTCATCAGCAGCCGTGTAGATTCTATGTCGTACCTTCCGAAAGAACTCTTGACATCGAAGGTGAACTGCATCGCCCTGTCAGAGAGGATGTCATTCGGATACCAATCCAACTCTGGTCCTTCTGCCAGTTCTGCCCCCTCCCTCTGCAGGAGTACCAAACTGTTCGATATCGCATTGGCCTCTACCTCTATCTGTGAGAATCTGTCTGGCTCACCATCGATTTCGTTCCAAGCTACTTCTGCCTCACAACTTGAGCCTCCTGGGAACGAGCCGCCATCGCAGCCACTCATTTCGGCAGAAATCGAGATTTCAAGCATCTCGTCCTTACTTACAGTGAACGACTCGTCCTGACCTAGGTCCACATCGAGTTCTTCGTGGTCAAAGCTGCAACTGTTGGTAATCCCCTGAGTGCATGCATCAGTGTTCCAAGAGGCAGTTCCAACTTGAGAGCCACCTGCCTTCAGAGTGATGGTCCAGTCTACCGTCGCTCCGTTAGGTCCAGTAGCCCTGAGAAACAAATCGAGTGGGACGTAGTAGGATCCAGAACTACCGTGCTGGGATCTGCCGTGGACCACCAGGGAGGACAGCATGTCGCTAGATCGGAAATCTATCTCAGTATCGAGAGCGCTGGCCGAGTCTTGGCCGCCTGAGTCTGGTACCTCGGTTGTGATGTAGCCGTCACCTCCAGCCGATGTGTTCTGCGAGGCCAAATAGAGCGTATACATCTTCAGTTCAATCTCCTCTTGGACCATCAGAGGCTCGGAAGTCTTGAGTTCAGAGGACTCGCTAAGGGGTGAGAAAACGGGGGTCAAAAGCACCAAGGCGACCATCAGACCTAGGCGGGCTTTGCCGGGGAGAACATTCGGCGTACTGCTCGTATGCACAGTGATTCGGCCGTCAGAGTGGCGTTAAAGCGTTCGTACCTTAAGGGTACGAGATGAGTCAATTACGGACGGTATCTTGCGCTCGGTTCAAGAGAAGGAGACCCTGCTCACAGGTTGCAGGGGTTCCCGAGTCGGTCAAAGGGGCCGGACTTAAGCTCCGGTGCAAAGTGCTTCGCAGGTTCGAATCCTGCCCCCTGCACCATCACTTGACTCTGGTCATAGTGCAGCCCAATCTAGAGTCGTCATCGGTTACATCGAGTTTGCTAGCACTGACCGAGGCTGCAAGGACCTCAGCAGGTGCCATGACCTCCTCAAGTAGCCTTGTTACCAAAGTCTCCAGTAACGATGGGCGATCCATCGCAACGGTCCTGTCCAGCGAAGAAATCAGATACTCATAATCGAGCACGCGGTCTATCGAGTCGTTGGACGGCCTAGAGTCGTCGACAACCACATGAATGTCGAACATCAGCCTCTGAGGAGATCCTTGTTCGTGTTCGTAAACTCCAACATCGACATTCCTGATAGCACCATCAAGAAACAGCGACGAGACTGTTTTTCCGGAGACAAGCAATGCCTCGATTGCTTCACTGTGGCTCGTCGACATATTCACTCCGTCTCAAACAGGACATCTCTGGCTCGCGACAAGAATCTCTCACCTGAGTCGACAAATAGAATCTGGCCTGTGACCGCTCTAGCACCCATGAGGTAGCAGACAGCATCTGCGATATCTTCTGGCCTAGGGCCGTAACCAAGCGGAGATTCCGACTGGGCTTTGGCGAATCCCGCTTCGGTCTGGTTGTCACTCGGCAGGGTGTGGCCTGGGGCCACGGCGTTGACTCTGATACTGGGGGCGAGCCCTCTGGCCAGTGCATCGGTCAGCCCTAGCATTGCATATCTTGAAGCCGTGTAGGAAAGATGATCTGGATTAGGTTCGGCTATCTTCTGGTCGAGCACGTTTACCACACAGGCGGTCTGGCCCTCTTCCATAATCTCGTTCAGAGATCTGATTAATAGCATCGGAGATTTAGCATTGACATTCATGTGGGCATCCCAACTCTGTGTGTCGATGCTTTGGATATCGTCATGGATGAATAGCGAGGCATTGTTGACAATGCCGCGCAGTGGTCCGTTATCGCTAGCCCGGGCGACCAGGGTAGACGCTGAATCGGCTTCTGCAAGATCGGCTTGCACAGTAAACGCTGTACCACCTGATTCCTCGACGGCCATGACGACTTCTTCGGCTTCTTCCTTAGAGCCCCTGTAATGGACAGCGATGGAATATCCGTCTGCAGCCAAGCTAAGACAAATCGCCCTGCCGATGCGCTTGGCCCCACCTGTTACTAGCACAGTGCCCTCGGCCATGGTTGGCCGGGGGCAACATCTGATATTTCCAGTTGTATGAGGACATGCAGGTATGACAAGCATAGCAGAATGGTTAATGTCGGTACTTCATCCGACGGTTTGATGGCACCTCGCCTCCCTACCATCGACGCGGATTCAACTAACGCAGGAGGATGCGGCGGGGCCTCCAGACAGAGTGCTGCTGAACGAAGGAAGTCGTTGCGAAAGCGACTTCCTCCGTGGTTCAAGACTTCATTGCCAACCGGTGACGCTCAGACCAGATACAACGAGACTCGTTCAAGCGTTCACGAACACGGTTTACACACTGTATGCGAAGAGGCTCGCTGCCCCAACGTGCACGATTGCTGGGGCAGGGGAACCGCCACATTCATGGTGGCCGGAGAAGTCTGCACTAGGGGCTGCAGGTTCTGTGCTGTTGGCACCGAGAAGATTCCTCCAGCATTGGATGCATCCGAGCCATCAGAATTGGCCGAGGCTGTAGCGAGGATGGGGCTCGACCACGCAGTGATTACAGTGGTCAACAGAGATGACCTAGAAGACGGTGGTGCAGAACATTACAGAGATTGCATCCTTGCAGTGAATGAGCGCTGTCCAGAAGTTGGCCTAGAGCTGCTCTGCTCCGATCTAGATGGAAATCTCAAGGCTCTCGGCGATTTACTCGAAAATCTGCCTCTCAGAGTATTTGCACACAATGTGGAGTGCGTTCCCAGACTCGATTCGATAGTGCGTGACCCGAGGGCTTCGTTTGAGCAATCTCTCGGTGTGCTGCGAGAGGCTCGCAGGCTCAGACCTGATATTCTCATTAAGTCAAGCATTATGGTCGGTCTCGGAGAGACCGATGAAGAGGTGAGTGAAGCAATGCGTCTGCTTTTTGATGCCGGAGTGAACATGTTGACACTTGGCCAGTACCTGCAGCCAAGCGACCGGCACCTGCCCGTAGATAGATTCCCGGAACCCGAGCAGTTCGCAAGTTGGGATGCCGAGGCTCGTCAAATAGGATTCAAAGCCGTAGCCAGTGGGCCCTTAGTTCGCTCAAGTTACAGGGCCGGCCTACTCTGGGAGGAGGCTCGTGGAGGAGCCCCCATCCTCCTAGGTGGACAAGTGGAGATTTAAGGTGATTAGATGGCTAAGAAGAAACCTAGTCTGAATATCCCTGATGCTCCTTATCGCCCTGGCGATGAGGCAAGTTTTGAAACCTGGCCTTGGCAACCTGGGGACCTCGAAATGCCCGATCCCAAGAAGTGTAGTTCAGAAGATACTGTTCCTCACGCAGTGGGCCTAGTCCGAGTCCTTGGTGAGGACAACAAGGCATCAGGAGAATGGAATCCGGAACTGGATGCAGATGAGCTCAGGCAGGGACTCGAGCATATGGTCAGACTCAGGATATTTGATGACCGTATGATGAAAATGCAGAGGACTGGTAAGCTCTCATTCTACATGCGCTCGTTCGGAGAAGAGTGCGTAGCCATCGCTCAGACTATGGCACTAGAGACTCAAGACTGGATATTCCCAACTTACAGGCAGCCCGGTGCCCAGTTCGTTCGAGGTCGAGACATGGTCAGCATGATTTGTCACTGCATAGGTAATGTCGAGGATAATATCAAGGGTAGGCAGATGCCTGTTCACTACTCGTATCGTGATGGCAGATTCATCTCCGTCTCAAGTCCTGTTGGGACTCAATTCAGCCAGGCGGTTGGAGTCGCCATGGCCTCACAGTACAAGGGCTTGGATGAGGTAACAATAACTTGGATTGGAGACGGAGCCAGCGCGGAAGGAGACTACCATTACGCCCTCAACTTCGCCAGCGTCTACAAGGCTCCGGTCATACTCAACGTAGTCAACAACCAATGGGCCATCTCGACTCACGCCAACTTCGCCACCGGTGAGGGTGAGTTCGCCTCCAGAGGGCTTCCCTACGGGCTCGCATCTATCAGAGTCGATGGCAATGACTTCTTGGCTCTGTACTCCGTTACCAAGTGGGCGAGGAAGCGCGCGGCGGCCGGAGTTGGCGCGACCCACATCGAGGTCCTGACCTATCGCGCCGGGGCTCATAGCAGCAGCGATGATCCAAGCAGATATAGGCCCAGTGACGAACACACGAAATGGCCAGGCGGGGACCCCGTAGAGAGATTACGCGACCACCTGATTGAGATTGGCGAGTGGAGCGAGGAGAGACACACAGAATTGGAGGAGCGGATTGACAAGGAGGTCATGAGCGCTTACAAGGAAGCGGTCTCTCACGGCGATTTGGCAACCGGGCCCTATCCTAGCTCTGACACCATATTCACAGAAGTCTACCAAGAGATGCCGTGGCACCTCGAGGAGCAATTCAATGAGATGAAGGAGGAATCAGATGGTTAACATGAACATGATTCAATCCCTCAACAACGCATTAGACATAATGCTGGAGAACGACGACGAAGTAATCGTCTTCGGCGAGGATATCGGCTACTTCGGCGGAGTGTTCCGAACCACCGACGGACTGCAAGCCAAGCATGGCGAGCACCGTGTCTTCGACTCTCCATTGTCTGAGGGGGGAATCCTATCGGCTGCCTTCGGAATGGGGCTCAACGGACTCAGGCCGGTTGTCGAGATTCAGTTCGCAGACTACATCTTCCCTGCCTACGACCAGATTGTCAATGAGTTGGCCAAGATCAGGCACCGATCTGGCGGCGAGTACTGGTCACCTGTCACGGTACGCACACCCGCGGGAGGAGGGATTAGAGGAGGGCATCACCACTCTCAGTCGCCAGAATCTCAATTCACTCATACTCCCGGCCTCAAAGTCGTTTACTGCTCTACCCCTTACAATGCCAAGGGGCTTCTGATTAGTGCTGTCGAGAGTAATGACCCGGTCATCTTCTTCGAACCCAAGCGCTGCTATAGAGGTCCTTTCTACGGTGACCCTCATAATGTCCCGACTTGGGAGGGGCACCCTGAGGCGGAAGTGCCCGAGGCCCACTACACCGTACCTCTGGGCGAAGCTAGGCTGGCTATGGAAGGTGATGAATGTACAGTGATATCTTGGGGGACCATGGTTCACGTCTGTGAGCAAGCAATCAAGGACATTGGAGTCTCATGCGATCTCATCGATTTACAGACCCTAGTCCCTTGGGACCGTGAAGCGGTCGTCAAATCGATTGAGAAGACTGGTCGTTGTGTCATCGTCCATGAGGCCCCCAAGACCAGTGGTTTCGGAGCAGAGATGGCTGCTTCTATTCAGGAGAGGTGTTTCTACCACCTTGAGAGTCCGATTGAGAGAGTCACCGGATGGGATACTCCTTTCCCGCACACTACTGAATGGGATTACATGCCGGGACCCTCTCGCATAGCCGCGGCAATACACAGGACACAGGTGGGTTAGATGTCAGATTACGAGTTCAAACTGCCAGATATTGGCGAGGGTGTTGTCGAAGGAGAAGTAGTGCAATGGCACGTTTCCGTTGGCGATTCGGTATCCGAGGACGATCCAATTGTTGATGTCATGACAGACAAGGCGACTGTCACAATTCCCTCTCCCGTCAACGGTGTCATTGCTTCGCTCAAAGGCGAGGTTGGCGGCATGGTGGCAGTCGGATCCACTCTAGTCGAGTTCGGCTCGGCAAACGGCGCTCCTGCTGCTAAGCCGGCCGAGGAATCAGAACCTGAACCTGAACCCGAACCAGTCCCTGAAACGGAGCCGGTATCGAAGCAGGCTGCACCTGCAACTCCTGCACCTACTCCTGCACCTACTCCTGCACCTGCACCGGATGCCGCAAGTGCCCCCAAATCCGGCAGGGTGCTTGCGAGTCCCGCAGTAAGGCGTCGTGCACGCGAGGCCGGAGTAGAACTCTCGCAAGTCAGAGGCTCAGGACCTGCTGGCAGGGTGAGACATGCCGATCTCGATGCGTTCATCGCTGCAGGAGGTTCTGTTTCTGGGGCAGCGCCGGTAGCTTACTCAACCAAACGTACCGATGTTGCCGAGGTAAAGGTCGTAGGCCTGCGCCGCAAGATCTCCGAGCAGATGACTCTCTCAAAGAGTAGAATCCCTCACTTCTCATACTTCGAAGAGGTCGATGTAACTGAGCTGGAGTCACTTCGCCAGATGCTCAACTCAACTCGCGACCCAAGTCAGCCCAAGTTGACCTACCTGCCATTCATCATGCTGGCGCTTTCGAAGATTATGCCCGAACATCCCGAATGCAATGCGCATTTCGATGATGAAGCCGGAGTGGTCAGAAGGCACGGAGGAGTTCACCTCGGAATAGCGACTCAGACAGATAGGGGACTATACGTCCCAGTCGTCAAGCACGTCGAGTCTTTAGATGTCTGGCAGACGGCCTCAGAGATGCAGAGAGTTTCTGGAGCGGCGAGGGATGGTAGCGCAAGCCTCGATGACCTCACAGGCTCCACCTTCACCATCACTAGTCTGGGTCGAGAAGGTGGTTTGGGCGCCACTCCAATCATCAACCACCCAGAGGTTTCCATTCTAGGCGTCCACAAGGCTCGTGACATGCCAGTAGTCAGAGAAGGGCAGATTGTGATTCGTAAGATAATGAATCTGTCAAGCGCATTCGACCACAGAGTGGTGGACGGAGCTGATGGGGCGGCCTTAATTCAGCACCTCAAGAGATTCCTAGAGCACCCTGCTCTGATTTTCATGTGAGGTTAGTATGGCTGAGACTCGCAGATGTCAGGTACTAGTCGTGGGCGCTGGCCCTGGTGGATATGTCGCTGGCATCAGAGCCGGTCAACTTGGACTGGATACGGTGGTCGTGGAAGGGGACAAAGCAGGAGGGACCTGTCTGATTCGAGGTTGTATACCAAGCAAGGCTATGATTCATGCAGCAGAGCGTTTTGAGGCCTTGCAGCAACATAGCGCAGAGGGCGGCCATATGGGACTCTCAGTTGATGGCACTCCAGAAGTAGACATGGCCGCACTCGTCTCTTGGAAGGATGGTATCGTAGAACGTTTGAACAAGGGTGTAGAGGGTCTGCTGAAGGCTGCCGGTACTGATTTAGTCAAGGGTTGGGCTAACTTCACAGGACCCAAGAGTTGTATTGTCGAGACTTCCGATGGGGAGATAAATATCGAAGCGGAGAACATCATAATCGCGACCGGTTCTAGCCACATTGATTTGCCATTCATGCCGTGCGATGAGGAATTCATCATCTCATCAACGGGAGCACTAGACTTGGATAGTCTGCCTAAGAGTGTGGCCATAGTAGGAGGCGGATACATCGGTCTTGAATTGGGATGCGCTATGACCAAACTGGGAACAGAAGTGACTGTTGTCGAGGGACTGGACAGTATACTGGCCATCATGGACAAAGAGATTCGTAGACCGCTTGAATTGTGGCTCAAGAAGCACAAGGTCACCGTTCACACCAATGCTCTAGCCCGAGGTGCCCAAGTAAAGGGCAAGGGGGCGGCTAGGAAAATCGAGTTGACTTTTGAGAAAGATGGTGAAGAGCAGTCAATCAAGGTCGACAAGATACTAGTTACAGTAGGAAGAAAGCCTAACACGAAAGGATGGGGTTTGGAGAACATGGGTGTTCGGATGGACGCCTCGGGGCGGTTCATCAGAATCGATCGAAAGTGCCGCACTTCGGTCCCTGGCGTCTACGCAATAGGCGATGTGGCCGGCGAGCCGATGCTCGCTCACAAGGCCAGCGCCGAGGGAGAGATGGTGGCAGAGATTATCGCCGGACACGAGCGCGAGTTCGACAAGGTCGCCATCCCTGCAATCGTATTCACTGAGCCTGAAATTATCTCTGTGGGATTAACTCCTGACGAAGCCAAGGAGCGTGGCGAGGATGTCATCGTAGGCAAGTTCCCACTTGCTGCTAGCGGGAGAGCACTCAGCATCGAGGCAGAGAAGACAGGAGGATTCGTTCGAGTCACAGCTAGAGAGTCTGATCACGTGATTCTGGGAGTCCAAGCGGTCGGCACTCACATCGCAGAGTTGCACTCTGAGTTCGTCCTCGCACTTGAAATGGGAGCACTGCTAGAAGATGTGGCCGGAACGGTTCACGCCCATCCAACCATGTCGGAAGCTTTCCATGAGAGCGTATTGAAGACACTCGGACATGCGATCCACATCTCCTGAGGTGAGAAAATGGGAGAAGTCAGAATCCTCAGAGCGGGGATGGTCGAGCATACTGTCATGGCCAAAGAGATGAAGCGACTCCAGCAACTGAGAATCAAGGACAAGATTCCTGACACCATCATCATGGTTGAACACCCTGAGGTCGTCACTGTCGGACCTAAAGCGATTCGCGATGGAGTGGTAGTGGAAGGTTACCCGACGGTGAACACTGACCGAGGAGGAGGAATCACCTGGCACGGGCCTGGTCAGTTAGTTGCTTATCCAATAATCAAGTGGGAAGTTGAGGAGCAGAGCGTTCGCGCAATCATCGGTAGACTGGAGGACTGGGCAATCGATGCGCTTGCTGAGTGCGGCATCAGCGGATACAAGGATCCGTCGATGCAAGGAGCATGGGTTGACGGACACAAAATCTGCTCAATCGGACTCTCATTCCTTCACTGGGTCAGTCGACATGGAATGTCGATCAATGTGAGTACACCAGGATCACGGGTGGAGGAACTCGAAGGATGTGGCATGATTGCTGGCATTCACACAAGCCTGTCACAACTGGGATACAAGACCGATTTGCAGGAGAGAGAGATGGGGCTTGAAAGGATGGAAGAAGCACTCATCAAAACCTGTGAGAAGAATCTTGGCAGAATTCCTTTGAAGCCTGTCAAATGGATTCCGGGAGTGCCGGCATGAGTCTGCCGCGCAGAAGTAATCTCGCCCACCACTGGCCTCTGGACACAGATACTGTATTTCTGAACCATGGCTCATTTGGTGCCACTCCAATAGCAGTACTAGATGAACAAGCGAGAATCAGGAGTCGCTTGGAGAGAGATCCCGTCAGATTCTTCGAGAGAGAATATTCAGATTTATGGGACCAATCTAGGGCGGCTGTAGCGGAAATGCTGAACGCCGATGTAGATGGTTTGACATTCGTTAGTAATGCAACTCAAGGAGTGAATACAGTTCTCAGGAGTCTTGAACTTAATCCGGGTGACGAGATAATCGTTCCTGACCATTCTTACCAAGCGTGCTGGAACGCAGTGGACTACGTCACCGGGCGGTCTGGCGCCAAGACTGTAGTAGTCGAGATTCCTTTCAGATTAGATGGGCCTGAGCAGGTCATCGATCTGATTATGGGGGCCGTGACGGATAAGACGGTTCTAGCCATGATTGATACTATCACCAGTCCAACCGGGACGAGGATGCCGTTTGAGGAGTTGACTCAGCGGCTGCAAGCAAGAGGTGTAGATGTACTGCTGGATGCAGCTCACGGTCCGGGTATTGTCCCTCTAGACCTTGCTCGACTCGCACCATCCTATTGTACCGGGAACTTTCACAAGTGGGTGTGCTCGCCCAAAGGCTCAGCCTTCCTTCATATTCGTGAAGATCGAAAACACTTGGTAAAACCCCTAAACATCAGCCATGGCTTCTCATTCGAGGGAACTGCTCAGGAGAAGTTTGATTTTGAGTTCGCTTGGCCTGGCACACAGGACCCAACTCCTTGGTTGAGTATTCCGCAAGCGATGAGTTTCATGGAAGGGTTGGTTGAAGGAGAATGGTCCGAGATAATGAGAAGAAATCACAATTTGGCAATCCAAGGTAGGGACATCATCTGTGAAGCCCTAGGGACTACGCCGCCAGTTCCTGATTCTATGATTTGCTCAATGGCTTCGGTTGAAGTCCCTACAGAAGAGGAGGTCGGTCCGATGAGCCTTGAAGGCGACCCATTTCACAACCAACTACTGGATAATTATTCGATTCAGGTTCCGGTGATGCCATGGCGTCATCATGGCACGAAATACATTCGAATTTCTGCTCAACTATACAACCACATCGATGAGTACAGATATCTCGCCGACGCGCTCAGAGATTGCCTATAGCCTATGCAACAATTCAAGGGCAGTAGGTGGGACGGAATAGCATGCCTGAGGCGGTTGTGGCGATCACTGGAGCTTCTGGGGCACAGTATGGGGTGCGCCTTCTAGATGCACTACTAGAGGCAGGATGGAAGGTCAGTCTGATAGTAACCAATGCTGGTGCAATCAACCTCGAACTGGAGTGCGGAATCACTCCCGAAGAACTGGCTGGAAGAGATGGATTAAGTCTGGAAGACAATCGAAATCTGGCTGCTAGATCAGCATCTGGATCTGCCCGATACGAAGCTTGTGTTGTATGTCCTGCTAGCGGCACTACAATCGGGAAGATTGCCGCAGGAATTTCTGACAACCTGGCTACTCGTAGTGCTATTGTTGCACTTAAGGAGAGAAGAAAGTTGATTCTAGTGCCGCGAGAGACTCCAGTAGCCACCCCACATCTGGAAGCGATGGCAAAGATGTCTTCTTGGGGAGTAGTAATTCTCCCAGCAAGTCCTGGTTTCTATCATGCTCCCGATAGTATTGATGATTTGGTCGACTTCGTAGTCGCTAGAATTCTTGACCAGATGGGAGTAGAGCATTCAATTGGCAAGCGTTGGACTGGTGAAGAAGTCTAGAAAGAATGGACGTTGCTTGTTCAAGTTCGGCGTGAGTTCAATAGACGGGTTTAGTCGGGGCAGTCCGTGGAATCGGGAGCAGAAGAGGTTGTGGTCGAGGCGGAAATGGCCTCTTCAGGGCCGAGAGAGCGTGCATTGACTCTCGTGACTCAAATCAGAGAGTTGCCAGTGCAGGTTATCGCTGTTGTAGCTCTGATTCTGATTGGTGGATCAGGTGGTGCAATCCTATACGGAGACCGAATAGTAGAATGGATCAGAGGTAAGCCAGACTACCAATTGATTGATTTTGATGCCGAACAGGCACGGATGTACGCACAGGCACTGGTCGATCTTGGACATCCGGAATGGGAGGGGAGGCTCTCTGGTACGATTGAGGAGAAGAATACGGCTGATTCAATTAAACTAAACTTCACTTCGATGGGGATTCCTTCGACTCTAGAAGAATTCGATGTCCCTATGTTCGTCATAGGGAATGAACCAGAATTATCCATCTGTACTCCTGGCGATATTGGAGAAATCTTCGGCGGCCCTGCCCCCTGCACGTCTGCAGACTTCAATCGTCAGATTGTCGAATTTACTCACCGAGAAGACTTCGTTTTGCAGGGCTATAGCGGCTCCTCGTTCGTACGTTATGTTGACAACATGCCGGTCATCGATCTTGGAACTGGTAATGATTCGGTAGACTGGGGGTCTGCCTCCAACGTGGTTGGTCTGGTTTGGCTACAGCCTGAGACTGAGAGTAACACAGTGCTATTTGAGCGCGCTGCGGAAAATGATCTAGAGGGTTTGATTCTGATTAATGACCGCCAGAATTGTGATGAGTTAATTCCTGACGACTGTGTTCCATACTTCAAGTCAGTAGGAATCTCGTCGATAGATCCAATTCCTGACGGACTAGGATTCATCATGGTATCAAAGAATGTTGGTCAGACCATTGTTGACGAGGTGATTAATGGTGAAGCGCGACTGCAATTCATTACTGATGTGAATAACGGAGGAACTGCTACCATTCGCGTGCCTTGTGGGATTATCGAAGGCAAGACGGAGTCTATCGTCATCTTTGGGGCTCACCACGACACCGTGTACAATGGGCCCGGCGCAGTGGATGATACTTCGGGAGTTGCAACCTTACAGGAGATAGCAAGACAATTCGGGATTCTTGAATCAATAATGGGGATACCGGACCTGACCTTGTATTTCTGCACCTGGGGAGGGGAAGAAGAAGGTCTCTGGGGTTCAAGAGAATGGGTTGACAAGCACAGAAATATGTTGGAAGAAAACCTCAGACTCTACATAAATCTCGATATGAATCATGTTGATGCAGAGAGGAATTCGGGCCTTACGATGTTTGGCAACAATCAAGCTGACGTGGATCACATCTCAGGAGTAGTAAATGCATTCTCAAAGGCATATCCGGAACTTTCAGAAAAGTATCCAATCGATATCAGGAGGTTGTCATCTACTGATATGCCATACAACTCTGACCATGCTCCGTTTGTCTACGAAATCGACGAGGAAGATGGTGAGGACAAGGAGTATGGTAGAGCTATTGTCTGCTACGGTTCGGGTTCTGCCGAGTACCATACTTATCTCGATACCATGGATCGATTCAACGAGGAGAGCCTGATAGTATCAGGAGTGATTTTCGGCTCGATAGCCAGATACCTCGCCTATGGCGAAGCGCAGTGAGCCATCACGGCCTCATAGTCTGGCTCCATTCCTGGATTGTCTGCTACCCAGACATAGCCAATTGTACCATCTGACTCAACCACAAAGACAGAGCGTTGGGCGACGGTATACCCTGGAATTACGAAATCCCCCAGTGCAACACCGTAGGCATCAATTGCTTCTCTGTGTACATCCGATAGCAGAGGAAAGGAGATTTCATTGGCCTCAGCGAAAGCGGCGTTTGAGAAAGGGGCATCAACCGAGATTCCAAGGACTCTGACTCCACTCGAATCTAGCCCAGCCATTCCCTCAGAGAATGTACACATCTCGTTGGTACAAACTCCGGTGAAAGCAGCAGGATAGAATGCCAGAATCACCCTGCCACCCCTCATCTCGCTAAGAGTCACAGAAGACTTGTCTTGGGCGGTTAGTGTGAAGTCGGGAGCCATGTCACCTACTGAAGGCATGGTATCTCCAAGGGGTCTGGCTGATTACATTTGCTCGGGACTATCAATCCCGAGGAGGCCAAGTCCAGTGGATAAAGTCCTGGCTGTCAGGTCGCAAAGCGCCAAACGACTGAGCCTGACTAAATCGTCTTCAGAAGATAAAACTGGGCAGTTCTCGTAGAATGAAGCAAATGCGGATGCGACTGAATGCAAGTATGTACATAGACGGTGAGGAGAGTAGGTATGAAGGGATTCATCCACCATTGCAGAGAAGTTGACTAGTCTTCTCGCAAGCAAAATCTCCTCTGGATGCAACAGTGTGATAGCAGTACCATCTGGGAGTGGTCGAGCGATTAGAGAGCGTCGAAATATGCTGCAGATTCTAGCGTGAGCATACTGCAGATAGGGAGATGTGTTTCCATCGAAGGACAGCATCCTATCCCAATCGAAGACATAGTCCTTAGTCCTCTCAGTAGAAAGGTCAGCATACTTCACAGCTCCAATTCCAATCGCCTTGGCGATCTCCCTCCTCTGCTTGGGATCAATCGAAGGATTCCTGTCGGCAATTGCTTGTTCGGCCCTTACGACTGATTCATTAAGTAAATCGACCAGTTTGATCGCCTCGCCCTCTCGGCTCTTCAGAATCTTTCCATCTGAATCTAAAACAGAGCCGAAATTGATGTGAGTAGCATTGTGTGAATTATCCATCAATCCGGCCTTTGAGGCGACCTCGAATACCATCTTGAAATGTTGAGTTTGAGGAGCCCCTACGACATAAAGTAGGTCATTGCAGCCAATCCTCTCAACTCTGTCAATAATGCATGCTAGGTCGGTAGTAGCATAGTTGTAGCCCCCGTCTGCCTTCTGGATGATAAGTGGCATCGGTTCACCCTCGCGATTCACCCATCCTCCCGGATACACGACTTTGGCGCCATCGCTATCCTCCAGTATTCCGAGATTTTCGAGTCTAGTTACTACGTCAGGAAGTAAGTGGTGATAGTTCGACTCGCCCATGATGTCTTCATTTGTCAGTAGTACCCCAAGCATACCGTAAACCTCGTTGAAGTAGCGCATGGACTCATCCACGAGGACTCGCCAGAGTCTGAGTGTCTCCTCATCTCCACTCTGGAGCATTACAACACGATTGCGAGATCTTTCAACGAATATCTCATCCGAGTTGAATTTTGCTCGGGCCTGTTTGTAAAAACCATCCAAGTCACCCACCCCAAGCTCATCGGCTGCATTACCCTCTCCAAGATCCAATAGATGCTCGATTAGCATACCAAAGGGGGTGCCCCAGTCACCGACATGGTTCTCGCGATGAACCGTGTGACCCTTGTGCATTAGCATGCGCACAATCGCGTCGCCGATGACTGTGGACCTAAGGTGGCCGACGTGCATCTCCTTGGCTACATTGGGTGATGAGTAATCTACCGCAGCGACTCTGGTTTCCTCTATTGAAACTCCTAGTCTATCATCAGGAAGTATTTCACACAGCCTTGCAGCGAGCCATTTCGGCTCTGCTTTGATATTGACGAATCCACTGACAGCGGACACCTCTGCGATTCCTGAAAGAACTGGAGCGAGGCTGGATGAAATCGACTCGGCTATGTCTACAGGTGAGCGTTTGAGCAAGGGAGCAAGGCTGTGACAAGGTACGGCTAGGTCTCCAAGCTCCTCTACTGTTGCAGGTCCTAGGAGATTTTCCAAGTCTCCGGAAGCACCTGCGGCAGAAAGTGCGGCAGTCGCCTTCTCCTTGACGGCTTGCTCAAGAATCCTCATCTGATTAACTCCATGCATACCTCAGGATGGCGGCGATTCCGCCAAATGAGTCGTTGAGTGTAACTCCTTCCTCAGTATCCATCGAGACGAGGCTGACCTTGGCTGAAATGTGTCCGGCCAGCATGCTCAACTCATCCACCAAATCCATCGATCTGTCAGAATCCTCGATGATGTTCTCAGAATCGCAAGATGGGCAATTAGGAATATCAGACCTAGTGCTCTGAGTGGATTCCCATTCATGTTTGCATTGCTTGCAGGTCCATCCAACTCTTCGCTGTCTGAGGGCTTCTGAAAGTAGTAATGTGTGGACTGCGCCTTGGTCGAGGGCAGATCTTACCATAGATTCGCCGTAAGTTGCCTTGGGGTGATTCTGCATGACTTCACGTAAGAAATGATCAACTAGGTTCCTTTCTGCATCTAGTTCGATCTGGTCCATCAAGCCACCTGCTCGCTGAATCAACTCGCGCAGGCCACTTTCGTTGGAGTAGCCAACATCAAACAGAGGTTCTCTGACGAGTTTCTTAATTTCGTGATGGAAGTAATCCTTCTTGACTACGAAATCCTTAGTTGCCCCCGGGCCACCAACGATGATTCCCTGTAGGTTCTCTATCTGGGGCAACCAGTAGTTGCAAGCCCTCTCGGCTGACTTCTGGAAAAAGTTGTGAGCGGCTTCTTCTATGAGTCGCTCGAAACGTTGGGCCGACTGGCCGCCTCTGCCGTGTTTAGAGGGGACCTGTGAGGTGATGTGTTCTTGACAGTGTAGCCTTTTGCCAGATGCTATTCCGTAAGCAGATTCAGAGCGATCGATAACGAACAACCCGTATGCTGTTCTATCGATTAGCATCTCTTCCAACTGGCTGACCTCAAAAGTCGAGTCGCAGCGGTATCTGAAGGAAGGGAACGCTTCAGGAGGGTCGTCAATCACGGTGGTGATGAGTCTGGTCTTGTTATTTCCAACGATGACATGCCCAACGAAGACTGCTATGCCGCGCTCTCCGGGGGTCTTGTAGCGGTTCAGTGAGGCTAGGGCTGACTCAATGGCATCGCCAACGTGCTTCCTTGTAGATTTCGACTTGATATTGGCGGCTTGTCCGGCCTCTTGCGACAGGTGCTGCCTAATATCATGAATCATCCTGTCAGGAGGAACGATTACTGTCACCAGCTCGGTTCCCATCCCTCGCATCAAAGATAGTTCCTCCAGCGCCTTCTTCAGACGGAGCCTGCGCTGCTGCTGCTCTAGGTCTTCAGACATGCTATGCCTCTGTCAGAGGCCTGAGGGGCGGCATTTCAACCCTTCACCGCGCCCGAGGCGCAGGCATTGAAAGGGTGCACGTACGCGCAGCCATCAATGGCGAAGGTTGTAGCCGCCCTAGGAGGCAGTCTGCTGAGACCCGAGGTCGAAGAGAGACATGCTTGGCTGGAGAGTCTTACTGAGGTCGTTAGGGACCGTGTTGCGATGGAAGACAAGTTAGGCATAGTTGTGGGAGGAGGATCGGCTGCTCGTGAGGGTATAGAGTTAGCAAGACCAATTGTTGACTCAGAAGATCGTCTTGACAGGATTGGCATCGCTGCCACTAGGCTGAATGCTACTATTGTGCGTGAGAGTCTTGCTGATGCCGGCATTCCGGTCTCCGGAAGTATCCCTCTAAGCGTAAACGAAGCGGTTTCTCTGCTTGAAGAAAGACAGGTAGTAGTCATGGGAGGGACTAGGCCGGGCCACACTACCGATGCTGTCGCAATCAGACTGGCTGTGGCGTCCGGTGCTGAGCGCTGTATCATAGCAACCAATGTCGCCAAGGTACACGACTCCGATCCGCGAACTAATCCTAATGCGCGTGCCTTTGACACACTTACTCATGCCCAACTACAGGAAATAGTTGGCCCAGCGGAGCATTCCAAGGCTGGGCCATCACAAGTGGTTGACCCAATTGGTGCTGATGCGGCTGCAGATGCCAGGATGAAGTTGTGTATACTCGACGGCAGGAGCATCAGTGCCCTGAGGTCGGCAATGGAGGGCGAGGATTTCGGAGGAACCTTGGTAGAATGAGTCAGCGCGACAGGATAATGCGGGATGCTCAGAGAACCGCGGTAGAAGCTCGAGAGGCTGCCAAGCGAGGGCGAGATGCTCAGAAAAGAGAGCGTGCAAAGCGGAGTTTCTCGACTCCTGACCATCGACACTGCTCTGTGTGCTGGGCACCAATTCCCCTAGATGAGGATCCCCCGGTCTGCTCTGATTCCGAATGTGGCGAAACACGACGCAAGCGCGAATCTTCAAGGAAAAGGCTGACAGTGATGCTGTATCTTTTCCCGGCGATAGCAATCCTGCTAGTATTCCTGCAAGTGATAACATAGTAGCGTCAGATTGAACTGTGAGCGAGATAAGGAGTGAGTACGATGATGATTAGGGTTCTATCCATCCTGCCTGCTGCGATGGGGGTAATCTGCGCCATACTCGTCTTGGTCAGTATTTATTCCCCTACACTCGATACCAGCCGAACCGATATTCCCCTTGTCCCGTGTACCGACGATAGTACTGGATGTCCAGTGGGCCTGAGCGGAGAAGACATGAGTTCTCCGACTGCGTTCATGCTTCTTGATATCGAAGTTACAATCGAATGGGAGCAGTTCACCACCAGTTGGATTGGCGTGATTGAAAGTATACCCGATGGTTGTGAGCCTGACTCAAATGGGCTGACTTCATGCACGGCTGAGGATTTTGAATTCATTTCAGGAGGGCCGGATGAAGACGGAGGTTCGTTGACTTTTGAACTCAAGCCGGGAGAATATAGATTCGCTACTGCTAGCACAGATACCTCCGGAGTTGGTGGTGAGCAGTTAGTCACAATAACTCCTCAAATCGCCCTAAACCCGATTGCAGAGATTTTGCTAGCAATCGTCTCAATTCTTCTACTCGCGGGCTCAGGCGAGATGTTCGCTCATCGTAGCATAATGAGAGCCTGGAAGCGATTCAAGGAGGCATGAGTCGTTTCAGTTTTGTTGAAGAACCAGTAAGGGGTGCCGAGTGTATGGACAAGACTTGTGAAAACTGCGGTTCTGCAATCGATGTCTCTGGTCTGCCCCCTTCATTCGGCGGTTACAACCTGTACTGCACTATCTGCGGACATCACTGGAAAGTTGAGTAATTACTCGTCCCTGTGCCAATTCTCAGGTAAACTGAGTGGGTCTCCTACATCGTCAGCCCCAATCACTTCGATTAGCCTGGCCCTTAATTCCTCCAATCCCTGACCGGTCTCTGCACTAATCGGGGTCTCTGCTTCTTTGGGAAGTTCAGCGATCAAGTCGGCCTTGCTGTGTACCACAATCATCGGCCTCTCAGACATCAACTGACTAACCTCTTCCAGCAGATGCTCCTGATGCTCAAGAGGAGTTGTTGTACTCTCTGATGAGTCGACCAGAAAGAGTAGTGCATCGCCTATGTGCTCAAGTGCTGCGATGGCCTGTAATTCGATTCGATTGCGTTCGGACATTGGCCTGTCGAGAAGACCTGGTGTGTCTACCATCTGGTAGGCCCTGCGTCGGTGTTCAAAATGCCCCAGATGCAATTGTTTGGTAGTGAATGGGTACGATGCGACTTCGGGCTCGCCGCTTGAAAGTGCAGAAATCAGAGCCGACTTGCCAACATTGGGTGCGCCGGCCACCACGATACATGGCTCGCTAGGGTCTAGTGAAGGTAGATGTCGCAGAGTGTCACGGGCCTCCCCGAGCCACAATATCTGCGGCGAGACCTGATCGAGAATAGATGAAAATCGGCCGTATGCATGGCGTCGCGCCTGATGGAATCCCTCGATGTTCCTTAGTCTCAAAATCTTCCTCTGAGTTTCACCAGCAATCTTTCGCACCTGTTCTGCAGCCCACTGGATTGTACCCAAGCTCTTGCGATACTCATCATTGCCTACAGCAGCATCGATTAGAGCTTGATCGAATTGAGAGAGTGCATTCAGGCTAGGCCATCTGTCGACCCACTTGAGTAGAGTTGAGTCGATAACGTCGGCGGCAGACTGAACCATCCTGTCCATCTGCTTACGCACCCTGTGATACTTATCCGGATCCTCGACGAAATCAGATTGGCGGCTGGCCTTACTGAATGCCTTGTCTAGAATCTCCTGAGGGTACAGTACTGTGGGAATACTCCTCCAGTCAGCCCCTGCCATGCGCTCGCCTCCGGTGTGCGGCCTCTACCATCACCTTTCAAGCCCACAGTTGCCGAAATGGGAGGTCCCGAAGCAATCCGACTCCTTTTCTATCACGACTGTGGCGCAATAGCATGGCAGGAACACGCAAAGGCAAGAGAATCGATGACCTTCCCGGATGGGCAAGACAAATTCACGAGGAATATGGCTCTCCTGACCTCTCAGATTTACAGGATGTTTTTCACGGACCATTGCTAGAGCGCAGGTCTGGCCTACGCAAGGATGACCTGATCGAGATTTTACTAGACGCTAGGGCCCTCCCCGGAGATGCTGATCCGTGGGTCCGAGGTATGCTAATCGGGACTTCCCGCAACGCTGTCGAGATTCTGGATGAGAGCGGCGGATTCAGATCAATCGCAAGGGACGTAATCGTCGAAGTTAGGCTAGTGACTCACCTTAGGCGCCCATACATCGAAGACAAGGAACTCCTGACCTTTGAGAAGGAGGATTTCAGACGTCGCTCGACTATGCAAGAAGAAGCCGAGCGAAGTGCTGATGGAAGTGACGATAGTCACCTCTGGGGTTGAGTAGATGTCAGATTTAGCCGCTAAG
>PBAZ01000028.1 GCA_002717565.1 Chloroflexota bacterium
CCCGCAGAGGTGATCGAAAGCGTGTGCGTTGCCCCCGCGTCGAAATCCATGCGGTCGGCCGAGTGGTGATATTCGATGCGGCCGGCGTTGTTGGAAAGCACGTCGCCGAAATCAATTCGGCCGGTTTTATCGGAGGGCGAAGAAAGCGTCAGGTTCACGTAGGCGTCGTCTTCGACGATGAAGTCGCCGCTCGGGCTACCGCCGGAGCTGCCCGCCCAGATGTGGAATTTTCCGTCGGGGTCGGTCGTCCCCGCGCCAATGTCGCCCAGCGCCTCCACGTAGAGGTCGCTCGTATTCACCGAGAACACCCCGTCGGTGACGCTGTGGACGTTTGTCCCGCCTCCGTGGGTATTGATATGCAGCTCGCCCGCCGCGCCGCCGGTCATGGATTGTATCTCGTTCGGGTCGAGGGCCAGGTAGTCGGTGTCGCTGGAGCCGATGTGAGCGACGCCGCCGCCCGTTGCGTTGAGGTCGCTCGAATCGCGGACGCTCAAGATCCCCAAAACCTTCACCGTGCCGTCCACAGCGTTGGTGATCGTCTCGTCGTTCGAGAGTGTGATCCCCGCTGCGCCCTGTACGTCAACGCCGCCGGTCGTGTTCACCGATCCGGCCACCGTCGCGGTCGTCCCGCTCTCGGTTACGATTGAATCGACGAGGGTGTTGGAGCTTCCGAACTTCGGGATCGTCCCCGAGGTGCCGGTCGCGAGGCCGGTGTCGAGGGCGCAGTTCGTCCGCTCGTTTCCGGCGTCGTCCGTGCAAGTGATCTCGACGCCCGTGAAATTCAGCACGTCGCGGCGGGTGACCGTAGTCCCCTCGTCCGCGATTTTTGCGGTTGAACTCACGCTGGGCTGGAATTCCGTCTGGGCAAAGCTATAGCCGCCGGTCAAAAAGGCGACGAGGACTGCGACGAGGAGGGCGCGTTTCATGTTTGACTCCTAAGAGGTATATGACACGACGGCGACCCGGAGAGTCGCGTCGCCTGGAACTGCGGTCGTGAATTCGATGTGCGTCTTTCCCGCTGAGTCGTTAAAACGCACGATGTTCTGCGCTCGGAACACGCGGGTGATCCCGCCGTCAGGGCACGGGTCGGTGTCATTGACGGTGGCGTGCCCAAAGTCACACTGTCTCTGCTCATTGTGCTGAACGGTGAACGCCCCACCGGAAGTGTTATCGACCATCAAGATCGTCAACCCGTCATTCGTGTAGGCGTGTCCGTCCGCGTTCGCCTGCACCCACTGGACTGTTTCCCCGAATTTCGTCACCGTCAATTCGACCTCGGCCATTGGGTTCTCCTAGCTCGCCGCTGTGAGCTCGACGGCTTCGATCGCAAACCACGTCGCTGAGTCGAGCGCGACGATCGTTTCCGCCGAAACCAGGGTTTGCAATTTGAGCGTGTCGCCCGCCGCCACTGCGATGGCCGGAGAGTTTCCGGTGATCGGAGTGGCGTCGTCTACCGCCGCATAGTTAGTTTCCGTAAACCCGGCGTAACTCGTCGTCGCGTTTTTCAGCACATGGCAGCGCCAGGTCGAGACAACGTCCGCGACGGCGCGGACGGAGAACGAAACTCTCACCTTCGCCACGCCGCTCGGCACTGTGAAGAACCCCGCGTTTGCCGTCGCGACCCATGTGTCCGTGTCGTAGGCGGTCGTGCCCGGCACGATCGTCGTTTCGGTCGCGGCGGCGATTGTCTGCTGCGCCGTCATCGTGACCATCGCGCCTCGGAATTTCCCACGCCGGTCGAGTTCGACTAGGCCGCGCGTCACTAGCGCAACCGCGTTTACGTCTCCGTAGTTGACCGTGGGAAGCCCGAGATTCGGTGTGAAATCAGTGTGGATGCCGTAAGAGACGATGGTTCCAGTCGTTCCGACGTAGTTCGTCGTCAACTCAAACGTGTCTGAAGTGTGCTGGGTGGACGCGGCTAGCGTGTAGTTCCCCGTCGCGTCCGATCCAAACACCACCATTTTCGTTCCACCCGAGGTGATGTCTGGGTCGGTGCTCCAGTTTGGTGGAGAGTTTGGGTAGAAGCTAGCGATGGCTCCAGTTTTTGTAGTGGTACTGTCGGTGATCGTTTCCCCGACAGTCGGATTTGCGCCGGCTGTTCGGTAGAAGTACAGCCTCAGTGTGCCGGCCGTAAACGATGCGACGACCCCGTCACCCCCTGTGCTGCCGCTGCCTCCGTCCCAGGTAATCACGTCACCTTCAGCAAAGGCGGACGCCCCGTTTTCGAGCTGCACGTCCCAAATGTGTCGGATTGTGTTCGAGCCGTTCTCAACCCGAACACTCCCGCCGGAGACCTGTGCCATCTAACTCCCCCCTCCAATCTCAATTTCGACGGCGAGGATTTCCTCTTCGGTCGTCGCTGCGTTGATTTCGTCTCTCGCTTCGAGATACGCCTGGTCGAGCTCGAGCCGGGCGGTGATTGCGGACGCCAGAAGAAAGACCGCCTCCGAGTCATTCAATTCGATTCGTTCGTTGTCCTGACAGATCCAGAACCCGCCATGTGCGCCCGACTCGCCGGCCCGGAGTTCAGCGAGGACGGTTGCCATACGTGAGACAGCGCGGTCGTCGAAGGAAATCAACCAGCCGGAAAACAGATGCCCTTGTTTGATTTTGGCTCGGAAGTTTTCGTTGAGTTGGCCGCGCCGAAGGTGGCGCGCGAGTTCCAGCTCGTTCATCACCGCTTCACGACCTTCGCGTCGTAATGGGCTCCAGCGGCGATAGCGGCGTGTTGCCAGAAGTTGTTTCCGTTGTTCCTGAAGCTGAACAGAATCTTGCTCGTCGTCTCCGACGGCAAGGTGGAAAGAGCTGAAAAAGAAAAGGACTGCAAAGCCCCCGTGCCTGTGGTCTCTGCCGGTACCACCCTTTCGTCACTCAAGACGATGTCGTCTTCTTTGAAAACCAAGGCTCCGGAGGTTGCCGCCCAGAAATTGTTTTGCGTAAACGTGATGATGTTCTGGTAGATGGACTGGATCTCCCATCCGTGTGTGATGTTTTGGTTCAGCGTGTGCAGCCCGACGCTGACCTTGTCGCCGACCGCAAAGCCAGTCACGGATGAAACCTGTATTGAGCTGGTGCCGCTCGGCCAAGCTGCGGCAAGCGTGGTTTCGGTTGAGTAGGTGTAGCAAGAGAAGTAGGGCGCCCAGTCCGCATTGGTTGAGTAGTCGGTCGGGCGGTAAATCTCGCCGGTCCAAGTAACCTCAACCGGGCGTGTTGCTGTGTCAGCGTTTTCCACCGACAGTGTCTGCAAATAGGAGTTGATCGTTCCCGATGTTTGCACTGCGGAGGTTTTCACAGTTGCCCTGGTGGTCACCGAGTCGGCCGCGATCTTTGGCGTCGTGACGTTGGCGTCGAGGATCTTCGCCGTCTCGACGGAGCCGGTGGCGAGCTTCTCCGCGACCACCGCCGACGCGCCGATTTTGTCCGCGACCACCGCCGAGGTCGCGATGCCCCGCGATTGAGTAACGGGCTTGAATTCGACTTGGTCAAACAGAAGTACCGCTTCGCCGTTTTTTCGGTGGTAGATGCGTTTTCCGATACCCGCCGCCCCCGACAAAACCGGGGCGATCTCGACCTCGGTCGTGGAAGGGTCACTATTCAACGTAGTCGTCGAAATCAGCCGTGCCCCGTGCGTGCTGCCGTCGTCGAGTTCTATCTCCACGTCGTAGTTGTATCTCCCGTTCGGAGCGACTCTAAGCGGAAGAGTTCCTGTGTTGGAAACGTCTTGGTCAACCAACAATTTGTTGGAACTGTCTCCGTCGCCCGCCGCCGCCGCCGTATTCAAAACGCCACCGCTTGGTTCCCAGCGAGGCCCGGAAATCAGCCGACTGGAAAGGGATGAGCCCTCGGGTACGATCGCTAGACCCATCCGAGAGACCGTTGTCGGCACCCCGTCTGTGCCATGCTCGACGTGTTCTGCGACGGTGCGAGTTGCGCGGGTGACGTGCGAAGGAACTGTGAATTCGTGCGTTATGCTGATCCACGTATCCCAGGTCTGCACCCCCAGGTCGAAGCCACCAACAGCGTCGGATGCGGGGCTTTCACTCGCGACGAGACATTCCATTGAGTGTTGGGTTCCGGTGGACTTGTATGTCGAGCCGCCGTCATCACTGTATTTTGTGATGTAGTAGCCGTCTCCGTCGTACATAACCAACTGCGCGTTGAACATCCGGCCATCGCTACCGTAGAACCAGCGCGTTCGGTTAAACCACAGATCCAACTCGAACTGGTCGCCGGGTCTGACTGACATAATCTGCGCGTCCGCCGGAAGCATCGAGTTCGATGTAGACCACGAAAACGCCGTCGCAATGCCGGAGGTGCCGAAACCATTCTGCGCTTTGTCAGCGAAAAGCGGCATCCGGCTCTCGAACTTTGGGAATAGCAACATCGTATTCGGCGGAGCATTTGAGGCAGAAAAGCCGCCAGTCATGTTGACGCTATACGCGACCCGACCGAAGTGATTTGTCGGGTCGGATCGGAGCCGGATCATCGTCTTCGTCGTCTCGTCGTCTTCGGTTTTATCGATAGGGTGGGTGCCGGGTTGGTGCGCATAGCAGTTGACGAACTCCGGTTCGATTACTCCGGGTGTCTGGGTGGCTCCCGACTCGTCTAGCAAGAGGTCGAAAATTGTCCCGTAGTAGGTGGGGCCTGTGTTATTGATCTGCCACTCGATTTCTGCGCCGACCTCGAACTTTGTCCAGTCGGTCGGAGCTGTTCCGTCGGCGTAGTTACCAGTGGCTTGCCAGAAAAATTGGAACAACCGTTTCCCGTGGCCGTCAAAACCGAGCGACTTTGCGGGGTTGAACGAGAGCATTTGTGTGCCGGCTTTTGGATAGATCAAGTTCCCCGGAAGGTTGTCGAGGGGATCGATCATCGAGACGACGCCCCATGATTCTTCTCCAACTCCGTCGGGCGACAAAGGGTGCGTCATGTAAGGGTCTCGCCCCTCGGTGTAAACGGAGAACAAATCTTTCAGCGAAGCCGACCCGCCAACGTAGTTGAAGCTCGGGTCTGGGAACAGATTCGTCATATCCCCCACCGCGATGTCGCTCGTTCCTGACGCGGCGACCGGCGAGAACGTCGCCTCGTCAGGGTGGACGTGCAGCGTCGAGGGGGGGTCGCCTGCTCGGTAGAATTTGTCGAACGTCGCCCAGCGGAAATACGTTCGCGTCGGAGCCAGGCCGATGACCGAAACAACATCCGACGCCGGCCCGGAATAGACGAGGTTGTCGGCCATTGGCTTGAAGCCGCTCGTCTCGGTCGCCCAGATCAGAATGCCTTCAACATCGGGATTTTTGACCTGGCCCGCAAACTCGAAATCGACTGCGGCGCGGCCCATTGGCTGAGAGATGTAGCTGAGGGTCGGAGTCGGCGGCGGCGGGTCGTACTTGGTTTCGTATTTTCGACCGTGTCCCCAACCCAAGCTCGGAACCTTCTCCACAACCGGGATGACGTTAAACTGGAAAACCCCCCTTGACGCAACTCCGTCGTGGTCCGCCGCGTTCATTTCGTGTGTGTACCGCCAGTTTCTCACGTCGCCACCGACCGATTCTTCCCTCACTTTTACGTGGGAGGAGTTGACAAAGTCGTCGGTAGGCGCCCATCCGTTCCGTCGCTCGCTTGGAAACCACTTCCCCTCTGGTCGATGGGCAGAAATCGGAAGGTTGTCGTAGTTGGGTGCGAGGTGGAGGCCTTCGTTTCCAGGCCACTCGATGACGATGATGCGAAAGTTTGTGACGTATCGCGAGAGCTCGGCGGGACGCCTTCCTTCCAGTACTGGAGTTTCTGATCTCAGAACGTCGATGCTGGCGCTCACATTCTCACTCTCAGTGAGAGTGTCGGGAGCGGCCGACCCGATGTTTAACTCCCAATCCAGTACCCAATCACCATCCTCCACCGCTGCCTCTAGGTGGGAGGTGGATATGTCATTAGGAATGAATGCTGCGTCGAGCTCTGGCTCGAGCGGTCCCAGGGCAGTCCAGTTCGACGCTGAAAACGTATCCGATCGGATCGCGCGGAATTGGAACCAGCGCTTTCCCCGTCCTGATTGGTTGCTGGTGTACGGCCACTCGAAACGGATGGTTGTAGTCGCCTCTGCCATCACCGTCACTGTCGGATTCCAACTGCCTCCAGCGTTGTCTCGCCAGGCGCCTTCGATCTGGCCTGCCGGGACGTGCTCAAACGATTTTGTCGCGAGGTCAATATCGACGAAGTCGGGTCCGAAGATCCATCCGAGTACCGTCGGTTCGCCCGGTTTCGTGTCGTCGGTGATCTGGGTGCCGGGCGTGTATGTCGGCCGGATGCTGTTTTCCTGTCGAAGCGCCGGCCACATGTCCGCTGCTTCGCTCACCATCGTGATGCGCGCGGATAGATCGTCGGTGGGGGAGATTCCGATCACGACCATCCTGTTGGTTTCCACGCCGAGCTCGCCGAAGGCGACCAAATCACCAGCTTCCGGTGCAGAGCTTGCGGCGATCGACCCGGTAACCGTCAGCGTTTTCGTCGAAACGCTCGGATTCCCAGAAGTGGCCGGGTTTGTGACCGGAGTGGTCACGAATTGACCGTCCGCGGATCGGATTCTCACGCCATACGCCTTGCCAAATTCCAGCGTTGACGGTTCGTCCGTTGTGATGGTGTCGAGTTCGTTGGAGCCATCGAGCGCAACCGCTGTCAGGCGGGCATAGCTCGTTCCGATCATCGGGGTGTCGTGAGAAAACTCGACGAGGTCACCGCGCTCGATCCACAGGTTTTCGAGGTCGAGTTCCACCTCGATCACTTCATTTCGGTAGTCTCGCGCGATGATGTTGAATTTCGCCATCTGGTAGGCCTGGTCAGGATCGACCACGCCCCAGGTGTCCATCTGGTCGAAGATCGTCGCCTTCTTTACCCCATCCCCTGCGGCTGACGCGTATCCTGGGCGGTAGACAATCCTTTCTGATGTCACACCCTTTTCGGTTTGAAAGTTTACCCTTGTCGCGTGGGCGATCTCTGGGAACTGCCTGGTACCACGCAATGAACCGGCCTTCGTGTTCCGCGGAGTGATCAACGTAACCGGAGTGTCCGCCACACCCGCCTGCGATTTCCTGGGCTTATCGATCGTTATCCCGATCTTCGAGTCGCGATAATGGACGCTCCCCCATCCAACCGCCGCGATTTGCTCCATGATGTCCGCAGCGGTCGTCGAGTAGTCCACAACCGCGTTGCAGCGCATTGGCAGGAACAACTCGTAGGCCGTACTTCCCGCCGCGACCGCGCCCTCAAGGCCGTTTGTGAAGGAAAGTCGGTAGGAGGCACCGTAGCTCGCGCTTGACTCCAGGGTTCCAACCGCCTTTTTCGTTTCCGTTAAAGCGCCTCCGGAGGATTGCGTAAACTTGACGTTGTGAAGTCTGATTCCGTTGTACGAAAACGTAAGAGGATCAAACGGTAGCTGTGAAACATTCGCGTCTTCATACGAATTGCTGCCGCCGGGTAGAATCAAAGCGTGGCGCCATCGAACAATCGCGTTCGCGGTATTGTCGAGGACATTGGACTTCAGGAAAAAGCTGTGGTCGAAAACGGAGGTGCCGTTGCCGGTGGAGCTGTCATCGATCCAGACGCGAGAAATCTGAGCAGTCGTGTGCCCAGTCCAGCCAGTCGCTATTTCAGAGATCGTTGGTAGAAGTTGCTGGTTGGTCAAACCGAAGATTCTGATCTTGCAGTCGTTGGCGGTGGTAGCGACGGTTTCGTCAGTGAAATCCCAAGTGAGCGTCACCCAATCACCTGCGACTAGTTCGACCGAAGGGGCGGTCTTGACACCCGTGGTTGAGCTGTCGGAAGCAATGATTTCCGCCTGAAAACTCCAGTCAGACGTATCCCAGTGCGATGCCTCTGTGGTCGGGCGGCGAATTGTCGCGTGCAGGAACTTCGAGCCGGTCGCCGCCCCCAAAGGGATTGCGGTGGGCGTTTGCACCGTCTCCCAGTATTCGGATGTGTAGCCAGCGCTTGTGGCCGGCAGCTTTTCCGTCATCGTGAGATCGTCGCGCGTTGCCCAGAACTCTCCCCAGGTTAAATCGACCTCGGTATCGTTTGCCGCATAGCTCGACGAACCGTCCCCGACGTTGTTTCCGACCGTCGCCGCTTCTCCGGTGTAAGGGTTGTCACACCAGTTCGCGAACTCCAGAAACGAGTCCCCATCGATGTATCGATCGTCCACAGGCTTAGCGCAGGCTTTGCCGCGCACAATGTCCGCAATTTGCCAAGCAGGATTATCAGATGCAGCCTGGAATTTCGTGAGCTGCGCCTCGTCCATATTGAATACCGGCTCAACCCAACTCGATCCGTCGTAGTACGCGATGAGCGACTGCGCGACACAGTTAAGGTCTTCGACGAGCGAGTTTTCTTTAAGCCGGATTTGAAGTTCAGACAAGTCCGACTCTATGACCGCATCCGAAGTCAGCGTGGACTCGAGCCCGATCCACTTGATGTCGCGGTAAAAATTGGACTTGCCCTTGTACCCGTAGTCATCCACTCCAACTTTCACGTCGTACTGCTTACCGGAGCTGGGCGAAGCCGAATCGGGGATGATGTCAAAAGCGACATTCTTCACGCTGTCGCTTTTGTTCGAGACTTTCACGGCAATTGTAGGAGTCGAGATTCCTTCGCCGCGGAAAACCTTTGTCCTGGCTCCCGTAACCCATCCGCTCGTTTGTCCGCCGGCCTCACATCGGAAGTCGTTCCCAAAAGCCGGCGATGTCGGCGTCGATCCCGATGAGTCTTCGGGGGTCTCGCGAATAGCGAAGTGCAAAATGCTATCCGCCGCGTGTTTATCTCCGTCCAGTTTATCCTGATAGAACATCGGGGCGAGCGAAAAGCTTACGCGGATGCGTGTGGCATTTTCGGCACTGGTGCGGATCTTAGGGTCGGCTCGAAGCCCCGATTCAAACCCACCTGTGTACGAGTTCAAAGGCGTGACGTTGTCGTCGAGGTACACGCTTTCCTGAATCATGTTGAGACGTGGTTCTTCAGGAAAGCCTGTTCGCTGCTGAAAGAGCACGTCCTCTTTGAGCGACTTTAAGTTTTTGTGCCACTCGAACTTGACCGGCGTCCCAAGGGCGCGGTCGAACCGATACAGTCGTGCGCTATCCCACTCAGAGTACCTGTGCGCGCTCTTGTTTCTCTGGTTTACGCTCGATGCTGTTGAGGATGTTCCCGCGTACAAATAAGCCCGATGCTGATACGAGACAGAGTCTGTATCGGAAGCGTAGTTTCCGTTGTGTGCGTTATCGCCCCCCCAACACATCGTAATAGGCGCATTCGCAGGCACCGTCCCAGCATATGGAGCGGAGCTGTACTTTGCGTTCGGCCGAAACCGTATTCGGTTAGGAGAGCTGGCCGTATCGACCGCAGTCACATACCCACCGAGGTACCGTCCTGCGTTTGTGTTCCATGTGCTGTCGAGTTCGGAGATCGGCGCTGTATCCCACTCCAGAACGTCGCCCTGGTTTTTGATCGGTACCTCGATCCAGTCGTTGACCAAGAATTCAGACGCATCCGTTACTGGCAACCATGTCTCACCCGCGACGCCAGACATACCTTCAAGGTCTCGAAACGAGGGAACGTCGTCTCGAAACCATGCTGTGGTGCGATACATATTTGCGTGGACAAAAGTGTCGCTGACAATCGTCGAAGTCACAGAGACACTTGGGTGAGGTGGCATGCATACCTGGGTTACCCACCTTGCGATGAAATCACCGCGCGTCGTCGGAATTAGAACCTTTCGGGCGTCCCACCATTCTCGTTCTCCCCATGTCCATGGCTGGTGCTGTCCCGGGTCAGTGAAATTCCCTTCGGCATCCGAGGTTCTCGTCGTCTTATATGGGAAGAGCCACATCTTTGAATCGGTGGCGAGGTACCCTTGGCTCGAGATCACCCCGTACTTGTAATCGCCCGATCGCAGATAAACTTTTAAGTTTGTGACTTGAAAATCTCCAGCGTCGGGTTGGGAACTTCCGGTGTGCGTTAAGTGTGGAAAGTTCATCGACTGATAGCCGTCGCTCACGTAGTAGTTTTCGAGAGGTGTCTCGCCGATCTTAATGTCGGAGATCAGCGTGGGCCCCTTCGACACGATAAAGCGACCGAAAAAAAATCTATCTTCGCCGATCACGCGGGCGTAGGGGTGCTGTCCGTAAGGCGGAGCCACTCGCACCTTTCCCAAAACCTTCGGCACCGGATCGAACTTTCGGATGGTGTTTCGCAGGCCGACGAGGTGCGGGCTCGCCTTGAAACCGGAGTCTCTTCCTTTTTGTCTCTGGGGACGCGCAATAAAGCCGGCAAGGACGTTCGCCGCACCGAGAGCGATACCGGAGCCAGCGACTAGAACCTTGTTGGAGACCACCGACGTGAGCGGTGCGGCGCCTACCCCCCACGCGCCAAGCCCCATCGAGAGTAGCCCGACTGCTGCACCTGCAATCATGAGATAGCTGTTCCCCGTGATCGCACCTGCCACCGTTAGTGAGACACTAACCAGTGTGGCGACCAGAGAGGCGATGATGAGTTCGGTTCCGCCTGGAGCCTCGACGAAGTGGACGAGTTGCCCCGATTCGGGGACTGTCGTTTCCCAGTGTTCGCGCGAAACGATCTGATCGCCAACGGTCACGACGTGCCGATCACTGAGACGACCGCCTAACTCTTGAAGAGCCATCTCGGAAAGACTCATGCCGACCGGAAGAACGATTTCACGACTGTCCGACTTGTCGAAGATCGACATTTGCTCCCGCAAGCGGACGTATCCATCGGGCGCAAATCCGTCAGACGGATAGAGCTTTTCTAGGACACCATGTCGCGGTGTCGGTAAATACCCCGAATTCTCCGACAAAAGTATCCCCTCGAAAAGTTTTCGATCAGCACGCCTACGCCGACGCGGCTGTGAATCATTCTGTTTGTATCGACCACGATCCCGCAGTGCGGGATTCGCATAAGAATCGCGTCCACCACGTCGCCGGGCCTCACGTCCTCGTCGGCCACGCGCACCCATTCCGATCTCCTCGAATCGTCCCAGACCTGATGGATGTCGGGGGACTCGATATCGAAGTCATCGAAAGACGTAAGTCGGACCCCGAATACCTCTCTGAAAACCAGAACCACAAGGCCGTAGCAGTCGATGCCTTCGCGGTCTCGCCCTCGGTTTTGGTAAGGGATACCGATGTAGCTCGATTCCCAGCCAGAGCTCATATCTGCGAAAAGATGTTCGGGAAATTCGTCGGTGTGAAGTACGTCGCAGGAAACGCGGTTACCAAAAACGAAGGGGCCGACAGATCCCCTTGTATAGTCTGGTTGTCAAAGCCGAGACCGCGCCATGCGAGCGGCGGCGTCTCAAATTCGACCACCTCGGGCGTGTCGGCAAGAACAACGCGAATGGTCACCTCTGCCGCTTCGTCACTTGGTTTTAGGGCTCGGAACGCTGCCAAGATCGACCGATCGATGTTGTCTATCCGGAGGCGCGCACCAGTGAAAGACCCGGGCTCTGAGTTGCCAAGCTCGATCTCGAACGGGTAGGGAAGGTATTCGTTCAGTTTCTGGACAGGGTTACCAGAATTCCCTCCGGGCCAGTTGTGTGCGGCGGGCTTCACGAATTCCAGCCTGTCACCACCCGTAGTATCTTTCACGCCGATTCGTCCATACGACCACCCGATTTTAGTCACCGACTTTGGTGAGGTGGACGCCGAAGAAAGTCCGTCGTCGAGTGTTACCGTCAGGCCGGAGATTTTCCGGATCCAGCGGAAGTCGAGAGCGCCAGAGTCGAGGCCAATGTGAATCGGATCGTGGACCGCTAAACCTCCAACGCTATCTAGCTGTAAACGCGTGTCTCCGGCCACGGCGTTCTGTGACGTGGATCGAACCTGGCCGGCGTTTTCCATTACGCGCACTTGGTCGCCGACTGCGAAATTCGCGTGGTCCGCCACCAGTATCTCCGAAAGACCCGACCCGGCAGCACTGTGGTTTCCTAAAAGCGTCGTCGCCGTCCCGGTCTCGCCGAATCCGTGCGAGACGGTATCGAGTACAACGCGTACCGGGGTCGCCATGGTGGCGTGTGTGATTTCGAGCATGACTAGTGCAATCTGGTCAGTCGAGCTGGCTGAGAACGCCTCTCGAAACGCATCGCTTACCTGCCGCGGCATCAGACCGGCAGCACTTCGAGGCGCATTGCGACAGACCAGAGCCTGGTCGATGCGCTGCCAGGCCGAATCACCTGGGCAGTGGGACGCCCGTCGAACCGAAATTTTTGGGCGGTTGTGACACCGTCAAACTCTGGGGTCGGGCCCGTCGAGACCCAATCGAATTCGAGCGAGCCAAATCCGCAGGTCGTGTCGTGAAAAGTAAACAGCGCCTCTTTCTGTGATTCGGTAAAGATGAAGCGTTCGCCGGGCGGCTCAAGGAACCTGACCAGGGCGGTGTAACGCGGCCTCATCTTTCTCACGCCGGCATCCATATCTGAAGCGACCGTGTTCTGGTTGGCCTCCTCTTTCGTACCCAGCGGAAAAGTCGTCGGAAGTGAACCCGGCCAGGTCGGCATGTCAGACCCCTCCCGTCGGCTGGCTTCCGAAGGTGGCGGAAATAGCCCGCCCAACCGAGCCACCGCGCACGATATCGTCGGCCACGGCGCCCTTCGCACCCTCGAAGATCAGTTCGAGAAACTTCCGACCGTTTGTGTCGCGACCGCTGCGCTGCGATTGCAAAGCGCTCGGAGAGTGGATGTGGATTTCTGGCGCCGCATCGCCACTGCCGCCCATGACTTCCTGCCAGCGCTCCAGCGGAATGATCGCTTCCCGACCGCTCGGGTTGTCGCCAACGACGGCGAGCTGCGGCCCGGTCGTGATTCCCCCCTTCGCGTGGCCTGGTACGAGACCGGATAATCCGAGGCTGTCGATCGACGCTGCTCGGCTGCTGAAGTCCATGTTTGCGATGGCTGGGTTTTTCAGGTCGCCCAGGGACGTGGAATCGAAACCTCCGAAGCCGAAGACCCTGCCGATAGCACTCATCGCCTGCGTCGCGAAATCTTTGACTGTTGGCAGAAGGTCTTCCATGAAGTTCTTCTCGAAGATTGCATCGAAGTTCAGCTTTGACTTGATGAACTGAGAAAACATGTTCTCAACGATTCCTATCATAGAGTTCGCCCATATTTCAGTGAAACTCTCAAGGTCTCTGGTCCCGCGCAAAAACCCGGTGAACATCTCGTCGATCGTTGAGCTGATGGACTCTCCAAGGTTTAATCGGATCGCTTTGCCGGCTTTTTCAGTCGCGGCGTCGAGCTCTCCCATCCCCTTTTTGTAGTGTTCGATGAAAGTTGAGAGTTTCGAGTCATAGAGGCCAAGCGAATTCGCCAGTGCATCGAGCTGCGCCTGGCCCTTCTCACCACCAGCGCTTAGCTCCTTGTGCATCTTGGTGACCTCTTCTATTCCGCGCTCGATTTCCCGGTTGAACTTTTGGGCGGGTGAGAGGTCTAGGGCGTCTTCGATGCTTCGCTTTACGTCGCGAAAGAAAGTCTTCATCCTGTCGGACTGTGCAAGTATCTCCTTCGAGGGGTCTGCCGCGCCGCCGGGGCCCATCGAGCTCCCCAGGTGGCCGGGTTCCAAGTTGAATCCCTTTACAATTTCCTCGAGCTCTTGCTTGAGAGCACTTCCGGTCTGGCTACGCATGTCTTCCGGCAGCGTGTCGCCCAGACCGAGAACTTCCAGCATCCGGATCTTTTGGACTTCCGCTGCGGCAATCTTTTGCTTCGCCCAAAACGTCTCGAACTCTTCGTTCAGAGACGCTATCTCGGACTCGATGGACTGAAGTTCGTCGTGGACTTGAGCCGATACGTCGCTCCAAACATCGGACACCTTTTCTGCCACGAATCCATACACGTCGAGCAGCATGGATGCGCCGGGAAACAGCGTTCGGAACAACGATTCGGCGTTTACGGATATGGAGCCGAAGACCTTCTCGAACGCCTCCGCGATGAACACTCCTACCGATGTAAATACCCGCCCAATGGACTTCGCCCACGTCCAAAACGGCTCAACAAGCGCGTGAGCGACGACGCCTACCTTTTTCAGCTCAAGGACGAATGTCTCGACCTTGACGCGAGCCCAGTCAAGCGACTCACCGATCATGGGTATCGATCGCAGAAAGTCTCGAAACTTCTTGTCATCGACGAGTAACACCGTAGTGGCAAACCCGGCCGCAGCGACTGCGGCAGCCACAAGACCAGCGACCAAGCCCCACAGGCCAGCGGCAATCGCCGCGACTATATTGAGGCTGGTAAGCGCCTTACGTAATGTGATGATCGCCGCAGCGGCCTTCGGTAGCCAACTGAAAGCCAGAAGCCCAATCGTCTTGGTAAAGATTCCGAGAGACCACAAGACAGGCCCTAGCGCAATCGCTATCGCTCCAGCCGTGACCGCCATAACGAGATTTTCGCGGCCGGCGTCAGTGAGTTTGGTGATGTAATCACCGATGTGCGTTGTCAGCTTCAGAACCTTCGGCATTAGGATGTTGCCGATCGCCACTCCCATCGCAGACGCCTTTGCGACAAAAACGTCAAACTGGAAAGCGAAGGTCTGGCGAGTCCGATCAAAGGCCCTTTCCATCATGCCTTCCGACTCTGCGATCATCTTCGCTATGGCGACGTATGAGATTCCCTGCGACCGTGCGGCAGAGAGCACGCCAGCAAGGGCACGGACGTTCGGGATAACGTCTCCCAAAACGTCTAGATTGCCATCGAAGCCCTCGATGAGCTCGAAAAGGGCGACACTGAGACCGTCTTCTCGGATAGCTTTCCGCACGTCGTCGATGCTGATGTCGAGATCGTCGAACACCTTCAGCGCTTCTTCGCCTGGCTTTAGAAAGGTGTTCAACGTGCCGCGCAGAGAGGTCGCTGCGATCTCCGCGTTTGCGCCCGTTCGAGAGAACGCCGCGATAAACCCGCCCACCTCGGCGAATGAGACTCCCATTTCGGCGGCTGTCGATGTGACGCGGCCTAGAACTGCAGCCAAGTCCGCAGCCTCTAGCTTTCCGTATCGAACGGTAGCTGTCAGAACGTCGGTCGCTTCTGCGGCAGATAGACCCTGCTGCTTCCAGGCAGTCATCGCACTCACTACGGCGTCGGCGACGACCTTCGTCTCGCCGAGGCCTACAGCGGAAGCCTTTGCGCTCTTACTGAGTACGTCGAGGGCCTTTGCGTTTTCAATGCCGGCGGATGTGATGAAGAAGAGCGCGTCGCTGAGCTCTTGGGGGGTCTTTCCAAGAGCAGGGCCCATCGCAACCAAGTCTTCGCGCCAGGCATCCACCTGGGACTTTGACCGACCGACGAGCGTTTCGATTTTGGTCATCGATCGGTCGAAGTCTGTTGCGAGCTTTACCGATGCACCGCCCGCAGCCGCGAGGGGAAGCGATAAGCCAACGCTGAGGCTGCGACCAATTCTCTGGGCAGACGCTCCGAGTTTATTTACGCGAAGCTCGGCTTTCTTTAACCCGGTGACGAATTTTTTGTCTTCGAGACGAAGATAGGCGACAAGATCGCCCATATTTCCTCGCGCCATTACTTCTCCTCTCCGGGTGTTACAACCTTGACCCGGGCCTCGGACGGTGCTTCGTCCGAGGCCTTCGTCAGGGTTTCCGCGAGCCTAAACTGGCCGAAAATGTCTTCGGCGGTCTGCTGGCTGTGTCTGCCGTCAAAGTCGGGCATGAAATCCGTCGGCTGTAGTGGCCTTGAATTCTTCCCCCGATTTACATTGGCGACCGTGCTCGCAACGATCGCGGCCGGCAGATCATGCCGTCTAGAACCATCCCACGGGTCCAACTGGTAGTATGCAAACCACTCTGTGAGCTCCGAGGAAGTCACCCTCGCATAGAGCTCTCGAACAGACGGAATCCCCAGCGCTATGCAGAGAGCGAGGAGGATTCGTCTTGCGGGATGGCTTCGGATTCCCCCACGGCCTCCTCCACGGAGTCGTCGGAAACACCCGAAAGCCTGGCGGCTACTTCGTACACGGTTTGAAGTGCTCTCGCGGATTTCGAGCCCAGCTTTCCGAGCTCTGTATCGTTAAATAGTCGATTGCCCGACTCATCGACGATACACATGGCGCACAGACGAACTCGCATATTGCGAATATCCGGCTGGGCGTCGCCTTTCGCGGAAATGTTCGAGAGCGAAGCCTCGAACGCACCGCGCTCGCTTCCCCTGAGCTCTTGGACGCGCACGGTCGCACCCCATTCCTCGACGAACACGTCTTCGGATTTGAGGTCTTTGACACTAAGGATCAGATCCTTGGTGGCGTAACCGCCGTTGGTTCCACTCATGAATCAGTCTCCTTATGCCGATCCGGGCCAGTCCACATTACCCGTCACTTGGATAGTGATGGAAAGCGTGATGGCTCCGTCGATGGGGTTAGACACTTCGGCTCCGGTGACGACGCCCTTGAACTTGATGTAGGTGGCGTCACTGAAGGTTAGCTTGAAGTGCAGGGCGGTATTCGCCTGGTCTTCGATGTACGTGAAGATCGCTTGATGCGACGTGTCTGATGGGTCGAGGTTGCACTCGATGGTCATCGTCCCTGGGGAAATCAACCCCTGGATGTACTCACGATATCCAGCCGTGCTGGACAGGTTGGTTACCTCAACGGAGTCGGCGCTTGTCGTCGGACCCGACACCGAGGTCACATTTGCGATCGTTACGTTAGACGACGAAAAGTCGTCGGTGCTGTAGGCAAGCGAGGAGCTTTGCCCCAGTAGTCCAGTAGCCATAATGATGGTCTCCTGAGCCGGCTATGCCGACTTAGCAACTCGCGAGCGGACTGCACCGCGTGTTGGAAATGCGCCTAGCGAACAGCTACGCGCGGGTACTTTGATTCTGTCTGGTAGGTGAGACGAAACGCGAGAGCAGAAGACCACAGCCGGTAGTTACCGTCTGCCGTCGAGTCGAAAGAGCTTCTCTCGAGCTCTCGCATGTCGCCGATGTCCGAGCGCATTAGAGCCTCTTCGACTTCAAGCGCAGACTGATCTCGTTGCGAAGCGGACTTCGCGATAGAGGTCACAGAAACGCTGAGTCGTCGGAGCTGGCGATATCCCTCGTCACCGAACGAGTACTCTCCCAACGGGGAGACCTCCTCGTCGTTCGCTTCGATGATCAACGCGGGCAGTGAGTCGTCGGACACCGCCGAAGCAGGGTCTTCGAACACCCGCGTTCCCGTCGTTACGAGGTTGGTGAGAAGAGATTTGACCTCATCGAGAAGTCGTCGCCTTGCATGCGCCATTTCATGCCTTTTCGAGCACGACGACTACGTCGCCATGCCCGTCAGGTTGAATCTCGATCGCGGTGTAGTTTGTTGACCTCACCGTAATCGAGTCGCCTCGGACTGGGGTTTGGGACAGCGAAGCGATGCGAAACGCCACGACCGGACGAGCTGTCTCGATCGTTGTGTCCCCCATCACCTCTTGGAAGGCGTGCTCGGCTTCAAACACTCCGGTTACTGTCGCCGGGCTTCCACCCGCCGGAGTAAACGTCACGCTTTCACCGAAAACGGTTTGACTCGCGGTTTGCACGCGCGCAGCCAAGTCCAGCCAACCCATAAAGCCACCCCCAACAAAAAGGGGCGAGGCCGCAAAGCGACCCCGCCCCGTTCGCCCACCGTCCCACCCCAGGAACGGCGAACTACTCCGACTGTGTTTACGCTATACGCCGTCGTCCAGCGGGTAGACCGCCGAAGGCTCGACGCACACGTTGAGCACGTTGGACTGCGCCTCCAGAAGCCGGAAGCGATCCCCGAGCGGATCGGCGAACTGCCGAGCGTACAAGGGGAGCCCTGTGGTGTTTACGGTGTCGTTGTAGTCGGCCGGGGCGAACACCGACTTGAAGATGCCCGCACCGATGGGAAACGCGATTGCGGTTCCGTTCCCGAGCGGATCGGGAGTGCCGGGTCGGTACTCTTCGAAGTCGATGCCACCTACCGAGATCGACCGTCGTGCGGTGCGGTCTCGCAGTGCGCCGCCATCGACGTACTTGTAGGAGTCGATCACGTCTGCGTTCGAAACGAGATTGTCGAAGAACGTGTCGTCGCAGAAGCAATGAATGCTGCTGTACGAACGTCCTCCGAGCGCATTCTCGATGCTTCGGATCACCTGACTGATCTTCGTGCGAACACCCGTCGAACCCAGCGCCATGTCGAGCGCGGCCGGAACGGATCCGGGGAACACGTCAGCACTCGTAACGAGTGCGGTCGTTCCGTTACTATCCATAGTGACCGCTTCGAGGGCAGTAAAGCGTTGAAATTCGATTGTGGCCGCGATGCGCTGCGCCAGTTTCTCAAACCGAGAATTGACCTCGGCTTGCAGAGCTTGCACGTCGGTCTCGCTACCGAACGCTCTCACCCCCTGCACAGAGTCAGCGTACAAAGTGTCACTGATCGCGATGCGACTGGTGTTCAGGTCGTACAGAGTGCGGAGGTCCGCGGTGTTCTGCACCGGGGGTGCGCCGCGCGCACTGGTCGCGACCAGACCGACCGACGGAGCGAGACGTTCGACCGAAACCTTGGTCGTCGTCACGCCCGACTCTTCAAAAATCCCGAGTTCGGAAACGCGACCGGGAACAAAGGGAGTGGCGTTGATCGCCGCTGTGAGAGAGCGCATATTAAATGCGTCACTCTCGAAAACATCCATGGTTGCCATGGTGATTTACCTCGTTTTCTAACCGGCGCTATCGCCAGATGATGGACGCGAGATCGGTCTTCGCGTTGGCGTCTTCGCCGGTTACTTCCGCTTCGACGACTTCTGCGTCCCTTACGAGGACGGCAGCGTTTTTCGCTGCGGACGAAGCGTCGGTCGCCTCGATCAGAATTCCGTAAGCGGAAGCAGGGTCACTGTCGTCGTAGGCAGCGTAGTCGCCACCGGAGTGGAGACCGATGACCGTGCCCGCTGCGAGATTCTGACCGGACTTGATGGTCACCTCTTCGCGGGAACGATTCCCGTTGGCTTCGCTCACGATGAACGATGCCGTGTGCTGAGTTTCAGTCTTGGTCGCCATTTTTGGCTACCTCCCTTCCTTGGGCCGAGCCGCCCGTTCGCGATAAATCGCGTAGGGGTCGAGCTCGACTTGGGGTTCACCGCTCGACGCAAGCGCATCGACGGCGTTGTTGATTTCGGATCCGGCGTTCGAGGCCTTCGCCTCAAGCAGGTTCGCTCGCACCTGTTCGATGCTCGCCCCGGAACTGATGAATTCCGCTGCCGCCGCAGGGCGACCAGCGATCGTGCAGAGCTCGACAATCTCTCGGGCTTCTGCGGTCGCGGCTTCGCGCCCTTCGGCGCGGGCCTGGTCGAGGTCAATGACCTCTCTCTCATCGACGGAGGATTCCACCACCGCCTCTTCGACCGTTTCTTCGAGCTCCGGCTCGACGACCTCGGTCGTGGTCTGTTCGGATTCGGCCATTTTTGGCTTCTCCTCCGTGTTCGTGGTTAATACTGCTGGGGTGTCCGTAGCGCCCACTGTGGGCGCGCTGGAATTTGCCGACACCGAAACGCTGTGGCCGGTCGGTGCGGATGAGTTTGAAGAGAGGCTCGATAACACCTCGCTGCGAGAGGCAACGCGGTCTGCAAGGCCCGCCGCTACGGCCTCCTCGCCAAAGTAGATTCCGGCCTCTTGTGCCTCGACGTTTTCGACCGGGATCCCTCGATTTTCGGATACAAGGTTGAAAAACTGCGAAGCCGCAGAATCGACGGCTTTCTCCAGAATCCCTCTGCCCAGATTCGATAGCGGCTGGTTGGACGAAAGAGCTGTCTTCTGATGTCCCGAGGCGACCTCTGTGATCTTCACGCCAGCCTGGTCGGCTGCCTTGCTCGTATCGACGTGTGCAGCGACAACTCCTATCGATCCGATTGTGGCGGTGGGGCTCGCGACAACCTCGTCGGCGGCGCTTGCTAGCGCGTAGGCGGCGGAAGTCGCCTGGTCGTCCGCCAGGGCGACAATCGGTTTTGTGCCGCGCGCTTCTCGGATTCGATGAGCGAGGTCGAACATTCCCCGTACCTCGCCGCCCGGAGAGTCTACGTCGAGCAAAATCGAAGAAACGCTCGGGTCGGAAACGGCGGCATCGAGTGCGTCACCGATTGCTTCGTAGTCATCGAAAAAGGTGCCTCGAAAAAGGCTTCCGCGAATAGGGATGATCGCAACGCCCTCTCGATTAGCCTCTTTCGATTGCTCGTACCGTTCGAGAGCCATCGCCATCCACGTCTCGATGTCTTCGATGTCCGCCCGCGCCCATGTGAAAAAACGCAGGCTATCTGCGTCGATCGCAAGGGGCTGATTGTAAACGCGGCTCGCGAGCTCCATCGCTGCCTGACTGCCCGTACCCTTAGAGTGCATAAACAGATCCCCCTTCCTCTTCGGAAGTTTCTTCGTTGCTCTCGGGAAGTTCACCGTCGATGTGCGGCTCAAACTTGAGACCGAGGCCCTTTTCACGTTCCAGCCCGCGGGCGATCTCCGCGTCGAGCTCCTCGGGGTCGATACCCCTTTCGGCGATCACTTGGTCCCGGCTCTTGATGCCGGCCTGGATCGCTGCCGCCGAGGCTTGAACCTCCTTGAGGGGATCGACCTGATCCCATCCGGGTGTGACCCATCGGACGCGAGAAGCGCGGCGCAGGTCGAGACCGGCCGGAATGGCAAGACGGCCAGACAGCACCGCGGACTGGAACCATTTGCGCCAAATCGGCTGGCAAATCTGATGCACAACCACTTGGTGCTGGTACTGCGTCATCTGCTTGCGGAACTCCATGAGTGCCGCTCGCGCGGACGAGTAGTTGACGTTGGAGTAGTCGCCAGAAAGCTGTTCCGTGGTCAGTCCCACGCCGGTTGCGATCGTCCGAAGCTGCTGCGCCATGAACGCTTCGTAGCTCCCGCCCACGTCTGCCGGGTCAGAAAACCGGATGTCGTGGCCCGGCGGAAGGAGTTGGAGAGTTCCCGGCTCGAGCGAACCGATCTCTACACCGTCGGTCGCTGTCGCAACCGATCCAGCCCCGAGGATGTCCATATCGGGGTTTGGTGTTGTCTGAAAAGCACAAAGCATCGCAGCTAGCTTTTTGCGAACGAGCTCGGCGTCTTGGAACTGACGGAGCTCCCACAGGTGCTGGAGAATCGGAGCCGCTGACGGGACTCCGCGGCACTGTCCAGCGCGAACAGTCTGGAATGCATGAATGATCAAGTCCGCGGGGACCGGAACCGATGAGAAGTTTCCCATCGATATCATGTCGCCAGGATGCTGTCGGAACATCCAGTAGGCGGTGCGCTTTCCTATCGCGTTATACTCGACTCCGGCACGGACTACGTTTCCACCGTCAAGGCTTTGATCCTTGGTCGAGTCGCAAAACTCTGCTTCGAGGAGCTGTACCTGCAGCGGCACTGAGAGGCCGTCTGACAGTCGCCTCGGTCGATACCGGACGAAGACCTCGCCGCCTTCGCGGATCTCGCGCACTGCCAAGGCTTGGAGGCCGTAGAAGTCAGCCCTTCCATCTGCGTCGCACTCGTAGCACCATTCACTCCACGCTTCGTTGACCTCAACCCTAAAATCCTCGTCTTCTACGATTGGCATCGGCTTGATGCCTGTTCCAATACAGTTTGCGACGAATGCGTCGATAGACCTGGCTGCGACCGGGTCGTTTCGGACAGCCTCGCGTGATCGAGCTCGCATCGTCCCGACGCCGCCCGTCGCAAGCAAGCTGTTGATCGAGTCGGTGCTCGAAGTCCAGTTGAAGGCGCGGACGCGATCTTTAGCGGAGGACGGCTTTGCAGCGTCCCAGCCGACCGCGTGAATCTTCATCGGCCTGCCATCGGCTCCGTAGAGGATTACGGTGTCGCTCATGTTCCAAACCCCGTCTTCGTCGCAAACCGAACTTGTTTGGCGATTCGACTGCTGGAAGAAGCCGGGGCGTTGATTTCGGAGCGGATCAAATCTCGCGCGGACAAGAGCTCTGCGATCGATCGGTATACGACCATCTTGTCGTTATACTGAACGCGGAGCTCTCCGCTTTTGATTGCTGTCTCGACGGCGACTAGGTCGGCGGCGCTGAAAGCCATGTGTCATCTCCCCAGATAGTTTGAACGGGAAATCTTTTGCTGCCTCGGGCTCACGGCTGTCCCGGGGTTGTGTTCCGCCGACCCCGGCGAAGGAGGCACCGAGGCCGGCGTGGCGGGCGACGGCGAGACAGGAGTTTCCTGCTCAGCCGCCGCGAGCCAGGCGTCCATACGCTCCGCTTCGCGATCGACGACCATCCCGCCGGCCTCCAACGCGCATTTCGCAGCGTACTGATAGACAAATGTGTCAAGGCACTCGTTACGTCGGCCCTGACCCTTGAGCTCCCAGACGCGCTTTGGAAATCCCCGCGCGTCGTACCGCGTAACGACCCGCTCGGCAGTCAACTGCTTGAAATAGTCCTGCGGGAGTCGCTCTGGAAAGTGGATGTACCCAGGCCCGGGAGCGACGATTTTCGTGATGCTGGAGAAGAGAACTTCCTTCGCGGGCTCTACGCGTATGCCGAAGACCGGCGTTTTCGCAGTCTTCGACCGCAGTGGCTTCCGAGGCCAGATGTCCCCACCGCTTCCGCCAGCCTGTCCTCGAATCGCAAAGAGCATTCCGCGGCGACCGTCAGGAGTTGGATATCGGTATCGAGCTCTGCAGAAGTCGTATGCGGCCTGGGTGTGAAACCCGGTATCGACGCACGTCGCGCGGATGTACTCCTCTCCGCGCTTCTCGATCTGCCATGGCCGCGTCAAGTACTCCCAAAGTTGATTCCAAACGTCTTTTTCGCCGGGAGATCCTGCGAAGACAACGTGCTCGATCACCCATTGCTCGTCGGCTCTGCCGTGGCCGACGACGCTGCACTCAATTCGGTCTGCCTGAACATCGACGCCGGCACATAAGACGACAACCTGAGCGGGGATCACGGTAACCCCGTTTTCTTCGGGATATTTTTCGATCCGCTCAGCGAGGCCTGTCGTGTCCAGCGACTGATACGACTCCGACCAACATTCAGCCAAAATGGTGTTAGTGAATGTTCGGAGCAGATGCGGTTTTCCCCCGCCAGAGGTTGCGTTGACCCATTTTTCCGCGAGCTTTGGCAGAGACAGGTTTGCCCAAGGTGCGTACAGGCCGTTGAGGTGAAACCCGGCGGTTCCGTTAAACTCAGCTGTAGCGCGCCACTGGCCCTGCCGCACAGCCTGGTGGCGCTCGGATTCCGTCCACTCTACACCGCAGTGCTCACAATAATACTTTGCAGTCGCGGGGAGATGGTTTCCCTCGCTGTCTTTTTCCCAGCGAACATTTGCCCAGCGAAGCGTTTGCAGCTCTGTGCAGCTTGGGCATGGCACCAAGTACACACGTTGGTCACTCGCATCGTAGGCCTGTTTTATTCGGCTGGTTTCTTCGTCCGTGGGAGTACTAACGAGCGCCACCTTCCTATTGCTGAAGGTCGTTGTGCGAGCCGTCGCGAGCTCCTGAACGTCGCCTTCTGCGTTTGAAACGAGGCTCGCGTCGAGCTCGTCCATCAAGAGAATCCGGATCGGATCTCCCCGGACGCCTCGGGGGCTCTGCGTTCCCGTGAGAACCAGGCGCCATCCGTCGCCGTTCATCTGGAGAATCGTGTTTTCAGAGTCTCTCGCCTTGGGAGGCTTGACCAACCCTTTGCAGATTGGCGAGTCGCGAAACATCGGCTTTAGCCGAGACAGACTGTATTTCCTGGCGTCCGACTCGCGGGGTTGAGTCATCATTATCGAGGCAGGGTCGGCCACCATGAAATACAGTATGCAGTTGTTCAAAAACTCAGATTTCCCGACCTGTACTCCTGTCATCATGACGATTTTTTCGACCTTCGGGTCGGTGAAGCAGTCCATGGGTTCGCGCAGGTAGGGGACGCGATCGGTGCGCCACCTTCCGCCACCCTCGCTCGATGTTTCGCGGCTTAGAAATCTGTGCTGGTCCGCAAACTCAGAGACCGTGAGCTTCGGGGGTGGCCTCAGAAGATCCAGAGCCGTTCGGCCGGCGAGTGCGAGGCCGCGGTGGCCTGACAGTTTGATCGCCGGGGGGTTTTCCTTCGGTGCTGTCATCTGTCTCGACCTCGACCTCCATGTTGGCAAGTTCTTCGAGCGCCTCGTAGACGACGACTCGCAGTAGCTCGCGAATCTCTTCGAGGTCTGTCGTGTGCTGAACCAGTGGCGCTGCCCGATTCGGCAACGCGATCAAGGAGCCGCGTAGGCGGATCGCGATCTTCGACCAGGCGGTCGCGATTTGATCCATCGGGATCAAGTCACCCGCCATCTGAGATGCGGTTGCTTCGTGGATATCCGCGCGGGCAACGGTCAGGCGCGTTCGCGCTGCCGACTCCGACTCAGACTTCTCTGCGGCTTTCTGCGTGTTGCCGAGCGCCTCGAGCACATCGCTCAGCCGCCAGTACTTCACCCGCCCCTTCGAACGAACGGGATCAACGTCCGACAGTTTTTTCGCGAGCGTTCGTCTGTCATGCTTGAGCTCGACACTGAGGGCGCTGAGCGTCCACTCCTTCGGCTGCATCGCCATCGTGGTGGAACCCCCATAGTTGGAACTAACTAGGTTTAGCCCGGG
>PBAZ01000029.1 GCA_002717565.1 Chloroflexota bacterium
AGTCATTGAATCTCCTTCTGTGCCTTACAATTTCTGTCAGCGACTGCCATTATATTCGGCTTCGAGTTTTAGCGTCAACTAAACGACTGCATCGGACAACCCCCTACTCTAGATCTAGAACTCTGCGTTATTAGGTGTTCGTGGAAATGGTATTACGTCTCTAATATTCTGCATACCCGTCATAAATTGGACTGTCCTCTCAAATCCCAATCCGAAGCCAGCATGTTCCACGCTACCGTACTTTCGCAGGTCAAGGTACCACCAGTACTCTGATTCCTCCATACCCGCCTCTCGCATTCTGTCAGTCAATACGTCATATCTTTCTTCCCGCTGGCTACCTCCTATAATCTCACCTATGCGGGGAACCAGCACATCCATAGCAGCTACAGTCTTATCGTCATCATTTAGACGCATGTAAAATGCCTTTATTTCCTTCGGGTAATCCGTCACTACCACCGGCCTGCCTATCTTGGTCTCAGTCAGATATCGCTCATGCTCAGATTGAAGATCAAGCCCCCAATTAACGGGATATTCGAATGTTTCACCAGATTGCCGGAGCATATCTATGGCGTCAGTATAAGTTATACGTTCAAAATCCGAATTTATTATATTCTCCAACGTAGTAAGGGCTGTCTTGTCATACCACTGGTTGAAAAATGCCATGTCATCAGGGCATCTATCGAGAACCTTCCCAAACACATTTTTCAGAAAGTCCTCCGCTAAATCGGCTAACCCACTTAAGTCGCAAAAAGCCACTTCAGGTTCCACCATCCAGAACTCCGCTAAATGTCTGGATGTATTAGAATTTTCAGCTCTAAACGTCGGGCCAAATGTGTACACATCCGAGACAGCCTGGGCAAATATCTCAGCTTCTAACTGGCCGCTGACTGTGAGATAAGCTGATTTACCAAAAAAGTCTTCTGTCAGATCCGGAATACCTGATTTCATTGGTACGTTCCCTAAATCAAGTGTTGTAACCCTGAACATAGATCCTGCACCTTCGGCATCACTAGCGGTTATCATCGGGGTCTGTATATATTGGAATCCGCGCTCCTGAAAATAGGTGTGTATTGCGAATGCGGCAGCATTACGCACCCGAGACATCGCTCCAAATGTATTAGTCCTAGGCCTGAGATGTGCTATGTCTCGCAAGAATTCAAGTGTATGTCTCTTCTTCTGAAGGGGATAATCATTGGGGTCGGCATGACCGATTATTTGGATAGAGCTTGCCTTGATTTCGTATTTCTGACCTTTTCCGAGTGAGTCAACCACGGTTCCGTCTACTTTTACACTACATCCAGTAGATAGCTCAGTTGTATCGAGTAGGGATAGCGCGTCTCCCTCTACGACTACTTGTATGTCCGCTAAACATGAACCGTCGTTAACCTGCAGAAAAGATACCGCCCCTGAATTACGCACTGTCCTTACCCATCCAAAAACCAGAACTTCAGCACCTGCACCTGCACTGACCAATAGATCCGAGATCTTTGCACCTTTCATGTATCCCTCCTGAATCAGCCCGTAGTGCCGTGGCTATCTAATTCATCACCGGTACGAATTTACTCCATTCTGTGTTCCGTTCATAACTATAGGCTATATTTAAGATGTTGCCTTCTGAAAAATGCGGGCCTATTATCTGTAGCCCCACAGGCAAACCATCTGATAGACCACAAGGCACTGACACTGCAGGAAGACCAGCAATATTAACTGGCAGGGTACAAACATCAATAGAATACATCCTCACAGGGTCATCCGTCCGATCTCCATGTTCAAAAGCAACAACAGGGGAGGTTGGTGCAATTAATGCATCTACCTGTTGAAACACCGAATCGAAATCGTTTCTTATTAACGTCCTAACTTTCTGGGCCTTTAGATAGAACGCGTCATAATAACCCGAAGACAAAGCATAGGTGCCGAGCATGATACGGCGCTTCACTTCCATACCGAAACCTCGACTCCTCGTAACTCCCATAGCTTCCCACATATCTTCGGTATCTTGATATGAGTATCCATATTTGACGCCATCATATCTAGCAAGATTAGCGGAGCATTCTGAAGGCGCCAGAATATAATAACAAGCTAGTGCATATTTGGTGGTTGGCAACGATACTGGCACGATGATCGCCCCCATTTCTTTTAAAGTCTCTATAGCGGAGTTAACTCTTTCCCTAACTCCACTCTCCATACCATCCAAAAAATATTCTTCCGGTATCCCTAGCCGTACCCCTGCAATGTTTCCGTCCAAAGAGTCGGAGTAACTTGGGACCTGCCTTGGGAGGGAGGTAGAATCAAATTCATCATGCCCGCTTATGACTTCCAGGATTGCGGCACAATCCTGAACATTTCTCGTCATAGGCCCTACCTGATCAAATGACGAAGCATACGCAACAAGTCCATACCTACTAACTAAACCGTACGTGGGTTTTAGGCCGACTATACCGCACATAGCTGCAGGTTGCCTTATGCTTCCACCGGTATCTGAGCCAATTGCATATGCTGCTTCACCCGCAGCCACAGCTGCGGCTCCTCCTCCACTGCTACCGCCTGGAATACGGTCCTTATCCCACGGATTCTTCGTGGGATAAAACGCAGAGTTCTCACAAGAGGATCCCATACCGAATTCATCCATGTTGCCTTTGCCAAGCACCACCGCTCCTACTCCAGCCAAACGTTCAACGCACGTGGCGTTGAATACAGGAACATAGTCCTCCAGCATCTTTGAGCCACAAGTGGTTTTAATACCTTTAGTAGCTATTAGATCCTTTATCTGAAAGGGGATACCTGTAAGCTTTTGGCAATCACCTTTTGCTATTCTTATGTCGGCCTGCTCAGCTTGTTTCAGAGCAACATCTTCACATATCGTAATATATGCTTTAATATCGCTCTCCACCGCCTTAATCCTATCCAAGTAGCTCTGCGTAAGTTCAACAGAGCTAATAGATTTCCCCCTCAGCAAATCGTGCATCTCAGCAAGGCTTAACTTCCACAGTTCGCCCACCCTTATTCCTCCAAAACCGTTTTTACGCGTATATGATCCCCCAGTACATTAGGAACATTACTCAATACCTCATCGGTACTTAGAGGAGTCCGTAACTCGTCTTGCCGCATCACGGACTCTACATTAACCGCGTGACCTGTTGGCGAAATATCTGAAGTATCCACTTCATTAAGCAGCTCAAATTGCTCTAATATCTTGGGAAGTTGATCCTTCAGAGTATCTATGTCAACCGCTGACAACGTTATTCGCACTAGAGAAGCTAAATGTTCAATTTCAGTATTATCTAGATCCATTATTCCCCATATATCCTTTTTTACTCCTCAATATAATCATATCTTAAATTAATTCATTTCAGAGCCGCCAGAAACGCTTATAGAAAGGCCTGTAACATAGTCTGACTGATTAGATGCCAAAAAAGCCGCCATATTCGCTATATCTTCGCCGACCGCCACTCTCCCCATTGGTACTCGCAGATTGCGTTCCCTAATCATCATAGCCCTGTGTTCTTCCGACGACTCCCCTTCTGGAGCTAGAGCTGAAGCTATAAAATCCACCCTCTCTGTATCCACCAATCCAGGGCATATCGCATTCACGTTGATCTTATCCGATGCCAGTTCCTGAGCCAATGCCTGAGTGAATCCGACAATAGCAAATTTCGATGCACAGTAGGCAGCATATCTAGCTATACCTTTTTTACCTGCACCCGAAGAAATACTAATTATTTTCCCACCATTTCCTCGTTCAACCATATGCCTCGCCAGGGCCCTTGAGCACAAATACGTCCCTCTAACATTTACTCGCATAACTTCATCGAACGCTTCTTCTTCAAGTTCTATTACTGGTACACGATCTTTCCCAGGACGGGATCCTGCATTATTTACTAATATATCCACCTTTCCGAAATGATCCAGAACAGACTGGAGCATGCCATCTACCTGAGCGCTGTCCGATACATCGGAAAACAAACCGAGCGACTGCCTTCCCATAGCTTCGATTTCTTTTACTACACTGGGCAAACCTTCCCATCCATCCCGCATATCCACCTCGCGAATCGCTTCAACAGATTGGCTTATATCTGTAACAACTACATCAGCACCCTCTGCAGCAAGTCTCGTTGCAATGGCTCTCCCGATGCCGTTTTTACCACCTGCCCCTGTAACTATCGCCACCTTGCCATTTAGATCATACATAACTACTCCATCCAATCCGTGTGATTCACGTACCTTATGATTATAGCTTTAAGGACGCCGTTTACATCTGTAATGTTTAGGCCTATGTCCCTCTCGCCATGTTCCGGCGTACGTACTCATTATATTACTACTACCAGTACTCACCTGCCGGTGGCCAGGGGTTCTCTGAGGAAAGAACTTCCGATAGTTGGATGAACATACCGTTCATGAACTTTGGGTGTATCCAAATGCTGTTAAAGCCCATGTTAGTATAATTCGAGGTGCTTCTAGAAGTTGTAAAATTAACCCCCTCCCCAGACAACGAATCGTCTAGAGCGAGTGAATCTCCAATCTGATATATCGTTAGATATATTCCTTCGCCATGATCACGCAGGAAATGAGCGGCCGACGTATTACCGCTAGTGGGTTGAGCTATTTCTATAAAGGTTGTCTTATCACCGATTGGAAGAATAGCTATATCAAGATCAGTGAAACTAGTCTCAAACCTATTAGTGACCTTAGTTTGGAATACTTCTGACCACTTGGCAATCGCTGATTCAATGTCATTAACGAGAATAGCTACCTGGCGGAGTCCCATAGTGCGTATGGCCATTGGCGATCCAGCACTGACGTACTCCCTATCTCCAAGAGTCTCAATGTATCCTGTTTTCCTAACTTCTATTAGAACATCGTTTAGATCTTGATGTTTAAACAAAGCGAACGTATCCTCGGATCCCTCAGACGCAGATACCTGATATATACCACAAGAAATAAATCGTCCTACCGCATCTTCATAATCATCCGCTTCAAAAGTAATCATGCACGGCCCAGGTCCAACTTTCCCGTGAATTACGTGAGATGTTTCGTTGCTTTGCCCTTTTTCTATGAGCCTCAAGTAGCTGTGGTTGCCACTATACATGTCAACTACTCTTGATCCGAGGAGACTATTACTATTTACGGGAAGTGCTTCGAAGCCCAATGTAGACCTGAACAATCGTTGAGATTCATCCAGGTCATCTACCAGAATTCCCAAGCTGCTAATACGGTCGATCATACCGCGTCACCAACGCGCTTACGATCTGCTCGGTAACGAAACCAACGCTGTTCCGATGATATACCTTTCTCCTTCTGTTCCGGTCATCAAGACATCACACTGCACTACATTCTCTCCGTCTTCCTGGCGAGTATCATTAATAGTCCCAGTTATTATAAGCGGTTTATTATGTGGGACCGGTTGCCGGAAAACAACGTCAAGATCTTTCAGTCCGTCAGGCCCAGCCCAATCTGTAATGAGTTGCGCCATTAAAGACATACTCATAACTCCTGGAACAATCGGGCCAGGCAACTTGGCCTTGGCAGCTTCTTCGTCACTTGTGAACCGGTTTGGGATGGGATTGCCCCAAAGCGTACAAAAGTCGACCACACCCTCATCAGTGGCTACCTTCTCTAGTGGCCCAATCTCATCGCCTAATTCAACATCTTCAAAATAAGTTTGATTCTCGTTAGTCATTTTCACTCCCTGGCCGCGTAAGACTCTTGAACATCGGCAACTACTTCACCAAGTTGATTCGTAAAAGTGGTCTCCCAAACGATAAATACCATGGTACCGCTTCGCCCTGTTTTCGCGTAAACCTCTTTCAGATGTGATGATGCGCTAATAGAATCTCCGGCCACAATAGGGGTCTTAGATTGCACTCTTTGACCGCCATGAAACCTGGTTTTTCCAAACTTCAGGTTTATATCAGGTAACTCGACCCTCCTAACAAACAAAGTGCACAATGTCGGAGGTGCGATTATTCCCCTGTAACCTGCCTCGACTGCTGCATCCCTGTCGTTATAGCACGCTCCCATCTGACTTATACTTTGATTGAACGAAATAATCATATCTTCAGTAACTTCAAACGGTCCCGCTTCGTGCTCTTTACCATACAGAGATCGGTCGTATTCCAATTCTAGTGCCATCCCGCTACTCCTAATCGATATAGTCTATAGTCTTACACACCAAACCTAACATCAGGTTATACTAGTTTCTTCCAATCTGACAGGACTAAATTCACCTGACAACAACGCCGCTACTAGATCTTCTTCATTGCAAATGTCCATCCCAAAGTTAGTCATACATGTACATACATGGCTCGCCAAATGGGCGTCACTCGCCCCTGTACCTAGATAGCCCATAGAATCGCACAATTCATCAGCTCTCTCATTTTCTCCCGGTCTACCACCACCGTTGAGACGTTCAACAATTTTGACGTCTTCAAAAGTTTCGCCTTTGTCCATAAACTCCACCAGCCCTATTCCAAAGCGGCCAGGATGTGCCGGAATAGCTAATGCTCCATGATGCTGAGCAGCTTTCATCAGTTCACGTGCATCCATTCTTACGTCAGCAAAATCTATATCGTTAGCCAGACCTTGGGTGACATTGTAAACAAGAAAATGCCCAAATCTTGTATCTAGTTCTGATCCCTTCAGTACTATCACCCCGTAATCGTCCGCTAGTTGGGAGTAGTCCTTGTCGAAATCAAATTTCCGGTGCTCAGTAAGTACAATCCCATCAACGGTATACCCACGTTTCCTAAGTACCTGAATCCATTTTAAATATTGTTCTACTGTAGCTCTTGAATCGTCCGATGACACTGAATGACAGTGTAAGTCAAAGTACATAACCTTATTTAGAATCCTTCATTTCTCTATTGTATATCTTGAAAATTGATTCATCTCCACTACTCAGGATAGTTTCGGAAAACTAACCTTCCGTATAAAAAGATCACATTTTGCAAATCAACTTAGTTCCTTCAAGAAGTCTCCACCACTTTGCCGGATGAATTCCTGAACATTCGCAGACAATAACTGCACTCCTTGCTCTGCAAATTGTTTATAGCGAGGCATATTAGTTACGGTCATTCCAGCGCCTGCCACACCAACTATTTTTCCCTTATCCCGAACGGATTTAATGACATGTTGGATGGCCTCATCAACCTTGGATCCATCTGGCATACCCATGGCCTGAGTCAAATCACTACTACCGACAAGCACGCCATCTATTCCCTCTACCGATGCAATGTCACCTGCATTTTCTACTGCTTCAGGCGTTTCTACCATTGTAATAACTAAAGTTTCTAAGTTGCACTGATGGTAATACTCTTGCGGACTGAGACCGCTGCCTAGTCGATTCGTCCTACCACCCGTAGAGCTGCTTCTATCCCCAATGGGATAGTAATGGGATGCTTGCGCAACTTCCTTGGCTTCAGTAACAGTAGATATGTGAGGCACTATCAGGCCCTGAGCTCCTCTGTCTAGAAACCTCAATATGGTTGACGGCGATGCGTTTGGGACTCTAACTATAGGGGTTAAATCATACAATTCCGCAGCCCTGATCATGTTTTCAGTCTCCGAATCGTTTGAGGAACCGTGCTCACAATCTATCCAGACCCAATCAAAACCCATTACACCGTATAGTTCGACTATTATAGGGGCGTAGAAATTCACCCCTCCCCCAAGGGCTATGTCCCCATTCAGTAATTTTGCCTTCGTCTTATTCACTTTCATATCTTATGCTCCAATATAGTTTCCACTGGCATCGCATATCCATTAAAACTAAATTCAAAGGGGCAGAACGAACCTATAAGCCGGGTCCTGTAATCTATGATACAAGTACCATAGACCGGTGACCATCTATCTAGCCTCCAGGGAATAAAATTCCCCGAGCTTTATTAAAGCTAATGTCTCCATTGAGGTCGAGCAGCCAACCCGGGGACGAGCCGGACTCCCATAGTCCCCCTATTCGGCCTTGCTCCAAGTGGGGTTTGACCGTCGATGCGTCACCGCATACGACCGGACGCTCTTACCGTCCGATTTCACCCTTACCACAACTGCGCCAACATATAATCGGCTAGCTGGGCGGTATCGTTTCTGTGCCACTTTCCGTCCCCATTAATGGGGCCTGGGTGTTACCCAGCACTCTGTCCGGAGGAGCCCGGACTTTCCTCCCTCTCTAAACGAGACGGCGGTCACCCGGAACGCTCTGCCCTGAGAGGCACCTTAGCATACCCTTCTCAAAAGGGTCAAACCAAATATACGCTGTACCATGTTGGTACAACTAGTGTTTTAACCCAGCAACAGCATCCTTCCGCAACTGCTACACAGAACGGTCTGTTTACCTGATTTCACTCTCTGTAAATGTTGAGTCGGAAGTGACAGTCTACAAGCTTGGCATAAACCTCGTTCTACTTTGGCTACCGCTGTCCCGCCTTTACTCTGTCGTAAATGCTCGTAGTGACCCATCTCCGATTGATCTATACTAGATGCGAATTCATTACGACGATTATTTAACTCATCTTTCTCCGCAGTCAAACTCTCTGCTTGAGTTGTGAGTTCAGATCTCCTAACCTCCCACTCTGCCCTCGATGTTTCAAGTTGCTCTTCAAGCTCACCTACAGACCTACGCAAGTCGTCCGCTCGGACAGCCAGCTCTAGCAGTCCAATCTCTTTCTGATCAATCTGGGCTTTCACATTCCCTGTCTCTAATTCCAAACTCGATAAATCCCGCGGATTAGTTATTTCTCCGCTATATAGTTGAGCTTCTAATAAGGTCGACCGTTCTTTTAAGTCCTCAGCTTCTATTTGCTGCGTCTTATGAGCATCTTGGACTTCACCCAGTAGCGCAACTTGCTGGCCCAAGGAGTTCTCAACTTCTCCCACCACTGCACGTGCATTGAGCTCAAGTTCCACTTCAGTAATCCGAACGTCTAGCACATCTAATTGCAGATCAAATTCCTGAAGAGAAAACAAAAGTTTAACGCTGGTCATAAATATACCTACCTAAACTGAATGATACTTCGATTCTATTTACCATCCCGGCCATTGTCAACGGTGAAACAAGGCACCAACAATACTACAACAGATGATTCAGCAGTATTAAAATGATATATTGCATAGGATCAATAAGGACATTAACATCCTAGCCAACCCTTTCTCTAAAACCGACTGATCCACCATAAACCGAACCAGCGAGGGTATAAACCTTCAATGAAAATACTTCATTTCTCTGACTTACATATAGGGGTAGAAAATTACGGCAAAATCGATCCAAATACAGGTTTGTCGACCCGTTTATCCGATTTTTTGTCATCATTTGATGAACTCGTTGATTTCGCTCTCTCAGAACCGGTCGACATAGTGATACTAGCAGGAGATGTTTATAAGGGAAGAGATCCTTCTCAAACTCACCAACGGGAATTCGCAAAAAGACTGTCTCGTCTATCCAGTAATGGGATACCCACATTCGTATTAGTAGGCAATCACGATCTCCCTAACAGTACCACTAGGGCAAATTCCGTCGAAATCTTTCCCACATTAGACGTGGCTAACGTGTTCATTGGAGATAGACTAGATACATACAAGATACCCACCAATTCGGGCATACTCCAAATAGTTGCCGTGCCTTGGCCAAGGCGGGGAGGTATTCTCAGCAGAGAAGAGTCTCGCAATTTAACTATCGACCAAGTCAGAGAAGAAATAGAATCCCGAATAACCTCTGGTATCACACGCCAGGCCGAGCTCCTTGATCCAAATTTGCCCTCAATATTGACTGCTCACGCTACTGTAAATGGAGCCACCGTGGGTACTGAACGATCCATGATGCTGGGTAACGATCACGTCTTGATGGTCAGCGCACTCCAACAACCGGGGATAGACTACGTAGCCCTAGGGCACATTCACAAACATCAAATACTGAGGTCCGAATCTCCAATGGTAGTTTACTCGGGGAGTCTGGAGCGAGTTGATTTCAGCGAAGAATTAGACGAGAAAGGTTTCTGCATTATAGATATTGATCCGGCATACCCCCCAGGAAAACGGATGCAGAACTTCGAATTCCGCAAAGTTTCCGCCAGGAAATTCACCACAATCGACGTCAACATTACCCAACCCATCCTTAACCCTAACTCAGTGATATTGGAAGCAGTATCTAGAAGCGATGTATCTGAGAGCATAGTACGGGTGAGAATTAAATCACCATCAGAATCAGTTCCCCTTATTAACGACAATGATATCAGAGGATCTTTGTCCGATGCCCATTATGTGGCGGCCATAAGTATTGAAAGCATTGAGCAAGTCAGGCCTCGACTCAACGTGGATATAGCTGAAGAATTAGACCCGTTACACGCATTAAATCTTTTCCTGGACAACCGAAGCACTGACGAGGATCAGAGATCCTTATTAATAGCTAAGACAGAACAATTATTACGAGAAATAGAAAGCGATTCAGAACCGCAGTCCTAACCCATTTTGCACGATGTATGATTAATTACAAACTCCAACTGAATTGACTACCTTTAGCCCAAGATTTATAATTCTTTCGCCATCCACCTCGTGAGGGGGTGAGCCTAATAGTCAAGACGGCTGTTCCTTGCCGCTGGGATCGTGAGTTGACCGAGACGGCTGGTACCTTAAACAAAATAAGATTACAAGCAACGTGGTGCTTCGGTCCTAACGAGTCGGGCGCGACCGATACGAGGCAACATGCTGGCTTTTAACTCCCGAATCGGAATTATCGGGTCTGGACGACTCGGAACCAACTTAGCGGTTGTCTTAGCCAATCATGGATACGAACGAGTCTCCATCACATGTCGAAAAAGCTCCGCAAAACCTTCTATCCAAGCTCTTCTTCCAAAGGTTACAATATTTGATAACAATCAGGATTTAGCTGATTTCTCAGACCTAATAATAGTCTGCACTCCGGACCATCAAATAACCACTGTCGCAGAATCAACTACTTGGAATTCACAGCAATCGGTAATTCACTGTTGCGGCCCACTCTCCTACGACGTACTTGCCGCAGCCTCGGACTCAGGTGCTTCCATAGGCTCCTTTCATCCATGCCAAACATTTACAGGAAACATTAACATTGCATCAGTGAATAAATTATTTGAAGGGACCCTAATTAATATCTCTTCTGATTCACCCACATTGTTAGAATCGTTATCAAACCTGAGTCGTAAAATAGGTGGCATTCCGATTTCCATCCCTGATGAGCTCCGCCCCCTATATCATGTAGCCGCAGTCATTACTTGTGGATCCCTTGCAGCTTTAATGAGTATAAGCATGAACATATGGAAGGCTATTGGTTTGACCGAAAGCGAAGCTGCATCAGCCTTAAAAACGCTCTCAACCACTACCCTCGCGAACGTACATGAGCATGGTATACCAGCCAGCCTGACAGGACCTATCCTTCGTCAAGACTTCGAAACGATAGACTCGCACTTAAACGCCCTTATGCATTATTCACCCGAGGCTGCAGGTGTCTACGCACTACTAAGCAAGATAACTTTGGACGGATCAAGCTTACCCATTGAAAAAGACCCTAACTCCAAAGACGTCTCCAATCGCTATACTGATCTTATAGAGAGGATTTCTTCATGTCTCGAATCACCGCGCTAAACATCAGGGATTACAAAACCTCTGGAAATAAATTCTCGATGGTCACAGCCTATGATTACACAAGTGCAAGACTAGCTGAAAACGGTAATATTCCCGTTTTACTAGTGGGTGATAGTCTCGGCATGGTAGTAATGGGATACGAATCTACTATTCCAGTAACCATGGACGATATGATACGCCACACACAAATGGTCGTGAGGGGTACTACAACCTCACATGTCGTATCTGATCTTCCCTTCATGACCTACCAGGAGAGCCCCTCTAAAGCCTTAGGTAATGCAGCGCGACTTATACAGGAAGGTGGCGCCCAGAGTATAAAAATGGAAGGCGGAGAGAATATTTCAGAAGCTATCTCCAATATCTCGAGGAACGGTATCCCAGTCATGGGCCATTTAGGACTTACTCCACAGTACGTACATGCATTGAGCGGTTATCAACTCCAGGGTAAAACCCATAAAGCTGCTTCTAAATTAATTGATGACGCAATTGCCGTGGAATCAGCAGGTGCCTATGCAGTGGTATTAGAACTAATCCCAAAAGAGTTATCAGAGTTAATAACATCGAAACTAAGCATCCCAACTATTGGTATAGGGGCTGGTCCATTCTGTGACGGTCAAGTACAAGTCTTCCACGATATTCTCGGCTTATACACAGACTTCGTACCTAAACATACTAAGCAATATTGCAATCTAGGCGATATCGCTATATCCGCTCTTCAAAAATACGCCGAGGAGGTGTCAGGCAGTATTTTCCCGAGCGAGAAAAACTCCTTCTCGATGCCTCAAGGACAACTGCCCACACCCTAACTAGTTGTGATTATATTAGACTGGAAACTAAGGCTATTTAACCCTATTGTCCTCGATCTGCTTAAGGAGACTCTGTATTTCAGAGAGAGTCCTTTTAACCACATCCGGCGTTGTATGCTTAAACAATATCAACTCACTATCCGAAAGGCCCGTAAGATCTAACTGAAGCTCGGTTGCAATATTGGCACTAGCATCTTGCATACTCATACGCTGATTAACTAGAGCTACCCGCAAATCAGGGGAAAACAAACTAGGCCCAAACGGCTGGGCATAGTTTTGTGTCATTGTTATGGTACCTTCAGCCCTATTGAATTGCACCGTACGGGCTGGACCTTCATCGTAAAATATCCCAAGCTGAGCATTAGATATCTCTTCGCCCTCGGTATATTGATCGATCTGGACCGTCCTGACTATATTCGCATAATCCGAGTCATAAACAGCGAAATACACAGTAATGTCTCGAGTTGTTGTGTCTATTTGGAATGTGTACCAGGCTTTCGTAGCATAATTACCCGGCAGATTCATGCCGACAAACCCCTGTGATAGCACCTCTCCTATCTGGATATCGGGTGCGAATTGCGGTTCGTCTTTTTTATTCTTGGATGCTTCGTCTTCGGAAGCAGGTTCGGGAACCGGAGTAGCTGGTAATGGAATAGCTGTCGGAATAACTATTGGAGCCGCTATCGTTGGGACTGCTATATTCTTCGGCTCAGCATCTTCGCTAGATCCTCTGCCGACGACCACATAGACTATCGCTCCAACAGCGACAACTGCCAGCACTACCAGTGCAATATACAATATAAGATTATTAGTTCCGTATCTATGTTCAGGCGCACGCATACAAGCCTCCTTCACCCATCTTAACTAAACTAAATCCTGTGACCTCTCGAAAAGATGGAGGCCTATAAATCCGGCAACTGGTCAGCTGCTCTACCAATATCTGACCAACCACGCTGTCTACGCTCTTTTCTCTCTGAAGATTCACCCATCATACGTGTCGCTGCTTCGTAGAACCAAGCGACCCTATCCATCGCTGCGCCCTGACCTATATTGGCCATAATGCACGTGACACTGATCGTGTCAGATGTCCTACCTGGATAGGTTCCTTTACGACGTCCCGCTCCAGGCACCCGCTCTGCAAATGTGGAATCCATCATCTCTACAATTTCTTCCGTGGCTTCTTCCGCTGGACCACTAAATAGTCCCAACACGTTCTGCGCATCATATCTAACAGCGCCATTGTCATCTTCAAACTCACAGTCCAGCGACAATTCAGATAAAGATGCATGCACAACATTTTGAGCTCTCTCTACCTGAGCTTTAGTGACTGAGAAATGCCGTGGTTTCCCGACATTACCCTTTCCAAACAATCCAAATAACGAAGCAGATTGCTTGGCTGGAGGAGGAACATAAGCGTGGCTGACACCCAAAGCACATGGCCCACTCAGTATTCGTATTACATCGTTTGCATCGAGAACTTCGCCAATGTAGCTCCTATCCGTTTCCTCTCCGACACACAAAATGTCCATGAATGAGTCGGCTATACGCCGGTTGATCAATGAGTAATTTGTACCCATTGAATCACCCTTTCTTACAAACTTCTGATTATCAACTAAAAACACTGCATCAGCGAGTGAATTCTCAACGACCTTCTTGATACATGTTGCCGTATTTATAACACTATCCGGTTCATCGTACTGGTTTTCAAATGGTAGTACTAACATGCCGTAGACCGGTTTCTTGAATTCATCCTTGAGCATATCGATGATAGGGCCAACAGATCCGGAGCCGGTTCCACCGGCAGTAGTAGCTATGACAAGAATCGCATCTGCACCGTATACATCACCTTCATCTCTAATAGACCCTACTATTTTTCTCGAGTTTTTACGGGCCTGTTCGGCACCGTCGGCGTTGACCTTGCCTGCGCCTCTACCTCTAAACTCATTATCAGCGCCTATTAATATACTATGATCATCTGTCTGCGGAATGTATTTCAAGCCATAAAGGTCTCCGGCTCCCAGATTTACCGCAAACACTCCTTTGTATATGGGGTCACGTTCATCACCTGTGAATATACGGACACGGCGATTTTTCCAGACCCATTCACCCATCGCGGCAAATTCGTCTGCAATATTAGAACCGCCTTGCCCTGCCCCTACAACAACTAATTTCATTAACAGACCCCCTTCTCTCAAAGCCAATACATCGTTCTTAGCGCTTGGTATTTTCCCAGATTAATCTAATAGAAACACTTTTTAAAACATTAAAATTTTACATTAGCGTCAGTGCATTTACAACGGAGTATCAATACCTATAATCATCAAAATCTATAGCTGAAACTTATCCACTCATAAACCATAGGATCGAATTCTCAACATTTTTCGAACCAAAAATTAAACCACCCACCACACTACAAATGCGCAGACTCATTCGACCTGATCCGAGACGAATGATATTATGGCAAACACCAGCTTCCCATATATAGTCATACTTGGAGTGGATTAGAATGCATATAGGCCTAAACATGGCATTTCCACAGTCATCGGCGAACATCACCGACGTCGCACTTCTGGCAGAAGA
>PBAZ01000030.1 GCA_002717565.1 Chloroflexota bacterium
CTTTTGTTGGGTGCATTGATGTTTTTGGGGTCGATGGTGTGTTGGCAGTCTATGACGAAGAAAAGTGCATTGACATTCTGATGACGGATAATGAATGGACAGCGGAACAGGCTATTGAATGGTTTGAACAGAATACTCTTGGAGGCAGATCCAGAGATAAAGATCCTGTATTTATCACATTCCATCCGGATCAAGTTGAGTGACTGTTAGAAAATTCGGATCACTGAAGAGTAAAGTTCAGTACTAGGGATTGCCACACCAATATCGGTCAAATGCACGTACTGGAGGATACCTTTTGCATATTTATTCTCTAGCAAAAGTGTGTTAAGTCGGGAGCTGGCTTTATGCAGGTACAGAGGTAATGATGAATAAGGTAATGGCATATCTATGTATGCTTTTGTTTATGTTATCTGTCGCATGTTCCTCAGAAGATGCCAGTGTTCCTGTTGCGCAAGTGGCGGCCTCAACATCTACGCCGCAGGCTACTGATATACCTGAAACCACTGCTACTGAAATCCCAATGCCTACCGCAACTCCTTCAAATATCCCTACGCCTGGCCCGACGTTCACCCCATTACCAATAGCAACGCATACAGCTACTCCAGATCCTACACTGGTGCCTGCGGACACTTCAACAGCAATGCCAGCAGCCACAATAGCACTGGCTGGTACTGCTAAAGAAAAATTGATCAGTATAGGATACAACGTACCGGTAGTTGGATCTGTAGATGAGGTAAGACAAGAATATGTGGCTAGTTTGGACGTACCTGACAAATATAGACAGAGATTCATAGAAGTCCAAGAAAATCTCAACGGTATATTAGGGGGATATCCGAATTACGTATATTTTGCTTATAACCCATATGGAACAGAAGAAGATGCTAGGCCGGTTCTTGAGAGAATGGCAGAGCTCAGACCTTATAAGAAGTGGTCAATACCTGAATTAGTCAAAGCCCAATCATGTTTAGGTGGCGCTAATCCAGGTGAGGCTCGAACTTCAACTACGAATCCTTATAGCGTTTGCCTAGAAGATTTAGATTTCATCCAAACCCCCTGGGGAGAAGAGACTGAGCATCCGTATAGAAGTGATATCAAAATGATTCTCCATTTAGGCCACGAATATTTCCATCACTACCAAAGAGTACACGCCTTAGATAGAGGTTTAGATTACCAGTCGGATCGGAATAATCCTGAAACAACGGTACAGGCTCCGCGTTGGTGGATTGAAGGTGCAGCTGTGGCATTCCAAAATGCATGGTTCAGAGAGAATTGGCAATCTTTATCATTATTAGCGGACCTGACATCAAATCAGGCACTATCTACTAACATAGCCACAGTAGCTGATTCTAGGGTCTACAAAGAAAACAGGCGCAATATAATGGGCTACGGAAATTCACAGGACTGTACGCCGGACTGGTATATGTCTAGTTTAGAAGACACCTATGATACCGCTTCTGGCTGTGGTGCCGCTATGATGGCTACCGCATACCTAGGTTATCTAACTTCCTATAAGACCGTGTGGATTGATATCCCGCAGGATTATTATGATCTTGGATTTTGGGGTTCTTTTGAAAAGCACGTAGGAATGAACAAGCAAGAATTTTTTGATTCCTACAATGAATTCTTGCGAACCGGTGAACCAGATGAGGAACCGCCTGATGGGTGGGCACCGCCAGAAAATTACATAGCGGAATTCGCGGATTTTTTGAAGATAGTGCCTGAGTCTGATTAAATACAATCAGTGTTGGGACGCTTATTCTAAATGCCTAGTCATCGCTGTGACGTTACCCACAAGAGAAACAAAGTATTGGTCACTATGGGCTCTGGTGCCGTATCGAAATTTGTGCTTCAATGACCTTACCTAGACATAAGTTATACGGAAGTAATGCTCAGGATACAAACGAAGTTCTAATTGGGAAAGGAACACGAAGCAGATGAAAATAGGACTTATTTCAGATACACGGATACCCGGAGTCGCAAAAGAGGTTCCAGCTCAGGTGACACGTGCCTTTGAGGGAGTTGATCTGATCCTTCATGCTGGGGGCGTTCAGGTAGCATGGGTGCTAGACTGGCTGGAGCAGATTGCTCCGGTGAAGGCAGTGGGCAGGATTCAAGGGGGACAGTACGAGAGTAATACTCCTTTCGCTGTACAGAATGCGGATGATCCTCGGGTTGCGCAGGAGCAGGTTTTGCAGGTGGAGGGCCATACGATAGGTATGGTGAACAGCCTGGACTTTGATCCCCTTAACGATGACGTAATCCCTGGCATCATAGCACGCAAAAAATTCCCAGAAGGTGCCGTTGCTAAGATGGTGGAGAGCCTTTTTAAAGCCCCTGTGGATATTGTGATCTTTGGTCGTACTCTTGAAGCTATGATTGAGGAGCACGATGGCATTCTCCTGATCAACCCCGGGAGTCCTACTATACCTCGAAACATCATGAAATTGGGTCAGGTAGCTATCTTGGAGCTGACTCCAGAGAGCCGCGAGGCTCGTATTATTGATCTCACTACCCTCGATTAAATCGCGAACTACACAATCTGGTTCCGAGTGGTATGGGAATATGTTCTATAAAAGAGAGATCCGGGCGATAGCCCGGATCTCTCTTTTTGACTTCATACAAGTCTTCGGATTATGACCTAAGACTCTTCTTCCGTAGCTTCCTAGTCGGGATTTGCTCCCCATACCAGACCATGGAAGTTTTGTGGGAAGTTTGCGCCGTCTACCCCAATTTCGGGCTTTACGCCTGTCATCTGGCGTGCTCCAGCCCTGCCTTGTAGCTGCTGCATGGTGTCCATGTGCAACCAGAATCGGGTGCGTCCGCTACCAATGTTGCCGCCACTTGGGGAGATGGGATGTGGTCCCTCGTTGGTGATATCCTCGTTCTCAACGAAGTCCAGGAAATCGCCTTGCTTGATACCGGCATAGCCCAATCCCTCGACGTGTATGGCGTGGAACATACCATAGCCGTCATACATGTTCTCGAATGAGTAGTCGCTCACGGAAATTCCCGCAGCCTCTAGGAGTTTCCTCCCTGAACTGGCGGCGGCAGCTTCTTCCTCCTCAAGGGTGTGCTGGAGGCTTCGAGCTGGGGGCTGAGTAGAGGTATGCCCAAGGACATAGACGGGCTTTTGCTTCATGTCCTTCGCCCTCTCAGGTGTCGTGAACAGGAATGCTGCGGCAGCACAGATGGGGATGTCGGCATCATAGAGGTTTGCCGGCTTAGCTAGCCATCGTGCTCCCAGATAGTCTTCCCGGGTCACTATGTCCTCTGGTCGGTTTTGGGCGAAAAAGCCCTCAGGGAAGTTGAGGCCATTGCGCTTGGAGTTTACCACGAAGTTGGCGAACATCTCCTTGCGCTTTCCGTACTTCCACAGGTAGCGCTGGAACCTGGTGGCTTCCTGGTAAACGCCCACGGTTCCCCAGCCGGTAGACCACTTCTCACGTGTGGCAATGGTGTCTCCATTGGCGGCACCTTGCCCTACATAGTAACGGCCTGCCAAATTGTGCCATCCCTTGACCACGAGGCAAACCTTAGTTAGGCCACGGACGACAGCTTCAACTGCGCCAATAAGGGCAGGAGCTGTATCACTTGGAATGTGCGCTGCAAATTCCACATTGGTAAGCTCTGGCATGTTCTTGATTATCCACTCTGTGCTTAAGCCAGCCATACCAACACGTGGATCGTCCACCATCTCGAATGCTGCTGCCATGTCGCCAGGAACGTCCCTGTCTTCGGGCCAAGCAGGGGGCCAAGCAAACCTACCAGTAGTAGTGTCCGGTACCACGATCAATCCGTCTACCTGATCACCTGTCACTCCTGCGTCATCCATTGCTCTCCGAAGGGCGGATATGGCATTGGCTCCTACGCTGGTCTGAGGGTCCCAGTCCCAGCGTCGGGAAGTGTCTGATGCACCGGTGCCTACAGCCACTGCCTTGGATCTTCCTTCCCATATTCCCAGACCTTCTCTCCTCCGCAACCACTCTTCTGGAATTTGTTCGAATCGATTTGTCGTCATCCGACTACCTCCAATATCTAGTTTTCTATCATAGTTAATGAATAGTTGATTACTGGGTCACCACTTCCCATTCGGGAACCATCTGTCCTGTTGCTTGAGTCTTCTCGAACACTAGCCTTACAGGTGCCCCTATAGGTACTTCATCCACGGGCGTTCCTGGGAGATGGGAAAGCATCATGATATCGGGGTCATCTTCCAGTTTTATCACTGCAGCGTTGAATGGCTGGTCGTCAAACATCAGGGGTACGGGGTTGTCATACATCACGGCGTACGTGTAAATGGTGCCTCGTCCTGACATTTCACTCCATTCTAGGTTGTCTCCTGACCCACACTGTGCGCACGCATCCATCGGTGGGTGCTGCAGTCTGTCGCAAGCATGGCAGTTTTGGACTACCAGCCTGCCTTCATTGGCGGCTTCCCAGAAGCCTCGGTCTACATCCTCTGGTACAGGCGATTGTTTCGGCATACTTCACCTCACTTTCGAAATTATTGATTGCAGCCAATTCTGGAATTAAGCATTAAGTTTGTCAAGGAATATCTTCATGCATTCTTAGAGAAGAACGGTATTCGTAGTCAAATACCAGAGAGTTAACCACTTTTACACATAAATGCATTTTGAACTGATAAGAAGAGAGGACGGAATCAGTAGTTACTCTATCGCGTATAATTAACTTGAGCGTTTCAGTATTCTAATTGAGCAGTTCGGGAAACAATGGATTTCGAAAAATTCCTAGAATCAAGTGATACAGATCATCAAGGAAGAAGCCTGAACGATATTTGGGCGTATTCTGATTTCCAGATTGAGTATACGCATAATTTCATCCAGCTTATATTTCCACTTGATAAGCCCAGTCGAAACAATTTCAATGGATTGTATCTCGATGACAATACTACCCTAGAGCGCATAAAAGCGAATGAACTGGCACAAGAGAACGTTATCAGGTCTTCGGAATGGTTCTTGGGATTCCTGGCTAGAAATGATCAATGGAAGGCCAGATACAATCACAATCAATTACGCATTACACGCATGATAGAGTCGCTTCGGCTGCTAGTGTCGGATGATCAGGCGGAACACTGTAAGAGCATAATTTTCCGGATGGTAGGGGATAAGAGTTCTATTAATGACGACACGCTGGGGTTTTGGGAAAACGCCTAATGTAGCAGAAGTCAGGGTTTGAGCTTAATTTCTTGCGCAATACTTACCCGGTGGTTCGTGGTGGTGGCCATATACCTTCAAACCAGCACCTGAATCCGAAACTTCTGGCGTCCTCAATAATCGGCTTTAGAATCCTCGCAGTTGCTCCATCCGCACACTCTACACTTCTTGTTCGTTCCAAGATGGCGAAACTAAAGTCAAATGACTGACCGGGGATAGGCCGAAGGTCTCCTCTCCAGCTGTTCCGGCTGTTAGCATCGATGATTACTGCCCACATCATTCGACAACTCCCTAACACATTGCCCTCTTTGTCCTTAATTGTCACGATTTCATCATATCCAGACATGGTTTACCTTAGTTGTTTTCTAGAGACTCTTTGTCTCTGTCGTCATTTAAGATTATGGCTAGTTGGAGGTAGGGCATGTTGTTGCCGATCACGAGTTATTATACTCTCACTTTACCTTTTTACTTCCAAAATATCTCTTCGACAGTTTCGACAGGTGCTAGATTTCGGATTAGACATGTGAGAAAAAGTCGAATATCGGAGTGACCAGTGGCAAACTTCTGTGGTAAAGTACCTACATGTTCCTTTGCGAACAACCTAACCCATAGGAGTGCACGATGCTAGATTACAAACCAAATATGGTGCTTTCTAACCAAGAGTTCAAGGTCGTGGGTACCCGTCCGATTCGTCATGATGGTCTGGACAAGGTAACAGGGCGAGCTCGGTATGGAGCAGACATTGACTTACCCGGTCTTCTTCATGGGAAGATTTTGCGAAGCCCCTATGCTCACGCGATTATCAAGAAGATCGATGTCAGTAAGGCTAGGGCGCTTCCTGGAGTCCGCGCTGTTGTGACCGGTGGTGACTTTCCAACCCCTTCGGCCCGCACAGACGTGGTCGCAGAGGGGGGGTTCCAAAATCTTGGATTCATGAGCCAAAATTGCATGGCTAAGGACAAGGCTTTATACGTCGGTCATGCTGTTGCTGCCGTGGCAGCAACGGATCCACACACCGCTGAAGCAGCTTTATCTCTGATAGACGTAGAGTATGAGGTATTAGAGCCAGTGTTTGATGGACGAGCGGCAATGAAGGACGGGGCCCCTGTACTGCACCCAACTCTTGAGACCGTCTACGAGATCATGAAACCAGGTGGAACTAGTCCGGACGGCTCGGAACACAACACGAACATTGCAAAGCAGTTTGTCCAAGACTTGGGAGATATCACTCAGGGCTTTGCAGAAGCTGATGTAATTGTTGAAAGAGAATTTGACACTGTCCCTGTGCATCAAGGATACATTGAGCCCCATTCGGCAACTGCCTCTTGGAGCAGGGATGGCAAAGTGACTATTTGGTCGAGCAGCCAAGGGCAATTCGCTATTCAGGAACAAATAGCTGGAATTCTCGATTTGTCTGTTTCGAAGGTTAAGTGTATCCCAATGGAGATTGGTGGCGGTTTTGGAGGTAAGACATGTGTGTATCTCGAACCGGTTGCGGCTTGGCTGTCTAAAGCCACTGGCTACCCAGTGAAGATCACCATGAATAGGACTGAGGTGTTTACCGGTACGGGTCCTACATCAGGTTCGTATACTAAGGTGAAAATCGGAGCTAGCAAGTCCGGTAAGATAACTGCCGTTGACGCATACATGGTGTTTGAGGCCGGTGCTTTCCCTGGTAGTCCAGTTGGGGGAGCAGCTCGCTGCATGTTCTCACCTTATTACATCCCGAATGCTCATATCGAAGGACTCGACGTGGTTGTCAACACCCAGAAAACTGCTGCGTATCGAGGGCCAGGGGCACCTATTGGAGCCTTTGCCGTCGAGCAAATTCTTGATGAAATAAGTCGGAAGTTGGAGATTGATCCGATGGAGTTGCGCTTGAATAACGCGTCTAAGGAAGGGGATCGTTCAATAGCCGGACCGTTGTTTGGTCAAATTGGGTCTGCAAATGTGTTCGAAGCTGCAATGAACCATCCTCATTATTCTGCTGCGAAGGGGAACGGATACCGTGGTCGTGGAGTCGCTGCTGGATTCTGGGGGAACGGGGGAGGTCCTGCAAGTGCTGTGGCTAGTGTCAATGCTGATGGTACCGTGAGTTTGGTTGAAGGGTCTCCTGATATCGGAGGGACCAGAACAGTGGTCGCTATGCAATTTGCTGAAGTGCTAGGTATACCAGTAGAAGATATCGCCCCATCTGTAGGGGACACTGAGTCGATTGGCTTTACCTCTATGACGGGCGGTAGCGGTGTAGCGTATAAGACAGGCTGGGCGTGCTATCTGGCAGCTGAGGATGTAAAACGGCAAATGATTGAACGAGCAGCATCAATATGGGATGTTGATGCGTCAGACATCGAGTACGATGACGGGGCTATCACGCACAAGTCAGATACCGAGCTGAAAACAACTTTCAAAGATCTAGCAGCACGACTGAATGCAACTGGTGGTCCCATAGTTGGGCGAGGAACAACTGCGGAACGACGGGCAGGAGCAGCTGTAGGGCTTCATATCGTAGATGTTGAAGTTGATAAAGAGACAGGCAAGGTTGATATTCTTCGATACACTGCCGTTCAAGACGCAGGCAAAGCTATTCACCCTTCATATGTGGAAGGCCAGATTCAAGGCGGTGCTGTACAAGGTATTGGGTGGGCTCTCAATGAGGAATATTACATGAATGAAGATGGGCGGATGGCCAATTCATCCTTCCTTGATTATCGGATGCCGACGTCATTGGATTTGCCGATGATTGATACAGTCATAGTTGAGACGCCTCATGATGGACATCCTTACAGTGTCAGGGGGGCCGGTGAGATATCGATCATCCCACCTATGGCAGCTATCGCGAATGCCATTCATGATGCCGTTGGCACACGTATGACTGCGTTGCCAATGTCGCCAGGAGCGGTTTTGAAGGAGTTAGCTTCCTAAATCAGACCATATACATGATCGACGTCAGTTCGGGGTTAGGGCATTGTTGGTAGTTTTCCGACAATGCCCTAACTTTATATCGACGGGGTAAGTGTGCTAAGAAAGCGCAAGCTAGTCCAGTGGAATAGGTTGAGCCTGTGGAGTTGAAATAACTCATACTTTGTGAAGTTAACAATTGGATTTGGGGTGGATCACGTGGTTAATGTGCAAATAATTGATCAAAGTGATTATTGAGCTCAGTTTTATACCTTACTGGATCGCTTTCATAGGCATCGCCATGGGCATTGCAATTTTCGAATTCCAAGAATTTTGCTTTATCCCCTAAGATTCGATGGACACTGATCGTCTGTGCAAGGGGTACCGTCGCATCGTTAGTACAGCCCACCACGACGGTGGGAATATCTATCGCCTTTCCAGAGAGATACTGCTGTTCGACGGCATTGAAGTCAAACCCATACAACAACTGAGTCATCAGCAGAATTCCTGGTTTCAATAAATCAGCCATGAATAATGTGAGAGGGGTTCTCCTAGCCACTTGGGTGGTCAGCATGTCAAGCAAACTGTAATAAGGGGTGTCAGAGAAAATACCTACTATTTCGACAGCAGTCGTAGGGTTACTATTGTTAGACGTACCACTGAAAACAGCTGTAGTAGCACCGTAGCTAAAGCCCCAGATGCCAACCTTAGTTACGTTCTTGAATTCGTAAAGATAATCCAAGGTGACATATACATCATTAATTTCATCAATGCCAAATGTAAAATCACCACTCCCAGATTTACCGTGATTTCTAAAGTCGATTGCTGCTATTGAGTATCCCAATTCATGAAATGCTCGAATGTATTCGAGGGTTTGCTCATCGCTTTTTTGGCTTCGCAATCCATGGAGGACCAATAATGTTTTGTTGGACTGGTTCGGTATCCACCATGCCGAGATCGTTCGATTGTCAGGGGCGTTAATGGATATCTCCTCGAATTCCAATTTGTAAGACAAGGGAGTCGTGGCTGGTGTACCACTACTTACCTGGAAAGTAGCCCACGCTGTGAATATAGATAGAGCAATATAAATCAGTGGGAGCGCTGATATTATGATGATTAAGAATTTTGGTTTGAGAATCGTGATTTTCGCTCGACCTTCGTAATTAGTCCGCAGCGGTATGTCCTCGGCAACGACGATATGCCACTGCGACGATAGTTAGCTGAAGTTGATCTGGCTTAACTGGACTCCTAAAAGAATGTCTGTTCCATGACAGGAGTGACAACAAATCCGCCTGTTTTTTTGCATTGCCCCAGATTCTTCTCTACATCGGAATAATCCGCTGCTTCGAGTAGGATGAAGAAGATGTGCTCAGAGGGGTTTACTTTGAAGTATTTTATGTCTACATTATTTGCTTCGGCATTTGGGTCCAATTTGCCTCCAAAGGGACATGGTTTCCTGATCTGCGCTTGGCCCTCCATAGCAAGTCTCTGCAGAATGTCGGTGGGTAATGTGATAAGTAGCCAAATCGTTACTCCTTCGACAGTGTGTATGATAGGGTTTAATCTCCTATGTCATGTCTGACCATCGGCCATTATACCTTATACGGGCTTTGGCTGCGGAAGTTGGGCAAACCTCTATGTGGTTCGAGGCAGAATATGGATTTGATATACGACTTTATTGGAAGTGCCCCTGAACTTTCTTATTCTGAATTCGTGTTTCTCTGCATAATAAGTTTCGTAACCTCGGTCATATCTGCGTCTTTTGGTTTGGGGGGAGGAGCAATGCTCGTAACCGTGATGGCCTCACTCCTAAATCCTATTGCAATCATCCCTGTACATGCAGTAATTCAGCTTAATTCGAATCTTTTCAGAGCCTTGATGATGTGGCGATACATTCGATTCTTCTTGATGACTCCGTTCGTTGTAGGTTCCCTGATTGGAGTATCTATAGGAGGCACAATTGTGTTTGCTCTCCCCAGATATCTTCTTCAGGGGATTATAGGCTTGTTCATACTATATACGCTTTGGGGACCTGCAACCAAGGTGCTGCAAGCATCCTCAAAAACGTTTGTAGGTGTAGGCGTAGTGTCATCGTTTATGACTATGTTTGTTGGTGGAACAGGTCCGCTGGTTGCTCCATTTGTCAGAGCCGTGACAGACGAACGCAGAATGACTGTCTCAACCCATGCAGCATTTATGTCGTTTCAGCACGCGGTCAAAATAGTAACTTTTGGGGTACTTGGATTCGCTTTTAGCCCGTATATTCCCTTAATGTTTGGCATGATAGTATTCGGTATTTTGGGTACTTGGTCTGGCAAGAATATATTGGCTTGGATGCCAGAGAAAGTGTTTCGTATAGCTTTCAATTCTGTGCTTACGTTGTTAGCATTGCGATTGATCTATGAAGCAAGTCAAGGATTCCTTGGTAGTTAAGAAATGGAGGTAATTTTGTCAGAGCAGCACATAATAACGTTTGGTGGTCTTAGACCGTCCAGAGGCAGGACACATCGCTTGATCGACTATGTTCTTTCCTTAACGAAAAAAGAATGTCCTAAGGTCGGTTTTATACCGACGGCTACGGGAGACTCAGCACCTTCTATTGTTGCTTTTTATGATCGATTTCCCTCGGGGAGAGCGGAGAGATCGCATCTAGCTTTGTTCAATAGAACAATAGAGGATATTGAGCGGTATATATTGAGTCAGGATATCATTATGGTGGGTGGAGGAAATACAGCGAATATGCTAGCAACCTGGCGCGTTCATGGGGTACATCTAGCTTTGGGGAAAGCTTGGCATGCTGGAGTAATTATGTGCGGAGGAAGTGCTGGTTCCTTGTGCTGGTTTGAATGTGGCACGACCGATTCATTTAATCTCTATAAACTGGAGCCATTATATGATGGATTAGGATTTCTTCCTGGCTCACATTGTCCTCATTATGACGGAGAGGCACAAAGGAGACCTTTGTATCATAGCCTAATATCTGAAGGATTTCCTGCAGGGTATGCAGTGGATGACGACGCGGCCATTCATTTCGTTGGGACAGATGTCCATCAGGTCATCAGTTCTCGAGAAGATGCCGGTGCTTATTATGTGGAGAAAAAGGGAGATCAAGTCATAGAATCACCTTTGAAGGTGACACTATTAACTGATGATGGCAGGTGATGTAATGACGAGTGAATTTGAGCGTCTGCGAGTTGGACTAATCGGAGCCAACGGTAGGTGGGGTCCAATAGCCCATATCCCTGCGATTCAGAATTTGCCGGAGACTGAACTTTATGCTGTATGTACGGCTCATGAGGAAACTGCTCAGGCAGCATCCGAAAAATATGGTGTTGAACTGTTTTACGCGGACGACACAGTTATGAATGAAAACCCGCAGGTTGAAGCAGTTTCTGTGGCAGTTCGGGTGCCTGCACATTATGAGTTAACAAAGAATGCAATAGAATCTGGGAAACACGTTTTTTGCGAATGGCCATTGGGGGCAAACCTTGAGGAAGCTCAGCAACTCGCATATCTGGCCCGAAAGTGGAAAGTTCATACGATGGTTGGGCTTCAAAGGAGGGCTTCGCCAACGTATCTGCGACTCAAAGAGCTTGTTGAGGAAGGTTATGTTGGAGAAATTCTCTCGGTGAACCTACAGCAATTGGGAGGTGGAGTTCTCACTAGAACCTCTGATCGGACATGGCAAAAAGATGTGGAACTTGGTGCTAATACGCTTACCATAGGTTTTGGGCATGCCATCGATGCCTTGTGCATGATAGTAGGGGAAATTACTGAAGTATCGGGTAAGGTGGACACACAGATTACCCAGTGGTATGAAACCGACACCCAGCAGTGGGTGGACGTAACAGCTCCTGATAACGTAATGGTCAGTGGCCTGGTAGAATCAGGGGCCGTTTTCAATGCGAATGTTGGGGTCCATCCCTATCATGGAAGCGGGTACCGGATGGAAATTTATGGAAGAGACGGTACCCTAGTCGTGCTAGGAACTGGTCAGGGACGGTTGAAAATTCTCGGTGGTCGCAAGGATGATCAAGAACTGCGTGAGATTAGCATTCCTGATCGGTTGACGTGGGTGCCGGATAAAGTTCAGATTGCTGGTCCTGCATATGACGTTGGTCAGATGTGGGTGAACTTCGCTCGATCAATCAGACAAGGTGATGTAAGCGAACCTGGGTTTGATCATGCTGTACGCAGGCATATGCTGCTTGATGCGGTACAAAGGGCTTCAGATACCGGTCAGAGACAACAACTTAACTAACATACATCGTTGATTTGCTGTATGAGGGGCAAGAGGAGATGGGCATTTAGAGCCCTACACTTCGACCGGCATTGCGAGGGGTGGGGATGTCCTTGTGCAGATGATAAATTGCACTGAGTTGTTCAAGGATATCTGATGGCATGGACGTGACCTTCGGTTGGTCATTCACGTGAAGAGCCACGACTTCTGTCGTAGCAACGAGGATGTCGTCGTCACCTACAAGCATTTCATGGAATAGATGCATCCGCTTTTCGTCGAAATTCAGGAGCTGAGTACTAAAATTCAAGGGGGTTCCCTCTTTTACTTCCTGAAGATAGTTTATATGGGCTTCGACGGTATAAATAGACGATCCTGTTCGTAAGCGATATGCTTCTCCTCCGCCAACATGACTTTGGAATTCCTCCGTGGCAAAGCCAAAAGTCAAAACGTAATATGCTTCTGTCATATGTCCGTTGTAGTCAATCCACTCGGGTTTAACAATATCGCTGTATATCCTCAAAGGGCTAGTCATAGTTGCTTATCTCCTTGGAGTAATTTATAGGGGTTTACCTAGATAGTTGCCCACTCCGGAATGCTTGTAGTTTCCCATTGTTTCAATTGAGAAAGAGTTTCCTTGTACGCTGGGAATACTCGTGATACTTCCTTCCAGAATTTTGGCGAGTGGTTCAGTATCTTTAGATGTACAAGTTCATGGTGGAGCACATAATCCATAAGCTCAAAGGGCATCAACATCAGATTCCTATTGAGATTGATGTTTCCTTTGATTGAGCAACTTCCCCATCGAGTTTTTTGATGCTTGATGCGTAGTGACTTATATGGTGATTTCAATGCCGCAGACACATAGCTTAATCGATTGGGCAGATATTGTATTGCTTTTCCTTGAAGCCAACGTTGAAGAATCTCGGGAACTCCAAATACAGTATCGGCTTTCTGGGGAATATAGAGAATGGATGGTGTTTCCACGATTCGATCTGCATCGTGGTGTTCGTGCCGTCCATATACTATCTGCCATGATTCTGCGGTTGCGGGCAATGTGACAGACGTAGGGCGGAGTGCCATTCTTGCATTTTTTATCGCTTGGATTTGTTCTTCCATCCTACTTTTGTATTGACCCAAGATTTGTAGAACTTGTTTTTCATTGTGTGACTTGGGAAGAACGATTTCGAGCCCTTTGACGATAGACGGTCTGAAAATCAATCTTCGCGCTCTGTTACTGTATTTCAATGACACTAGGGCTATATCTTCTTTCGCTATGCCAAGCAGATGTTGAATTGTCTCTTCGGTTATCAAAATCTGAAACCCCACGGATGTTAGGAATGTTTTCTTGCGTATAAAACGCAATGTCGCAACGGTTTATTGTCAGTGAAGTACATTAAACCTCCCAGTCCGTCTGGCGGGGAAGGTAGCACTAGATGACATCCTAGGTCGCTGAGTTTCGACAATATATCCTGCTCACTGTATAAATGAAAAATACGATCTACGCCATATTCTCCATCGCGTACGTTAGCCATGCCTGATCCTATTTTGAATACTAACTGTAGTACGCCTTGTGGCTTGAGTACGCGAACCAGCTCCGGGATCGTTATATCAAAAAGAACAGATGGGGTTATGTGTTGAATTACTGCGTTGCACATGACAAAGTCAAATGAATCAGATTCATACAGTAGAGGGTTGGATAGATCTGCGATTTTCAGGTACTTACTGAGTTTGGGTGTTTTTAATATTGCAGTCTCAATGTTTTCTGCGACAGCATCAAATCCAATGACGTCATATCCAGCGTCTCGCAAACGTGCGACATCAACTGCCCCTGCTCCACAACCTGCGTCGAGCCCGACATTTCCTGGAGCAAGTGCTGTGAGGAAGGTAGTTAACGATTCATCGCCATGCAAGGCTGGGTGGGAGGGGTTTTCGAACCCACCCGCTTCAAATTGTGATTTGAAGGCTGCGTAATGTTGAGAACGTTGTCGGTAGAAATCCAGGGACTCCGGTTTGATGGTATCCATGGCACCTGCCTTTTTAGGGTTATATCTGCCACAAAATGAGGTGTACACTGCTATTATAGTTCGGTCGCACAAAAATATGGAGGCTGTCTTTATTCTGAATTCTAGTAAAAAGCATCGGTGGTTGTACCTGATCGGTTTTCCCATCGGGCACGGAGCGGTAGATTGGGGGGGTGGTGCACTATGGTTGTTGGGACCGCCCATGGCCATAGCCATGGGACTTACCCCATTTCAACTCGGGATTCTTTTTGCTGCGCGGCAGATTGGATCTGGCATCTCTCAACTTCCTGCAGGTTTTATCGGCGATCATTGGGGGAAGCGTGGCACCTTTTTGCTGATAACATTCTGGTGGGTATCTATTCCTCAGCTTATCGCTTCGGGCTCCAGTGACTATTGGATCGTTGTATCGTGCCTAACTCTTGCTAGTGCTGGTGCGGCTGCGTGGCACCCTGTTGCTATGGGAGTTATGACGCAGTGGATGCCAGAGCGGCGCGCATTCGTTCTCGGGGTGCACTTGACGGGCGGAACAGTCGCGGAGATAACCGCTCCGTTGTTAGTAGGAATCTTGCTTGCTTATTTCACGTGGAGCGAAGCACTCGTTATCAATACCATCCCTACTATTATCCTAGGATTGATATTTATTCGCTTGGCTCCAATGGTTATAAGTCCATCTCAAACATTTCGAGGCCGCTCGGACATTAGTACCTTGGTGAGGTTGGTTCTGAAACCGGGTGCTTTAGCGGTATTGCTTGCAATCACTCTCCATAATATGGCGTTGGTCGCCTTTATGAGTATGGCTCCGTTGTACTTTCAGGATGTTCAGGGCTTGTCCTCAAGTATGACAGGGCTAGGATTTTCCTTATTCTTGATTGGAGGTGGCGTGGCCTTTCCTTTTATTGGTCATCTTTCAGATCAAATTGGGAGGAAAGGATTGACCGTTGGTGGTTTGATTGGGGGGGGATTGCTCACATGGGTCATAACCCTTGTTTCTGGTGAAGTAGTGATATTTTTCCTCTTGGTAATCGCTGGGCTATCAATGCTGGGAATTCGGTCGGTCATCATGGCCATGGCGCTTGAAAGAATAGGACATCGGGAATCAACGGTGCTTGGCTTAATTTCAGCAGTGGGTGAGGGAGTCGCTGCACTAGGAGCTGTGCTCGCAGGGTTGGTTGGGGATATAGATTTGGCTTATGCATTGATACTTGCAGCGATTTTATCGGTTCTTGCAGGACTTGTAGTGGTGCCAGTACGGTCAGGTCCCTAATTTTAGAAATGTGGTTTTCTGGTTTCGTTCCAGGGCATCGCTAACTATCGGGCTATATGGCGATGGCAGCGATTCCAATCACGATTAGCGCTGCAGAAAATGTTTTGACAAGGATGGTTCTTGGTGATAATTGTTCTCCAATTGATCCTCGCCAAAGTAGAGTTATGACAGTGCTGTAAAGGATGACGAACAGTGATCTTGTGCCCATGAGCGCTATTACTAATGATGCCGGGCCTTCAGCTAAAGCCCGTAGTAAAATCAAGAGCCCCACATTTGCCGTGATGAATTCATTAACCCCGACGAACACTAATGCTGGGCTCCTATTTGCAAAAAATCTTTTCACTTCGTTCAAGGGCACCGCTCGGAGAGTGAATACAAGAAATACTGCTCCGAACCCCATCATCCTGAGCCCATGGGTATACAGTATGGGCAGGTCATCAAGTACGTATTTCCCTACAACATTCGATGCGCCAAACGCCAGAGCTGAAAACATCAGAAAATAGAACGATTTATCGAGAAAGATGGTTCCGATGTCCCGAAACTGAAGGGAAATTAATACGCTTCCCACGACAGTTAAGATAATGCCTGCCCACTGGAGGTTTGATATATCTTCACCCAAGAACGTCATGGACAGCAGGGCTGCAAAAATTGGAGAGGATTGTGTAACAGGTATAGTGCGGGATACCTCTTGATTAAAGAGAACCCTGATCATTATGACTCCACTCAGTCCCCAAAACCCGCCAGAAATCAATGCCACGGTGTTTGTTTCAATGGTTGCTGTTAAAGGTATGCCCGCGACCATGAATGAGATGACGCCTGATATGGTACCTGCCATACCTATCATTAGTGGTATCGTGAGGGGATGTTTTGCATAGCGATGGATTACAGTCTTGTCTGATATATTTGCTATCGATATGATTGCTGCACCGAGAAGTGCGAGCGTAATCCACGACATAGTTGTGCCTTTCGAAGCAAAGATACGGCATGATAAACAGGTAGATGCATGTTAGGTGGTCAATGTTTGTCCTGCATTATGTGACTGGAGGATGAAGCCTAGATGATGGCCAACCTAACTTTTGATGTGCAGGGTGTGCATGATCTGGGGATCATACTATCCTCCGGAGGGCGGCTTCACAAGTGATGGTACAATCAGTTGTACTCAGATTGCTGGAACTCTAATATCTAATTTGGGGGTTGTTATGACACAGCAGGCTTATTCTTGCGCAAAGTGTGGCGGAATCCAATATACAACGGGAGAGATCCGAACAACCGGATCTGGGCTATCACGATTCTTAAATATACAGAACCAGAAATATGCAACTATATCGTGTCAGGCATGCGGCTACACTGAGCTGTATCGACGGGATGGTAGTGGATTTGGTAACGTCTTGGACTTCTTTACCAATTAATGTGGACGTTTCTTCTCAAGTATATGGAGCAATAATTCTTTAGGCCTGCATCGCGCCTGGATGATTAAAGGGGGTGGAAATGGAACGTGGGCAGGGAACAGATTCCAATGCCATGGAATATAGTCTGCGATATAATCCTCCGGTTGATACTGAGACAGCTGCACATCGACTTGTAGAAGTGAAGGATATCTTTGATCAGCTGGGCATTACCTTTGTACTGAGTTCGGGGAGCTGCTTGGGCGCAGTCCGCGATAGTGCACTGATACCTTGGGACGATGACATTGATTTAGTCTCAATAATTGGTGAAAATGGACTCAGTCCAGAAGTAATTTATGCTGCGATTGAAGTCTTTCGGACACAAGGTTTCTACGTGCGAAGAAATCCGAATTGGAGTGCCCTATCGCATTCTTTCATGAAGGATTACGTGCGGATTGATTGGAGTTGTCTGTACCAATTTGATGGGAAGGTTTACTCCTATCCTGGAGTAGCTGTTCCATCAAAGTTTTATGTATATCCTAGGTATATTGAATTCCTCGGACTTCAATTCTTAGTGCCTGATCCGCCTGAAGATTATCTGGAATTAAAGTATGGCCCTGAGTGGATGATTCCGAAGAGACCGGGACAGTACGAGCAAGATGTTATTGCAAATGTGGAAACATTGCAGGTGACTGGCGACACATGTGTCATACGGATTATGGCAGCTGATGGTAGTCCCGTCGGCAACGCTAGGGTAACTTTGGCTGGAGGCTCTGATGCGATAACCAATGAAGCTGGTGAAGCACAAGTTATGTTGGGGGGGACGAGTTGGTATGCCTTGACTATTCGTTATCCGGGTCACGAGCAGGCTCTTTATATGGAAGAGCTTGAGCCTGATACCACATATGTGTACCACGCGGACTCGGTATCTCGCCAAGAACTTGGAGCGGCTGGTGATATTGGTACTTTGGGGAATGTACTGATTCGTGAGTAGGGTATTCATCAGAGCAAGTTAGTCTACAACACTCATTTCGTGACGTATCGGAGTACGTGATGGCCCCTGATTCTCTGTGGCGACTGAGACTGAAATATGAACACTCGAGGGGGAGTTGTGACTTGTGTGCACGCCTCGGCACCATTGGTGAGGATATTAAATTGGTGCCCCCTCCAGACAATGAGCCGTCCTGGGAAGAAGATCGCGGCATTTCGCATATGCTACGCTGCGCTGATCCTGTAGGGTGTCGTGAGCGCAGGGAAGCTACAGAATGAGAGCACCTCTAGGGGACTTAGATACTGAATCCTCAGAAAATATCCCGATGTCTGCTACCCGAGGAAACTTACGTAGGATATCCGCTTATTTCCATCCATACGCTCAAGAGTCTTGGCTTATTTTGCTTTGCATACTGCTGGGTTCCATATTTGGTTTAATATCTCCCTTGCTTATTCGAAGTATTATCGATCGGGCAATCCCAGATAGTGACATGTATCTTTTGAGCCTTTTGGCACTGGGTATGCTCGGATCTTCACTTGTAGCGGGATTGATTAGCGTTGCGCAAAATTACCTGAGCAATCGGATAGGCCAAGGGGTGATGTATGACGTTCGGAATCAACTCTATGCTCAATTGCAGGGATTGCATTTGGGGTTTTTCGTGAATGCAAGGGCAGGGGAGACTATATCTCGTCTCGATAGTGATGTGGCTGGTATACAAAATGTAGTTACTGGTACTTTCGTCAATGTCGTTGCTCAGGCGATAACACTGACGAGCACTGTGATTATGATCTTTTATCTGAGCTGGCCACTTGCCATCGTATCAGTGTTGATACTTCCGTTGTTTATCATACCTGCGCGTAGGGTTGGGAAGATACGGCGAGCGCTTACCTCGGAAACTCAGCAGGAGCGGGCGGATCTTACGCACATTCTGCAAGAGACCTTGAGCGTTGGCGGTTATGTTCTGATGAAAGCTTTTGGCAGAGAGTCAATGGAAAAGGAAAAGTTTCGCGCTAAAAACTCCGTGGTGATGAAGCTTCAGATAAGACAAGCTTTGGTTGGACGTTGGTATTTTATGATAGTCGGTCTTTTTGGAACATTGGGCCCTGCTTTGGTGTACTGGATTGGGGGATCCCTCGTACTCCGAGAAGCTATGACACTAGGCACTGTGGTAGCGTTTGTTGCCTATCTCGCGCGGCTATATGGACCGGCCTCCTCTCTTGCGAGTGTGCATGTTGAAGTGACTACATCGATGGCGCTGTTCGAACGAATCTTTCAATATATGGATATGAGATCTGAGGTAACTGATCAACAGAATGCCACTGTGATAAAGCAGAGCCAAGGGGAAGTTGAATTTCGTGAGGTTTCGTTCCATTATCGACAAGATTACCCCGTTCTGCAGAATATTTCATTTCGTGCGAATCCAGGTGAAATGATTGCCCTAGTTGGCCCTAGCGGAGCAGGCAAAACGACCTTGACATACTTGTTGCCAAGATTCTATGACCCTGCCTCAGGGTTTATTTTGCTGGATGGCATTGATTTGCGGAACATTTCTCTAGAGTCGTTACGGAAGCAAATAGGGATTGTTACTCAAGATTCTTTTGTTTATCACGCTTCTGTTCGGCAGAACCTGTTGTATGCCAATCCATCAGCTACTGAAGAAGATATGCGATCTGCCTGTGAGGATGCTCAATTCTATGAAAGTGTCAGAGCGATGCCATGGGGGTTTGAGACGATCGTTGGTGAAAATGGATATCGGCTATCTGGTGGGGAACGTCAGCGATTAGCGATTGCAAGGGTAATCTTGGCAGGGACGCGTGTGGTTATTTTAGATGAGGCAACTTCGTCTCTCGATTCTGTATCTGAAACGTTGATACAACGCGCCTTGGAACCTCTATTAAAGGATCGTACTGTGATAGCTGTTGCTCATCGTCTTTCTACCATACGAAGGGCTGATCAAATTCTGGTTCTTGACCATGGGAGGATTGTTGAGCAGGGAACCCATTCAAAATTACTGAATGAAGGGGCTTTATATGCTGAACTATACACAACGCAGATGGATTGGGGGGCGTCTGTAGATGCCGGTCTTCTGTCTTCTCGCCGGGGTAAGCCCGACGCGTCTTAGTCGGTGTTTTTATCAAGTACTGATATCCGATAATACACGTGCTCAGGTATTATAATGGTCAGTGATTGAACAGGTGAACGGATTAAATACGAATAGTACGGGAGGGTTGGTTTTATGAACGTGGTCAAAGAGTTGTTGCTATCTGGGAAAACCGTTATTGGAGCAACGGCGTCACCCTCGAGCGATACTGCCATGCTTGCTGATTCGGGTCTGGATTTTTTGCTTTTTGATACTCAGCATGCAGCAGTTGAAGTCAAGCAGTTGTCTCCACCAATTCAGGCAATGCGTGGGAGGAAAGCTGCTCCGGTGGTACGAGTAAGTGCGAATAATGCTGACCTGATTTGCTTTGCTCTTGATGCAGGTGCCAGAGGCATTATTGTTCCTATGGTCAATACAGCGGAGCAGGCAGCTGCAATGGTGCGTTCATGCAAATACTTTCCATTGGGAGATCGCAGTAATTCTGGGGTTCGAGGCGACTGGGGCGAGAGTAAAGATTATCGGGGTTATCTTGATATGGTGAACGATGAGTTGTTGATTATTCCGATGATAGAGACTCTTGAAGCGATAGACAATATAGATGAGATTCTGAGTGTTCCAGGTATAGACGTTCTGTTAGTCGGGCCATCTGATCTTTCGATACAACTTGGAGTGCCCCTCGATTATCCTTCGGATACGTACCAAAGAGGATTGGACAAGATAGCGGAGGCTTGCAAACGTCATGGCGTGGTTCCTGGAATGTATTTCATTCCGCCGGCGATGGATCCTAATTTCTTTGTGCAGAAAGGCTTTAAATTTTTCACAGTTCCATGGGCAGCTTGGGCAATACAGGGAATTGAAAATGGATTAGCCGATATAATACGATAGACTTCTTCAAGGGGTGCGATGAACGATCTGTTTTGGATTATTGTGGGTGCGTTAATTCTCGATTTTGTGGTGAGATCGGCTGCTACTGTTCTTAACCTTCGGTCCTTGAGATCTAGCCCTCCTCCGGGTATGGATGGTATCTACGAGGCTGAGGGTTATTCGAAATCGCAAGAATATATTCGCGTACAGTCCAAATTTGGATTAACTATAGGATTCCTGAAATTAATTGCCTTCTTAATCTTTTGGGTTGTTGGGGGCTTCAATTATATCGATCAGGCAGTGCGCATCATAGGGTTTAACGAAATAACTAACGGTATTCTGTTTTTTGGAATGTTTGCTGCCGTCGCTACTATTATCAATATACCAGTTGATATGTATGCGACCTTTGTTATTGAAGAAAGATTTGGCTTTAACAAGACAAATTACAAAACGTTCTTCTTTGATGCCGTCAAGAGTATCGTCCTCACAGCGGTCATTGGTGTTCCTGTTTTGAGTGGTGTTTTGTTTTTCTTTGAATATACAGGGACATTGTCGTGGTTGTACGCGTCGCTGTTTGCTGCTGGAATTACCCTTATTATTTCTGTGATTGCGCCTATATGGATTATGCCAATCTTCAATAAATTCACCCCTCTGGAATCAGGTGTCTTGCGTGAAGCGATTGTTCAATATACTAGGAGTGTGGATTTCACGTATGGGAATACCTATGTGATTGATGGTTCCAAAAGGAGCGCACATTCAAATGCGTTTTTCACTGGATTTGGCAGAACTAAGCGAATCGCACTTTTTGATACCCTTATCGACCAACTGAGTGTGGATGAAATAGTATCCGTGATTGCCCATGAGGTTGGGCACAATAAGAAAAAACATACAATCTCTGGCATGGTTCTAGGAATTGCCCATGTTGTTGTGTTGCTGTTTGTGTTTTCCCTTGTCATGGAGCATCAAGCACTTTTCGATGCATTCTTTATGGATGAGATATCAATCTATGCCAGCCTCATGTTTTTTGGATTTATCTTGACTCCAATCGAACTCCTTATCTCTCCTGGTATTCAGTACATCTCGAGGCGCCATGAATATCAAGCGGATCAATGGGCAGTTGCGACGACCGATGATCCTGAACCCTTGCGAACAGGCTTGAAGAAATTAGCGGCTAACAATCTAGCTAACCTTTCGCCGCATCCATTTTTCGTGGTGCTGAACTATTCCCACCCTCCTTTGACTGAGAGGTTACGGGCTATAACAAGAGAGTGATGTTCACTAGTATTCGGTATGACTAAAGGAGGAATCAATCGAATGGACAATGTGATTCGGTGCGAGAATTGCGGTACTCAGCAGGTTTTTGGTGCACAGTTTTGTGCTGTGTGCGGGCAATCACTTGGTGGCTTGAGTACACCTGCGGTATTACAGGATACCTCGACAAGGATAAGGAAACTAATAGTACGCAGGATTGGCATTCTTTCCTATGTGAAGGTTTCAACTGCTTTTGCAGCAATTTTTGTTGCCCCATTGTTTCTGATAGGACTTATTGTCCTCGTGGTTCTTGGGCAGGGCGAAGGATTGGGTTGGGCAATTGGTCTGGGTATGGTATATATTCTCGGTTATGCTTTGATCTTGATTATCACTACATGGGTGCTGAATCTTGCGTTACGGTTGGTAGGAGGCTTAGAGATAGAGGTTTCTGATTAGCAATACAGAAGGTCTATCATTTGACGACTATCGATCTAGATGAGCATTTGTGCGACTGGATGTTATGGTAACCTGCCCCCATACGGATGTTAATGTCTGACTATTGTGGAGGAGCGTATGGAACTTCAGAATGACCAGCAGCCGCTTTCAGGTATTCGTGTCCTCGATCTTACTCATGGAGTTGCAGGTCCTTATTGTACAAAATTGCTCGCAGATTTTGGCGCGGATGTGATGAAAGTCGAACGGCCTGTAACTGGTGATTACGCCCGATCATTAGGTCCATTTCCGGAAGATGATCCGCATCTTGAAACAAGCGGTATTTTCCTTCACTTGAACACCAATAAGCGTAGTGTGGTGCTTGACCTTAAGGCATCAACTGATGTGGAAATTCTCAAAGCGCTTGTTGTGGATGCAGATATCCTCGTAGAGAATTTTCGCCCTGGGGTTATGGATGATCTCGGACTTGGTTACGATATCCTCTCTACAATTAACCCTGATCTTGTTATGACTTCAATTAGTAATTTTGGGCAAACTGGTCCGTATCGTGATTACCTTGCCTCTGAAATCACGCTGTTTGCTATGGGTGGCCGTATGGGTGTTTCAGGACTTCCAGATCGGTATCCACTAAAACTAGGGGGTACACATGTGCAGTATCAGGCGGGAAATGCTGCCGCTATGGCGACCTTAGCTGCTTGGTATGGAAAGACATATACAGAGATGGGTGGCCAACATATCGACGTTTCCATCTTCGAGACCCAGATGGGTTCTATTAACTCGCGGATGATAGGACTGCTCAATTATCAGTATAACGGTGGTAGGGGGAGGAGGTTAGGAGGAACGCGCATGGGGTATCCCTCTGGCTACTATCCGTGTCTTGACGGGTATGTTCATGTACTAGGCGGGGGAGTATATTGGCCCCGGACAATAGCTATGCTTGGTAGAGAGGATTTACTTGAAGATCCTAGGTACGCCCCGCCTATGGGGCAACTAAGTCTGGAGGGTATGGAGGAATTTGAAAATACAGTGTGGTTGCCGTGGATTATGGAACGGACGCGGCAGCAAATTGTGGAAGAATGCCAATCGTACGAGATTCTTTCTGGAGCGATCAACACTATCGATGATGTAGTTGATCATAATCCACAGGCAGATTTCCGACAGTATTTTGTGGATGCGGAACACCCAGTTGCCGGAAAGCAGCGATACACCGGCGCTCCGGTGATGACTGAAGGTCATTGGTGGAAGCTCAAAACTACAGCGCCGACGTTAGGGCAGCACACCCATGAAATCATTGGCGAGGCACGGGATGTGATTGATAATGATAGGAGTATTGCTGTTTCGCTTACAGACCTTCACGAAGGCACTCCAAAACTTCCCTTTGAGGGTATTCGTGTAGTTGATATGACTGTGATTTGGGCAGGTCCGTATTCAACTATGTTTTTAGGAGATATGGGTGCTGAAGTAGTGCGTGTAGAATCGTTGCAGGCTCTCCCTGCTACCTCGCGTGGGCAACAGGCTCGACCTGATCCTGCAGCAGAAAAGATTCGTGAAGTATCGATGTACCCAGATCGTGATCCGGGGGTGCGTGCGTGGAACAGGTCTTCAGGATTCAATATGCACGCTCGTAATAAATATGGGATGACTGCGGATCTGCGATCAACTGAAGGGCGTGAAGCTTTTCGCCGATTAATCGAGGTAAGTGATATTTTTATCGAAAATAATGCAGCTGGAGCGATGGCTCGACTCGGCATATCGTATGAGACGGTACGTGAATGGAATCCTCAGTTGATTATGATATCTGCTGCAGGTTTCGGGCAAACGGGACCTTGGAGCAGTTATAGGGGATGGGGTACTCACTTTGAGGCGATGTATGGGCACTCTTCTGTTATTGGATATCCGGACATGGACGCAGAAGGGGTTCCGGGCTCTGTAGCCTCTGATGCTTCCACAGGTGTAACCATAGCTTTTGCGGCGATTATGGCACTTCATCATCGTCGAAGTACTGGTAAGGGGCTGTTTATCGATATCTCTTTGGGAGAAAATTTCCTTCCTCATCTCGGGGAATACGTTATGGATTACACAATGAATGGAAGGGTAGGGCAAACCGTTGGCAACCGGGATCATTTTAGTACTGCTGTGCAAGGGATGTATCAGTGTTCTGGAGACGATGAATGGATTGCTATCTCTCTCCATACTGCCGAACAATGGAAAACTTTGTGTGGCATTATGGGACGACCGGATTTAGCCTCTGATCCACGCTATTCTACTATGACAGATCTATTTGCCAGGCATGACGACATTGATGAGGCGATAGGTCTTTGGACACATGACAAAGATCCAGTGCTGCTGTTTTCAGAGCTTCAATCAATAGGGATCGTTGCGGGTCCGCTCCTGTATGAAGCTAGAGCCTTTGATGACCCTCACCTTAAGGAACGCAAGTTTTTTGTTGAGATTACGGCTCCAGAGGTAGGAACTCACCTGTACACCGGTACCGTTTTCAAAGCGCCGAAGATACCGTTGATAGTGAAAAAGCCGCCAGTGCGCCTGGGAGAAGACAACGAGTACGTATATCAGCAGATCCTCAAATTTTCTGAAAAAGAATATCGTTCGCTTGAATCTCAGGGTCACATTGGCATGGATTACGCTGCGCATGTTCGGTGAGTCAGATATTGTCAGGGTGACTTTCAATGATCGTCCGAAATGCGTAACTGCTTCTAACCCGAATAAATCATGGGATAAACTCCTTCCGTAATAACTGCCTAAGAGCTACACTATTTTGAGTTACGGTAACCGTATTCCTTTGGGGTAGATACAGTATGGAACATCTGGTTGAAAGACTTCCCTTTCTTACCACGGCGATTGCGATCGCTATGGTGGTGGAAATGTTTAGGCATTACCGAACACGGCGATCTCAATATCTTAAGTGGTGGATCATAGGGGTAATTACTTACGGGTTCGGGACGCTAACAGAGAGTATTCATGTCGTGCTTGGGTGGCACATAGTTAATCTCAAGGTGTGGTACGTGGCCGGAGCGCTTTTGGGCGGATTTCCACTTGCTCAGGGAAGTGTGTATTTGCTGATGAGTAAGCCGATCGGCGATTGGAGTGCAAGGATTTGCATTGCATTTGTTCTCATCGCCACCAGTTTCATAGTGCTGACTCCAATTAGCTTGGATGCAACTTTTGATGGGGATTTGACTGGAAAGGTATTCACCTGGCAATGGGTCAGACTGTTCTCCCCATTCATAAATATCTACGCAGTAATCTTTTTAGTTGGGGGAGCTATTTATTCCGCCGGACGATATTTCAGAGCTGGGTCCAAAGAGGCTCCATTCAAAGGCAATATTCTTATAGCTATAGGTGGGATCCTTCCAGGTATAGGAGGGTCAATGGCACGAGCTGGGTACACTGAAATACTCTACGTCACCGAGTTATTTGGGTTGATATTAATATATTGCGGGTACAAATTGATTAAGGAATATAATATTCGGGTGCGGCTGCAATCGACTACGTGAGGTGGGATTTTGATCTGGTGGTATGTGACTATTGATAACTCTGATGAGTTTAGTTGCACTGAGTGGGATACTGCATTTGAAAGACGAAGGGTAGTCACGTAATCCTACGCAATCGGGATTTGAAGACAAGACTTACCTATCGGCATGACCTAGAGAACGCGTTGGAGCTATCTTGTCTCTGACGCGTTGCTTTATCTCTTTTGGTTCAGGGAATCGTCCTTCGGACCTTAAGGCCCATATGGGTTCCCCGTTGGCCCTGATTTCGAAAATGCCACCACCAGAAGGGATGATGGCAACCTCACCGATTTCGGTCTTGAACGTTGTGAGAAGTTCCTGCGCCACCCATGCTGCTCGGAGCATCCAGCCACATTGCGTGCAGTATTCTATTTCTACCCGTGACTTATTCATTCTGGGTGACCTCTCTTTGGTTAACCTTCTTTGATTTTATCAGCCTTAACCTCATTTGGACAACTTTCTCTGATTGCTTGTGTTACGCCGATGGATTTTTCTTTTATCGCAATCAGCTATATAATTCGTCTACTTGCCAGGGCGATGTTTCCTGAGTTTTGGCGATACTTGAACGCGGGTGGTTAAGAATCGGCCGAATTGTGTAAAGGGGGATACGGATGACACAGGATTTCGTAACAAATCAGGAAGTTATACAGGCAGCCCATCGTAATATGGACGCAGGTGCTTGGGATTACCTATCTGGTGGGTCAGAATCTGAAACAACGTTGCGACGCAACCGCCTGGCCTTTGATCGACTAGCATTTCGCCCAAGGATTTTGGTTGATGTATCAGATATCGATACGACTAGTACGTTTCTTGGACACGCAATGAGGATACCGGTGATTTTGGCTCCCGTCGGATCGCAGCAGGTATTTACTCCTGAAGGTGGAGCAGCGGCTACGAAAGCGGCAGCAGAGTTTGGCGTTCTGGATGTTGTTAGCTCTGTGACTGAGCCGAGCCTAGAGGATATAGCAGCTGCTGCGGATAACCCGAAGATATTTCAATTATATCTGACGGGAGATTGGGTTTGGACAGAAGAGATGATTGCAAGAATAAAGGCTGCTGGATATGAGGGGCTGTGTATTACAGTCGATACTGCTCGTCCGAGCCGAAGGGATAGGACAATACTCTCTCGTTGGAGCCCAAGGGCAAATTTTCAGGCTACGACTACGCGAACGAGTTATCAGGTTTCAGGGGGTAGAACCGGAGGTAATGCTTCAACAGTTACGTGGGAGATGATAGATCGCATCAAGGATCTTGCAGGACTGCCGTTTATGCTCAAGGGTATTGCGACGCCTGAGGATGCGAAGTTGGCTGTTGAACACGGAGTTGATGTTGTATGGGTGTCAAATCACGGTGGACGCCAACTCGATCATGGATTGGGAACGATGGAGATGCTTGAGGAGATAGTTGATGCGGTTGCTGGTAGGGCCGAAATTGTTCTGGATGGGGGTATACAGAGGGGGAGTGACGTTCTCAAGGCAATAGCGCTTGGTGCGAACGCAACCGCTACAGGCAAACTACAGTCATGGGGTCTTGGTGCAGCGGGCACTCAGGGACTTGTCCGTGCTTTGGAGATTCTGGAGGACGAACTTATTGTGGCGATGAGCCTTCTGGGAGTGACGACTCTTGGCGATGCAAGCCCTAGCTATATCACAAAAACAGACGCAGTGACTCAGGCTCATGAGATGAGTTCATGGATTAACATGCCGGAAAGCAGAATTCTCTAAACTTTATAAAGTATATCTGAAGTGCAGAGCAGGTCGATAGTTTTCATCGCGCTGGAGATAATCGTGCAAATCGAGCTGCCTGTCGCTGCTTCCACGATCTATTACGCCGGCTAATTGGCCGTCCAGATCGTTCGGATGGAGACTCTTGTCTATGGCCGTTATTTCCGTGTACAGGGTAACTAGCATCCCTATGGGATCCTGTTGAAATTACAGGGTTAAAAGCACCGTAATCAAAATTCGGTAGTCGCTTTTGTTGAATAGTTGATCCGAGGACTGTTTGAATTCTCTTAATCATAGCCCTGTCATCTGAAGTGACTAAAGTGAAAGCTTCGCCGATGCTCCCGGCTCGTCCCGTTCGTCCGACTCTGTGGATATAGGCATCCACAGTATTAGGCATATCAAAGTTTATGACATGTGTGATTTCGGATACATCAATTCCTCTTGATGCAACGTCTGTGGCAACGAGCATATCAAACTTTCCTCTACGAAAACCTTCCAGCGCCTGCTCTCTCTTGTTCTGTGACATGTTACCTTGTAAGGCTACTGCCCGGAACTGAGATCGTATAAGCTGGTCGGCTAATCGTTTAGCTCGATGCTTCGTCCTAGTAAATATGAGAACCCTACCAGTTGCAGTATGAGTCAGGATTTCATCCAGTAAGGGCTTCTTGAGGCTTTCAGTTGATGGGTACAGCGAGTGTGAGATAGTGGTCGCTGGCGCTATCATGCCGATTTCGACAGTGGCGGGGTTATTGAGCATTTCTGACGATAACTTCCGGATTTCCTCAGGCATAGTTGCCGCGAAAAAGAAAGTTTGTCGGGCTGCAGTCAAACATTCCAGGATTTTCTTGACTTCAGGAAGAAAACCCATATCGCACATCGTGTCTGCCTCGTCGAGTACGAGCATCTCTACAGCTGAAAGATCGATATTCTCTGTCCATAGCAAGTCGAGCAATCGACCCGGACATGCTATAGCAATTTCCGATCTCCCCCGCAAGGCTCTTACTTGAGGTCCCTTACCAACACCGCCATAAATGGCCACGCTGCGGACATGTGTGCCACCTTTCAACTGCATAGCGTTGCGGTGGATCTGTTCGGTTAATTCTCGAGTAGGGGATAATACGAGAGCTCGGATTTTCCCGGGTTCACGACTTTGTAGTTTCTGAAGTATGGGTAACAAGAAACTTGCGGTTTTACCTGTCCCAGTTTGGGCCATGCCTAGTATGTCGTGACCTTGCAGGGCTAAGGGAATTGTTTGCTCTTGGATGGGGGTTGGTTCAGAGTATCCAGCGGTTCTGATAGCATTAAGTAGAGTCGGGGAAAGACCTAATTCGTCGAAATTCAGTTTGTGCTCCTTGGCGTCATTGAGCCAAGGTTTGGTCTCAGCCCGATGTAGTAATCCAGTCGATCGAACTAATACTGGAGGGTACTACAACGATAACTGCAACTATATTGTACCATTCTTGGCAAATTACGTCGAAAGTCGTTAAGTTATGGAACAGCGTGAATAGTCGAAATTAGCTGTCCTGCCTCACGGCCTATGCGTGCCTGTGTTACTCATTTCGCTCTGTTTGCTAGTTCCTAGGGTAGTCCAGATGGTCCAAATCTATACAACTGATGCGTTGGGGTTTTAGTGCTGTTGAGCTTCGCGAATGGGGCTTGATGAATTATCAAATGGTCAAGCTTGCCAGCTCGAATTATGCTACGATTAAGGTTCAAAGTTCTCGCTATCCACAGGCTAGATGGCAATGGGAATGGAGGAAGATTTAGCGGCAGTTCTGATGTTTTTCGTCTTCCAATCGTTATGTGCGGTATGGGATTTTTATCTGGTAGATGGTCTCCGAAACCATGAATCATGAATTTGGATTGTTGCATCAGATCAATCAATGTGTTGTGGCTCTCACGAAGTTCGAGCCACATAATGTCTGCAGACCCTCTTTGCTGGAAGTGTTTTAGTTCACCGAGATCAAGGGGGAATTCGAGGAATGATTTTGCTAATTTATCTAGCTTACATCGGATCAAGCGTATAGCACTGACATTTACGTTACCAAGAAATTGGATCGTGATGTGAATATGCGGCTGTTCTTGCCAGCGTATGTTTTGCGTAGGGTTCAGGACATTTATGTCATTTTGCAGCGTAGCGATCTGTGTTCGTGCCTTCTCGCCTACGGATAGACTGACGAATAGTCGATGTGTTTCTTCAAGTTCTATATCCTTGGTCATGGGATTACAGAGGTCGTTGTCGTCTGCCGGGTGCTCCTGTTCCTTGGCGAACATCTTCAGCAGTCTCTTCATCTACTCCACGCTTCCATTTGCGTTTGAGTTCATCCTGTACTGTGAAAGAAAATGATCCTACTTGGTCTATTTCAATTCGGATGCTGTCAGCGTCTTGCATTGCCCCGAGGCCTTGGTGATTGGTTCCCGTGTACATGAGGTCTCCGGATTTGAAACTTTCATGAGAGCTTACAAAGGCTATTGATTCTGCAATGGAGTGGGCCATGTCCGAAGTATTGAAATTTCCTCGCATTTCTCCGTTGACGCTTAGAGTTACTTGAAGGTTCTGAGGATTCGGGATTTCATCTTTTGTAACGATCACGGGACCTAGAGGAGCGAATGTTGGGAATGATTTGGGGGCTGATACGCCCCGCCAGGGCCGGAAAGCGGGAGGAGTCGCCCCCGGTGCGGCAGGCATTCTTGCAGAGACATCAACCCCGCAGGTGTATCCAAATATATGGTCGAAGGCATCTTCTTCGTTAATATTGTGTCCTGATTTACTAAAAACGATGACAAGTTCAGCCTCATGATGAAATATGTTTGCATCGTCTGGCGGCAATATGACTGTGCCACTGGGGCCGAGGACAGCATCTGATGACTTGAGGAATCCCCACATGGGTGCGGTTGCCCTTTGACCGAATTCTGTGAAATTCCCTCCCATGCACAGAATCTTTTCGGGTTGGGGTAGAGGTGCCTCTATGGTAACTTCTGATAGTGGGATAACAATACCTGATGTTGCTATGGCGGTTAAAGCTTCCCTTGCTTGTTCGAAATGTTCTATTAGTCGATCCATAGCAGATTTATTGTTAGAGGGCAGTGAATTTACAATATCGCTTACGTCTACTACTCCAGTGTCCGTGAGTATTCCGGGGCATCCATTGTTGAACAGTAAGAGTTTCATTCTGATCTCCTCGTAACGATCAAAGTTGGGTTGCGGTAGTTTATAGTACGATTTATGCACCACTCACGGAATTTAATCAAGTTATTCGGGGGTTGTAATTGATATTGGCACGATTTCGGGAGTGTGGTATTTAGGAGTATATGTATGGACCTCGTGTCGTGGCTTCAACTAACGGTGGTTTGTTTTCTGGGGGCAGTGTCCCCTGGGCCAAGTCTCGCAGTGGTTATGAATAATACTCTATCGCAAGGGAGATCCTACGGTGTTGCCACCAGTATGGGGCATGCGGTTGGTATATGGTGGTGGGCCTTACTGACGGCGATTGGCATCGCAGCGCTGGTTGCTCTCAATTCCCCAGTAATGCTCGTTTTGCAAACCTCGGGTGCCTGCCTTCTGATATATATTGGTGTTCGTACTGTCATGGCAAGAAATGACCATTTGGAGTTTGTAACAGAAGGGACTGTTGCCCGAGCTTGGGTTAAGGGGGCCATAGAGGGGTTTCTAATATCGCTTTTCAATCCAAAAGTGGCACTATTCTTCATAGCCATTTTCAGTCATTTAGTGGGAGAAAATCCGACTTGGGTAGAGATAGGGCTCATCGGGCTAATTACTGCAGTGATAGACGGATTATGGTATGCCATCGTGGCTTTGATTATTACTACTTCCAGTGTGGGAAGTGCGATTCAGTCAAGGCAGCATGTTATTGCAGGTGTTAGTGGTGTAATCCTCGTTATTATAGCGATATATTTACTATGGTCGACCATTGGATCCTTGTAGTTCGGTGTGCTATCTAGTTCAATACATAACTATATATCCAAGAACAGAGGTGAAATGCAACAATATCGTCAAATTTGTGTGAAGTTTGACGATATTAGGTATTGTGAGTTGCCTGAAAGTGGAATACTCTATTCATAGATGGATATTAACCGAGTATCCATATGGGCATGAATCCATAGGTACATTGTACATCTGAGATTAATGGAGGTAGGTATGAAAGTATCCAAAGCGTTTATATTGGCACTGGTCACAACGGTGTTAGCTTGCCTAGCCATAGCATGTAGCACGGAAAGTCAGGCGGTCAAGATTGGCCTTCTGAGTCCTCAGACGGGTCCGATCGCACAATATGCCCCTGGATTTGAAGACGCGGGGGACATAGCAATTTCCGAACTCAACGTGACCCATGAAGGGGATTTTGTTTTTGAATTGATTGTTGCCGATTCTGGCTGTGATGGCACACAGGCTGCGACGTCTGCTCAAACACTGATAGATAGTGGTGTTTCCGTCATAGTTGGTGCCGCTTGCTCAGGTGCTACTTTAGGGGCAATTGAGGTTGCTGCTCCGGCCGGCGTCCCAATGGTGTCTTATGCAAGTACGTCTCCTGCAGTCACAACTGCAGATGACAATGGGCACCTGTTCCGAGTAGTGCCGAGCGATGCTCAGCAGGCTGTGGCACTTGTGGACGTAACGTCCGCTGCTGGGGTGAGTAATCCTGCGGTTCTGTATATGACAAATGATTACGGATCAGGCCTTGGCGATAACTTTGCTTCTAACTGGTCAGGAGAGGTTTGCACGCAAGTTGGCTACGATCCAAGTGAGGGTTCCTATGATGCCTCAGCTCTTGCTACAGCTGTAATTGATGGTGGCTGCGACTCAGTACTCCTGATGTCCTACGCAACCGATGGTGCAGCAATTATGGAGGCACTTTCAGCGCAAGGGTTTGGGGGTAGCATTATAGGCGCCGATGGGATTGCTGATGCTGCTTTCACTGATGCGTTTACTGATGTTGGTGCGGTTGATGGACTCATCGCAACTAGACCACGTCCGGGTGAAGACTCCACAGCGAAGACTAACTTTGCAAAAGCATATGCTGATGCTGGTGGTGCTGATGGGGCAATCTATACTGGAGAGACCTACGATGCGATAAAGATTGCGGCGGCAGCTATCGTGTCTGATCCCGATGGGGATGATACGCTTGGAGCGTTGAAGAAGACTGGTAAGAATTACGTTGGCGCAAGCGGTACACATACCTTCGATGCGAATGGTGATGTGCTTGGGACAGGATATGAGGTGTGTCAGTTTGATGGTTCCACCTTCTCGTGTCCGCGCATTTGGACTGCCGACGGTGGATTAAGTTCTAACTAGATATTTTCTAAATGTGACGCATGAATTATATAAATTGGTCTGCAGTAGAATTGATCTCTGCAGACCAATTTATGTAATGAGTACACCGACTATCTAGCCAATGAGACGGAGAGCCGTGGGTAAACAGACAGGATTGTCTTTGAATTTGAGACGGCGGTCGTGGTTCAGCGGAGCATTGCTGCGCCAGGCACTTTTAGGTGTAATTCTCGTTCTTGATTCATACATAGGGTTAGTCCATGGATTAGGAATTGTTCAATCTGTGGGGATCTTTACCGGGCAGATGAAGTGGTTAGCCTTGAGTGTCGAAATGATGTGTGGTGGGGTGGTTTTACTCAGAATGTTACTGAATTGCGCTACATCGACTTGGAAGAGTTCGCTTGTAGTAGTAGCACCGATTCTTGTTGTACTGATTTTCTTCGCAGTGCTTGATTCACTGTTAACCGGCTTAGGTCGGACAGCCACAATAAATTTCAACCTTTCCTCAATAGGGATGAGCAGCCTCTATTGGGCAGCGGTTTATCTCAGTATAGCAATTGGTTTGACCCTCACGTACAAAGTTCAGCATTTCGCGAATTTTGCACAAGCAGAACTGATGTTAATTGGTTCTTATGTTGCTCTGACTCTTATGTGGTCCGATAGATTCTTTCCAACTTCTGATGCCCCAAAAGATGGGGTTTTGGACTGGGATTTGCTCCTTTGGGCAGGAGTTACTGCATTTTTCATCGCAGGGATTATTGGTCTTGCTACAGACAGTTTGGTATATCAACGACTTCGTGAAAAGATGGGGACCCCGCAGGTAATGATGATTGCTTCCTTAGGGGTTTCTATGGTCATCAGGGCTGTTTTGTTCATGCGCTACAGTGCAGGTACATTTCGCTTTGTTCCAGATCGAGATTGGAGATTAACCAGTGCAACCATTGATGTACCAACCGAAAGGGTGCAGTTGCATTTAGGAGATCGTGTTGCGAGTCCGCTAATGGAACTAGCTCCAAGTGTGAGTTCATATGGATTCCCGTATTCTAAGGCTGCTTTGGTGGTAGGAATTTTCAGCGCTCTGGCTGTACTTCTGTTTCTTTTGCATCGCACGCGGCTTGGAAGGCAGATGCGCGCCGTTGCTGATAACCCAGATCTTGCTGCTTCGAGTGGAATTAATGTTGGAATGGTTCACCGGATTACTGCATTTCTCTCTGGAGGCATTGCCGGTCTAGGGGGAGCATTACTTGCAGCTATTCTTCCCATCAATCCAGAATTGGGGTTAATGCTGTTATTGCCTGCTTTCGCTGTCATTGTCCTAGGAACCATAGGATCAGTTCCCGGCGTGATTCTTGGTGCACTTATCGTAGGGCTGTTGAGGGCCATTTCCGAACCGATACTGGTCGGGGCTGGCAATGCACTCGACCGGCCTACTGCTAGTGGGTTTGCTGAAGTTATGCCGTTCGTGTTTTTGGTCGGGATCCTTTTGTTGGCACCTAAAGGAATTGGTGCGGCACTCGAATCATGGAACATAGAACGCATACGAAAGAGACGAAGATCGAATCGAAGTGAACATAGTTTCTTTAGATTTTGGACTCATGTTATATCGAATCCGGTCTCTGCTCTGCAACACGCAGTGTGGCCTTTTTTCGATCGTCTTGGTGTAGGTATTGATTGGGTTGGTGGTGTGCTGAAGAGTATCATTGAGTTAATCTGGTCGCTTCCCTTGATGGGTCTACACAAGGCGAGATTGGTTATAGGTGTGTGTATAACACCTGTTGCGAAATGCCGGGCACGTATCCATAGTGGAATCAGCAATCGTGTCCATATTGCAACTGATACCGATCGAGGATCATGGATACTATTTGGTATCATTTTTGCTGTCTTAGTGGTGGTGGTATGGCTTCTTCCGAGCGTAACACCTCTTACAAAAACGCTGCAGGTCGCGCGCATAGTTACCCTTGTTGGTATTTTTGGGTTAGC
>PBAZ01000031.1 GCA_002717565.1 Chloroflexota bacterium
CCCAATGCCTGCTGTGAGCGTAATTGGAGCATCTCCTCTCTAAGTTCCTCTAGCATCTCCTGACGCTGCTCAGGACTCATCGAGTCAATATCCCTGGATCTTATGTGAGACATTTACTCCTCCTCCGATTCTATATCGGCCAACTTCTCGACCACTGAGTCAACTACTTCGTCCGTCTCCGAAGGTAGGCTCTCTTCAGACTCGGTGTCTTCGGAGGAGTCGTCGTCGCTAGTCTCGAAAATTGAGACCTCGGATAGAGGTGGCAAGCCCGAGTCTGCTCTCTCAGTGATAATAATCTCATGTGGGAGTTTGGTTCCAGGCCTCATGATCTTGACCGTGCAACCAATCGTTCCTAACTTCTTGACAGCGACCGAGAAACCTGTGTCCATGAACTCAAGCGCGGTCTCTCCACAGAACTTGATGTGCCCCTGCTGGAACTTCTCAACTCGATGGCGAGCCCCAGTAATCTTGCCGCTCAGGATAACTAGGCAGCCGCGGGCTCCAGCATCCATGATTTGCTGGGCTGTACCGTGACCAGCTCTGCGGAAGAACCAGCCTCGTTCTAGTGAACTAGCCAACTTGCTAGCCATAATCTGGGCACTCAAGCGTGGCTCCTCGACCTCATCGACATCGAGATGTGGACGGTCGAGGTCGAAATCATTCTTGAGACGGTTTCCTAGCTCGTGGATGACCTTGCCTCTACGGCCGATGACCCTTCCGACTTGCTCGGCCCGGAGGCTAATCTTGGTGCCTTCTGGAGTTCTAGTGAAAGTCAAACCAGAGAAACCGGCACGCTCGGTCTCACGGAGTAGGAACTCACGGACTAGCTGTCGCTTTACATTGCGGTCAACGAGAGCTCGAATTGTCGTCTGCTGCTTCATTCATTCACCTCAGAAGATTTCCTCGCCTTCGCCCTCTCCATAGTGCTCTAGGAAGATCTCAAGATTGACCTGGTAGTGGTTGCTCGGAGTAGCACGGCCTCGTGCGCGTGGGCGCCAGTTGACTGCAACTTGGCCGCGGTGGGCGGCCACATGAGTGATTGTCATGTCCTCTGCATCGAGGGTGTCGAATCTCTGGCGAGCGTTGTCCATAGCGCTGTTTATGAGTTTGATGAATTCCTTGGAGGCTTTGTTCGGATACTTCCCCGGGCCCATCTTGCCCTTGCGATGACCAGCCATCGTGTTGCCACCTCTGCCTCTGCGAGATCGGCGGGTGTAGGGTATAGCTCTCTTCTTGGCAACCACGTCTTCTAGATACTGGACGGCTGCGGCTGCGTTCATTCCGCGAATTGCCTTTGCAATGTGGTAGCAGTGTTTGTGGTGACAATCAATGTTGACAGCGCGGGCCGTCACTAAATTCGAGCCTTCCAGCAGTTGGGTGTATCCGGACTGCGGCTTTCCTGCTCTCCTGCTCATCTCTTTCACCTCACTTCAGTGCCACGTGCTGTGACGAACGAGTAGCACCTACACCAGGTCCGGTGTGCGTAACTGACTTGCGAGTATGGGCGAACTCACCCAATGCATGTCCTATCATCTCAGGTGCTATCTCAACATTGACGAAATCCTTACCGTTGTGAATTCCAACTGTGATTCCTATCATCTCGGGCAGAATGTACATACCACGGCAGTGGGTCTTGACGACCCTACCATTTTCGTTTGAGCGGACTTTTTCTAGGAACTTCTGGCATTCCGGACTAAGGCCTCGTGAGAGAGATCTCCTTGCTCGTGATGGCATTAAATTGGCAACGCAATCTGCATCGGGATTGTAGTCTCCTTCGCCGTGATCAAAACTGTTACCCCATGGATATAGAGGGAGTTCCTTCAACTGGTCCAAGGAGAAGCCTTTCCACAGGAACTCCTTCTTCCTACGCTCGCTAATCTTTGAGCGACGCTTGCGAGCCTGACGTCGTGCCAGCTTAGGTGAACGGAACGTCTTCTTGGATCTTCTTCGGGCCATTCTATGCACCTTCCTGCTCTCTCACTCTACCGCGACCGGTTCGGCGTGGAGCGATGTTTCCGACCTTCTTGCCTGGTGGGGCGTTCCTGCTAACTGAGCTTGGACCGTGGACGGCCTGATGGTTACCTCCTCCATGAGGGTGATCGACCGGGTTCATCGCGACGCCACTAACTGTTGGGTAGAGTTTGCCTCGTGCCTTGGCGCGGTAGTGTGCCGCGCCGGCCTTCATCAGTGGTTTCTCGGAACGGCCGTGGCCAGATAGGACACCAATGGTGGCCCTACAGTTTGCTGGCAGGTCCTTGACACGGCCACTTGGTAGCCTTACACGGACCCTGTCATCGATTCTGGCCTCGAGTACAGCGGAGTTGCCTCCGGAACGGGCGAACTTGCCCCCATCGCCGGGCCTAGCCTCGATATTGGATATTGGAGTTCCCTCAGGAATCTGTGAGAGATTGGTGACATTTCCTGGTCGCAGAGTTACATTGTCGCCGAATGAAAGGCTCTGGCCAACTGAGATTCCCTCAGGTGCTGCGATATGGGCAACTGTGCCATCTTCAAACTTGATCTTGGCAAGGGGGGCAGTGTGAGCCGGACTGTGTACCAACTCAACGACCTCTCCAATCTGGTCATTAACGCGAGGAATTCGATTGGAAGCCGGGAAACGGTGGCTTGAGACCTTGTTCTTTGGACTCGATCCCCTGCGTTGTGAACGTGTGCGCTTACCCATCTCATATACCTCCTTAGAAAGCTCCCAACTTGAGAGCCGCCTCCTCGGCGTCGTATCCCTCGGCTAGTCGCACGCTAGCATGCTTACCGGTGATAGTGAATCTGGTGTTGACCTTGGCTACCTTGACATCGAACATCTGCTCGACTGCATCTCTGATCTCAGACTTAGTCGCATCCTTATGGACAATGAATTCGATTCTGTTGTTATTCTCACGGTATCCGCTATCCTCATCGGCGACTCTCCTAGCCTCGAGAGTCTTCTCGGTGATCCAAGGCATGATGATTACGTCATACGGGTCAACCATCGAAATCACTCCAGTGCTCCTATTGCCTGCTTAGTCCAGACAGTCAAACGTCCGGCGTCTCCGCCCGGTGCGAGATCCTCTGCGCACAGATCCTTTGCAGCGACAACATCGACGCCTGGGACGTTAGCTGCGGCCTTGTGCAGCCCTTCCTTAGAGGATACTACCAGTAGGATGCTCTTGGGGGTGCGGTATCTTCGCCCTCTCATCTTTCCCTTACCAGCCCTGATGCCTCGGCCATTCTTGGCTCTCTCGAGGTCTGCTCCAAGCCCTAGTCCTTCCATCATAGCTACGAACTTGCGAGTAGAATACTGTAGAGGCAGAGACTCAACATCATACCTCTCGTCAGAGCCATCCCTTGTCTCGACATAGTCATCGATGACGATTGGGAAGCGAACTGTTTCATCGAAGCGATGTCCACGGGCTGCGACCATGTCTCGATCAGCGGTAGCGGCAATAGCTGAATTTCGAGCAACTCGGCGCTGCTTTGAGTTGAGTTTCTGTGACCAGTTCTTGGCCACTAGGGGTCCGTGGGCTCTCCTTCCTCCACGGGTGTGGGGATTCTGAGCACCAGTCCTCTGTCCGGTCTTACGCATGATTCTGGAGACGCCTCGTCCCTTACCCCACCACTCGACTGAGTGCTTCATGCCGGGTTGAGGGGCGCGCTTGCCATCGTGCTCACGGTGACCATAGGGTTGCCTACGGTTTGCACGCGAGGCCAAAACTGCTGATCGGATGACGTCCTCGCGGACTTCTACGGCGAAGGTTGCCGGTAGAGTCATTCCCTTGCCATCAATTGCCTCTACGCTGTAGTACTCTGCGAGAAGGCCTGCATCAAGTTCATCCTGCTCGACGTGATTGACCAGATTGTACATCTTCGCCTTCATCTAATCACGCTCCCTGCTTGCTCGATGTGCTGACGTATGTGATGTCCACGTCACCCTTGGATGGTCTTGGCCTGATTGCATCGCGGAATCTCAGCATCCTCTTGGATGGCCCCGGAAGACTTCCTTGAATCAGCATGTAAGGGTTGGAGACCTCTCCATAGTTGAGGAAACCTCCTGCTGGAGTAATCTCTGAGTCCTCGGGTTGAGATATCCTCAGGATCTTCTTATTGAGTTCGGTCCTTTGGTGGTACCCTACCTGACCGGCTTGGCGGATGGTCTTGCGGACGTATCTGGTTCCGAAGTCTCCCATGTTTCCGCCCTGTCTCCTACGCTTGCTGTTCTTGTGAGAAAGCAGCTTGATCCCCCATCTCTTGATTGAACCTTGCCAGCCCTTGCCCTTGGTCACACCAACGACATCGACTTCCTGGCCTGCGTCGTAAACATCCTCCAGAGATATGTTTCCGCCGAGTCTCTCCTCAGCCCAGTCGAGCTTGGCTGCTTCATCTCCGCCTACTAGAGCGACTTCCATGATTTCAGGAGTCTTGCTGGTAACACTCTTGACCAGTGATGGTTGAGTGCAAACAATTAGGCGAACCTCGCACAGATCGGCATTCCTCAGAGCCTCCATGGCCTCCTCTCTCGGTCCACCGCGCTTGGGGATACGACCTCCTCGCTTGGCGGGCTTACGGCCCTCTTCCACGTCACGCTCACCGCGTGTCTGGTTGGCCAGACGAGGAGTCAATCCATCTGGATCTGAGTCAGCGTTGGCCCATGCCTCGCCTGCAGTCTGCATACCATAAGGAGTCATGGAATAGCCACGAACGGCTAGAACAGACATCGGTGGCGCCTCGACTACAGTAACTGCCTGCCTGACTTCCTGACTTGCAGAAGGAGAGTTTGGATTATTATCACGGACTAAGACGTGAGTCATTCCTGCCTTCCATCCAGCGAAGCCTTGAACGCGAATCTCAGAAGCATCGGATTCGGGCCAAGCCCCAATCCTGCCAAACTGTCGGATGGCTCGCTTCCTAGGGCTAAAGCCCATGCTACCACGGCGGGGCTTGCTTCGGTCGGCCATGTTTGTACCTCCAGTTCCTCCGTCTTCGGGCCGCGAGCGGCCTTCAGGCGGGCCCACTTCGCAAAGGAAGTACCGTGACACCGGACCCTTGCCGCGAGTGCGGCCGGGGCTCATAGGGTGCTTTTGCAGAGCCTTATGGTGTCTGGTACCTCACGTAGTGAGCGGCCTTGCGACTAACATACCCTATATGAACGAATCGGGACAGGTATGCACTCACCCCTACGGGGTGTTCAAGTGATGACCAGTTACTGCAAGGATTTTGAACCCTGACCTCAAAATTCCTCTTCCATGCAGCCTCGGATATGTCATCCTATGTTGTCCTCGGGCATCATAGAGGCCAGAGCATATCAGCTCGAAGCTGCAGACGAGGCCCTGACCGGTTCAACCATGCTAGTCTTGCCAACCGCCGCTGGAAAGACCGTAGTGGCTTGGATGGTCATTGCCGAACGTCTTGAGAGTACAACTGGGTGGGTCCTTGTCGTCGCCCCTACCGTTGCTCTGGTCGAGCAGCACCTACGGGGCCTAGCATCAATCTTGAAAGCCATCGAACCAGTCTCAATTACAGGCCAGAATACAGTCTCGAAGAGGCCTGAGATATGGGGTTCTTCGCGAGTTATTGTCGCCACTCCTCAAGTAGTTCGAAATGATGTCAAAAGAGGTGTTCTCGACTTGTCCGAATGTTCCCTCCTAGTAGTGGACGAAGCCCACCATGCCACCGGTGAGCACGCCATGGCTCAAGTGGGTGAGATGTACCATTTGCAGTCTTCTGAACCACTGGTATTCGCAACCACAGCGAGCCCTGGATCTAAGAAAGATCTTGTTAGAGAAATCTGTACAAGGCTAGGTATTGAGAGAATACATCTCAGACCTACAGAAGACCCCCTGCTGGCCAAGCATCTAGCAGGACTGGAGTTGCAGGAAATCAGAGTGACTGTGCCGAATGAAATTAGAGAATTGGCCGAGCCATTGATTCTGTGGCAACGAGGCATAGTAGACAGGCAGAAGAGATTAGGCAGATATGTAATGCCTGGTGCAATAAGTCATGCTGGACTCTCTAATGCTATGGACAGAGCCCAGACGGCAATCTCAAGAGGCGAATCAAACGCTTACCAATCTGTATCTCAGATTGCCACGGCTATGCGACTGCACCACCTAATCAACCACCTACTAAGTCAGGGATGCGCGGCTTCGAGAGAATTCCTTCTCAGGCTGTCTTCGGGAGATCGTTCCACAACTAAATCCACTCGCGGATTCCTGAGGGACCCTAGGATATCAGCGTTAATTAGTAGCCTTGAGGAAATGGGCGAGTTACACAGCAAGGTCGGTGCTGTCCGCAGGCTGATCAGGGAGCGTTTGCGACGAGACCCTAGATCCAGAGTCATAGTATTCGCTACCTTCAGAGATACCGTATCAGCGCTTGAGTTGGCTCTATCAGCGCTCGATGGTGCTCGACCAGTGAGATTCGTAGGGCAATCTAGTCGGGATGGTAGCGAGGGACTCACCGCAAAGCAGCAGGTAGAGAGATTGGATGAATTCAGAGGCGGTTCTGCTAACGTACTTGTGGCGACTTCTGTAGGAGAAGAGGGGTTGGATATACCAAGCGCTGACTTGGTAATCTTCTACGAGCCTGTGACAAGCGAAATCAGAACAATTCAGCGCCGTGGCAGGACTGGCAGACATCGTGAGGGCGAGGTAGTCGTTCTGATTGCCGAGGAGACTAGAGACGAGGGGGCTTGGGTGGCTGCAGAGAGGAGAGAAGAACATATGCGACGAGCTGTTCATAGAGTCAGGAGGGAAATTGCCCGAGGGGCAGTAGCCAACCTCTCAAACCTCTCTAAGTTCGAAGTCAAATCAGATGAAGGCAGTCTCTCTGCAATCGAATTCATAACCTCTCAGCGCGAAATGCACAGAGTTGAGATTTCGGAAATGGACGATGCAGAAATCGATGAGTTGCGTCCGGGCAGTCTGCCTCCGGAGACCTTCAGAGCATCTGGGCAAATAGGACTTGAACAGTTTATTGATGACTAATCAGTCACCTATTACGGCTACTCTAGTTCGAAGTTGAGCAAGTCTGTCATTGTGGTGGCCTAATACGAAAGCTAGCATCTCTGTCAGATGAATAACCGGGATATTGGTGGCAAGTCCTGTTGCTTGAGATGCCTTTCCTTGATACACATCGAGCACCGTGTGAGAAAGGTTGCAGGCGCTGACGATTATCTTCGCCCCCTCATGCTTAGCTTCAGATAGAACTGCTGCTGCCTGACGCAGGACAGTTGGTTCTTCGGAGAACAATCCAGGTACACCTACGCTCTGAGTGCGAGACTCCCAGTCGACAGAGTTTCCACCGATTGCATCGATGACCTGCTCGAGATAAGTTGGGTCGTGAACATCGTCTTTTCCACAAGCTCCTTCCTGCTGTATGTTAGGGCCATAGAAGCCTGCAGCATCTAGGTCGAGGGGGTTCAAAACAGCCGACTCGAGTTTTTCTAGACCGACCTCATCCACGATAACGTGGAGTAAGTGATGAACATTGGTATCGCCATTGAATCGGCGACCGCAGGTCCTTTCGAGGACATCGTTGATTTCTCCGAGCAGGTTGGGATTTGATTTGAGTGTGTGTAGATCCTCGTGCAGGTTACCTGCAGTAGCCGCGCATGGGGTGATGATATCGAGCCCCATTTCTTCAGCCATGGAAAATGTGCGCGCGTTTAGTGTCAATTGGAGTCTCCTGCTGGCCTGTCTAATAATTCCTGCACCGCAACTTGTTGCACCATTAATAGGAATTAATTCGATTCCAAGCGACTTCGCTGCTGGCTCCATTGTCTGAGCCACTTCGGTAGCGCTGCTATGGGCGACATTTCCGGGATGGTAAGCGTACTTCAAAGGCATCAGAATCTACCATCCACTTCGTTGAATATTGCAACCACCTCGTGGTGATTTTCTACTGAGGAGTTGAACTGCTTGGGCATCTTTCCGATACCTGCGGGAGGAGCGACCATTCCCATCATTCCGTTGAACATATTGCCGCCAGTTCTGGTGAATCCGAGAACCATTCTTGCCGTAACTCCTGAGAATAGGTTGCCGAACAGTCCAAGTGGGCCCAGAACCTGCCTGTAGAGTACTGTATCATTGACCATGCCGCTGCTCTTGACTGACCAACTGTACCACCAGACGTGTTTGCCGTGGCGTCCATTGAAGGCATCCCTGCCCAGAGTGGCTGTGCGGGCATCCAGCAATGCGTCGGATATTACTCTCGAAGAGGCGTTCTGTCTCCTAATTGAGGCGAGGTCGGTTTCGGCCTTGATTCCACTTGGTGAATCCATGATTTCCTGCAGAGCGGAGATACTTCTAGCGGAGGAACGGGGATCGTTCACTCTAGCCCATGTCCTGGCTAGGACAGCGGGACCCAGATAATCATCGGAGTGAGGAGTTGCATCTGAAGAAGAGTGCAATAGAGGTGCACTGCAGAAATCAGTAATCGAATGCAAGTGGTCGGCTACAGCCGGCTCCATGGTACCAATAACTCCCTGAGGTGTGTTTGCACCTGCTCTTGTGGCCGCAATCATCCACGGTTCGGATGATTCGCGAGATCTTTCTAGAGGCCATAAATCGACTACCAAGTCACGAATCACGTCGAATGCTGGAAGAGGTTCGATTCGGAGTTGCAACGAGTCCCCCCTAGAAGAAGCGGCAGAATCAATGCTGACACTACCGGGAAGAATCAGCCTTCCGTTGGCCGATATTGCCGTGGTTGGGTCGTCATCTGGGCCGTCCCTAAATGTCAGGCTCCCATCATGAGTGTCCTTTAGTGCCCTAAGTGCCCCCATAACTGACAGGTTTTCAGGCAGAGCACATACCCAAGTGTCTCTGCCGGTTGTAGCGCTTTCGGGATCGTAGCGAAAGATGGATATCTCGACTTGTACTACCTCTGCCTCTAGGCTAGGCACGGTGAAGCCATCCTCACCAGATGCGACTGCGGCCGTACCTCCAACATGGTCCTTGATTGCCTCAACTTGGTCCTCGAGGAATGTCCCATTACCATCTACTGCTGCCGTCGCCGCCAGAGCATCAAGAGCCCAAGTCTCGGCCATGGAATCGTAATCGACATCGCAGTCAACCCTGACTACCAGTCTGGTCGCTCCTAGTTGCTCCAATCTCTGATCCCAGTCCTTACCTGATTCGCAGAAGAACTCGTAACTGGTATCCCCTAGAGCTAGGACTGAGAAGAAAGTACCATCTAGTTTAGGCGCTGAATCTGAGTTTGCCTCCTGCCAGAGTTCCTCGGCATTGTCAGGCATTTCTCCTTCGCCCCATGTCGAGCAGATGATTAGTACTCTCTTCATACTGGACATGGAAGATATATCGAACCCGTCCATATCATGAACTGTAGCCTCGAGACCGTAATCTGGGGCCCTCTTGGCAAACTTGGCTGCAAGTTCCTCTGAGTTTCCAGATTGAGATCCGAATAAGATGTTTAGAGATCTATCTCCTGATGCAAGTAGCCCCTCAAGCCCCACTCCAGAATCGGAAACCCCTTCTGATAGTGATTCTTCCTCGGAAAATAGTTCCTCTTTTACTTCTTGTTCGGGAGGAGTGCTGCCTGTCAAAGACGAGAATATCGATAGTGCCTTGAGGGTGAATTCCTCTGCTGGGTCCTCGTATTCAACATCGCAGTCTACACGTTCCAGAACCCTAGTTGCACCCTGCTTCTCAAACCAAACATCCCAGTCCTTACCTGATTGACAGAAGAACTCGTAACTGGTATCTCCTAGAGCACAAACAGCAAAGTTACATCCTTCTAGGGAAGGAAGTGAGTCGCCATTTGCTTCTTCCCAAAGATCGACGGCATTGTCGGGCATATCTCCTTCGCCCCAAGTGCTACAGTAGATGATGACATTCTTGGCCTCAGATAGATCTCCGATTTTTATCTCGTCCATACCCTTCACAGAAGTAGAGAGGCCTAGCGACTTCGCCTGCTTTTCTGCTTCGACCGCCAAATACTCGGAGTTACCCGACTCTGATCCGAACAGTATCAGAAGAGAGGAATCCGTCAAGACATCACCTACCCAGCCATAGGCTGGGTGTTCAACTGGACCATAATGCGATTATTGAATCTATGCAAGCAGAGTCTACGGCCGTAGGCCGTATCAGGCTCACATCCCCATTCCGTCGAACTCGCCACCTTCAGGCATTGCTGGGCTGGCTCGGCTGGAGATTACATCATCAATCCTCAGAATCATGGTAGCCGTCTCTGATGCACTCTGGATTGCTTGTTCGACTACTCTGCTGGGCTCGTAGACTCTACTCTCACTCATGTCGACTACTCCTCCTTCATACACATTAACTCCGAAGTGGGAGTTTCCTTCCGAGTGTGCCTTCCTCAGATCAATGATGGTGTTGACAGGGTCTAGCCCGGCGTTCTCTGCCAAAGTTCGAGGAATTACCTCAAGTGCGCCAGAGAAGGCCTCGATGGCCATCTGCTCGCGACCTCCGATTCCTTCAGCGTACGAACGTAGATCTCTGCTAATGGCAGCTAGTACGGAGCCGCCCCCAGTTAGCACCTCGCCGTCCTCATGAGCGACTGCAACGACCCCTACGGAATCATCAAAGGCGCGTCGAATTTCATCGACAACGTGCTCGGTGCCGCCGCGAAGAAGTACGGAGACGCTCTTGGCATCAGGACATCCAGTTACGAAAACCATGTCTGACTCACCAATCTTCTTCTCTTCGACCTTGGAAGCGTTGCCTAGGTCTTCGGAAGATAAGTCATCAATATTGGTTACGATGCGCCCTCCGGTAGCCTTCGACAAGGCCTCCATGTCGCTCTTCTTGGCTCTCCGAATTGCGAACAAACCGGACTTAGCCATGTAATGCTGTGCCATGTCGTCAATTCCTTTCTGACAAATGACAACGTTTGCTCCAGCAGATTGAATCTTCTCAACAAGGGACTTCAGATAGTGCTCCTCCTCATCAAGGAACTGGGAAAGCATGTTGGGGTCAGTAATCTGAATCTTGGCATCGACTTCGGTCTTCTTGACTTCTATTGCCGAATTAATCAGGGCTATCTTCGCATCCGAAACGCTTCGAGGCATTCCACTGTGAACTCTCTCCTTGTCGAGAATAATTCCGTCCACCAGAGTGCTGTCCTTAATCGAACCTCCCTGCTTTTTCTGTACCTTGATGTCATCAAGATCCACAAGAATCTCGCCATCGACATCTTGAGCTACTGCCAGAACTGCTCGTACAGAGATATCGGCTAGGAACTCCTTGACTGCTCCTGCACTCTTTCCGGTGAGGGCGGTCTTTGCTACCTCTTCCAGCATCTCCTTGTCAACTCCGATTGAATGAGTGTCAATTAACTCGGAAGCCTTGTCAGAAGCAAGTCTGAAACCCTCGCAAATCACAGTAGGGTGAACATTCTGCTCGACTAGGTCCTCGCTGCGCTTTAGCAACTCGCCAGCAATCACAACAGCGCTAGTAGTGCCGTCGAAGCAGTGCTGCTCCTGAGTCTTAGCAATCTCGATAATCATCTTGGCAGCAGGGTGTTCGATGTCCATCTCCTTGAGGATGGTTGCACCATCATTGGTGATGACGACATCGCCCATTCCGTCGACTAGCATCTTATCCATGCCCTTTGGACCCAATGTCGAACGCACAGAGTCTGCAACAGCCTTTGCTGCAGCTATATTGTTGCTCTGTGCTGACTTTCCACTAGTCCTCTCTGTACCTTCCTTCAGGATGAATATTGGTTGTTGACCGCTGTACACAGGAAATCACGCTCCGGAATTCGGCGACTCAAGGGGGGGTCATAAGGCCTCGCACATGGCATGAGATTAGTTTGGAGCGTTATTCTCGGTTTTGTTGGTCGAGCCATCGCTGCCCATAGTGAATCCATTGATCTACTGTCCAGCCCTCAGGTAGGCCCTCTTCCGGAATAGGGGGGACACCCGGTGGTAGTTCAGAAGCAGGTGGTTCCTCGGACTCCAGATCGGGCTCTGATGGCTCGGGCATAGGAGGAGGCATAGGAGGGTGCATCTCAGGGGGCTGCTCAAAGATCTCTTTTGCCCCACCATACATTGAGTTGGCGACCTCGTCGTCCGAAGGAAGAGAAGGTGCTTGAGGGATTCCCGATGAATCGTCCCAGCCGCTTCCATCAACAGTCATCTCGTAATCTGCCAGTGATGAGACCTCTTCCATCGGAGCTGATGCACTCCTGAAAATACGGACAGAGGCTACGATAACTGCCAGAACAACGCCGACTCCAACCAACAAGAAAATGATGTTGGTGGCCCACCAAGCGGTCTCCTCGACATCTGGGCCGGTGTCGACCGGTACAGGCTTAACCAAAGTCACGGTTCCAGCCATTGAAACCTTATCTCGATCGCCATCCACTTCGAGTACCAAATCAAATGTCATTGAGTTGTTAACCAGATTGTCCAAGTTAGCGTCAGAGACTTCTAGGTAGACGGTGATAAGTCTTGATTGGTTTGCCAATAGAACGAAATCTCGGTCTCCGGCATCAACTCGGGCGTCGATGATGTTGAAGAATAACTCGGAATTACGATTGACGTCGGCGCTAAGTAACTGGTCCTCTGGGAATAAATTTACCACAGTAAATTGTAACATGTAGTCGTCATCTCCCTCTGTAATGATCAATTCGGCAGGAGGTAGAATCTGGAAGAAGCCTTGGGCTCCGACTTGGAATTCTGCTATTCCGCTTCCACTGACAGAATTGCCAAGATTCTCAGCCTCTACACTAGAGGCTATCAGTTCTATTTCACGTTCACCATTGGCAGTATAGTCAAATGAATATCTAATCGTTAGATTGACTGAAGAGCCAGGAGGGACATATGTCGTCTTTCCTTCGGATAGTCCTGTTGCATGAACAAATACATCCGGGTGACTGGTATCAAAACTAATGTAGAACGCGTCATTTACATTGCCATTGTTCCATATCTCCCAGTTGACTGTTCTAGCATCTTCTCCGCCTCTGAATACCTCCTCAGTAAGATCCAAATCTTCAACTTCTACTAGATTAGTTACTGGTACAGTAAGTAAGATTCTAACGCTAGTTTGGTAGCCATCGGATTCATCAACCTCGGTTTCTGGGTCGTCCTGACTTGAGGCAATAACGAAAATCTCGTAAGTCTCATTTGCGATTCCATAGGGCATCGGGAATTGTAGGAATACAGTGGTGTCTCCTCCGAAAGGATCGATTCCTAAAGTTTGGTCAGTGTTTAGGGAGACTCCCAGTTTCCAATCCACCAGTAAGGACAAATCAAACGCCTCCTCGGAATTACCGTTATTCACCATACGAATCTCAATGAATCGTTGTATTCCATCGGCCGGGGCAATGATTGAACTAACTGTGGGCTCGATAACTAAATCGTGTAGCACGGGCACCTCAATGTAGATGGTCCAATCTGCAACGAAATTAGCGGGTGCTCTCCCGTTCGCTAGTAGCGTGATTGGGTAAGTTCCAGGAGGTATATCTTCTGGAACTGTAACTCTGACAGTAAGTTCGAATTCGTCGGTTATATTCATGGCCAGACTGGTGATAGTATCTCCATTCTCGTTCAGCCACTCTAAGTTCTCAGCCCCCCATCGATTATCTCCAAAAGAGGCACCTAAATTCCATGTTGCAATCTGATTCCCGGTATTCTTCAGGAGCATTGCGACATCTCCGGAACCTCCGGGATAGAGTGTGGCTGCTGGATTATCCAATGTTTTCTGATCCAGAGTTGCCGAATATGCTGCAATTACAGAAACGGGTAACTCGAAGAAAACCTTAGAGAGATTTGTTGTACCGTCGTTAATCCAAACGTGCCAATCTATCTCTTGAACGCTCGCGCCTTCGGGAATACTCAGATTGAACCAAGTGTCCATTGTCTCCAAAGCGCCAATGACTTCACTGACAACATAGTTATCATGATCGAACATGTTGTTAGAATCAATTCTCAGCGGATACCCATTCATCCATGTATCATTGGAAACTTCAGTATAGAGGCGTAGCGTAATGTCGACATATCCATTGTTTTTGATTTTGCAATATAGAGAGGGCGGAATTGGGTCGTCGGGAACAGTTAGGTAGGCATTTGGCAAAGGATCATTGCAATCAACGTCTAGGGTGTATTCTGCTACCTTCTCAAAACCGAACAGAAGGAAATTATCCAAGTGAATTCCTTGATTGGCGTGTGAACTGTTAGAGTCGAATTTGAATGAAAACGAATAGTCTGCATTAGGATGGATGTCAGTCATGTTCCATATCAACTGAGTCCAATCTCCTTGATTCTTAGAGATACTCTGAGCCGAGTAATCGTAGTAGGTCAGCAAGCCACCCGAATCGGTCTCTATTCTGAAATCATCTCCAGATGCCATCTCCCCCCATGCATGAGTAACCAGATGCATTGATATGAAGTCGAATGACCTAATTCTTATCTTACAAAAGTTGTTTCCATATAATGCCGAAACAGCAGTGTCAAGAGTCCCGTACTTCAGGCCGTGACCGGGGTCATCGCAGTTATCGAACGGCGTGAACCAACCCCACCACAATCTGTCGTGCCTGTTGCTCGCGTAGTCTGAGCCGGGCCTTGAGACTCTCCAATGATACTCTCCAACGCTGCTAGAATCATTATCCATTCGCCAATGGCCATAGTAATCGGGATCTGAAGAAAGGGTTCCGTCGGCATCATATCCAGCACCAGCCCAAGTGGGTTCATTTGCACTCAGCATGTTCGGGCAATCAATTATGTTGTCACCATCTACATCGCCACAGAATCCATTTTCCATCTCGTCGCTCCATACTGCCACCGGCATATGTCTCTCGAGTTCGTTATTCTCCTCATTATCGTCAGCGAGGCCCCCGTCAATCGTTCCCTTCAGAATAATCCCGCCATACAGATAGCCATGGTCATCAATTGCGCTGTGGGCCGACGCAGGAGTCCAGTAGAATGTCTGAGTTGTAGATTGCTGTCCAGATAGAGTCATGTTGACGTAATGCTCCTCGACTAGGAATCCAATCGGGTGCCAAACTTGCATCCAGCCTTCTGCATAGGCAGGCTGGCTAGAAGTCCCTGCTTGAGTGAATGTCATGGTAACAGGGATTGATTCACCCCTAAGCACATACTCCGATGAGCTATTGTCTGGTTGTGCCCAAGTCTGAGAAGGAGTGGATGAGTCTCCCACTACAATCGAAGTTACCTCAAAGTCAATCAGAGACTTTGGAGATACAGCCCGGGTATCTGCATCTGACCCGTACAGAGAGTCGGTGGCCATGGGGGAGATTAGCATAGCCAGCATTAGTGACACGAGAAGTATCGGGGTTAGAGTACGCATGCTATACTCGTCGTCCCTCGAACCGTGTATGAAGGTTCTCTAACTGCGTTCGTCGCCCGAAGGGCGAATTCGGTGAGAATGCATAGGAATGCGAATCGCACTTAGAGACTACAATACTTCTGAAGGACTTATGTTGGGAATTAATGGCGTTGCCTCGTGAAGGCCGGGGACCTGTATCAAAAAGCGGTATTGTACACCGTGGTAGTTCTGCAAGTCACGTTAGTGCCAATCGTTGGTTTCTCTCTAACTTATTTGCTCGATGTTGATGAGCAAAATTTCACAGTTGCAGTGAGGACCGAGTTAGTTTACTGGATTATTGTTGCAGGACTAATCTACGGTATTGTCTCATTATTTTTAGCGATGGTTTTCGGTGGCTACAGGCCTTTGAAGGTAGTAAACAGAGGAGGATGGGGCGCTGTGCTTGGGCTAAATCGCAGGAAAGGCGATCCTGAGCTGATAGATAGGGCCAGGATGTCCCTGCAGGGTAGCCCATATGGAAAAGTTGCAGGGCTGGTAAACAGAAAGATTAGCGTAGATGGTTTTGACTTAATATCGGTCCATGGTGGCCTCCAACTGCTTGCAGTTCCGATGCAAGTTATACTGATTGCAACTCCTTTGCTAATCATGGAAGGAGTTCCCGAACATGTTGTCAAGTCTGAAAGGTCATTTGAGTTAGGGATGGCAGGATATATGATTGCGCTGTGGATGGCAGTCAGGATTCAACCCGCAATTTCGAACTGGCTAGTGGGATACGCGGCAATGTTCAGGAGCGTTCTATGGAAGATTTCACGATTTTCTTGGGTCCTACCGATTCTGCTTTTCTGGTTTATCGCTAGGACATTCTTGGCGGCATCATTGAATTGGCTTGATGTCGATATAGAACAATGGAATGAGGTTCAGTTAGAGGCTATCGTCCTGAATGTGGTTTTCCCAGATGCTGCAGTTCCTGAAACGGCAGTGATAGACTTTCTAGTCGCAATCTCTGTGCTGCCAATGGCGACATTTACTACTCTCTCGGTTCTAGGGGGCTCCAACGAAATGCCCGGCTGGATGAAGGGGCAGGACAGCTTATTGGAGAACCTACAGATGGATCTTATTGAGGGTCCTAAAACAAATTCGGAAGAGGAATTAGACTTTGATTTCGAATCTTCTGAGCCTAGTGAACAACTGAAACAGGAAGATAATCCGGAGGAAGGCAGTAGGATGATTGATCTGCCTTACTTATTTGATGATTGATTACTCTGGGAACATACGCAGGGTTGCTTGATTCAATAGTGCCCAACCAGACCCAATGCTCAATCCGAATCCTAGGGCTGATGGTCCGTAGAGGCCAAGGTAGACTAGTGAGACCAGAAGAACGGTACCCGCGATTTTGTTTGGGTCTCTTTTTGATGCCTCAGTAGAAACCATTAGCGCTAGAGTAAAGATCCCTAATGACAAAACGGAAGACACCAGTTAATCTCCCCTAAGTTCTCTCAAAACCGCTTCTACTCTATCCATCCCTCTGTCTATGTCCTCTCTACCGATTGTATATGCGAATCGGAGGTGACCCTCTCCCATCTCTCCGAATGCAGTTCCAGGAGAACACAGAACACCTCCTTCGAGTAAAGCCATCGCGATTTCCTCGCTATTCATTCCGGGAACATCGACCTTAGGGAAGACGTAGAAAGCCCCGGTGGGGACATGGCAGGAAACGCCTGGAATCGCATTAAGGCGTTGGCAAATCAAGTCCCTTCTGGCCTTGAACTCCTCACACATCTCTTCAGGGTAGTTCGGGGCACTCTCTAAGGCCTCAAGTACGGCATGCTGCATGGCATCATTACTGCACGCTGTAACGTAGTACTGCATCTTCGTCAACTGGGCCATAGCATCGTCATCAGGAGAGAGGAGGTATCCTATCCTCCAGCCCGTCATAGCGAAAGTCTTGGAAAAAGATTGCACCATAATCACCTTGTCATAACCAGCCCCGAGGAAAGATACGTGAGGGGTGTCGTACACGATTCTGTCATAGACCTCGTCAGTAATCAGCCATAGATCGTGCCTTATCGCGAAATCGACGAGTTGGTCCCTCTGGGTTTCGGTCACATTGCCTCCGGTAGGATTGCTGGGGAAGTTGTACAGAATTGCGACAGTGTTCTCATCCACTCTAGACTCCAGATCCTCGATAGTAGGCACAAAACCGTTCTCGAAAGTGCAGGGGTAGAGATTGGGTTCACCCCCGCAGATTACCACATCAGGAGGATAGAGGGGGAAGTACGGCTCTGGGAGCATCACGTTGTCTCCTGGTTGGACCAATGCGAGGAAGATGTCTAGCAGACCGTTGGTACCACTCATCGTGATACAGACGTTTTCCTCATCCAGACTTGAGTCTAGATGGTGCCACATTTCTGCAATCTTACTCCTGAGAGAAGGTAGACCGGCCGTAGTTGTGTACTTGTTCTTACCTGCGTCCATGGCCCTACTGAAGGCTTCGATTGCTACTGGTGGAGGTTGGAAGTCAGGTTCGCCAAGACCGAACTGAATGGAGTCGTCTCCGGCCATATCGAACATGCGTCGGACACCAGTAGGTCTGATGCTGTTAGCTCTTTCAGAGAACCTCACCATGGCCTGCGGACGAGTCCACAAGGATTTGAACAAAACGCCCTGAATCTGTCGAATTCGCTATTTCTTCTCATCTTCTTCCAAAAGTTCTGCATCTATTGCCCCTCCGGACAAGAAATCGACTGATTTACTGCCTAGTAAGCGTGAGATAAAATCTTCAATCTCCCCATCTGATCTTATCCTTACTACAATAACTGATGAAACCCAGATGGCGAATACCGCAGCAACTAGGGCGATTACTGCAAGGGGTACGGAGAAGTCTGAAGATAAGTCTGTAATTCCGTTCACCGTGACAACGACCGGGAGCGATACTGATTCCCCAGAGACGGCCCTGACTTCGATGACATGAGGGCCCTGGCCAATCTTCGAGGGGTCCAGAATAACATGCCATGAGAAAGGAGTTAGTGGGCCTATTTCCTCTAACTCAGCAGAGTATGTGGCCTCTCTCCATTCTCCCCCATCAATCCTAAACTCTACACGATCGATGCTACCCAGTTGGCCCCATGAATGCCCTGTGATTTCGATTGTATCGTTAGAATCCGTAAGGTTAAGCAGGTGATTCTGGATAGAAGGATCAATTGATTCCTCATCACCCATCTCTGCCAGATGGAATGCTAGGTTCACCGCAGCAAGGGCGTCCACCATACCCCAGCCGAAGTCTCGGTTCCAGTAGGGATCCAAATCAGGAGCACTAGGTTCCCCTCTCCTCTCAGCAGTCTGCTTCAGAACCTCCTTGATTTGTAGAGGAGTGAGATTCCCATTAGCCTCCATCACAAGAGCAATGACTCCAGTTACCGCAGGCGTAGCATATGAGGTGCCGCTACCTCTTCCAGTGTATGTATTGTCCGAAGCATCCCCTCCTAGGAAGTTGTTGCAACCTCCACTTGAGACACATCCCTCGGCTTGGATGATGTTAGTGCCCGGAGCGCTAACCTCAGGCACTAATTCATCTAGTGGGTTTGAATCTCCGTTGTCCCGTCTAGGACCTCTCGAAGAATAGGATGCGATGGTGTCATCTGATCTATCGACCGTGTTGAGATCATCAGTAGCTGCCACGGTGATGGATAACGAAGACGCACTCATTCCGGACAAACCGTCATTGTCGGGGCCATCATTACCTGCGGCGTTTGAGACTGCGACTCCGGCAAGCATTGCCTCGTCGAGGATTCGACTGTGCATATCTGTGCCGTCGGATCCACCATTCTCGTGACTGGTGATTCCCCAAGAAAGGGAGATGATGTCAATGCCATAATTGGCCTCGCCGACTCCCGGCCAGGCGTCTTGGCTATGATCAATAATCCACTGTAGTCCGTTCATAGCAGACTCGTAGAACTGCTGCTCCAACAGATAATTCTCAAATGGCCCCGCTCCAACATCTGTTCCAATTCTAACATCTATCAAAGATGCATTCGGAGCTGAGCCATAGAATTCGGACTGAGAACCGTCGGCGTCTATTCCGGTCGCAGCCGCCATCCCCATACAGGCCGTGCCGTGTTGATTGCCATCATCAGGGTCGAATGAGCCGTCGTCCTCGCGCCCACCTGCTAGAACACATTGTGGGTCAGAATGTACGTAGCATACTGCATCATATCCTGCTACAAACTTGCCTGCCAGTCCGGGATGTTCGTTGTCTACTCCTGTATCTGTGAGCGCGATGTTTACTCCATAACCACTAACTCCCAAGTCCCAGGCACCAACGGAGTATTCTGTCGAGTTCTTCGCCTTGACGGCCGGAGTTTGGATATCCCCATAGAATACCAACGAGCCGTATCGTTCTACCATTACTACTCCATCGAATCGTGCAATATTGTACACTTCGTGCGCATCTATCGCACCGATCAACAAAGCATCTACCACTGGTAATTCAACCCGAATCTCATAGCCTGCGAGAGATAATCTGGACCTATCTTGGTCGGTAACCTCTCTAGAGTATGAGATTCCGACGTTCACAATACCCTCGGCAGATTGCAGAGAGTCATGTATGCCATTCCTATCTTTATCCAAAGAAGTCGTCTCCCACCACGGGACCTGATCTGACCAAGATACTGGAGTTTGGATTGGAACCGAATCTAACTGTCCAGTTCTGATAAGTTGGACTTTGTCGTCGTGGATGGGGCGATATTCAGGGAGTGCTAGGCTACCGGTGCAAAAAACCAACATGATGACACATAGCATGGCCTTTGCCGGATTAGGGTACATCGTCAGTCTCACGAGCCCTTGGTCTTTCAACCCAACCGCATTCGGATACAAAGCGCCCGCAAGAGTCGATTGGTGGGGGCACTGGGATTTGAACCCAGATCAGCGGGTATCTTCCGCCTAGCGTGCACCCGATAAGCGCACGCTCTCGGTTTGCGACGGGTCGGTGCTCCAGTTGGTCATCAAATCCATCAGAAAACCCACTCGTCGTCATTCCCGTGCAACTGGAGCCCGCGGTACTACCAGGTTATACTATACCCCCTTAGGAGTGCAACGCCCTAGGGCCTTACTCTTATGATAATCTC
>PBAZ01000032.1 GCA_002717565.1 Chloroflexota bacterium
CCTGGTGTTGGTAGGGTATCGATGCATATCCACAACAACCCAGAATCTGTCTGGGATCTTACGGCAAAGCGCAATACAGTCGCGGTTGTGAGTGATGGTACGGCTGTATTGGGCCTTGGAGATATAGGTCCCGCAGCAGCGATGCCCGTGATGGAAGGCAAAGCGCTTCTTTTCAAGGAATTCGGTAACGTTGACGCATGGCCGATTTGTCTTGAAACCAAGGATCCTGACGAAATTGTTGAAACGGTGAAACGAATAGCGGTCGGGTTCGGAGGGATTAACCTTGAAGATATCTCGGCGCCTCGGTGTTTTGAGATTGAAGACAGGCTTCGTGATGAACTTGATATCCCAGTTTTCCATGATGATCAGCATGGGACAGCAGTGGTAGTCACAGCAGCTATTCTCAACGCGGCAAAACTCGTCAAGAAAAATCTTGATGAGCTTAGTGTTGTGGTTTCTGGGGTTGGAGCCTCTGGAGTAGCATGCGTGAAAATGCTGCTTTCCTATGGGGTGACAAACATCATCGGCTGTGACAGGACTGGGGCTGTGTATCGTGGTCGGGAAGGTAACATGAACTACATGAAGACGTGGTTTGCCGATCACACGAACCCTGATAATAGGCAAGGGAGTCTGAGCGACGTGATTGAAGGAGCAGATCTCTTTCTTGGCCTTTCGGGCCCTGGGGCGGTTACCGTGGGGGATATACAAAAAATGGGGAGGGATCCTATCGTCTTCGCAATGGCAAACCCTGACCCTGAGATATTGCCTCACGAGGCAGGTCCACATGTTGCAATCATGGCAACTGGACGGTCAGATTTTGCCAACCAGATCAACAACGTGTCTGCCTTCCCTGGGATATTCAGAGGAACACTTGATGTCCAGGCAAGTACTATCAACGAAGAGATGAAGAAGGCGGCCGCAGAAGCAATAGCAGGCACCATCACGACCAGGCAGCTCCACGCTGATTACGTTATTCCGAGCGTGTTTAACCGGAATGTGGCGCCTGCAGTAGCCCGGGCAGTTTCGAGGGCAGCGCGTGCGACCGGTGTCGCAAGGCGTTCACGGAGTATTTAGGTTCAGAACGGTACTACACTGATGCCAGTCTGGACACGAATGCGTCCGTCATGTCCTGAATACTTAGGGACGTTTCCCCCAGTGTTAACTCTCCATCTGTAGTGCGTCCGAGGGACATCCATGGGACGTGGTTCTGTGTGATCATCTGCACGACATCCTTGAGCTTTTCTGATCGGATCGAGATAATCACCCTGCTCTGTGTTTCAGAGAATAGGGCAGCATCCCATCTTTCCGGGATGGGGGTTTCAAGTTTGAAGCCAATCGATAAGGGCATGCATGATTCAGCAAGTGCAACTCCCAGCCCTCCATCTGAGCAGTCGTGTGCGGATTCAATCAAGCCTTCTTGTATAAGTTCAAGGCAGGCTTTTTGGAGCTTCGTCTCAAGATCGAGATCGATGGTAAGCTTTCTGCCCGAGGTGTTGTGTAGTTCTTCGAGAGCAAGGCTTGCACTGAGATCTTGGGGGCCTTTGTCCAGAGCACTTGCACCCAGGAGTAGCACGAGATCACCTGCTTGCTTAAACCCTGGTTTGAGTGCGAGGTTGATATCGTCAACGAGTCCTACTGATCCTATGACTGGAGTAGGGTAGACGGCTTCACCTCGGGTTTCGTTGTAGAGGCTAACATTGCCACTGATGATTGGTACGCCAAGTGCAAGGCACGCAGCCCGCATTCCTTGAATGCATTGCTCGAGCTGAAAGGCGACCTCTGGTTTTTCAGGGTCACCGAAGTTCAGGCAGTCGGAAAGAGCGACTGGCTGTGCCCCAACGCAGATGAGATTTCGTGTTGCTTCTGCTATAGCAATAGCCCCACCATTGAAGGGGTCTGCCTCACAGTATCTGCCGTTACCATCGGTTGCAGCTGCAATCCCTAAGTTCGAGTCACTGACTCGGATGACCGCAGCGTCGGCTCCAGGTGGGATAACGGTATTGGTCTGGACCATATGGTCGTACTGGCGGTATACCCATTCTTTTGATGCTATATCAGGGTGTGAAAGCATCTTCAGGAGTGATTCCCGTATGGTTAATGCCGGAAGGGCGAGGCTGCCAAGATCCCTTTCTCCGAATGCTTTTGCCTCTGGTGACTGTGATCCATCAAGTGCATAGAGCGGAGGATCAGTGAGGATATCAACGGGAAGGTCTGCTTCCTTTGTGCCGTTGAGCCATATTTGGACCCGGTTCGTATCAGTAACTGTGCCGATATGGGCGTAGTCAAGGTCCCACTTATCACAGGCCTCGATGATAACGTGCTCGTCCTTTTCTTCCACGATGAGCAGCATGCGTTCCTGAGATTCAGAGAGCATGATGTCATAGGCATTCATGCCTGCTTCACGTAGGGGCACTTGGGAGAGATCAAGTTCTATTCCAGCCTCGCCTTTGCTCGCGCATTCAATGACAGAGCTCGTAAGTCCTGCTGCTCCGAGGTCTTGCATGCCAACGAGGATGCCTTTTGATGCTATTTCTAGGCATGCTTCAATCAATACTTTTTCAAGAAAAGGATTGCCTACCTGAACGGTCGGTCGAAGTTCCCGATCGTCCTCAAATGTCCGTGAGGCCAAACCCGATGCGCCATGTATCCCGTCGCGGCCGGTCTGAGCTCCTATCAGGAACACTTTGTTACCTACTCCAGTTGCTTTCGCGTAGGTGAGTTCACTCGTTTCGACGATTCCGACGCACATTGCGTTGACGAGCGGGTTTTGTGAATAGCAATCTGCAAATGAGATTTCTCCACCGATATCAGGGACCCCAATGCAGTTGCCATACCAGGAAATACCTGAGACGACTCCATGGAAGAGCCCAGCGCTTGAGGGCTCATCGATTGTTCCGAACCGGAGAGAGTTGAGCAGGGCAACAGGACGAGCCCCCATTGCAAAGATGTCGCGGACGATTCCCCCGACGCCGGTTGCAGCCCCTTGGAATGGTTCCACTGCCGAAGGATGGTTGTGGGATTCAACTTTGGCGACCACCGCTTTGCCGTTTCCGATGTCGATGACGCCAGCATTTTCCTTTCCAGGTTCAACCAGGAGCCTAGCGCTTTCGTTGGGGAGCAGTCGCAGGAGCAGCTTGGAGTGTTTGTACCCGCAATGTTCGCTCCACATGGAGCCGAAGAGCCCTAGCTCGACAGCGTTGGGTTCCCTTCCCAGTCGTTGCAATATAAGTTCGTATTCAGCAGTGCTGAGGGCGACATCATCGAGTTGTTCTTGGGTTACAGGCATCTTGTAATCTCCTTACGGGTCGGTAGCTAATGTACGACGTATGGGATCATAGGTGCAACATGTTTCAGTCCCTCTCTTGGCTCGTTTAGGGCAGCCATTTCTCAGGTGGCCATTAAGCGTTTGTGGCAATCGAGATAATGATAATGCCAGCAAGTACGAGCAGCGTCCCGAGGACGATTTGGCGCGTCACACGTTCTAGTTTTTCAAGGAAGAGCCGTGTGAAGAGAAGAGCAAAGAGTGGGGTAAGGGATGCAACTGGCGATACAACGACGACCGGAGCGACACCAAGGGCCGAGTAGAGAAGAGCAATACCGCCGCTGGCAAAAACCCCAGAGAGGCAAATGAACAGAATAGACTTGCGGGGAGACCTTGGTATCTTAGCAACTTTTGGGGCCGCGATGATTCCCAGAATGAGTGCACCAAAAAACAGGGCAAAGAGTGCAGCGACAAGAGGCGGTGCGAGCTCGGTGACAACTTTGCGGCCCACCACCTGACTTCCCCCGTACGATGCGGCAGCGAAGAATGCAACCACCACACCCAGTAACGCTGTATTTGTTTTCAGGTTGTCGATCATAAGTGCAACTTTCAGGACGAAGTTTTCGAGGTATCTGTCACGATCAGGATCACCCCAGCAACTATGGCGGCGGTTCCTGCGAGGAGCCATCCCGTTGCTTGTTCTCCGAGAAAAATGATAGCTATGGTCACGGAAAATAGTGGCGCTATCGCGAGTATGGGAGTGGCTCTCGTGACTCCCGCCAGACGGACCGATGTATAGTTGAGCAGACGCCCAAGCGGGAAGTTGAGAAGTCCCATGAGTGCGAACCACGCGTAACTGGACCAGTCGAGGTTCGCAATATCTCCGCTGTACTGAAAGCAGACGATTGGGGTGAGGAGGATGCACCCTGTAATAAGCGACAGCCATGTAGCTGCTACTGGGTGCATGTTGAGGAGACCGCGCCGCGCTACTACGGCGCTGGCCCCCCAGCTCGCAGAGGCAATGATGGCTAGGATGACGCCAAGCATCTCTACTCCTCGGTATCGGGTAAAGTAGTCTATTTCGTGATGATTTTACCTTGTGATATTCGCGGCATCGGCGATGGATTGGAAAATGAATGAACCATCTGTTCCTCCGAGTACGGGATCACAGCAGCGTTCTGGATGAGGCATCATGCCAAGGACGTTCCCCTGCGTATTGGTAATGCCAGCGATATTGGAAAGGGAGCCGTTGGGATTAGCTTCTCTGGTGGCATTGCCACTTTCATCAGTGTATCGAAAGACTATCTGGCCGGCTGCTTCCATCGATGCAATTGTGGAGTCGTCAGCGTAGTAGTTGCCTTCCCCGTGTGAAATTGGCACGCTGATGACCTGATGACGATCAAGCGTGTGAGAGAAAATTGTACTGCTGTTATCCACCCTGAGGTTGACCCAGTCACATCGGAAAGTCATCTGCTCGTTCCTTCGAAGGACACCTGGGAGAAGCCCTGATTCACATAGAATCTGGAAGCCATTGCAGATTCCAATGACTGGTCCACCTTCCGCTGCAAATGATCTGACCGAATCCATGACGGGTGAGAATTTGGCCATGGCTCCTGTTCGGAGATAGTCACCGTACGAAAACCCTCCGGGCAGGACTATGCAGTCAAAATTCGTGAGATTGGTTTCTTTGTGCCATACATACTCTGCCTCATGCGGCAAATCTTGTGTGAGTGCCTTGTAGCAGTCAACGTCACTCCATGTTCCAGGGAATACTACGATACCGAAACGCATGGACTCACTCCTTCAATTCCTTTTCAGTTCGGGATATATGTTGTTGATGCTTTTTACAGCGCGTTGAGCATTGTTGTGACGATGGTGTTGACCTGATTGCCATCGGCCTTGCCACGTACCTGTGGCATCAGCTTACCCATAACTTTACCTTTGTCAGACGGCCCAGTGGCCGCTACTTCCGTGATCACCTGAGCAACGAGGCTACTGATATCTTCTGACGACATTTGTTCGGGCATGTAGTTCATGACAGTTGCGAGCTCCGCCTCTTCCTTTTCCACGAGGTCGGGGCGGTTGCCGTTGCGGAATTGTTCTATACTCTCTCGGTGTTGACGAGCCATCCTCGTGATGACTTCGGTGATTGCATCCTCATCAAGCTCTGACCCCCTGCTTATTTCTTCATTGTGAATCTTTGCTCTGATCATGCGGATTACGGACAATCGCTCCGCCTCCTTTTGTCTCATTGCGTCTTTCATATCATTGATTAGTCGTTCTTGTAATGTCATTTTCTGTTCTCCATGAGAGTTTTAGCTTGTCTGATGCGCTTTAAGGACTGTGCTTGGCCAAGTATTTCCATTGTCTCGAATAGCGGAGGAGCAACAGTTCTCCCTGTAAGTGCGACCCGTAGAACTGAGAATACTTGACCGGGTTTCAGTTCTAGCTCAATTGCATGCGCACGAAGTGTAGTGTCTATCGTTGCAGTGGTGAAATCGGTTGTCTTTTCAAGGATGGGATAGACGCTGTCTAGGATAGTAGTCGCGTGTTTTTCATCAAGTCCTTTTGGAATAAGAAGGGATGGATCATATACAAGCTCATGATCTCCAAAAAATGAGATCATTTCGTCTGCTTCACGAAGTGTCTTAATTCGTTCCTTTATCACTGGTACGATATCGACAAGATCGGGTTGGTCGGGTGTCGCCAACGCGAGATCAGCCGAGACATCAAGAAATGGTTCAATCTCGGTCGCAAGTTGGCTGTTGGATAAATCCCGTATATATACGCCGTTCATCCAGGAAAGCTTGTCGATATCAAAAACAGCCGCAGAATCACCCACACGATCAATCGTGAAACTGTCAATCAACTGGTCTCGACTGAACAGCTCTGAGCTGTCATCAAGGCTCCATCCTAGTAGGGCAAGGAAGTTAAGGATAGCGTCTGGAAGAAAACCAGCGTCCTTGTACTCAAGAATGCTTGTTGCTCCATGGCGTTTACTGAGCTTTGACCGGTCAGGTCCCAAGATAATGGGTAGATGCACAAAGGTTGGGAGCTCGTAGCCGAGAGCTTGGTAAAGATGTACGTGGCGTGGAAGGCTGGACAGCCATTCATCTGCACGCATGACGTGACTAATTTCCATGGCATGGTCATCGATGACGCTAGCGAAATGGTAGGTAGGGTATCCATCCGACTTCATAATGACGAAGTCGTCAATCAAGCTATTATCGAAAACGATATCACCTCTGATGTAGTCGGTGCACGTAGTTGTCCCCTCGTCGGGCATCCGGAATCGGACGACCGGGCTGGTCGTGGCCGCTGACTTTTCTTGGTCGGCTATCGAAAGGTCGCGGCATTTGCCATCGTACCCAACTCTGGTTTTCGCTTGTTGCTGGGTCTGTCGCATCTCCTGTAAGCGTTCAGGAGAGCAGTAGCATTCGTAGGCTGCACCTTGCGTTATCAGAAGATCTTTTATTACGGTATAGAGCGTTTTCCGTTGGGACTGGTAGTATGGGCCGAACTGTCCTGTAGGCAAGTCAGGACCTTCATCCCAGTCGAGCCCGAGCCAGTGCAGTGACTCCAATATAGTGTTCACTGCTCCAGGCACAAGCCGCTGCTGGTCCGTGTCCTCAATACGTACGATGAAGTCTCCGCCAGTACTCCGAGCGTACAGCCAGTTAAACACTGCTGTTCGCAGGTTGCCAAGATGGGGTTCCCCGGTGGGGCTGGGGGCGAATCGTACTCGCACCTTTGGTGTCATGAAACGTGCTTCCTTAGTTCACATAGTCGCTAGGTTATAATTCTACACGACACGGGCTATGGTTGCGATCGTTGATACACTGCTATTCTCCAGAAAAATGTCGTCTTGGAGGCTAATCGATCTAGTCCACACCATTTGATTGTGTCTTCAATATCGGTTATTCGGTGGACGTAGAATCGTGGGACTACTGGACTAGTTCTGAAGATACCCCATATTTTGAACGAGAGGTAGAGTGATTTCATTAAGGCTCGATGAAAAATCGAATCCCGTGGAATGACAATAGCCAATAGCGATTTGGTGTTCACTGCGGATAGGCCGACAAGCGAATCCATATTGGGGTAGCAGCATATAACTCGGTCCAGGCACATTAAATCACGGGGTCCAAGTTCATGTGCTAAATGCACATAATCTCCATGATGGTATGCAATTCTTGAGCGATTCCCTTGATGAGACGCTTCTTCCTGTGATGCGGTGATGTAAGCAGATGAGCTTTCTACTACATCGACCGTTATGGCGTCATAATTGAGGAAAGCCTGGGCTATTGACCCAATGCCTGAGCCTATATCACATAAAGAAACGTCCTGTGTGGATCGGTGTTCTTCTAGGAGAGAGATGAGTATCCTAGAACTTTTGCGTGGACCATGCTTGCGGTATCGTTCAAAATCTTTGGAGACGATAGCGTCAGTAAACACCTTGTCGAGTTCTTTTCCATTACTGTCATCTAGGAAAGAACAGCAGTCATTCATGCATAAGTTCCTTAAGGGCGAGGGTTAAATCTTCAGGAAGTGGGGCGGCAATTTCGATTTCAGAGTGGGTTAGCGGGTGTTTGAATTTAATTGAATTGGCATGGAGGAAATGTCGGGATACAAGCTTGGGCCTGTTTGGCGCGTATACTAGGTCTCCAACTATAGGGGTATGGTTATGCGCCATGTGGACCCGGATTTGATGTGTTCTGCCAGTTGATGGGGTGACTTCGAGAAGTGAAAATCCGTTACTGGTTTCGATCGTATCAAAATAGGTAAGAGACGGACGACCTGTAGAGATAACGGTCATTTTTTTTCTATTAATCGGATGCCGGCCAATAGGGGCATCAATGGTTCCTGAAGCAGGATTTGGGGTTCCCCAGACTAAGGCATGGTATCGCTTTACCGTCGATCGATTCTTAAGTTGGCTTGATAAGCTCCGATGAACGACATTGCTCTTAGCTATCAGGATGACCCCGGATGTATCCTTGTCTAGCCGGTGGACGATACCAGGCCGGTATTCACCACCAGTATCAGATAGGGCGATACCTCTATATACCAGGGCATTGACGAGAGTCCCATCTTTTTGCCCAGCTCCTGGATGAACGATAAGGCCTGCTGGCTTATTTATCGCCAAAAGGGCATTGTCCTCGTAAATTACATCCAGTGGGATGTTTTCTGGTTCGACTTCAGGCATAGTATCAGGTGGAATAGTAACCGTAATAGATGCGCCAACAGGAAGTTTAAGGGAAGGCTTAGGTTCAGCTTTGGTGGAAACCGCTACATATCCTTTTGTGATGAGGTTGTTGACTTGAGAGCGAGAAACTTCGTCGATTTTCCGAGTTATCAAGAGATCGAGTCGTTCGCCTTGTTCGTCTGCAGTGATTACGTAGGTCTCCGAATTCATCATTTCTTTCCTTAGGCTGACCCGTCTGGTTGCTGCCCTGTGTTATCAGGCTCAGAATGGGATGTGATGTCAACAATATGGAACGCCCAAGTTTCATCACCATAACAGCAAGTTTCATTGCTCTGTGCCCAAAGACGAGCGGTAATCGCAGTGTTATGACTGAGGGGGCCGGCAGGTCTCCTCAGGGGGGTAGCGAAAACGGTGAGGGTGGCGATACCAGTTACTCCTACCACGACAGCAGCATCTGCTACATTGAATATCCATGGATACCCTTGTATTGCTATGAAATCGGTTACGTGATTAAGGAATAATCTATCGATTTGGTTGCCGATAGCCCCTCCCAGGATTAATCCCATGCAAGCCATATTCCCTGAGGTATGCTCCCCGGATTTTGCGTAGAAAAATAGAAGGACACACACGCCGATGGTTGATAAGACGAGCAGTATGCTCGTCTGGCCCTGAAACAAGCCGAAAAGCGCTCCTGTGTTCGTCACGTAGTGAAGTGTTAAGGGTCCAATTACCGGTGCACTCTCTCCTAAATACAAGGAGTCACGAATGAGGAATTTGGTCAGCTGATCCGCGAGTATTGAGGCGAACACGAATCCGAGGAATAGACCATTCGTAAAAACGTTCAACGCGTTACCTTTCGGTAGGCTAGGCGATTCCATCGGTGAGTGATCGGAGTTCATCGGATGAGCACTCCGACTGCAGTTTTTCTGCATAGGGGCGGAGTCATCATCGACTGTCTTCCTGTGTTAAGAAGCCTCCGAGTAATGATGCGACTTCTTGTTCATTGTTATGGAAGAGATGGTCACCCGCTATGGACATAACAGTGGGCTTGTTATTGTATTCGTTGGTCACAGACTTTACGTCATCGAAGGGAGATATTCTATCTTCAAGTCCAGATAGAACAAGCTTTGGTCTGCGGTCGGACTGGATTGCCGGATCACCTATAGCGTTGATCGGTGGGGCAAGAAAGGCCAGAGCCTTAACCGTGCCTAACTGATTCAGTGACTTTATTATCGCTGCCGCTCCGAAGGAGTGCCCGACTGCGAATAATCTTTTCTTGTCTACATGAGGAAGTGAACGTAGCACTTTGATAGCAGAGAGCACATCTTGGAATTCAGATTCTCCATTTGATCGATCACCTTCGCTATCACCTACGCCTCGGAAGTTGAACCGTAATGATACGAACCCCCTCGTAGCTAATTCAAGAGCTATAGCGCTGTATAAAGGGGACTGCATATCCTGATTGAACGCAGGGTGACCGTGGCATAAGAGTACGGAGGGTTTATTCTTGTCGCTAGTCTGAGTGTCACTCCAGATGCCTTCAAGATATCCTGCTTTACCTTTGATGCTGATTGCTGTTTCGCGCATTGACGTACCATTTACCTTGTGGGTGTTCCTAGGATTGAGGAGAAGAAGTCTCCAATTGTGGAGGCTATCAGTTTTTCCTTCCCCATGAAGAAATGATCAGCCCCAGGAATGAGCTTGATCTCATTCGCTCCTCCCAGACTCTCCGTGGTTTCTGACATCACCTGTGGGTTTATAAAGCTGTCATTTTCACCAAGTATAACGAGTTTTGGCATACCTAAGTTTTCTTTATCAATTTGGGTAAGTTGTGGAAAATTACATGCTATGATCGCTGCGGCCGCAGGGCTAAGTCCGCTCAGAAGGGCCTTGATGGTTGTTGATCCCCCGAAAGAGTACCCTGCAATTCCTGTAGCTTCTGCATTTATGTTGCTCAGTCCCCGAAGATATTCCATTGCGCTCAGTATGTCTGTGACGTGATTATCGGGTTCTCCAGCTGTTCCTTCACTTTGACCGACTCCTTGGAAATTGAATCGTAGGTACGCTATGGAATTCGCTCGCAATCCAGAGCAACAGGCGAGCACAACGTTGTTATCCATAGACCCACCTGCTCGAGGATGAGGGTGGCAAATAACCACCCCGGGCACTGTTTCATCAGCTTCGGCGTGTGGGAAGTATGTGAATCCGTGAAGAAGCTTCCCTTCACTTGTGAATGTTATAGGATTCTCGTATGGCATAGTACCTTACATAATAGAAATAACAGTGCTGTATTGCAACTTCGACTTGGCCAATGCGTATATAGTCCAATTGGGCAGAATATTCCGAATTTGGTTAGATCCCCGCGATTGATTCCTTGTAATGAGAGTATTTAGTGTTTGGTATAGGTAGTGATGTGTGCCTGCGGGTATATGTTTCTGCAACTCATTTAATGTCTAGCCATAAACCTTTGGCATCAGGAAATACGCTTGACTATGATGTCGTGAAGGGCGAATAATTAAAAGAGACAAAGAATTTTGGTAACAGGTGAGTACAGATGAAGGCTGATAGCATTATAGAGGCCAGATCCGTTCAGAAAACGTATGCTGGGGGAACCGGGAATCCGGTTCATGCGCTGCGCGGAGTTGATTTGGAGGTTGGTAGGGGCGAGTTGATTTCCATTATGGGGGCCAGTGGGTGCGGTAAAACGACATTGCTCAATTGTCTCTCAGGGCTGGACAGTATTGATTCAGGGGAGATAGTTATCGGAGGAGTGCCTCTGAGCTCAATGAGTGATAACGAGAGAACCGATTATAGGGCCGCCAACATGGGCTTTGTATTTCAGCTATATAACTTGCTTCCGGTGTTGACCAGCGTTGAAAATGTGGAATTACCGATGTTGATCTCGGGTACCGGGGCTGGATTGGCTCGTAAAAAGGCAATGGAGGCCCTTGATCAGGTTGGTCTTGGAGAGCGGGGAGGACATAGGCCTGCTGAGCTCTCGGGTGGTCAGCGTCAGAGGGTGACAATAGCTCGTGCTTTGGTGAATGAGCCTAGTATTGTCTGGGCCGATGAACCAACAGGTGATTTGGACAGTGAGACTGCTCATGAAATCATGGATTTGATTTTGCGGATGAATGCGGAGAAGAACCAGACCTTCGTGATTGTGACTCATGCGATGGATGTTGCAGAGAGGACGGACGGAATTGTCTCGATGAAGGATGGTGTGATAGTGGAGGATACGCGAATTAGGAGTTGAACCTGTACTTGTGCAGGGCTATGCGTTCGTATCGCCGCGATCAGGCTCAAATGCGACCATGACGAGGGTAGTTATAGGCTCGTACTTGTGGGCGTTCTCGTTTGTAGCGGATTCTAGTCCAACGCTAGATTCCCATAATGTTGTAGCCGCCGTCTACCGGCATGATTATTCCAGTTATACCAGACGAAAGATCACTGCACAGGAATAATGCAGCCTTGGCGACCTCTTCGTGGGTTACATTGCGATTGAGTGGGGCTCGCTCTTTGTGCATGCCTTTCATGGTCGCGTAGCCTTGTATTACACGTGAGGAAACAGTGTCAATGGGACCAGGGGAAAGGGCGTTAACTCTTACGTTGCTTGATCCTAGTTCCGCAGCAAGTTGGCGTACTGCGTGTTCAAGGGCCGCCTTAGCTGTTCCCATCACGTTATAACCCGGGAATACTCTCTGTGAAGCTTGGAAACTCAATGTGATGATTGAACCACCGGAATCTTTCATTAGGCGTGCTGAATATCGAGAGATTGGGATAAGTGAGTAGGCACTTATATCCAGTGCTAGCGCAAATCCTTCGCGGGTTGTGTTTTGGTAGTCGCCTCCGAGTTCATCTCGATTAGCGTAGGCTATACTGTGGACTGTGGCCCACAATGTTCCTGCATCCTGTTCGATTTGTTTGAAAGTTTCCTCTATTTCCGCATCAATGCTCACATCACATTGGTAGAGAAGAGGCGGTGTGTTGAGGTTCGCTGTAAGTTTTTGGACCGCTTCACCCATGCGCTCGTTCTGGTAGGTTATGACGAGCCGCGCGCCTGCATTGTCTAGTGATTCAGCTATGGCCCAGGCAATGCTGCGGTGATTAGCTATACCGAGTATGAGAATATTCTTCCCAGTTAGATCTAGTTGATACATGAAGCCCCCTTGGAAAGCTCGTGACTAGTTCTTGCATTGTATCATTGCCTTGGGCGGAACCACAGCAGTTTTATCCGATTAACTTGGCGTTTTGTTTGGTTGTAGGATGCGTTGTTAGTTTTGTTAAATGTTGTCGTGACGATTCACGGTTCATTTGTGCTAAACTCATGCACACACTAACTAATAACAAGCGCACTAATAACATAGCATGATAGAGGTAGAAGATGACATACGAAGATCAGTTTGGCGCGAAAAAGACTCTGGACACTACCAATGGTAAAATCTCGTACTTTGACATAAATGTCCTTGAGCAGTCCGGAATGGGATCGATATCTAAACTTCCGTTCTCAATCAAAATTTTACTTGAAAGTCTCTTGCGGAATGTGAACGGGTACGATGTGATGGCTGAGGACGTTGCTAACTTGGCTAAGTGGTCTGCAGACCCTGGCGACATTAGTGTCCCGTTTAAACTTGCGAGGGTTATACTTCAGGATTTTACGGGCGTTCCGGCTGTTGTTGACCTAGCTGCGATGCGTAGTGCGATGGCACGTATGGGTGCGGATCCTAGTAAAATAAATCCCCTTGTCCAGTCTGATTTGGTTATTGATCATTCGGTACAGGTTGATCAGTTTGGAAGCTCTCAGGCTTTCAGATTCAATGTGGATCGCGAGTATGAGCGCAATGGTGAGCGATATGCACTTCTAAAATGGGCACAACGTAACCTCTCTAATTTTCGAGTAGTACCTCCTGGTATGGGAATCGTTCATCAGATTAACTTGGAGTATATTGGCCAGGTGGTCGGCTCTAAGGATGTAGGCAATGAGACGTTTGCCTTCCCGGATTCAGTTGTTGGTACTGATTCGCATACAACGATGATTAATGGCTTAGGTGTACTTGGTTGGGGTGTCGGTGGAATTGAGGCTGAAGCAGTCATGCTTGGGCAACCCTACTATATGCTTGCCCCGAAAGTTGTAGGTGTGAGGCTGTACGGTCAATTGCCCCAAACTGCCACTGCAACAGACTTGGTTCTTACTGTCACTGAGATGCTAAGGGCCCATGGGGTGGTTGATAGGTTTGTTGAGTTCTATGGTGCTGGCTTGAGTGGATTGCCCGTTACTGATAGGGCAACTATAGCGAATATGGCTCCGGAATACGGCGCGACTATGGGGTTTTTCCCTGTGGACGATGTGACGTTGGATTATCTAAGGCTGACTGGCCGGGATCAGGCTCTTGTTGAACTTGTAGAAACATATGCCAAGGCAGTTGGACTTTTCCGAACTGACAGCACACCGGATCCTGTGTTCTCAGAGACTCTCGAGCTAGACTTATCAACAGTGCAACCTAGCCTTGCTGGTCCCAAAAGGCCGCAGGATCGTGTATTGTTGAATCAGGTTAAAGAGAGCTTTGAAGAACATTTGGTGAAGCCAATTGCACAAAATGGCTTTGCCCTTGATTCCTCTGTTACCGCCCAAAGTGTTGCAGTTGCGGATCCCGCAGAGAACTACGAAATAACCCATGGATCTGTTGTGCTAGCTGCGATAACATCGTGCACTAATACTTCGAACCCAGATGTCATGCTGGGCGCTGGGTTACTGGCCAAGAATGCAGTTAATGCTGGATTGCGAGTGGCACCTTGGGTTAAGCCGTCGATGGCGCCAGGTTCTCGTGTGGTCACGGAATACCTAGAGAAAGCAGGGCTCACGTCATATCTCGAATCTTTGAAGTTTCATCTTGTTGGATATGGGTGTACCACATGTATCGGGAACTCAGGCCCATTGCCTGAGCATATAGGCACCGCAATAGAGGAAGGCGACCTAGTAGTAGCCTCAGTGTTGTCTGGCAATCGGAATTTTGAAGGTAGAATTAATCCCCTAACGCGGGCGAATTATTTGGCTTCTCCGATGCTAGTGGTTGCTTACGCTCTGGCAGGGCGAGTTGATTTTGACTTTGACAATCAGCCATTGGGGACTAATGAAGATGGGAATGCCATATACCTTGCTGATATATGGCCTTCCAAGCAGGACATAGCCGATGTGGTTGGTTCATCGGTAACCCCTCAGTTGTTTTCCACCCAATATGCTAGCGTATTCGAAGGAGAAGATCGCTGGAAGGATCTCGCCATAACGGAATCAGAACTATTTGATTGGGATTCTAATTCCACCTACGTTCGGGAACCCAACTATTTTGACGATATTGGTCAAGACATAGATAGGGTGAAGGACATAGAGGGTGCACGAGTGTTGGCAGTACTTGGTGACTCAGTTACTACCGATCATATTTCGCCAGCTGGAGCAATTGCCCGTACGTCACCTGCAGCGGGATATTTGGCAGAAAACCACACCGATCAGGCTGATTTTAATTCGTATGGGGCACGCCGAGGGAACCATGAAGTTATGGTCAGAGGGACATTTGCTAATATCCGCCTTAAGAACAGGATGCTTGATGGGATAGAAGGTGGGTTAACCAAGCACCTTCCAAGTAGTGAACAAATGAGTATTTTTGATGCTGCTGAGCGATACAAGAGTGATGATGTTCCTGTCATCATATTAGCAGGTAAGGAATATGGGTCAGGTTCCAGTCGTGATTGGGCCGCTAAAGGACCAATGTTGCTTGGCGTTCAGGCTGTCATAGCTGAGTCTTACGAGCGTATCCATCGATCCAATTTGATTGGCATGGGGATATTGCCCTTGCAGTTCAATAATGGTGAATCGGTGGATAATTTGGGATTGACTGGCACAGAGGTTTTCACGATAACTGGCATTAGTTCTGGCTTGAAGCCCGGTATGCAGGTCAATGTTAGTGGTGTAGCTGAATCGGGCAGTACAGTGAACTTCTCTGCTACCGTCAGAATTAATACCCAAGTGGAAGTGGACTACTATGCAAATGGCGGAATTTTGCAAACGGTCCTGAGCAAAATGATAGCAGAGTAGAATATGCATAGTGATTATTGATCTTCACAATCATACGATACCCTTGTCTCGGGATAGTTCACTAAATCCCGCGGACCTTATCGAACAAATTACCAGATTGGGTATAGACGGCGTTTGTTTAACTGAACATAACGCTGCGTGGGATTCCCAAGAGTTCGAAAAAATGGCAGCAGCATCAGGCATTATTGTCATTCCGGGTATGGAAATCACGACCGAATTGGGGCATATCTTGGCGTTTGGCATCGATAGGTATTTCCCTGAAATGGCGCGTATGGCCCAGTTATCCAAGATTTCCAAGAGTGAGGGTGGGGTTTTGGTCCTTGCACACCCATATCGATCCTCAGTGTATTCGAAGTATTGGGTGAATTCTGATAAATCGTACCGGGATGTGGCCTTTGATTTTGATGTACACGGTGTTGAGATATTTAACGGCAGGGGAAGTGAGACTGAAAATCGATTTTCTGCTCATGTCGCAAACGCTTTGCAACTCCCTGGTACCGGGGGAAGTGATGCGCATCACCTTGCCGAAATTGGTCGGTGCGTGACCAATTTTGAAGATGCTGTATGGGATCTTGCTTCCTTGTTACGAGCTATCAGAGGTGGCAGGATGGAAGGTAGCATTTACAGCGGGGACAAGGTTGAACCTTAATCAAGCTTGTCCCCGCGAGTGAAGAAAAACCTACGTATTATGTGCCGGAGGGCGGCGTCAACTTTCAGTTATTGATATGGCATTTATTACTGGCGGGCTTACGGGTTTGGACTGTTCCCCGTTGGGGCTCATGGTAACCGCTGTGCCAGCTATTGCATCAACGATATCAATGCCGGTTCGTACTATCCCAAATATGGTGTAGTTTGGCGGCAGGGCGTTGTCCTGATGCATGATGAAAAATTGACTACCGTTGGTATTTGGTCCAGCATTGGCCATTGCTAGAGTACCTCTTAGATATCCTTTTGTTACAGGTTCGTCATCGAAACGATATCCTGGCCCTCCAGCCCCCGTACCAGTCGGATCCCCGGACTGAACCATAAATCCACTTATGACTCGATGGAAAATCACTCCCTCGTAGAATCCGTCTCGTGCGAGAAAAACGAAGTTGTTGACTGTGTTAGGCGCATCGTTTGTGAATAGCTCAAATTCAATCGTACCTTCTGTGGTTTCAAAAGTTGCACTGTATGATTTTGACACATCTATTTCCATTGGTGGTGCTGAGTTGTATTGTTTGATGACACGTACCTCCTTAGTTGGTGTGTTAGCTGGTTGAGTGGGTGTTGGTTTTATAGGCGTGTTCGTCGGTACTACTATAGTAGGGACGGTGGTTGCTGTGTCTTCGCTGCATGCAGCAAGGAGGGGCAATGACAATAGAATTAGTGTACTGATGACCCAGAATTGGCGTATCACCAAGCTTGAGAGCGGACGATACGCGGTCATATTCACTATTTTGTGCAAAGTTGTTGCTCCATCTGACAAGTGTGGGTTGCCTTATATCTAACCAACCAATGGCTAGATTACCCCTTCGCGTGTTTTCCCGCAAGACGATTTTTCTGCTAATATCGGTCTAAATATTTATTGTGGAGGCATGCTATGGAGGGATCAGAAATATTGCTTGAGGAATTATCGAATGCCCTTGGTCCCTCTGGATTCGAAAATTCTGTTCGTGAGATTGTTAAAAGAGAGATGTTGGCGATTGGTTGCAACATAGAAATCGATGGGTTGGGATCGGTTGTTGGACGTACTCCTGGAACTGATGATGGTCCCAAAATTATGTTAGCTGCGCATATGGATGAAGTGGGTTTGTTGGTGAAATATGTGACCGATCAGGGATACGTTAAGTTTGAAACGTTGGGCGGGTGGCTCGATCAAGCAATAATTAATCAGCGGTGGGTGATTATGACCAAAGGTGGACCCATCGTTGGTATTACAGGCATCAAAACGCCACATGTTATGAATGCAGAGGCTCGAGGCAAGGTTTTTGCAAAGGCTGACATGTTTATAGATGTTGGCGCAAGAGATCGCCAAGATGTAATTGACAATTATGGCATTGTCCCCGGGGATCCCATTGCGCCACAGAGTATGTTTTCGAAGTTAAATGCAAGTGGTATGTATCTTGGAAAAGCATGGGATGACAGGGCTGGTGTGTGGGTAATGCTAGAAGCCTTAAAGAGATTGGTCAATGTTAGATCCTTGAATTTATACGGAGTTGCGACTGTTCAGGAAGAAGTTGGGCTTCGAGGGGCAGGGACTAGTGGCACTATGGTGAGTCCTCAAATTGCAATAAATATTGAGAGTGGAGTGGCAGGGGATTATCCAGGGATCACTCAGGATGAGGCCCAAGAAAAGGTGGGGAATGGCCCGGGCTTATTTTTGCATGATAGCTCCATGTTGCCAAACCTCAAGCTTCGCGACTTTGTTGTTGAGACGGCTGAGGAACTTGATATTCCTTTACAGTTCAATGTCTTGTCTGGTTACGGACAAGATGGTGCTGCTATTCAGAAAACTGGGACCGGAGTTCCCGTTGTGAATATAACCGTACCGACTAGGTACTTACACAGCCACAATAGCGTAGTGAGTGGTTCTGACTTGGATGGAGCTGTGCGCTTAATTACTGGCATGGTACAGGAACTCAACGAAAACAAAGTTCAGGAAATCATTGGATTCTGAATTTTGGAGAGTCGTTGGTATGTCCGCGGTATATTGACCTGCAAGTTATACCCATGAGTCGAAGTTTGTATCTTTGAAATTCGCCCGTATCTCAGCAACCCAGCGTGCCGCGTTGTCCATATGGGGGAACATCATCTCCACTCCGGGCATTCCGTCCTCGGAGTAGTTGTCGAATAATTTGCCATCATATTTAGCCCCGAGGTTGATTAGGTAGGATCTTCCAGGTCCATCACCCTCGTCGCCGGTATTCCCGTGCCGGATTTTTACCCATGTGGGCATATGCATAACCTTTCGGGCAGTTATCTTTGGTTTCTGATACTCATAGAGTATATGGTAGATGCCTCCTAGCGCAATGGTTTGCTATGATTAGCGTAATGAGGTCTGGTCATTTTATCTGAAACAAAGGCTGCAACTTCGTATGTTGAAACAAACCGATATTTATTATGGATGGCTAATAGTGGCTGCGCTATTCCTGTCTACATCGCTAGTTATCGGTACTCGGCAAGGATTCGGGATTTTCATTGACTTATGGAGTACCGAATGGGGAACGAATGTCTCGTCTATTAGTCTAGCTGCGAGTATTGGCTGGCTTGTTAACGGATTGGCTGCTCCTATCTTAGGTAACTTAGCTGACAAATATGGCCCCAGGCGTGTCTTGATGTTCTCTTCCATACTTGTTTCAATCTCATCCATCCTCGTTGCCACGTCATTCAATGTGCTTACCCTCTCCATTTATTATGGATTTCTTATTTCATTTAGCTCTGCCACAGGTGGTCCGGTAGGGATATTACTTTCAAAATGGTTTGCTAAGCGAAGAGGTGTGGCAATGGGGGCTGTCATGGCAGGAGGGTCTATCGGCAGCCTGTTTTTCATACCCCTGCTGACATTTATTACTCTTAACTTGAGCTGGCAAGCCGCGTGGATTATTATCGGGTCTTTTGGACTGATAATTGTCGTACCACTGTTTTTCTTCGTTTTGAAAAATGATCCCTCTGAATTGAGTAATTTTGTCCCACCTGAAGCTAGCACAATCAGTGGGAATTCGGAACCAGCCGGTCCTTTGTGGGTGGAAAAATGGACGACAGCGTATAGATCTAAGCCTATGTTGCAGCTTTCGTTGGGGTATTTTATTTGTGGTATTACTACGGCTTCAATATCGGTTCATTTCATAAAATGGGCAATTAGTCAGGACATATCTCCATCTGAAGCTGCATTTTCTTTTGGAGTTTTGAGTGGAGTGAATGGCGTCTCGGTTTTTTGCTCAGGGTATTTTTCAGATAAATTTGAAAGAAAATACATATTGGGAATGATATATCTTGTTAGGGGAATCGCCTTTTTATGCCTTCTACTGCTGTCCGGACCAATTGCACTTTGGGCCTTTGCAATTATCGGGGGCATGTCGTGGTTAGCTACTGTTCCCTTAACTACAGCTCTAACCTCTGAAATTTATGGATATAGGAAACTTGGCTCACTAGTTGGTTTAATAACAATGTCTCATCAGATTGGGGGCGCTGCTGCGGTACTGTTATTTGGCATAGTATTTGATCACTATGGCAGTTATGATTTGGGTCTGTGGGTAGGAGTGATAACACTCATCATTGCATCGATGGCATCTTTTTCAATCAGCGAGAAGAGCGTTTCATCAAGATTCTACAATCAATCTCTGAGCCAATCTGGCTGATGTTTATTACTCAACAAGTTGAAAGCCAATACTATAATCACCATGACGAAGCGATAGATGCGGATTTGGCCATATGGATTACAGATCTCATAGACAGCTTTCCACAAAACTTGTTGATGGCTGTTTTTGCTTTTGGATTCATAATCATTTTGATCGTATCTGTCTGGATGATCTCTCTTTCAAGGAGTAAGAAACACAGAGTACCTTAACATTCATGGTTGACAGTTTCCCGAAAGTTGGTAGAATAGAACAAATGTTCTATTACTGCATGGAGGCTAATTATGGATACGCTATTGCACTATCATATCGAAACGGGATCAACCGTGAGCGGGCCAACCTTGAATGTAAAATGCGCTCACAGGGAGGAAATGCTTAGGTACCTTGAAGAATCTGTTCCCGTTCACTCGTATACCGGCGACACGCATCAATCGGAAGGGTGCATGAAGGGAAGTATTAAGGGTGATGCTTACAGATTTCTATTTGTTGGTGATCATGCAGCAGCATTCGGATATGAATACACTGAAGTGAGACATTGCGCGGCTTTAGGCTGTCCATAGCAGATCCGAATCAATCTTTGCGTGGTCCCCAAAGCGATGTACCAATACGGACGAGGGTTGAACCTTCTTCAATCGCTACTTTATAGTCGCTGCTCATGCCCATTGATAATCCTAGTTGGTTTGATGGTAGGGTGGTATCTTGGATTTGGTCACGGAGGATTCTTAAGTTACGGAAAATGGGCCGTACGTCTTCCTGATTTTGGGCAGCTGGAGCCACAGTCATCAGTCCGATGATTTCTAGGTTTGCGAATTGAGATATTGAGGAAGCTAGCATTGGGAGTTGAGTGGGGGAACAGCCGCTTTTATTTGCCTCACCTCCAACATTTACTTCAATATACACTGAAAGTCGAATATCTAGATCATTTGCAATGGTATTGAGCCGGTTAGCTATAGACAATCGATCCACAGATTGCACAGTGGTAAAGAGCGACAGTGCTCGTTTTGCTTTATTACTTTGAAGACTACCTATAAAATGCCATGTTGCTCGAGATGCCAGTTCAGGGCGCTGCGAGAATTTCCATTCTGCCTCTTGGATTTGATTCTCTCCAAAAGTGGTGATGCCAAGGTCAATTGCCTCAAGGATCGTGTCAGGATTAACAGTCTTCGAGGCAGCCATCAGAGTTATATCCCGAGGCTCTCTATTTGATTTATCAGAAGCTTCAGATATTTGTTCGCGTATGGATAAAATCCTGTGGCTAAGATTACTCATTATTCCAACAATCCTTTTCCTGTCCAAATCGTGCAGAGTGGTCTGCACTAATTATGATTTACCGATCGGTACGATGCAAGTAAACCAGATGC